>NZ_CAMQZG010000018.1 GCF_947039605.1 uncultured Clostridium sp.
TTTTAATCGAAAAACAAAAAAAAGGACATCGACATTGTAGTTTGTCGACGTCCTGTAAGAACTAGTTTAAACTAGTTCTTTATTTTTTTTGAAAATTTTATATAATAGTACTTATAAATGTTAAGTATATAAATAAGATTAAATAAAGTTACAAGGAGATAAAATGCAAAATTTAGATGAATACCAAAAAGAAGCAGTTCTTGCAAAAAGCAAAAACACACTAATAGTTGCACCACCAGGGAGTGGTAAAACTACAGTAATAATAAATAGGGTTAATAATCTGATAGAAAATGGAACAAATGATAGGAATATAGTAGTCCTTACATTTACAAAATCAGCAGCCGAGAATATGAAAAAAAGATTCCTAAAAGATTTTAACAAAAATAGTAGCCCTTTTTTTGGGACTTTTCATGGATTATTTTACAAAATGCTTCTTAGATATCATGGCAAATTAGATATTATAAGTAATTTTGAATCATATGCAATAATAAAAAAGCAGTTAACAAAATCTAGTGATGATGTTAGCGATGAAAAAATTAAAGAGGTTTTGAATAATATTTCACTAAAAAAATCAAATTATTTAGATAGTGATGGTTTTAGTCCAACTATAAGTAAGGAAATATTTGATGAGTGTTATAAAGTTTACGAAGATTATAAAGAATATAAAAATCTTTTAGATTTTGATGATTTACAAAGAAAAGCTATCGAGCTTTTAAAAAGTAATGAGAGTGTATTAAATGGATATAGAAATTTATTTAAATATATACTTGTAGATGAATTTCAAGATTGCGACAACATTCAAATTGAATTTTTAAAACTTATAAATGAAAATACTTTCTGTGTTGGAGATGAAGACCAGTGTATATATTCATTTAGAGGTTCTAACCCAGAATGTATGGTAGAATTTGATAAGATTTTTGAAAAGGCACAAAAAATATATTTAAAATATAATTATAGAAGTAAAAATAATATAGTAGATTTTTCAAAAAAGATAATAGATGAAAATAAGTACAGACATAAAAAAGAAATAGTATCTTATTCAGAGAAAGTTGGTAATATACAATTTGTAGTTCCTTATGATGAATCAGAGCAAAGTAAATTTATAGCAGAGAAGATAAAAGAAAGAATTTTAAATGATGATATTTTATATTCTGATAATGTAATTCTTTATAGAACTAATGTAGAATCAAGAGCTGTTATTGATAGACTTATAAAGGAAAAAATTCCGTTTAAATTGTTAGATAAAGAATTTAACTTTTTTAAACACTTTGTATGTCAGGATTTAATAGCATATTTAAAGTTAGCTTTAGACCCAACTGATAAAGAAGCTTTTGCAAAGGTTATAAATAAACCATATAGATATGTTTCAAAGGGTGCGGTATATAAACTTAAAAAAAATGTTGAGAAAGTAAACTGTTTTGAAAATTTATTGATATCAGGAGAAATACATCCATTCCAAGTGAAGAAGATAGAAGAACTGCGTGATGATGTGGCAAATTTAAATAGACTTACACTTAGAACAGCAATTGATTTTATACTTAGTGATTTGGATTATTTGGATTATTTAAAAGATTATTCAAATAAGTATAGTCAAAACGTGGCTGATTTATTTGATATTGTAGATGAGTTTAAAGAATCAGCTAAGGAATTTAATAAGATAATACCATTCTTTGAGCATATAAAAAATGTAGAAGATAATCTTGTGAAATCTAAAGATGTGAAGCAGGATTCTGTAATTCTTAGTACAATTCATGGAGTTAAGGGGATGGAGTTTAAGAATGTGTATATTATAGACTGTGTAGATGAGATGTTACCTCATAAGAATGCTAAAGACCATGAAGAGGAGCGTAGGATTTTTTATGTTGCTATTACAAGGGCTATAGATAATGTAAGTATATATATTCCTAAGAATATCAAAGGTAATTTCACTCAGAAAACACCATTTGTACCAGATAGTATTATAAAATCAGATAAGCTTGAGTATACTGGTGGTTTTAAGGTAGGGCAAAAAGTAAATTCTAAAGTTAATGGAAAAGGTCAGATTGAAGCTATAAAAGATGGTATTGTATCAATAATATTTGGAAATATACTTAGAAGGTATGATATAAAGACTGTTGTAGAGGCTAAACTTATAACAGTTATAGAAGATTAAAAGTAATGTGATAAATATAAAAAGCCTAGTTCTCCATTTTTAGGGAACTAGGCTTTTAAAGTTTTAAGAATATTAACCTATATAAGCCATAAATACTCTTTCGATTGAAGTTACTTCATCTGTTGATAATACAACATCAGCAGCTATTGTAAATTCTACATCTATGTTGATAGTTCCAACAGTTTTATTAGCTATAAGTACTGTGTAAATATCTTGGTCTATTATTTTGTTGAATTTTAAATCGTTAATTTTAAACACCTATCTTTCTTTTTTATTTTTTTCTTGTACAAATAAGTTATCGACAGAATCAAATGAAAATTTATGTTTAAATAAATAACATTTTTTTACTAAAAAGTAAATAGATACTATAGAAATTCGGTGAAATGTTATGTGTAGTATTAGAATCTTAAAATGAAGAGATATTTACGAGTATTTTTATCTTAACTAAAATACTCGTAAACGATAATTAAATTATTAAAAACAAATCGTAAAGTTTATTTCATTAATTTGAAGTCTAAAATAGCTTAATATATAATTTTAGTGAATATTAAATTTAAAGGAGATTTTAATAGGAATAAGAGCTGATATGGATGCATTACCATAGCTGCAAGTTTAATTATGAGTTTACAGACTGTAATTAGTAGAGAAATATCAGGAGCTGTTATTACTATTGGGCAAATTGAAGCTGGGACAGCTCCAAATATTATACCAGATCAAGCTATACTAAAAGGCATAATAAGAACTTTAAGTAATGAGAAAAGAGAATATATTGTAAGACGTGTAGAAGAAATAACCAAAGGTTTAGTTAGAACAATGAGAGGTGAAGTTTCTATATTTATTGAAGAAAGTTATCCATCATTAATAAATAATTCAAAATGTGTAAAACTAGTAAGGGATGCAGCTCAATTAATTCTTGAAAAAGAGAATATTCTAGAGCAAAAAAAAACTAAATTAGGGGTTGAAAGTTTCGCATGTTTTGCAAAAGAAGTTGATTCAGTATTTTATTTTTTAGGTGTGAGAAATGAAAAAAAAGGGATGATACATCCAGCGCATAGTACATTATTTCAAATAGATGAAGAGTCTATAGAAATAGGGATAGCATTGCAGTGCCAAAGTGCATTTAATTATTTGACAAAGTAATTAAATATCGGTAATCTATAACAATGGATAAATTTAATTAAAAGAACAGTAGGAGTTGGAAGAATGAATATAGAAATAGGATTGAACGAAGCAGGACAAAGATTAGACAAGTTTCTAAGAAAGCTTTTAAAGGATGTACCACTAAGTACTATCTTCAAAGCATTAAGAAAAGGTGACGTAAGAGTCAATGGAAAAAAACAAAAAGAAAAATATTCACTTGTTAAAGGTGATTTAGTAACAATAAAATACATAACAAGCAATGCTAAAAATGAATCTCCAAAAAAATTCCAAACTGTAGATGCTTCAAAAATTAAAATAGTTTATGAAGATGAAAATATGGTTTTAGTGGAAAAATGGCCAGGAGTATTAGTTCATGCTGATCAAAAAGATGGAGACCCAACATTAAATGACTATGTGTTATCACATTTATTTAAAAAAGGGGATTATGTTCCAAAAAATGAAATTACATTCACACCAGCACCATGTAATAGATTAGATAGAAATACATCTGGAATAGTATTCTTTGGTAAAAACTTTGAATCTCTTAAAGCAATAAATGAAATGCTAAGAGAGAGAACAGTTGAAAAATATTACTGTGCATTAGTTAAAGGAAGAGTAAAAGAAGGAAGATATGAAGCTTTCATAACTAAAGATGAGGCTAATAATAAATCACAAGTATTCTATGATAATAAGGCAAATACTAAAAAGATTGCAATGGATGTTAAAGTCTTGGAAACAG
This sequence comes from uncultured Clostridium sp., assembly GCF_947039605.1. GTDB lineage: Bacteria > Bacillota > Clostridia > Clostridiales > Clostridiaceae > Sarcina. The sequence goes on from NZ_CAMQZG010000018.1 coordinate 4,032, forward strand.
ATGGATTATTCTCATTCTTAGAAATTGAGTTAATCACTGGTAGAAGTCATCAGTTAAGAGCACATCTTGCATTCTTAGGACATCCAATAGTAGGTGATTATAAATATGGAGATAGAAAACTTAATTCATTCTTTGAAAATAAGTTTGGATTAACATTCCAGTTCTTATACGCTTATAAAGTTGTATTTAGAGATGTTCCAGAGAAACTTGAATATCTAAAAAACAAAACAATCACAGAAGCATTACCTCCAATCTTTAAAAAGATTAAAAGAGATGTGTTTAAAGTTAGATTCTAAGATAAATTAAAATAATTTTATTTTTATGGGGGAAATTAAATTATGAAAGAACAATCAATAACAAGGAGTTTTGCTATATTATCTATAGCTGGTATTTTAGCAAAGCTTATGTCACTTTTATATGTTCCAGTACTTAAAGAAGTTTTAGGACCAGAAGGACTTGGAATATATTTTAAAGTTTATGATGTTTTTGTTTTTATTTATGCCGTTACAAATGTAGGAATGCAAACTGCTATATCTAAGTATGTAGCAGAACTTGCAGCCGTTGGAAATTATAAAGATGCTATTAGAACATTTAAAATTTCCAGAACATTATTAATAATTGTTGGAACGATATGTACAGCCATAATGTTTCTTGGTGCTCAGGGTATAGCTAATATAACTGGGAATCCAAACATTGTATATGGACTTATGTTTTTATCACCGGCAATAATAACTACTTGCATTCTAGCAACTTATAAAGGTTATTTCCAAGGTAGAAATCAGATGAAACCAGTAGCAATTGCAAGTCTGGTAGAACAATTTGTAAATGTTATAATAAGTATTGCGTTTGCAATGGTTCTTATGAAATATGGACCGGAAATTGGTAGTGCAGGTGGAACACTTGGAACTTCAATAGGGGCTGTGATAGCGGTTGGATATCTAGTATATGTATATTACATATTTAAACCAGAAGCAGAAGCTAAAGAGAAGCAAGATAGTTCAGTTAAAAGAGTAAAACCAAAAAAGATGATGAAAATTCTTATAACTTATGGATTGCCAATAACACTTAGTGCAGGTCTTCAGAATTTTGGGAATCTTATAGATATGGCAAATGTTAGTTCAAGACTTGCGGTAGCAGGTTTTTCATCGGCTAAAGCAGATGAATTATATGGATTATTAGGGCAGTGGAGAACACTTATAAATGTACCTATGATATTTATAACTTCATTATGTATAGCAATGTTACCTGTATTATCGAAAGCTAATGTTTTAAAAGATCAAATATCAATGAAAAAGAATATAAAATTTTCATTTAGAATAACATATTTAGTAGGAATACCATCTGCTATAGGATTAGCTGTATTAGCAGAAGAAGTGTATCAGTATATGTATGGAGATTCTACAGGCTATGGAATGATGGTAATTGGGTCAATGACTGTAGTTTTAATGGCATTAGTGTTTGTACAAAATATAGTATTGCAAAGTATTAATAATTTTTACTATGTAGTTATGACACTTATAGTAGGACTTACTGTAAAATTCTTTTCAAACTATATTTTAGTAGCAAACCCTGATATTAATATATATGGAGCTGTTATAGGATTCTATTTATACTTTATAATAGTAATATTTTTAAATAATATAAAAATTAAAGATGTGACAAAAATTAATATAGGTCACATGAAATTACTTAGAAAACCATTAATAGCATCAATATATATGGGGTGTGGAATAGCTTTAGCTAGATTTATAATAAGTAAAATGTTTGTAGTAGCTAATTTTGGAACATTAATTGGATTAGTTTATACAGGAGTTTTAATTATAATAGGAGTGCTTTTATATGGACAAGCATTGCTTATGCTTAAAGCTATAAAATCTGAAGATATAAAATCTGTATCACCAGGTCTTTATAATAGAATACCTAAAAAAATAAAAGATAAGTTGCAATAATTGCAACTTATCTTTTTCTTATAACAAACCTTTTTTGCCTTGTAAGGAAAATTAATAAACCAAATAATAGTACAACTAAAATTGATATTATCAAACTTTGAAATCTATAATCAATAAAATTTGTGTAAGCTACAACAATTTTAAGGATATAGAATCCAAGTGCACCAGTTAAAGAATAAATAATTATATTAGGTAAGGATATATCTATATTTATAAGTTTATAAACCTCATATAAATTTAAAAGTAAGGTTAATATAGATACAATAAACATAGTAATAGCAAAACCAAGTACATTTATGGATGGTATTGCAGTTAAAATGAATAATAAGGAAATTTCAACAATTTCAATTATTACAGTATTCTTTAAAATTGCCTTAGGCTTATCTAGTCCATTCAAAATTCCAAACATTGTATTAGCAGCAAATAAAATAGGCATAGATATAGAAGCGATTTTTATATATAGCCCTAAATCATCTCTATCAAAAAATATTCTACCTAAGGAATTAGGGATACATAAACAAAGAATAGTTGTACAAATTCCAACTATAAATGATACTTTTAACACATTCTTAATTCGTCTAACTACTCCTGAATAATCATTTTTACTAAGACTTTGCGAGAGGTCAGGAATTAAAAGAGTGTTAAGTGAGCCTATAATAATAAGTGGGAAGGTAACTATAGTTAGAGCCATTCCAGAATACCGACCAATTATAGATAAAGCCTCTGAATATTCTAAACCAGCTAGCATAAGCCGTCTTGGAATGATAAGTGTGGATATGGTTGCAAAAATACTAATAAAGAATCCATTTAAACAAAGTGGTATAGAAGTAGATAAAATATCTTTTAATAATACTTTTTTAGACTTTGTATTTAAATTAGATTTTGGGATATCTTTAGTTGAAAATTTAAAAAAGCCATAAAGAAGTAAAAGACTTTGGAATTCCCCAAGGCATATAGAAATATATACAAGAACAACTAAGTTCTCTAGACTAGTACATTTAAACATAAGTATTAAAACAAATAAAATAATAATTCTGATACCTTTTTCTAGGATATCAATAGTTGCAGGTATTTTAATTTTACCACTACCGTAAAAATAACCTTTTAATATATTAGATAAAGCAATACAAATCATAGCAGGACATGTCACCATAATTGCTTTGATAGTTCTAGGGTCACGAACCCACCATTCTCCAATCTTAGGCGAAAGAAAGAAAACCAATATACCTATACAAAAAGCCCAAATAAAATTAAATTTAGCAATAGTTTTCATGCTCTTAAAAATATTATTAAATTCATTTCTAGCTGAATAAATTGCTGTAAATTTTGATATAGAAGCAACAATGCCAGCAGTCATTAAAGAGATAAATAGATTATATATAGGCATAACAAGACCAAAAAGACCCATTCCTTCAGGACCAAGAATTTTCGAGAGATATATAGAAAATATAAATCCTAAGACACCGGTAGCTAAATTAGATGTTGTAAGTAAAAAGGAGTTTTTATAAAAATTATCTTTAGACATAGTCTCACCACCTTTAAAAATATTCAATAGTAAAGAATATTCTATGTAGAGTAAAAATATTCTTTATTAAAATATATTATGTAATTAATTTTTTGAGTAAAACTTACATATATATGTAAATGAATTAGAATAAGGTGGTGTTTTATGAAAAAGTTTTTTTTACTTATATTAGTAGGCGGAATATTGGTAAGTTCATATTGTATTGTTAAGTTGAAGATGGAGGGAGTTTCTAAAGAGAAAAATCAATATAGGACAGAATTTATTTCAAGTGGTTTAGAGGGGGCGGAAGATTTTGTGTTTGATGAATTGAATAATATTTATGTTTCACTCGAAAATAAAGTTATAAAAATAAATAATGATAATACAAAAGAGATACTTTTTGAAGAAAAAAAAATAAAAATAAAAGATATTGCATATTTAGAAAATGAGATTTTTTATTTATATGATGATAAATTAAATGCTTATTGTTTAAAAACAGGTCGGCATAAATTAGTTGTTGATGAAATACCAACACAAGGCGATTATTCAGATAACAAGATTTTAGTTAAAGATGGTGAGTTATATATAACTGTAGGGTCTGCAACGAACTCTGGCGTGGTAGGGAAAGACAATAAATGGAGAGCGAGTAATGCTTATGATTTACCTGCAAAAGAAATTTTTTTGAGCAATAGCAAATTTGATGGAACTAGTCCATATAGTTCATACAAAACTATTAATGAAGAAGAGAAAACAAGAAGAGAAAATAAAATTGGTAATGCAAGTATAATAAAAGTAAATCCAAAGACTAAAGAATCTATATTAATAGCAGATGGAGTACGTAATGTGGAGGGGATAGATTTTGATAGTGAGAATAATATATATATGACTGTTGGTGGAATTGAATATAGAGGGGCTAGGCCATTATATGGGGATGCGGATTATATATACGAGCTAAAAGAAAATAGTTTTTATGGGTGGCCAGATTATAGTGGTGGAGATCCAGTGGATTCAGTAAGGTTTAGAAAGGAAGGGAAAGCAAAGCAAAGCTTTATACTAAAAAAACATAAACATAAACCAGAGGCTCCAATTTATCAGCATAATGAGGTGAGCTCATTAGGTTCAATGGCAATAGATAGACATGGAGATATAGAAAATAAAGATTCCTTTTTTATTTACGATAAATTAAGTGATAGTATTTTTAATATACAAAAAACAGGTGCAAAGAAAAAAGTTTTAGAATTGAAAAATTCAGATATAGAAAAAATTTTAATAAATGATGAGAGTTTATATTTATTAGATAAAAAAAATGGATATATATTGAAAGTGTTTGAAGATACTAATTCTATAGAAATAGCTAATAATATTAAAATATTAATTTTAGCAGTTATAGTGATGAGTATTCTAGGTATAACACTAATATTATTTATAAAAAGAAAATGTAAATAAGAATACTTGTATTGATTTTTTTAAGTAAAATATGTAAACTTAATGTAATATATTTCTAGGAGTTGGTTATTTTGCGAATAAGTCCTAAACGGACCGTTGTTAATCTTAAATATATAGAATTAAAAGGAGATATTTTAGATGTAAGTTTAGATGATACAGGGGTAATCTATAATTTAATCAAAAGCAAAAATAATGAGGACATTAGTTTAAGTTATTTAAAAGATTCAAAAGATGAAGAGGGGAAATTTGATTGTTGCACTTTATTTTTTTCCTTAGGAACATTAAGCAAAGGAGATTCAAAAGTGTTGATACAAGATATATCCAAATTAATAAAATTTGATGGTGAATTATATTTATGGGATAGAATAAAAGTTAAAAATGAGATCATAAGAGATAATGTAATTGTAAAAATGCCAGATGAAACGGATAAAAAATTTCAACTGATGAATTTGAATCCATTTTATGAATTTAATGATTCTAGATGTCGAGAATTGCTAAAAAATAACTTTATGATTATAGAAACTTTGATTTGGGATAATGTTATTTATATAAAGGCTAAAAAAATATAAAATCATCAGTCAATGCCAACTTTTATTAAAAATAAGTTTCTAAAAAGCAAACAATGTGTTAATAATGGCTAAAAGTCGCCTATTAGGGAAAATAAGTTATTGAATTTAAATTCATATTGTGTATAATAATAATTAGATTAAGTGTTAATCAATACTATATTTAAGTGTTAATCAATACCGTATAAAGTGTTGAAAGATATATTATAATATTTGTAAAGGTGGTGAAATTTTGGCGATAGAAATAATTAGTGAAATTCAAAAAGCAGAGCAGTACGCAAAAGATATTTTAGTACAAGCTAACAAAGATAGTAAAGATATAACATTAAAAGCTACTTTACAATCTGAAAAAAATTATAATCAAGTTTTAGAAGTAGCCAAAAAAGAAGCAAATGATATAATTAATGCTTCAATTACCAAAGGTAATGTAGAAGCAGAAAAATTATTTGTAAAAGGCAACGAAGATTGCAAAGATATAATAGCTCCAGAACAAGTTAAATTAGATGAAGCTATTAAATTAGTAATTGAGAGGATTGTGAATATTCATGGCAATAGTTAAAATGAATAAATTCACCTTGCTTACTTTTGAATCTGAAAAAGAAAAACTTCTAGAAAAGCTTCAAGGGAATTCAGAAGTTGAATTCATAAATCTTCAAGATCAAAATGTGATTGAGGAAAATGAAGTTTTAGCTACCTTAAAAAAGTCAGATATAGATTCTGAAACATTAATAATTGAAGAAAATGTATCTAAGACAAAATCAGCATTAGCATTCTTAAAAAAATATGTAGCTAGTACTGGAGGGCTTAAAGCTCTAAGAGAAGGAAAACAAAGTTTAACTTTAGAAGAACTTGAATCAAATGTTATGAATAGTAACTGGGAGACTGTATATTCAAAGGTTAAGGAAGTTGAGATTGAGCTTGCTAGTTTAGAAAATGAAAAAACTAAGTTAGAAAGTGAGTTAGAAATATTAAAACCGGTAGCAACACTAGATGCTCCATTAGGTGAATTAAAAAGTACAAAATCAACTACAATGTTTTTAGGGAGTATATCAAAGCAAAGTAAAGAAGCTTTTATAAACGAACTAAATAAAGAAATTCCAGATTTGTATATGGAAACAGTATCTGAAAATAATCAAGATACATACATTTTCATGGTTGTGTTAAATAAAGATGCAGAATTATTAGATGACTTAACTAAGAAATTTGGTTATTCAGCATTCCAATCTAAGCAAACTAGAATTCCTAGTGAAGTTATAAATGATTTCACAGGAACAATAAAAGAAATTGATTCTAAGAAATTAGAAATCAAAAAAATGCTTAGTGGATTTACAAAAGAGAAGGATATATTAGAACTTTCTCATGAATACTATCAAAATAGTTTAATGAGAAAAGAAGTAAATAAAAACTTCTTAAACACTGAAAATACAATGATTATACAAGGTTGGATACCAACTAAAGAAAATAGTAATTTAGAAACTTTAGTTAAAGAAGTATCTGAAGAAAATTATTATATAGCATTTGAAGCAGTAGAAGAGAAAGAAATTGCAAGTGTACCTATAAAACTAGAAAATAAAGGTCCAGCAGCAGCTTTTGATTCTATAACAGAAATGTATAGTTTACCTATGTATGATGAGATAGACCCTACACCATATCTTACACCATTCTACATGATATTCTTTGGAATAATGGTTGCAGATTTTGGTTATGGATTAGTATTATTCATAGGAAGTATCTTAGCACTTAATTTCTTAAACTTAGAAAAATCTAAGAGAGATTTTGTTAAATTCTTTATGTGGCTTAGTTTAGCAACATGCGTATCAGGTTTAATATTTGGTACAGCATTTGGAATAGACTTAGAAAAAACATTGGGAATAGGCATTATAAACCCAGGTAGAGATACTAATACATTACTTATGCTATCAGTAGGACTTGGAGTTATTCAAATCTTATTTGGTTTATTTGTAAAAGCATATATGCTTATAAGAAATAAACAATATCTATTTGCATTCTTTGATGTTGGGTCATGGTTAATGTTATTGTCAGGACTTGCAATGTTACTTACAGATGGTTTCTTAAAAACTATCGGAATAGCGCTTGCAATAGCTGGTTCAGTAATAATTGTTTTAACACAAGGTAGAGCAGAAAAAACTATGGGTGCAAAACTTGGACAAGGTGCATATGCACTTTATGGAGTTACTAACTATGTTGGGGACTTAGTTTCATATACAAGACTTATGGCACTTGGAATTGCTGGGGGATCAATAGCGGCAGCGCTTAACCTTATAATAGGAATGATGCCAGAGGGTATTGGTTCAATACTAATAGCACCAGTAATATTTATATTAGCACATGTATTTAACATGGGATTATCATTGCTTGGTGCTTATGTTCATACAGCTAGATTACAATATGTTGAATTCTTCTCAAAATTCTATGAGGGTGGCGGAAGACCATTCAGCCCATTTAAAACAGTTGATAATTTTATAAGTTTAAAAAAAAATAAAATAAAATAATAAAGACAATTTAGGAGGATTTTAGTTATGGAAAATTGGATTACGTTTTTTAATTTACACGGTGGAGTTATATTTGGTGCTTTAGGAATCGCACTTGCAGTAGGTCTTTCAGGTATAGGCTCAGCTAAGGGAGTTGGAATAGTTGGGGAAGCGGCAGCAGGACTTGTTACTGAAGAACCAGAAAAGTTTGGTAAGGCATTAGTTCTTGAACTATTACCAGGTACACAAGGATTATATGGTTTCGTTATAGGTTTCTTAGTATTTAACGCTTTAGGTGGTGGAGTTAATTTATCACAAGGTATATACTTACTATTCGCTTGTTTACCAGTAGGAATCGCAGGACTTTGGTCAGGAATTGCTCAAGGTAAAGCAGCAGCAGCTGGTATCCAAATATTAGCTAAAAAGCCAGAGCATACAACAAAAGGTATCATATTTGCAGCTATGGTTGAAACTTATGCTTTATTAGGATTCGTTATCTCATTCTTATTAGTAAATGGAGTTACAACTTTAATTAAATAATTATTATTGAAATTAAGTTGAGATTGGAGAAGTGATTATGTCAAACTTAGAAAATATAACTTCTAAAATCAAGAAAGATGCGGAAGTACAAAAAGATCTTATAATAGCTAAGGCTAATGAAAGTTCAAAATTAATTATAAATAAAAAGGAATCAGCAGCAAAAAAAGACGCTGCTGATTTACTAGAAAAGTCAAAGCATGAAGCAATAACTAAAAAAAGTAGAATATTATCAAGTGCTAATCTAAAAGTTAGGAATGATAAACTTGTTGCAAAACAAACAGTTATAAGCAGTGTTTTTGATGAAACAAAGAAAAAGCTAAATAATATGACAGATGTTGAATTCAAAAGTTTTATAACAGATAAAATTTTAAACTCTGATATAATTGGAGATGAATACATCATAGTTAATGAAGATAAAAAGAAGGTAGTTAACGAGATATTTATAAGTGAATTAAATACAAAGTTAGTTGCTGGAAATAAAAAAGGTGAACTTAAAATTTCAGATATAAATGGAAATTTTGAAGGTGGATTTATAATAGAGAGAGAAGGTATAGAAATAAATAATACTTTTGACTCATTAATTGATTCTTTAAAAGATGAGATGGAATTTGAAATAGCAAAGGTAATGTTTAGTTAAGGAGGATATCAGATGAATGAAATGCAATTTACTCAAGTTCTTCCAAGGCTTAGAGTATTAGAGACTAGACTCCTTGATAAATCAAAGATAGATAGAATGATTGATAGTAAATCAGCAATTGAATCTTTAAGAGTATTACAAGAAACTGATTATAGTGCACATATTACTGATGTGAAAAAAGCAGAAGGATATGAAGAGGTTCTATCAAAAGAATTAGTTTCAATGTATACAAATCTATATAAGATTTGTCCAGTTAAACAAATTATTGATTTAATAGCTGTAAAGTATGATTATCATAATCTGAAAGTATTAGTAAAAGGAAAATTATTGAATAAAGATTTTTCTTACATGCTAATACCAGTAGGAGCTAATGATTTATCAAAATTAAAATATGCTGTAGAGAATGATTACTACAGAGATTTAGACCCTTTAATGAAAGAATGTTTAGAAAAAACATTCATTGACTTTGAAATGAATAAAGACCCTCAAAGAGTGGATACTATTATGGATAAATATCAATTTGAAAATATTTTAGCTTTAAATAAAGTTATAAATTATCCTAAAATTGATAAGTATGTAAGTGCCTTTGCGGATTTAACAAATATAAAAACTTTACTAAGAGTAAAAAAGCAAAAAAAGAACAAAGAGTTTTTACTAGATGTATTAGTTAAGGGTGGAAGTATAGACAAGGATAGATTGGTTTTACTATTAAATGAATCTAATGAAAATATACCAGTTAAGTTAGCTCATACTAATTATGAAAACTTACTTAAAGAAGGCATAGCTGATTTTACAGCAAGTGGATCGGTTAGCACATTAGAGAGATTAATAGATAATTATATTATGGGAATGATGAAAGATGCTAAGTATATTACATCAGGTCCAATGCCAGTTTTAGCTTATGTTTATGCAAAGGAAAATGAAATTAAGCAAATAAGAACTATAATGGTTGGAAAGCTTAATAATATTGCTGAAGAAGTAATAAGAGAAAGGCTGCGTGATGCATATGTATAAGAAAGTAGGAGTTGTTGGAGATAAAGATTCAGTTTTAGCATTTAAGGCTTTAGGAGTGGATGTATTTCCAGTAGTAGAAGTTGAAGAAGCAAGAAAAACAATTGATAGACTTGCAATGACAGATTACGCAGTTATATTTGTGACAGAGCATGTTGCTAAAGATATAGAAGAAACTATAGAAAGATATAATAAAAAATTGTTACCTGCTGTTATATTAATTCCAAGTAATCAAGGAACATTAAACATGGGATTAAAAAGAATTTCAACGAACGTAGAAAAAGCAGTTGGTGTTAACATTTTATAGGAAGGTAGGTTGGATAACTTGAAAATCGGAAGAATTGTAAAAGTTGCAGGACCTCTAGTAGTAGCTGAGGGAATGGAAGAAGCTAATATATATGATGTAGTAAAGGTTGGAGAAAAAGGTCTTATAGGTGAAATCATAGAGATGAGAAATGATAAGGCTTCTATACAAGTTTATGAGGAAACATCAGGAATTGGTCCTGGAGATCCAGTTGTAACAACTGGAGAACCATTATCAGTTGAACTTGGACCAGGACTTATAGAATCAATGTTTGATGGAATACAAAGACCACTTAATGCTTTTCTTAAAGCTGCAAAATCTAACTTCTTAACAAGAGGAGTTCATGTAAAATCATTAAATAGAGAAAAAAAATGGGACTTTGTTGCAAGTGCTAAAGTTGGAGATGAGGTTGGAAGTGGAGACCTTATAGGAACTGTTCAAGAAACTCCAGTAGTAGAACAAAGAATTATGGTACCTTATGGAATAGAAGGTAAAATTAAAGAAATAAAATCAGGTGAATTTACAGTTGAAGAAGTTATTGCAATAATAGAAACTTCAAAAGGTGATAAAGAAGTTAAATTAATGCAAAAATGGCCTGTAAGAAAAGGTAGACCGTATGCAAGAAAAATGAACCCAGTTGAGCCAATGACAACAGGACAAAGAGTTGTAGACACATTCTTCCCAGTTGCAAAAGGTGGAGCTGCTGCGGTTCCAGGACCTTTTGGAGCTGGAAAAACAGTAGTTCAACACCAAATAGCTAAATGGGGAGATGCTGATATAGTTGTTTATGTTGGATGTGGAGAGCGTGGAAATGAAATGACAGACGTTCTTAATGAGTTCCCAGAACTTAAAGATCCTAAAACAGGACAAAGTCTTATGAAAAGAACAGTTCTTATAGCTAATACTTCAAATATGCCAGTTGCAGCTAGAGAAGCTTCAATATATACAGGAATTACAATTGCTGAATATTTCAGAGATATGGGGTACTCAGTAGCTATAATGGCTGACTCAACATCAAGATGGGCTGAGGCATTAAGAGAAATGTCTGGTAGACTTGAAGAGATGCCAGGGGATGAAGGATATCCAGCATATCTTGGATCAAGACTTGCTGATTATTATGAGAGAGCGGGTAAAGTAGTTGCTCTTGGAAAAGATGAAAGACAAGGAGCTATAACGGCTATTGGAGCTGTATCACCTCCAGGAGGAGATATTTCAGAACCAGTTACTCAATCAACACTTAGAATAGTTAAAGTTTTCTGGGGACTTGATGCACAACTTGCTTATAAAAGACACTTCCCATCAATAAACTGGTTAAGTTCATATTCATTATATCTTGATAAAATGGGTAAATGGATGGATGAAAATGTAGCTGATGATTGGTCAAAAATCAGAACAGAAGCTATGGCATTATTGCAAGAAGAAGCTAATCTTCAAGAGATAGTTAGACTTGTTGGTATAGATGCTTTATCAGAAGGTGATAGATTAAAGCTTGAGGTTGCAAAGTCAATAAGAGAAGATTATCTGCAACAAAATGCTTTCCATGAAGTTGATACTTATACATCACTTACAAAACAATATAAAATGTTAAAAGTAGTAACTGCATTCCAATTAGAAGCTGAAAGAGCTTTAGAAGTTGGAGTTTACTTAGATAAAATATTAAATCTTGAAGTAAGAGATAGAATAGCAAGAAGTAAATATATTCCTGAAACAGAAATATCTAAAATTGATGATGTTTTAGTAGAATTAAAAGAAGCGATAGATAAATTAATCAGCGAAGGAGGGGTTCTAGATGCTTAAAGAGTATAGAACAGTAACAGAAGTTGTAGGACCTTTAATGGCTGTTGAAGGTGTTGAAGGTGTTAAATATGATGAGCTAGTTGAAATTGAACTTCAAACTGGTGAATTAAGAAGAGGAAAGGTTCTTGAAGTTAATGGAGATAAGGCAATGGTCCAAATCTTCGAGGGTTCTTCAGGAATTAATATAAAAGGAACTAAAGCTAGATTCCTTGGAAGACCACTTGAACTTGCAGTATCAGAAGATATGCTTGGAAGAGTCTTTGATGGAATGGGTAAACCTAAGGATAATGGTCCAAAGATTATACCAGAAGCTAGACTTGATATAAATGGAGAGGCTATTAACCCAGTTGCAAGAAATTTCCCATCAGAATTTATTCAAACAGGTATTTCTGCAATTGATGGTCTTAATACACTTGTTAGAGGACAAAAACTTCCGATTTTCTCAGGAGCAGGACTTCCTCACTCACAACTTGCAGCACAAATAGCTAGACAAGCACAAGTTTTAAATTCAGATATAAACTTTGCTGTTGTTTTTGCAGCTATAGGTATTACATTTGAAGAAGCAGAGTTCTTCGTAGAAGAATTTGAAAGTACAGGGGCTATTGATAACTCAGTGTTATTCATGAACCTTGCATCAGACCCAGCTATCGAAAGAATAGCTACGCCAAGAATGGCTCTTACAACAGCTGAATTCTTAGCTTATGAAAAGGGTATGCATGTACTTGTAATTATGACAGATATCACAAACTACTGTGAAGCTTTAAGAGAAGTTTCAGCAGCTAGAAAAGAGGTTCCGGGGAGAAGAGGATATCCAGGATATCTATATACTGACCTTTCAACTTTATATGAAAGAGCAGGAAGACTTGTTGGTAAGGAAGGTTCAATAACACAAATTCCTATATTAACAATGCCAGAGGATGATAAAACTCACCCAATTCCTGACTTAACAGGATATATCACAGAGGGACAAATTATTCTTTCAAGAGAATTATATACTAAAGGAATAATGCCTCCAATAGATGTATTACCATCACTTTCAAGACTTAAAGATAAAGGTATTGGTAAAGGAAAAACTAGAGAAGATCATGCTGATACAATGAACCAATTATTCTCATCATATGCACAAGGGAAACAAGCAAAAGAACTTGCTGCTATCCTTGGAGAAAGTGCACTTTCAGATGCTGATAAAGCATATGCTAAGTTTGCAGAAGCATTTGAAAAAGAATATATAGCACAAGGATTTACAACAAATAGATCAATAGAAGAAACATTAGAACTTGGATGGAAACTTCTTAAAATATTACCTAAGACAGAGCTTAAGAGAATCAGAGATGAATATCTTGAAAAGTATATGCCGGTAGGAGAGGATGAGTAGAGTATGGCACAAAGATTAAATGTCAATCCTACTAGAATGGAGCTTTCAAAGCTAAAGAAAAGAATTGTTACAGCTACTAGAGGGCATAAATTATTAAAAGATAAGCAAGATGAATTGGTAAGACAATTCATCGACCTTGTTAAATTTAATAATAAGTTAAGAAAAGAAGTTGAAGCGGAACTTGGTGGATCTTTAAAGGATTTTGTAATGGCTAGAGCAGGAATGAGTTCAGAGTTCTTAGAAGAAGCAATATCATATCCTAAAGATAATATTAAAGTAGAAGTTAGTAATAAAAATATAATGAGTGTTAATGTTCCAATGATGAACTTCAAGCGAGAACTTGAAGGCGATGAAGGAAGTATTTACCCATATGGATTTGCTAACACTTCAGCAGAACTTGATGATGCTATTGGAAAACTGTATAGTATTTTACCAAAGCTTTTAGAGCTTGCAGAAGTAGAAAAATCATGCCAGTTAATGGGTGATGAAATTGAAAAAACAAGAAGAAGAGTTAATGCCTTAGAATATATGACAATTCCTCAACTTCAAGAAACTATTAGATTTATTAGAATGAAGCTTGATGAGAATGAGAGATCTGCATTAACAAGACTTATGAAAGTTAAATCAATGATTCAAGAGAGAGCTTAAAAGGTGTCCCAATTAATGGGACACCTTTTATTATTTTTCGTATAGTGTAGGAAAGAATAAAAAAAATTTAATAATATAAATTTTTTAAAAATTAATTATGTTATTATTCTTACAAATATGGTATAATTTAGGAAAGGTTTTCAAGTACTAATTAAATATAGGGGGTATGTTTATGAAGGAAGTTATGAAACTTGTTGGCATTGAACAAATAAAAGCTTATTCTGATCCGTATAGACTTAGAATAATAAGCTTTTTAAGAAATACTAAGGATGCAGCAACGGTTAAAGAAATAGCAGATTATTTAGGTGAGGTTCCAGCTAAAGTGCATTATCACATAAAAAAGTTAGAGCGTGTAGGGATTTTAGAACTTGTAAGAACAAAAGAAATAAAAGGGATAATAGCTAAATACTATTATTTAACAGCAGAAAATTTTGTTATAGAGGCAGAAGAGATAAATAAACAAACAAAAAAGGTTTATAAATCTCAAATACTTAACATAGTAAATGAGTACTATGATAAATCTAAAGAGAAATCAATAGAGACCCTTATGAAAAAAGTTGACCATAATAATGAGAATAATGCTATATCTGTTATATTTAGAGATATGTGTATTGATGAAGCATCATTTAAAGAGTTTGACTTAGAGATGAGAACATTAGTTAAAAAATATGAGGCTTTAGCAGAGAAGAGTAAAGATAAGAATAAGTGTCATATATTTTCAGTTTGTTTAAACCAGGGCGAGTAGTTTAAATTAAATGGTGAATAATTTAGACTAAATAAGAAATGGTTTAATATAAAAGAGTTTATTCGAATGAATAGCTCTTTTTTTTATGCATTATAATGTATAAAAATAGTTATTTATGTATATTTAAATAGCTTTAATTAGGGGATTAAGTTAATATTGTGAATATTTATAAATAAAACTTGTATTTTTATTAATTAAGATATATAATACTATTATAGTTTACAAATAATGGAAGGTGATTAAAGTGGAAAAAATAAAAAAAGTGATACTTGCATATTCAGGGGGATTAGATACATCAATTATAATTCCATGGCTTAAGGAAAATTATGATTGTGAAGTTATAGCTGTTGCAGGAGATGTAGGACAAGGAAAAGAGTTAGAGCCATTACATGAAAAAGCTTTAAAAACAGGAGCTAGCAAATTATATATTGAAGATTTAAAGGAAGAGTTAGTGGAAGAATTTATTTTTCCTTGTTTAAAAGCAAATGCTCTTTATGAAAATAAATATTTACTTGGAACTGCATTTGCAAGACCTTTAATAGGAAAAAGACTTGTTGAAATTGCAAAAAAAGAAGGTGCTGATGCAATAGTACATGGATGTACTGGAAAAGGAAATGATCAGGTAAGATTTGAAATGGCTATAAAAGCTTTTGCACCTGATATGAAAATAATTGCACCATGGAGAATTTGGGATATTAAATCAAGAGATGAAGAAATTGATTATGCAATTGCGAGAAATATAGATATACCTATGACTAAGGAAACTAGTTATAGTAAGGATAAAAATTTATGGCATCTTAGTCATGAAGGTTTAGATTTAGAAGATCCTATGAATGAGCCTAATTATGATGATATTTTAGAACTTGGTGTTAGTCCAGAAAAAGCACCTGATAAAGCTACTTATATTAAATTAGGATTTGAGCAAGGTATTCCAGTTACTATAGATGATATTAAATATGGCGCTGTTGAATTAATTCAAAGGTTAAATGAAGTTGGTGGTGCTAATGGAGTTGGAATTGTTGATTTAGTTGAGAATAGACTTGTTGGTATGAAATCAAGAGGAGTTTATGAAACACCTGGTGGAAGTATTTTATACTATGCTCACAGAGAGTTAGAGACTCTTACAATAGATAGAGATACTATGCATTATAAAGATTCAGTTAGTCAAAAACTTGGCGAGATGGTGTATTTTGGAAAGTGGTATACACCTCTTAGAGAATCATTAATGGCATTTGTTGATAAAACTCAAGAGTTTGTTACAGGAGAAGTAAGATTAAAACTTTATAAAGGAAATATAATTACAGCAGGGATTAATTCAGAGTATTCATTATATGATGAAGAAATTGCTACATTCGATGAGGATGAAGTTTATAATCAAAAAGATTCAGAAGGATTTATAAATCTTTTTGGACTTCCAGCAAAAGTTGTTGCTAAAAAAAGAAATAATTATTTTAAATAATATTAAAAGCTTGCCTTATATTTAGGGCAAGCTAAATTTTAAATTATAGGAGAGATTGTTATGAAATTATGGTCAGGAAGATTTCAAAAAGAGGTTAGTGATGAGTTGAATGATTTTAATTCATCTATTCATATAGATTATAGAATGTATAAAGAAGATATTTTAGGGAGTAAGGCACATGTTACAATGCTTTCAGAGTGTGAAATAATTCCAAAAGAAGATGGAGAAAAGATAAAAGAAGGCTTAGATAAAATTCTCCAAAAAATAGAAAGTGGTGAAGTTGAGTTATCTAAGGACCAAGAAGATATTCATATGAATATAGAAACGCTTCTTATTAAAGAGATAGGTGAGGTAGGAAAAAAACTACATACTGCTAGAAGTAGAAATGATCAAGTTGCTTTAGATATTAGAATGTATCTTAAAAATGAAATTAATATTATGAAAAAACTTATATTAGATTTTCAAGAGGTATTAGTAGAGAAAGCACAAGAGAATACAACAACAATAATGCCAGGATATACACATTTGCAAAGAGCACAGCCTATAACTTTTGCACATCATATTTTAGCTTATTCAGAAATGTTTAAAAGAGATTTTGAAAGATTAGATGATTGCTATAAAAGAATGAATTCATTGCCACTTGGTAGTGGTGCACTAGCAACTACAACATATCCTATAGATAGAGTTATGGTTAAAGATTTATTGGGATTTGAGAGAGTATGTATGAATAGTATAGATGGAGTTTCAGATAGGGATTTTGCTATTGAACTTGCAAGTGATATTAGTATTGCAATGATGCATTTATCAAGATTTAGTGAAGAGGTTATTTTATGGTGTTCTTCAGAATTCTCATTTGTAGAGTTAGATGATGCATATTCAACAGGTTCGTCTATCATGCCACAAAAGAAGAATCCAGATGTAGCAGAACTTGTTAGAGGTAAGTGTGGAAGAGTCTATGGAGATTTAATGGGGTTATTGAGTCTTATGAAATCTTTACCACTAGCTTACAACAAAGATATGCAAGAAGACAAAGAGTTAATCTTTGATTCAGTTGATACTTTTAAAATGTGTATTTCAATTTTTACTAATATGATTAAGACAATGAAGGTAAAAGAAGAAAATATGAGGGCATCATGTAAAGATGGGTTTATAAATGCTACTGATTTAGCAGATTATTTAGTTAAGTGTGGAATTGCATTTAGAGATGCACATAGAATTCTTGGAGAGATGGTATTTTATTGTATAGAGAATAATAAAGCTTTAGAAGAACTAAGTTTAGGTGAGATGAAAAAATTCTCTAGCATATTTACAGATGAAGCTTTTGAAGCTATTGATTTAGTTAATTGTGTTGAAAATAGAAATGCAATAGGGGGGCCAAGTTCAGTTCAAACTAAAGAGAGAATTAAAGAATTAAAAGAGTATATAAATAAAAGTCGTGAGGCTTTGGAGGTATAAATTATGGTTAAGGTTGGTATAATTGGGGCTACCGGCTATGTTGGAATAGAACTTTTATCTTATTTATTAAGGCATCAAAAAGTTCAGGTTGTTGGGATAAGTTCAAAAAGTTTTAAGGATATGAAGATATCTGATATCTATAAAAATTTATTGAAGATAAGTGATTTAATTTGTGAGGATGAAGATGCTGTTATTGAAAAGTCAGAAGTTATATTTGCAGCATTACCACATGGATTAAGTGAGAAAATAGCGAGTAAATTAATTGATTCTAAAAAGGTTTTAATTGATATAGGAGCTGATTTTAGATTAAGCGATGAGGGGGATTATATAAAATATTATAATAAAAAATATTCTGATAAAGAGCTTCATAAAAAGGCTATTTACTGTATACCTGAATTGCATCGAGAAAAAGTTAATAAGCAAATGATTATAGCAAATCCAGGGTGTTATCCTACAAGTATATCACTTGGTTTAGGACCTGCTATTACAAATGATATAATTGTAGAAAATAGTATTATAATTGATGCTAAATCAGGTGTTACAGGTGCTGGAAAGGTTGCAAATGATAATACTCATTATGTTGATTGTAATGAGAATTTAAAGCCATATGCATTAGGAGGAACACATAGACATACCCCAGAGATAGAAGAGGTTTTAAGTAGTTTATCTGATAGGAAATATCAGATTACTTTTACACCACATTTAATACCAGTAAATAGAGGGATACTATCAACAATATATTTTAATTTAAAAATAAATATTAGTGTTGAAGCTATTTATAAAAAGTATTGCGAGTATTATAAGAATGAAAAATTTATTGTTATTTTACCAGTTGGAGATGTTGCTAATATAAAGCTTGCTAGAAATTCTAATTATTGTTATATATCTATTCATAAAGATGAGAGATGTAATAGATGTATTATAGTTTCTACTATAGATAATATGGTTAAAGGTGCAGCAGGACAGGCTATACAAAATATGAATTTAAGATTTGGATTTGATGAAGATATGGGAATTGATATGATTCCAAAAATCTTTTAGATAAAGGGGGCTATATAAAATGAAAGTTTTAAGAGGAGGTATTACTGAGGCAAAGGGGTTTCTAGCTTCAGGAATACATTGTGGGATAAAAAAAAGAAAAGAAAAATTAGATTTAGCATTGATATATTCAGAAATTCCAGCAGTTGCGGCTGGGGTTTATACTCAAAATATAGTTAAAGGAAATCCTATAGAAGTTTGTAAAAAGCATCTTGAAAATGGTATTGCACAAGCAGTTATTATTAATAGTGGTAATGCTAATACATGTTCTGGTATTGATGGATTAGAAAAAGCTTATAAAATGGCATCATTAATAGCCGAAGAGTGTAAAATTGGTATGGAAGATGTTTTAGTTGCTTCAACAGGAGTTATAGGAGTTCCTTTAAATATACAAGCAATTGAAGATAATGTAGCTAAATTAGTTAGCTGCTTAAATAAAAAAGGTAATATATATGCTAGAGAGGCTATTATGACAACTGACCTTATAAAAAAAGAGGTTGCAGTTTCCTTTAATATAGGTGATGAAGTTGTTACTATAGGTGGTATAGCAAAGGGATCTGGGATGATAAATCCTAATATGGCCACGACACTTGCTTTTGTTACAACTGATATAAATATAAATAAAGTATGTTTAGAGAAAGCTCTTAAAATTGCAACAGAAAAAAGTTTTAATAGAGTTAGTGTAGATGGAGACCAGAGCACAAACGATAGTATATTAATACTTGCTAATGGAAAAGCAGAAAATGAGTTAATAAGTATTGAAGGTGAAATTTACAATGAATTTTTAGAAGCACTTACATTTGTATTGATGGAACTTGCAAAGCTTGTTGCAAAAGATGGGGAAGGTGCAACTAAACTTATTGAATGCAGGGTTAATAATACTAGAACTGAAGATGAGGCAGTTATTCTTGCAAAGAGTGTTATACAATCAGATTTAGTTAAAACAGCTATTTTTGGAAATGATGCTAACTGGGGTAGAATATTATGTGCGTTAGGTTATAGTGGTGTTATATTTGATCTAAATAAGATTGAAATAGCTTTTGAAAGTTCAAAAGGCTATCTTGAATTATTTAAGAATGGAAATCCGATTGGGTTTAGTGAAGAAAAGGCAAAAGAGATATTAGAAGAATCAGAGATTAATATTTTAGTGAATATTAATTCTGGAAATTATAGTGGATATGCATTTGGATGTGATTTAAGCTATGAATATGTACGAATTAATGGAGATTATAGAACTTAAAAATTATTGTTTTTTATAGATAAAATAAAGGGGGCTTATAAACTATGAAAATCAGTAATTTAGATAAAGCTAATACTTTAATACAGGCACTACCTTATATTCAACAATATAATGATAAAGTTATGGTTGTAAAATATGGTGGAAATGCTATGAAAAATGAAACTTTAAAGGAAGCTGTTATAAAAGATATAATACTTATGAGTTGTGTTGGAATAAAAGTTATCTTGGTTCATGGAGGTGGACCTGATATTAATAAAGTTTTGAAAAAAGTCGGTAAGGAATCAGAATTTATAAATGGGCTAAGATATACAGATAAGGAAACAATGGAAGTTGTACAGATGGTTTTAGCAGGGAAAGTGAATAAAGAGTTAGTTGCACTTATAAATAAAAATGGTGGAAATGCAATAGGCTTATGTGGAATAGATGGAAATATGATGAAAAGTGAAAAGAAAATAGCAGAAGTAGATCTAGGATATGTAGGTGATATTGTTGAGATTAATTCAAAGGTAATTTTAGATGCTTTAAAAAATAATTATATTAGCGTAGTTGCAACAGTTGCACAGGGACTCGATGGAAATATTTACAATGTGAATGCTGATACCGCAGCATCAAAAATAGCAGCAGCAATAAATGCAGAAAAGATAATATTACTTACAGATGTACCAGGGCTAATGTTAGATATTGAGGATAATGATACTTTGATTTCTAATATAGATAAGAAAAACTTATATAAACTAATAGATGATAATATTATAAAAGGTGGAATGATTCCAAAGATAGAATGTTGTATGGATGCACTTGAACATGGGGTGGGAAAAGCACACATAATAGATGGAAGAATACCACATACGATACTTTTAGAACTTTTTTCGGAAACTGGGATAGGAACTATGATAGAAATTGGGGAGGGAAATGATAATGAGTGATTATAATGCAAAAAGACATAGAGAGTATTTAGTAAACTCATATGCTTTTAATGAAATTACATTTGAATACGGTAATGGGAGTTATTTGTATGATGATAGAGGAAATGAATATTTAGATTTCACCTCTGGGATTGGAGTTAATTGCCTTGGGCATTGTAATGAAAAAATAGTAAAAGCAATAAAAGAACAGGCAGAAAAGTTACTTCATATTTCAAATATATATTTAAATAAAAACTCTATTGATTTAGCAGAAAAGTTAGTAAAGATATCAGGAATGAAAAAAGTGTTTTTTTCAAATTCAGGTGCAGAAAGCAATGAAGGTGCTATAAAAATAGCAAGAAAGTATAGTTATGATAAGTATGGTAAAGAAAGAGGAACTATTTTAACTCTGAATAAATCATTTCACGGCAGAACAATGAGTACATTAATGGCAACAGGACAAGAAAAATTCCATAAATATTTTCATCCATTTCCAACTGGATTTAAATACTTTGCTGCAAATGATATAGAAGCTTTTAAAAGTACATTAGATGATACTGTTTGTGCTATTATGTTAGAAGCGATTCAAGGTGAAGGTGGTGTTAATCAATTAGATAGCAATTTTGTGAAAGAAATTACTGCTATATGTGAAGAAAAAGATATTTTACTGATTTTTGATGAAGTTCAAACAGGGATAGGTAGAACAGGAAAGTTTTTAGCTCATGAGTACTTTGATGTTAAAGCTGATATAGTTACACTAGCAAAAGGGCTAGGTGGTGGAGTACCTATTGGAGCCATATTGTGTGGTGAAAAAACAGAAAATACCATAAAATATGGTGACCATGGATCTACTTTTGGTGGAAATCCTTTAGTTACGGCTGTTTCTAATGTTATTATTGATGAATTTATAGAAAATGATTTTTTAGCTGAGATAAATAAAAAAAGCAAATATATTTTCAATAAACTAAAAGATATAAAAAGTGATAATATAATAGAAGTTAGAGGAAGAGGTTTGATGGTAGGAATAGAAGTTAAAGGAGATATTGGTTTATATGTTAATAAAGCTATTGAACAGAAATTGTTAATTTTAACAGCGGGAGGCTCTACATTAAGGCTTTTACCACCTTTAAATATATCTTATGATGAAATAAATAAATGTATCGATGTATTAGGTAATATATTATAGTATGAGATAGTTAATTTGCTTTTTTAAAACAATTTATATAATGAAAAAAATATAAAAATATGTTTTAATATAATAAGAGATAAATGAAATGGTTTAGGAGGAGCAGATTAAATGGCTGTAAAAAAAATTATACAATTAGGCGATGCGCGTCTTAGTAAAGTATCAGAAGAGGTAAAAGACGTAAGTGAAATAAAAGGATTATTAAAAGATTTAAAAGATACTCTTGCAACAGTTGAAGGAATTGGCCTTGCTGCACCACAGATAGGTGTGAATAAGAAAGTAACTTTAATAGATTTTTTAGATGATGTAACTAGATATGTATTAATAAACCCTAGAATAATAAAAACTTCAAAGAAAACAGCAGTTGATTATGAAGGTTGTTTAAGTTTTGTAATGCATGAGGGTTTAGTTGAAAGACCTACAAAAGTTGAAATAGAAGCTTTAAATGAACATGGCGAGCTTATGAACTATAAAGTAGATGGACTTTTAGCTAGATGTTTCTTACATGAGATTGATCATTTAGAAGGTATAATGTATACAGATAGAGCAACTGAAATGTATGAATTAGTTGAAGAATAATAAATTAAAGTTAGAGTGAGATTATCTTACTCTAATTTTTTGTTTTATAGTAGGATGGTGTTGTAATGGAAAGGGTTATATTACATGTAGACATGGATGCATTTTTTGCATCAGTTGAAATTTTAGATAATAAAAAGTTAGAAGGAAAAGCGGTGGTTGTTGGTGGAATATCAGATAGAGGAGTTGTTACTACTTGTTCATATGAGGCAAGAAAGTATGGTGTTAAATCAGCAATGCCTATATATATGGCACAATCACTTTGCCCTGATATAATTATTGTGCCTGTTAGACATTATAGATATCAAGAAATATCAAGTTTAATATTTAATATGTTTTCAGAATTTGTAGATAAGATTGAAAAGGTAAGTATAGATGAAGCTTATTTAGATATAACTGACTTAAAGGTAGAGCCTATCAGATTTTCAATGATGCTAAAAAGTGAAGTGAAAAAAAGATTTGGATTAACAATGTCAGTAGGTATTTCATATAATAAATTTTTTGCAAAAATAGCATCAGATTGGAATAAACCTAATGGAATAATGAAAATTGATAAAAATAACTTTAAAGAAATAATTGGTGGATTAAAAATAGAGCGGATTCATGGGCTTGGAGATAAGTCTGTGGAAAAGTTACAGAATATGGGGATATTAAAAGTTTCTGATATGTTTAATTTATCAAAAAGTTATTTTGTGAGTAGTTTTGGGAAATTAGGTGAAGAAATATACTTAAGAATACGAGGAATTGATAATAGAGAGGTTATTAGTGATTATAGTAGGAAATCATATGGGAAAGAAAATACATTTAGAGAAGATATTTTTGATAAAAAAATATTTAATGATTACTTAACGGAATATGTTAATGCTATTTACTCATATCTTAATAGAAATAATTTAAAAGGAAGAACATTAACTATTAAAATTAAAACAAATGATTTTATAAGTCATACAAAAAGTAAAACTTATTTAGAATACTTAGAAAATAAGCAGGAAATACTTCAAAAAACATTAGAACTGTTCGATAAGATAGATATAAATAAACCTTTAAGATTAATAGGGCTTACAATATCAACTTTAGAAGAAAAATCTGATGAGCAAATTAGTTTATTCTAAAAGGCAAGAATAGTAGCGCTTACCTTTTAAAATAATTTATTTGAAATTAGAATTTATATAAGTAGTAACTTCAGTTTTATAACTAGGAATAGTTATATCAAAAGTTTTTTCTAATAAGGAACAATCTAAGCTAGAATTATAAGCTGTTTTTGTAAATTTAGAGAGAATTGAATCAGGGAATGGAGAAACTTCTTTTGGGAAATCAATAAAATTAAAAATAAATTTAGTTAAATCTAATTTAGAGCAAGAATTTTTAGTAGCGCAGTTATAAGTTCCAAATTTAGTAGTTTTTGATATAGTTAATATTATAGTTATAATGAGATTTATAGGTGTTGGATTAACTATTTTTTCGCTACAAAATATAAGTGGAGTTTTAGCATTGCTGATTATCTGCTTAATATAACAATTTTCTAGTCCAAATACCCAAGATAATCGAAGAATAAAATAATTTTTAGTATTATTTGTTAGGATAGCTTCAGAGCCTTTTTGGGATTCACCAAGAGTATTTATTGGATTAGATATTATATTCTCTACAAGTGGAAGTATAGGGTAATCACCGTATACTTCATGTGAAGAAAGATAAATTAGTTTTATATTTAGTTCATTGCATATTTTAGAAATAATATTTATTGTATTAGTGTTTTGCTTTATAGCTTGACTACCAAGCTTTTGACATTCATCAATATCATATATAATATCAGTATGAAGTATTATGTTAATTTCATTTTTGAGAATAAAATCCTTTAAAGATTTATGTGATATATGTTCACTGATAAATTTTATTGACTCATTATTAGATTTTAAAGTATCATGTATATTTTTAAGTAAGGGATTATTATAATTTGTAATTAAGAAATTCAAATTTAGAAACACTCCTTTAAAATTAAATTTAGGTTTATTTAATGTATATGCAAAGTAACACATTATGTTGACAAAAAAATATAAATATTATTATAATAAATAGTTAATGATTGTAGGAGGTATTTATGGATATTAATGTTTTAGACAAAGAAAGACAGATTCTAAAGGATACTAAATTATGGTTAGATTTAGAAATAGAGAGAATTAAAAACGAAGAAAATGAGTTGAAAGGGAGAGTAAGTGCCCTAGAAAAAAATAGTAAGGGTGCTTATAATCAAGAATTAGATATAAATAAAAAGCTCTATAATATATTAAAGAAAAATATGGTTTCATATGAAGAAGCTAAAGAAAAACCTTATTTTGCTAGAATTGATTTTAGAGAATATAGAAGAGAACCTGAAACTTTTTATATTGGAAAAACAGGTCTTGGAGATATGGAAAATGGAGAAGAAAAAGTAATTGACTGGAGAGCTCCGATAGCAGATTTATATTATAGTGGTACTCAGGGAGAGGCTTATTATGTTGCTCCAGTTGGTGTTGTAGAAGGTGAACTTAAGACAAAAAGAAAGTTTTTATTTAATAAAAATAATGATATAGAGAAGTGTTTTGATGAGGGGATTAATGAAATAATTCTTAAAGCTCAAGATGACGAGGAGAATGTTTTAATAGATGAGTTCTTAAAGGTGAATTTAGAAGAAAGTACAGGTGATAAACTTAAAGAAGTTGTTGCTACAATTCAAAAAGAACAAAATGATATTATTAGAGCTGATAAAAGTTTTCCTATGATAATACAAGGTTCAGCAGGTTCTGGTAAGACAACAGTTGCACTTCATAGACTTGCGTATCTTATGTATAGACATAAAGAGACTTTAAGTGGAAGTGATATACTTGTTGTAGCACCAAATAAAATTTTCTTAGATTATATATCAGAAGTTTTACCAAACCTTGGTGTTGATAAAGTTCCACAAATGACTTTTGAAGAATTAGCAGTAAAAAGATTAGCATTAAAAGGTAGTTTAATAAGTAAAGATAAAAAACTTGTTAAAATAATAGAAAACTCAGAAGATAATGAAATTAAGTACCTTAAAAATGAAAGCAAGTTAAAAGGAACATTAGGATTTAAAAGTATTTTAGATAGATACATAAGAGTCTTAGAAAGAAATGATAGCCAAGTAGAGGATATAAAAGTTGATAGATATTCACTATTTGATACTAAAGAGATAAAAAGACTTTTCTTAAAGGATTTAATAAATTATCCTATTAATAAAAGAAAAGATGAGATAAAAAGATATTTTGAAAAAAAATTAGGACAAAAAGTATTGGATGTTTTAAATAAAATTGATTTCCAATATGATTATACAATTTCAAGAAGTAAAAAAACAATTGAAGATGAAGTTGAGAGAAGACGAGAAGTTATAAAGCTTTATGATGAAAGAGATAATAAAAAAGTTGAGATAAAAAAAGCATCAAAAATAGCATTTAATAAGTATTTTGAAGACTGGAAAGGTATTAGTACAAAAAATATTTATTATGAGTTATTTACAAATGATGAGATTTTACAAGAAGTTACTTCAGGTAAAATACCACCTAAACTTATTTCATATATATCTGAGACTCTTAAAAGTAATTTAGAAAGCAATTTAATTGATGCAGATGATTTAGCGGGGATGTTATATTTAGAATTTAAAATAGCAGGACTTGCAGAGGAAGATATGTTTAAGCATATAGTTATAGATGAAGCACAGGATTATGCACCATTACAGCTTGAAGTTATTTCAATGATGAGTAGAGGTAGAAGTCTTACAATAGTTGGGGATATAGGACAAGGAATATATTCATATAAAGGAATAAATTCATGGGATAATATTGTCGAAAATCTTTACAAAGAAAAAGGTATTTATAAAACTTTAACACAAAGTTATAGAAGTACAGTTGAGATAATAAAGTTTGCTAATGTTATATTAAAGCAGCAAGAGAATTTCCCAAAACCAGCTATGCCAGTTTTAAGGCATGGAATGGACCCAGAGATAAAAGAGTTTAAACTTGTAAAAGATTTTGCAAGTGATGTTGATGTTATAGTTAAAAAGGTAAGAGATGAGGGCAAAAAATCTGTTGCTATAGTTTGTAAGAGCTTAAAAGAGTGTAAAAGAGTTAGAGAGAATATGAAAAAGTATTCTGATAATAATTTTGTAATGGTTAAGAATGATGATAAAAAAATAGATTTAGATTTAATAATAATACCATCATACCTTACAAAAGGATTGGAATTTGATTGTACGATAGTTTATAATCTTAGTGAAGAGAATTATTCAAATAATGAATTAGATAAGAAATTACTTTATGTTGTTCTAACAAGAGCACTACATTATGAATATGTATTTTATAAAGGAGCTATATCTAGTTTAATAAGCAAAGAGGAGATTATATAATGGAAGAAAAGAAAATAATGGCATTTAAAGATATTGATGGAAATAAAATTGAGTTTGAGGTTGTTGCAGAAATATACCTTGATGAAGAAACAGAAAATGAGAAAAAATATTTATTACTTTCACCAGTAGAAGATGGAAAAGAAGAGGATATGTTTGCGTTTAGAGTAGATATAACTGAAAATGGTGAAGAATTTAATATGGTAGAAGATGATGCTGAATTTAATGAAGTTAAAAAAGTATACAAAGATCTTTTATATTAGGAGCAAGTGATTTAAATATGGAAAATATAAAAACTTACTTAGAAGAAAATAATTTTGAGGTTATATCAAATAGTGGTAATCAAATAGTGATAGCTTACAAGTTTGATTTAGTTGAACTTAATGCAGCTAGAACGTTTGTTGATGAGTTAGAAGATTCGTCAGATTCAGAAAAAGATGATGAGTATAAAGCGTATTTAGCTGATATTGCATCAGATAATTTAGAAGATGTTCTAGAAGAAATTTTAGATGAATTTGATATAGAATTAAGCTATGAAATTACTGAACTTAGTGAAAATAAACAGATGCTTATTTTAAAAAAATAATAAAAATAAATATGTGTAAATGTTTTCCTTGACTTATAATTTAAGTTTGATATAATTAAAACATAAAGACATCCTAAGGTGTTCGCGAAGCTTATAAATTCAGCCTACATGATAACTACGGGATTTGTAAAATGCTTAACAATGTCGCGCTTCGATGGAGAAATCCTATACTGAAGATAACAGAATTAGGTTGCACATAGCCCACCTGCGAGACGCAGGTATGAATAAATAAGTGTGACGGCATTTCGGGAGTTAATTGAAATTTAAGCCTCTGTAGCAATACAGAGGCTTTTTGTTATATATAAATATAATTATTCCCATTTTTGGCAAAATAAGGTATAATTTTAACAAAAGGTTTTAGGGGGGTTATTTAAATGGTTAAAATTAGTATGAAAGTACCTTTAGTTGAAATGGATGGGGATGAAATGACTAAAGTGCTTTGGCAGTGTATAAAAGAGGAGCTTATAGTACCTTTTATAGATTATAAGGCAGAGTATTATGATTTGGGGTTAGAGAATAGAGAAAAGACAAAAGATGCTGTAACAATAGAGTCAGCAGAGGCTACAAAAAAATATGGGGTTGCGGTTAAGTGTGCTACAATAACACCAAATAAAGATAGAGTAAAAGAATATAATCTATCAGAGATGTGGAAAAGTCCAAATGGGACTATAAGAGCAATTTTAGATGGAACTGTATTTAGAGAGCCTATAATAGTAGAAAATATAAAGCCGCTTGTTAAAGGATGGAAAAAGCCTATAATAATAGCAAGACATGCTTATGGGGATATATATAAAGGAACTGAATTAATAGCTCAAAAAGGTGATACAGTATATTTAACTGTTGAGGGGAAAAATGGTGTGCAAAAATCAGAAATATTTAAATTTGAGAATACTGATGGAATTATTATGGGAATGTATAATACTAAAGCATCAATTGAAAGTTTTGCAAAATCATGTTTTGAATATGCATTAGATAGTAAGTTAGATTTATGGTTCTCAACAAAAGATACTATTTCTAAAACATATGATCATACATTTAAAGATATCTTTGAAGAAATTTTTGAAGAAAAATATAAAGAAAAATTTAATGAGGCAAAAATAGAATATTTCTATACTTTAATAGATGATGCAGTTGCAAGAGTTGCAAGGTCAGAAGGTGGATTTATATGGGCGTGTAAAAATTATGATGGTGATGTTATGTCAGATTTGGTTGCTACAGCATTTGGATCACTTGCAATGATGAAATCTGTATTGGTTTCTCCAAAGGGTTACTATGAATATGAAGCAGCACATGGAACAGTTCAAAGACATTATTATAAATATTTAGAAGGTGAAGAAACTTCTACTAATTCAGTTGCAACTATCTTTGCATGGACAGGTGCATTAAGAAAAAGAGGAGAGTTAGATAAAATTGAAGAATTAGTAAGATTCTCAAATGCATTAGAAGAAGCTACAATTAAAACAATTGAAAGTGGTATAATGACTAAAGATTTATCTGTAATTGCAGAAGGGCAGGTTAAGGCTACTGTGAATTATAAAGACTTTATTATAGCAATAAAAAATGAATTAAGTAAAAGAATATAAAAAATATCCCTAGCATAAAGTTTGCTAGGGATATTTTTTGTATTTGAAATAAATTAAATAGCTAGGCAATTTTTTCATTCTTTGCTTTGCTAGATTGCCTTACATGTTTTTTGTATCTTAGTCCTTGTTCTTTTTGGATAAAGTAATCTAAGTTTTGGCTTAGGTTTATTATTAAAGGATTATTTCTTCTCATAAATAATAAAAGGAAATTCAGAAGATACTTTCTTCTAGTAATTTTTCTATATAAAGTCTTTTTTTTCAATTTAAGTCCCCCTTTTAAACTAACATTAGACAAATATTCTTAAAACTCAACTAATCTTTCTAAAAATATTATATATCGCTTATAAAAATTTGTAAAATACTTATTTACTTCAATTTTTGCTAGTAATTGACAATTAAATACAGCATTAGATTAGATTGATGAGGAAAACTAGCGAAGGATGTATAAGTTAGGGAGGAATGATGTGATTAATTGGTATTTAGATATTGATAAAAAACAATAAAATAAGGTAAAATAAGAATATAGATAATATGTATACAAAAGGAGATTTTAAAAATGGAACTAAAGAAACTTACAGAAAGAATAAGCGAACTATCAAGAAAAAGTAAAGTGGAGGATTTAACTCCTGAAGAAAAGAAAGAACAAGAAGAACTAAGAAGAGATTATATAGATAGATATAAAAATAATTTAAGAGCTCAATTAGAAGAGATGAGACCAGGTGAGGCTGATAAAAAAAATAAAATGTTAAAGGGTGGTATATAGTGGGAGTTACTGTAGAAAAATTAATTAAAGATTTTGAACTAGAGATTATACAAAAAGGAGAGGCTAATATTCCGATTGATGTTCAAGATATCAATAGACCAGGCTTACAACTAGCAGGGTTTTATAATTATTTTGCACCAGAGAGAATACAAGTTATTGGTAAGGCAGAGTGGAGTTTTATAAGTGATATGGCTCCTGATTTAAGAAGAAAAAGAATAAATAAATTTTTCTCTTTTGATATTTCATGTTTAGTGATTACTAGAGATTTAGATGTGCCAGAAGATATATTAGCATCTGCAGTTAAAAATAAGACTTGGCTTGTTAGAACTGATATGATAACTACTAAATTTATAAGTAAACTTACTTTATACTTATCAGATATGATGGCTCCTGAAACAAGATTACATGGAGTTTTAGTTGATGTATATGGGATAGGGATGTTAATAACAGGAGAAAGTGGTATCGGAAAAAGTGAAACAGCGCTAGAACTTATTAAAAGAGGTCATAGACTTGTAACTGATGATGCCGTTGATATAAAAGAGATTGATGGAGAACTTATAGGAACATCTCCTTATATAACTTTTGGGATGTTAGAAGTTAGAGGTATGGGGATTATTGATGTATCTGCATTATATGGATTAAGTTCAATACTACCATCAAAAGAGATAAAAATAATGATTCATTTTGAACATTGGAAAGATGATGGAGATTATGACAGACTTGGAATTGATAATGTCTATGAAGATATTTTAGGTGTTAAACTTAAAAAAATCAGAGTACCTATCAGACCAGGTAGAAACATAGCTGTAATTATAGAGGCTGCTGCTGCAAATTACAGATATAATTTAATGTCTAATACAAATCCTGTAGATATTATAGAACAAAGAATGGTTGAATCAAGAGAATAATAAAAAAAGAGGAGAATTATTTATGAGTAAAAGTTTAATGAGAGAGAATAAACTTGCATGGGATGCTTATGAGAAAGCTGATTTAGCAGAAGTTTTTGCATTATCAGATAGATACAAAGTGTTCATGTCTGAGGCTAAAACAGAAAGAGAATGTGTTGATGTTATGGTTAAAGAGGCTAAAGTGCAAGGGTTTAAAGATTTAAAATCAGTTTTAGCTAATAAAGAGATATTAAAGGCTGGCGATAAAGTTTACTTCAATAATATGGGGAAAAGTTTAGCAATGTTTGTTTTAGGTAGTGATGATATAGAGAATGGACTAAGAATAATTGGTTCACATGTTGATGCACCTAGAATTGATTTAAAACAAAATCCTTTATATGAAGATAATGGACTTGCACTTTTAGACACTCATTATTATGGTGGAATTAAGAAATATCAATGGGTTACATTACCATTAGCACTTCATGGTGTATTTATTAAAAAAGATGGAAGTAAGGTTAATGTTGTTATAGGAGAGGATGAAACTGATCCTGTTATAGGAATATCAGATTTATTAATTCACTTAT
The DNA here is from genome assembly GCF_947039605.1 of uncultured Clostridium sp. Lineage (GTDB taxonomy): Bacteria > Bacillota > Clostridia > Clostridiales > Clostridiaceae > Sarcina. The sequence continues at coordinate 35,710 of NZ_CAMQZG010000018.1, forward strand.
CAGCAGATCAACTTGATAAAAAGGCTAGAAATGTTATAGAAGGTGAAGGGCTTAATCTACTTGTTGGTAGTATGCCACTTGCTGGGAGTGATGAGAAAGAAAAAGTTAAGCATAATATATTAAATATACTTAATGAAAAATATGATATAGATGAAACTGATTTTATATCAGCAGAACTTGAAGTAGTCCCTGCTGGAAAAGCAAGAGATTATGGTTTAGACAGAAGTATGGTTATGGCTTATGGTCATGATGATAGAATATGTGCCTATACATCATTTGAAGCTATTTTAGAGGTGGAGAATCCAGATAAGACTATAGTTGGTCTATTTGTTGATAAAGAGGAAATAGGAAGCGTTGGAGCTACTGGAATGCATTCTAAGTTTTTTGAAAATGCATTAGCAGATATAATAGATTCAATGGGGAACTATTCAGATTTAAAAGTTAGAAGAGCATTACAAAATTCAAAAATGCTCTCAGCAGATGTTACAGTTGCATATGATCCTAATTTTGCGAGCGTAGTTGAAAAAAACAATATTGCATATTTTGGAAAAGGTATTGTATTTAGTAAGTATACAGGTGCAAGAGGTAAGTCTGGTTGTAATGATGCTAATGCAGAGTATGTTGCATACCTAAGAAATATGATGGATGAAAACAATGTTACTTGGCAAACTTCTGAACTTGGAAAAGTAGACCAAGGCGGCGGTGGTACAATAGCATATATTTTAGCACAGTATAATATGGAAGTTATTGATTGTGGAGTTGCACTTCATAATATGCATGCTCCATGGGAAGTTGCATCTAAAGCAGATATATATGAAGCAAAAAAATGTTATAAAGTATTTTTTGAAAAAGCTTAATAACTCACTAAATAGACCTTCTTTGAATATATTAAATTATAAGTATATTCAAGGGAGGTCTTTTTTATGAATGAAAATAAATTTAATTGGAAAAGATTAAAAAATTATGGATTATGGGTTTCAGTGTTAGCATTAGCACCAATGCTTTTAGATGGATTTGGAGTTGATATACTTCCAGCTAATTATGAAATAATAACAACGGCAGTTCTTGGTATTTTAGTAACAGCTGGAATATTAAATAATCCTACAACATCAAATAAAGGTTTTTTAGATGATGGAAAAAAATAAAGTTCACTAAAATTTAAAATGTAAAAGGTTCTCTTCTTTAGTAAAATCATTGAAATAATAGAAGATATATATTACTATCTTAGTATATACAAAATTTAGAAACAAAGCTAAAGGAGAGGACAAAATGAAAGAAATAATAAATACTAATAATGCACCAGGTGCAATAGGACCATACTCACAAGGGGTAAAAGTTGGTGAACTTGTTTTCACTTCAGGACAAATTCCATTAAATCCAGCTACAGGAGAAATGCCTGAAACAATAGAGGAACAGACAAAACAATCTTTAGAGAATGTAAAAGCTATATTAGAAGCAAGTGGTACTAACATGAATAATGTTATTAAAACTACAGTGTTCTTAACAGATTTAAATGATTTTGTGAATATGAATGAAGTATATGCAACTTATTTTAAAGGTGATAAACCAGCTAGAAGTGCGATAGAAATATCTAAGCTTCCAAAAGGTGCAAAAATAGAGATAGAAGCTATAGCAACTATGTAATACTAGGGGGTATGAAATGAATTACAAGACGAGTGGAGTTTGTTCAAGGGAAATACATTTCGATATTATTGATGAAGAAGTTAGAAATGTTGTTTTTATAAATGGATGTCCAGGGAATTTATTTGGAATAGCTAAGTTAGTTGAGGGTATGAAAATTGATGAAGCAATTGAAAAACTAGAGGGTATTGATTGTAGAGGAAAAGGTACATCTTGTCCTGATCAGTTATCAAAAGCATTAAAAGAATATAAAAATAACATATAAAATAATAGGAAGCCTTTTGGCTTCCTATTATTTTTCGTAAAGACTCATAAATTTATTGTAGTAATATTCTTTAATGCTCATATCACCGATATATCCATGTTTTGTATCATTCTTAAAACTACCATGACAATCAGAGCCACAAGTAATAATCATGTTATGTAACATTGCATAAGAAGTGTAATTATTATTCTCTTCTTTAGTATTTTGGAAATAAATAGCTTCAACACCATCTAAATCAAAACTTAGAACCTCTGATACAGGGGCTTTTTTTATAAGTTTTGGGTGTGCTAATACAACTAAAGCATTAAATTTCTTTAAAAGTTTAATTCCATCGCGGACATCTAATTTTTCATTAGGAACATATGCAGGAGAGGAATCTCCGATAAAGTTTTCAAAAATATAGTCCCACTCATAGTCATAACCAGCATCAATTATAACTTGAGCTATATGAGGCCTTGCAATAACCCCTTTTCCTTTTTCTAAAACTTTTTTATAATCAATGTTTATATTAAAACAAGTTTTTAAATTTTCTACTATTTTTTTAGCTCTAACTATTCTTTTTTCATGCAAGTTATCTAAAAATACTTGGAATTCTTCATTCTTATATGAAGAATCTTTAAAATAACCCAATAGATGGATAGTTGCACCTTTATATTCACAACTAAGTTCAATACCAGGGATAAATTTTACGTTAAGAGCCTTAGCTTCTTTTTGTGCTTCATCTAACCCTTTTGTAGTATCATGGTCAGTTAGTGCAATAGACTTTAAATTTAATCTTGAAGCTTCTTGAATTACTTTAGTTGGTGACATAAGACCATCAGAAGCAGTTGAATGACAATGGAATTCTGCTTTAATTTCCATAATAACCTCCTGAATATATAAATTTCAGTTTTATAAAATTTCTGATATAATTATTCTAACACATTTAAAAGGAGATATAAAAATATGTTTTTAATGATAGATAATTATGATTCTTTTGTCCATAATTTGATTATGTATTTCAAAGAAATTGGCGAAGAAGTTATGATTATGAATAGAGATGAAGTAAGTAAAGAACAGATAGAAGTTATGAATCCAAAAGGAATTATAATTTCACCAGGTCCTAAATCTCCAAAGGAAAGTGTGAATTGTTTAGAAATAATAAATGGTTTTAAAGGGAGAATACCTATTCTTGGGATATGTCTTGGACATCAATGTATAGGTGAGGTTTTTGGTGCAGATATAATTAAAGGTACAAGACCTATACATGGAAAGGTTGAATACATTGAAAATGATGGTAAAGGGGTTTTTAAAGATTTACCTAATAAGTTTAAAGTAACAAGATATCATTCTTTGATAGTGAGTGAAAAAGACCTACCTAGTTGTTTAGATATTACAGCTAAAACATTAGATGGTGTAATAATGGGAGTTAGACATAAAAAATATGATGTTGAGGGTGTTCAATTTCATCCTGAAGCTCTTTTAACTGAATTTGGTCATGATATGCTTAGAAATTTTATTAAGAGGTGTGATTAGATGGATTTTAAGATTAATGAATTTAAAAGTAATTTAGATGCAAATCAGATATATGAGATATGGAAAGATGAAAAAGATACTATATTATTTGATAGTGCAAAAAAAGATAGTAAGTATTCGAGGTATTCATTTATTGGATTAAATAAATTTTTGAAATTTAGGTCAAAAGATGGAGTTAGTTTTATAAATGATGAGGTCGTGATGGGAAATCCACTTGTTATATTAGAAAATATTTTAAATGAATATAAATTAGAATATGAAAGTGAAATACCATTTTTAGCAGGAGCTATGGGTTTTTTATCATATGATATGAGTTTTAAACTAGAAAAAATAGAGAGTAAACATAAAGATGAACTTGGAATAGATGATTTATATTTTCTTTTTTTTGAAAATGTAATTATCTTTGATTTAGAAAAAAATAAAAAATATATTACATCATTAGGTGTTAAAGAAAATTCAGATAACACAATTAATTTAATAAAAAATAAAATAGTTGAATTTGAAAAGTCTTATGTGAAGAGGGATGCATATTCTTATAATGAAGATTTCACTAAATTTAATTCTAAATTTACAGAAGATGAATATATGAATGCTGTTGATATGGTAAAGGGATATATAGAAGAGGGTCATACTTATATAATGAATATGACGCATCAGTTTGAATGTATAAATACTGAAAATTCTTTTGATGTATATTCAAAGCTTAGAGAGATAAACCCTGCGCCATTTTCAGCATATTTAAATATAGATGATTTTGAAATAATATCATCATCACCAGAGCGGTTCTTTAATATTATTGATAATAAAATAGAAACTAGACCGATAAAAGGGACAATGCCAAGAGGTTTAACTTCTATAGAAGATGAGAAGAATAAAGAGATATTACTTAGCAGTGAGAAAGATAAATCAGAATTATTAATGGTAGTTGATTTAGAGAGAAATGATTTAAGTAAGGTATGTGAGCCTTTTAGTGTTAAAGTTACAGAATTATTTAAGTTAGAAGAGTATCCAACAGTATTCCATTTAGTTTCAACAATAGAAGGAAAGCTTGAAAAAGAAAAAAGTACTATTGCAGCTATGAAAGCTTGCTTCCCAGGGGGTTCTATAACAGGAACACCAAAGTATAGAACTATAGAAATTATAGATGAATTAGAGCGTACTAGAAGAGGATTATATACAGGGGCAATAGGATATTTTGATTTGAGAGGAAATTGTGATTTTAATATTGTAATTAGAACTATATTAAAAAAAGGAAACAAAGCTTCATTTGGTGTTGGTGGAGGAATAACTATAGAATCTGACCCTAAAAGTGAATATAAAGAGACTTTAGATAAAGCAAAAGCTTTAATGAGGGTGTTATGAAGATAACTTATATAAAAGAAAATAATAAAATAATTACTGATTCAGGTTATTTTTTTTCAAAGGCTATATTTGAAACAATTTTAATTAGGGAAAAGGCTGTTTTTTTAAGAGAGCATATAGATAGACTTAATAAAGCCTTAATAAGGATAGGTGTTAATCAAAATATAGATATGGATGCTATAGAGAATTTTATATTTACAAATCAGTTATCTTTTTGTGCATTAAAACTAGTTGTCAGTGAAAAGAATATTATTGCTACCACTAGAGAAATTATGTATAATGACAAAGATTATCAAAAAGGTTTTAATTTATTAGTAAGCAGAGTTCAAAGAAATACCACATCCATATTTCCATATATAAAATCTACCGCATATATGGAAAATTTAATAGAAAGAGAAAAAGCACTTTTAGATGGATATAATGATGCTATGTTTTTGAATGAAAAAAATATGGTGAGTGAATGTAGTACAAGTAATATATTTTTTGTTAAAGATAAAAAAATTTTTACTCCAGTAATTTCATGTGGGTTATTAAATGGTATAATTAGGAATTGGATTATAAAAAGTTATAAGGTAGTCGAAGGTGAGTTTAAGTTAGATGATTTATTAAGTGCACAAGAAGTATTTATAACTAATTCTTTAGTTGGAATTATGAGCGTATATAAAGTAAATAATAAATCATATGTAGAGAATATGATAACAAAGAAAATAAGAGAAGATTATTTAAAGGTATTGGAGGATATATAAGATTGGATAGAGAAAAAATATTAGAGGGTGTAAAACTTATATTACAAGGCATTGGTGAGGATATAACAAGAGAGGGACTATTAGAAACTCCAGATAGAGTTGCTAGAATGTATGAAGAAATATTTGAGGGTATAAATAAAGATGCGGGTGAATTTTTAAGTAAGACATTTACTGTTGAGAGTAATGATTTAGTTTTAGAAAAAGATATAACATACTTTTCTATGTGCGAGCATCATTTAGCTCCATTTTATGGAAAGGTTCATATTGCATATATTCCAAATGGAAAAGTTGCAGGGCTTTCAAAACTTGCTAGAGCTGTAGATGTTTTTTCAAGAAAACCACAGATACAAGAAAGATTAACATCAGAAATTGCAAATGACATAATGAAGTATCTAGATGCAAAAGGTGTAATGGTAATTGTTGAGGGTGAGCATATGTGTATGACTATGAGAGGGGTTAAAAAGCCAGGAACAAAGACAGTCACAAGTAGTTATAGAGGGTGCTTTAAAACAAATGAAGCATTGAAAGCAGAAGTGTATAGAATGATTTCTTTATAGGAGGGTTTTATGTTAATAGGTAATAAGAATTTTGAGATAGGAAAAAGAACTTACATAATGGGTATACTAAATATAACACCAGATTCTTTTTCAGATGGAGGAAATTTTAATGATATAAAGGCAGCACTAATACAAGTGGAAAAAATGATATTAGAGGGAGCTGACATTATAGATATAGGGGGAGAGTCTACTAGACCAGGACATGCAGTAGTTAGCATTGATGATGAGCTAGATAGAGTTATTCCTATAATAAAAGCGATAAGAGAAAAGTATGACATTCCAATATCTATAGATACGTATAAAGGAATAGTTGCACAAGAGGCTATAAAAGCAGGTGCGAATCTTATAAATGATGTTTATGGATTCAAAAAATGTGATTATATAAGTAAAGTTGCTGCAAAATATAATGTACCATGCTGTCTTATGCATAATAGAGAAAATAGTAATTATATAGAAGATATAATCGATGTTATGAAAAAAGATTTAAATGAGAGTATTGATATAGCAATTAAAGCTGGTGTCAAAAAAGATAATATAATGATTGATCCAGGTATAGGGTTTGCAAAAACTTTAGATAATAATCTAGAAGTTATGTATAGACTAGAAGAACTTAAAGAATTAAAGTATCCAATATTACTTGGAACATCAAGAAAATCTATGATTGGATTAACACTAGATTTACCAGTAGAGGAAAGATTAGAGGGAACTTTAGCTACAACTGTACTTGGAATTAATAAAGGAATTGAATTTGTAAGGGTTCATGATGTTAAAGAAAATAAAAGAGCAGCACTAATGAGTGATGCAATGATTAGGAGGTAATAGTATTTGATGGATAAAATAGTTATAAAAGATTTTGAAGTCTTTGGAAATCATGGAGTATTTGCAGAGGAAAAAACACTGGGACAAAAATTTGTATTAGATATAATTTTAAACTTAACAACAGAGGAAGCGGCAAAAACAGGTGATTTAACAAAATCAGTTCACTACGGAGAACTTGCTCATAAATTAGAAGTTGAATTTAAAAAGAATAGTTATGATTTAATAGAGACAGTAGCAGAAAAAATGACAGAGTTTATATTATTAGAATATGAACTTGTAGAATCGGTAAAGATAAGAGTAAAGAAACCTTGGGCACCTGTACACAGAACACTTGATACTCTTTATGTGGAAATTGAAAGAGCTTGGAATGATGTCTATTTATCATTTGGATCTAATATGGGAGATAAAGGTGAGAATATAGATAAAGGTTTAGATATAATAAGAAATTCAAAATACACTAAAATTTTAAAAGTTTCAGATATTATAGTTACAAAGCCGTGGGGGTATGAAGATCAAGATGACTTTTTAAATGGAGCATGTAGAATAAGAACTTTATTATCACCAAAAGCATTAATGAAATTTTTATTAGAAGTTGAAAAAGACTTAAATAGAGAAAGAATTATAAAATGGGGACCAAGAACTTTAGATTTAGATATTATTTTTTATAATGATTTAGTTACAGAAGACGAAGAGGTTGTATTGCCACATCCTAGAATGCATCAAAGAGAGTTTGTACTTAAACCATTAGCTCAAATAGCACCATATAAGATACATTCTTTATATAAAAAGAGAGTATTTGAATTGCTTGAGTTATTAGAAAAAAATAATTCAAAATAAAATATTTATATTTTGAAATTCAATTTAAGGAGTAAATATGAATAAAATACTGAAATTTTTATTTAGTCGTATGGTAATTGTTGGCTTTTTGATTTTACTACAATTAGTTACACTTTTATATGCAATATGGGAACTAAGTGAATCATTTGTTTACCTATATGTATTTTTTATAGCTCTAAGTATTGTAGTTGTAATATATATTGTTAGTAGAAATGACAATCCGTCCTACAAGTTAGCATGGACAATATTAGTTTTGTTAGTTCCGGTATTTGGAGGATTGTTTTATTTGATTTTTGGTGGGAATAAGACAAGTAAAAAGTTTAGAAGAAAAATAGAACTTGCATATAAAAAACATGAAAGTTTAATTCCAGAAGGTAAAGGAATGATAGATAGTATAGCTATAGAAGATAAGCAAGTTGCGAATCAGATGAGATATATAGATGAATTTGCTAAATATCCGCCCTATGAAAATACACTAACAGAATATCTTTCGCCAGGAGAAGACTTTTTTGAATGTTTTATAAAAGAACTTAAAAAAGCAAAAAAATATATTTTTTTAGAATATTTTATAATAACAGAAGGGTATATGTGGGATGAAATCTTGAAAATTTTAGAAGAAAAAGTTAAAGTTGGTGTAGAAGTAAGAGTAATGTATGATGATATGGGCTGCCTTAGGACACTACCGTATAAGTATGAGGATGTGCTAAGGGAGAAAGGAATAAAGTGTGTAGTGTTTAACCCATTCCTACCATTGCTATCTCTTAGAATGAATAATAGAGACCATAGAAAGATAGCTGTAATAGATGGGTATATTGGATTTACCGGTGGAATAAATTTAGCTGATGAATATATAAATAAAATAGTTAAATTTGGACATTGGAAAGACTCTGCAATATATCTAGAAGGTGATGCTGTTTGGAGTTTAACATTAATGTTTTTACAGGCTTGGAATTTTGATAATCCAAATGAGGAAAATTATGAGCAATTTAAACCAATACCAAATATTAATAAAAAATTTGAATCAGATGGATATGTTCAACCTTATGGAGATAGCCCTTTAGATGGCGAAACTGTTGGAGAAAATGTATACTTAAATGTTATAAATAAAGCAAAAGATTATGTATATATAACAACACCTTATTTAATAATTGATAATGAGCTTGTAACAGCACTAATACTTGCGGCTAAAAGTGGAGTTGATGTAAGGATTATAACACCACATATAAGAGATAAATGGTATGCTCATATTGTTACAAGAGCATATTATGCGTATCTTATAGAATCTGGAGTTAAGATCTATGAGTATACGAATGGATTTATTCATTCAAAAACATTTGTATCAGATGATGATATAGGAATTGTAGGTACTATAAATATGGACTACAGAAGTTTATATTTGCATTTTGAATGTGGAGTATTCCTATATAAAACAAAGTCAGTTGGTCAAATAAAAGAAGATTTTATAAATACTATGGGAATTTCACAAAGATTTACATTAGATGATTGTAAAAAAATAAAAGCATCAAATAAAATAGTGAGATCAATACTAAGAGTATTTGCTCCATTATTATAAAAAAATTAAGAGAGCTAGAAATCTAGCTCTCTTAAAATTTTTTTATATAGAAAAGTTCACCAATACCATTATTAATAGCTGAAATGTGACCACACTCTTCAAAGCCCATTTTCATATGCCAACCTTGTGAGGTTATGGCATTGCTCATTGTTGAGCTAAGTAAAAAGTTATGTCCCTTATCTTTTAAATGTTTTTGAGTAAAACTTAATAAGTTTCTTGCAACACCTTTATTTCGATAATTTTCATCAACAACTATATATCCTATAAAAGGCATATGTGTCCATAAATATTCAAACTTAAGACAAGCAACAACTGTAGATGAAATAGTATCTTCAAATACAATAACTTCCTTTTCTTCTATTTTTCTTTTGATAAATTTTTCATCATTATGCAAATCTAATTGAGTACAAATATTCAAGTCAGTTAACGTAGCAAATCTAACACTCATAAAAACCTCCATTAATATAAATAAATTTGAAAATTAATTTTTTAATATAAAATTACAAATAGACTCTGCTTTTAAAGAGAGTGGAAGTGAACTTATATCTAAAAAGTCTTTTTCATATACCCCATCCCATGGATATATAGATATTATATCATTTCCATATACGTCTATAACATACTTTTGGGTATTATTCTTTATATGAAGTTTAAATAAACATTCGATATCAGAACTAAGTGGTAAGGTTATAGATTTTAAATCAAGTTCATTTACCATATCTGAAATAAGTTTAGTAGAATTTTTATCTAAAATAACTTCTTTGTAAAATTTATTTTCGATAAGTTTTATTTCTGTGATATCAGTTGTAATTAGTTCTTTTAAACTTTCAGAATAATGAGATTCACTTGGTTTGTTTTTGTTACTTGAATATTCAATCGTTGAACATGAAATAAAGTTTAAGCTTATAGATAGAATAGAGAATAGAATAAATTTTTTCATAAAAAACTCCTTGAATTTACTTATCTAATTATTATGTATAACTAGTGATATATAAATTCTATTCAAGTAATAAGATAAATATTAATAAAAAGTAATATTTTTACATATTTGTTAATATATCTTAAGAGTAAATAAGTTTAATAGGAGATTATATGTATTTAATAGCAACAATTGGGCCAAGATCTTGCGAAAATAACATTATAGACGCTATAGTAAAGGGCGGCGCTGATACAATAAGGATAAACTTATCACATGGGAAATATGATGATATAGATAAGGTTATAGGATACATAAGGCGAAATTATCATGATGTAAAAATACTTATGGATTTACAAGGTCACAAAGTAAGAGTTTCTCATAAGCTTAAAAAAGAATTTTTTGCTGATAAAGGTTTAGTAACTTATTTTTGTTCTCAGGATGATTATGAGAGTTTAGTTGAATCTCATTCTGGGAATGAAAAGATAATACCTCTTAATATATCTAGCGAACAAATTAGGTCAGTACAGCTAACAAAAGTGTATATGAAAGATGGGATAATGCAATTTAATGTTTTAGAAAATCGTGATGGAATTATAAAAACTATAACTAAGATAGGGGGAATGGTAAGAGCAGAAAAAGGGTGTAATCTTCCAGGATTGCAAAGAGAACATCTAGATTTAACAGAAAAAGATAAAAAAGATATTCAGTTTGCGTTAAATGAAAAGGTTGATATTTTATGCTATTCATACTGTTCATCAGAATCAGATTGTGAAAAATTCAAGAAACAAGTTTTTGATACACTTAGAAGAGGAGATAAAATACCAAGACTTTTTGCGAAAATAGAAACTAAAGAAGGTGTTAAAAATATTTCAGTAATAGCTAAGGCACTAGATGGTGTAGTTATTGCAAGAGGTGATTTAGTACCAGAAAGTGATCTTTTAGCACTTCCAATTATTCAAGAAAAAATAGTTAGTACTCTTAATAAACAACAAAAAGAAGTGATAGTAGCAACGCATGTATTAAATTCAATGAAGAAAAAAGGTACAAAACCACATATTAGTGAACTTTCTGATATATATAATATGATAAGAAAAAATGTAAGTGGATTTATGCTAACGGGAGAGACAACGATTGGTGATAATCAATTTGAAGTTGTAAAAACATTAAAGCAAGTTATGGATTATTATAGTAAGATAAGCGAAAAAATTAAAAAGAAATAGTAAATTTAAATAAAAAAAGAGTGCCTCAGAATAAATTCTGAAGCACTCTTTTTTTATTTGGTACCGAAAATGGGATTCGAACCCACACGATTTCTCGTCAGATTTTGAGCGAAACCCAGTGTGTTTACCATAATATTCCAAGGTGTGTTAATGTGCTTATATACTAACATTAATGGTATATTAGTCTTTGCAAGGATATAGTATATTTTATTATAAAACATATTTAAATGACCTAAAAATGACCTAAGTAAAATTTAACTAAACATTTTATCTATGTTATTAGCAGCTTCAACTTCTAGTTCAGATAATACATGAGTATAAAGGTCTGCGGTTATACTTATTGTACTATGCCCTAAATTTTTACTTGTAACCTTTAATGAAGTACCAGCTTTTAAATGTAAACTTGCATTAGTATGGCGAAGGTCATGAAATCTAAGATGTTTAAAATCATTTCTTTCTAAAAATGCTGCAAAAAGTTTTGAGAAACTTTCTGAGCTAAGAGGTTCACCATCCATTTTACAAAACACTAAATCAAATCTATTAGGGATACCATCATATTTTAATAGTTTAAACTCGCTATAACAGTATTCTAAACGATTTAATAACACTTTAGGTATATTTATAGTTCTAAGACTAGAATGTGTTTTAGGCTCTTTAAACCCCACTGTGTTATTAAGTCTATCTCTAAATGTAACTTGGTCAATAATAAGAGTTCCTTTTTCAAAATTCACTTTATCCCATGATAAACCTAAGACTTCACCAGAACGCAAACCTAAAAGTATTGCTAAGTGAATTGGAACTTCATATCTTGTTTCTTTAGAAATTTCTAAAAGCTCTTTAGCCTCAGATTCAGTCAAAAAATTGGCTGTATTAGTTTTTTTGAATTTAGGTGGATCTATATAATCTATTGGATTAAAATCTATAAATCGTTTTCGCTTAGCATCATTTAAAGCTTTATTTAAAAGCCTATGATATTTAACTACTCCATTTTTACTTAGATCATTAGCTAAAGTTGAATAAAAGGCTTCTATATGCATGGAATTTAGGTTATTTAATGTAATACCTGCAAAGAAATTTTTTATTCTAGTATTTATCATATCTTGATAATAGACAAATGTTCTAATTTCTAAATTATTTTTTCTTAACTCATTCCAGCTCATTAAATAATCATAAGTATCTAGCTTAGTTGGAAGTATAAAGAGTTTTTTATTTAATTTGTTCTTTTCCTCTACTAAGCGAACTTTTGCATCTTTTTGCTTATCAAAAGAGGCTAATTGTTTTTGCTTTAGTTTTTTATCAATAGGGTCTCTATAATTGCATATAACGCAATATTTACTGTGCTTTTTTCTTACGAATATACTTGTTATTTGTATCATTTTGTTTTTCCTCTCTTGTTAAAGTATTATTTTTATAAACTATTTTATCATCTTCAAATACAATTATTATTCTTTTTAAAATATCATTAATATTCAAAATTTCCCCCTTAAAATAAAATGTATTTGGAGCTCCTAAATTCATATTATAACTGATAATACTAATAAACAAGTGGATTTACAGTTTGTTAAGGTGTCGATATACCGACAAAGTTCTTTAAAGTAGACTTAGTCTATATTTGGATTATATAGGTATAAATAACATATTAAATTTAGTTCATATGTTATTGTGCAATGTTATAAAATGACATGGTGTATTATGTCTTGTAGAATTTAACAATTTATTAATAATGATACAAAATATGTAAAATTAGAATGAGATAGAGTAAAATAAAGGGAATCACTAATTGGCAAAAATATTTATGGTGGTTGCTAAAAAAATATTTTAATGAAATTTATTGTATTTAAAAAGTATTTAGATGCGAACAGGGGGACATAATGAAAAGAAAAATAGAAATGTTAGAGGTTAAGTTAGTAGCAAAAAATAAAACAGATCATGATGATGACTTTGAAGTAAGAGAATTTTCAGAGTTTGTTATAATAAAAGATATTTTTGACTATCATTATAATAAGGAACTTTCAAATAAACGAGAATTTAAAGGAAGACATATAGCTTTTTTAATTGAATTAATTAAAAATATTGAAACGGATAGTGAAGAAAATAAAATTGCTAATAGTCAGTTTATAAAAATGAATTATATAAAATACAATAAAGCAACACAGGTTGTAGATACTGATTTTGTACGGGCTTTTAAAAAGGCTAAGAACCAGGGCGATTTAGATAATCAACATTATATTCACACGAATTTAAGAGATTGCAATATAGCAATAATAGCTTGGGAAAATATAATGGGTGCAGTATCAAAAAGTATGTTAGAATATGAATTTAATAGATCATATAAAGCTTTTATCAAAGAAAATTATAAATTAGAAGGTGAACTTGAACTGCGTGATAGATTATTAAACTTTGAACTGAAAATAAATCATTTACCTTGCACTAAATTTTTAGATGAATTACAATCTTTAAATAAAATATCTTTATTTAAATTTAATATAGGTAAAAATTTCATTAATTTAGATGAGGATGTTAAATTTGGAAATGAGACTATATTTAAAGATTCCGTTGAGTTAATTTATAAGCCTATAATATATAATAAATGTTTTAAGAAAGAGGTAACTAAATATATAAAAAATATGAATAAAGATAAAGTCACTAAAATAGTTATATCAGGAACTAAGGATGGTTCACCTATAAGTATTGATACGGAAAAAATTAAGTATAATAAGTATATAGAGGTTAAAGAAGATATTGATGGTTTAGTAGATAGTGAAGATATACAAAATATTTTAATAGAACTACTTGCTGAAGTGATAGAGAATTATAACCCAGATATATGTATAGCACTTGATGAAGCAGAGGAGTGATTATGTGTTTAAAAAAATATTAATAATTTTCCAAAATTTTTTAAAGTCAGCTAATAAAAAAGAATTGTGTGAAATATTTATAATACCTCTAATATTAAGTTTAGGTTGTTTTTTTATTACAAAAAAAGTAGATGTAATAGATAATCTATCAGAGTTTAATGATGCTATTATAACTATAAGTTCACTATTAGTTGCATTTGGTGTTGCATCGTTAACGATTTTAGCAACATCAGCTAGTGATAATATATCATTAGCAAAGAAAGAACAAACAGATCGAAAAGACCGAATGAATTACTATATAAGTTATTATAAGTTATTAATGATTCGAAGTGTGTTTAGTTTGGTTTATCTAATTATGATATTATTTATAGCTATTTCGATAAAGTTTTTAGGTGATACCATTAGTTGTGCAATTATAGGGTACATAGAATTTTATCTTATAGCAACAGCTATAATGCTTCAAATTCTTACAGTAACTAGCTTATATTTTTTGTTTTCCAGAGAGTAATTAAATTAAAAGGCATATTTAATCAAAAATTCAGATTAAATATGTCTTTTTGAATATAAAGTTATTTTTTCGACCAAAATATAACTTGAGGTGAAAAAATGTATTTTATAATAGGTGTCATAATATTTAGTGGTATTATTTTTTTATTGGCAATTAGAGATATAAAACAGTGTAGTAAATATGAGCAAACAAGAACTAATGAAAGAAGAAATAATGTGCACAACTCACTTAGAAAGACTGAAGAGAAAAAGAGTACTTTAAATTATGATAATAGGAGCATATATGATATTTCGAAGGGTATTAAGTTTAATTTAAATCCAAGACAGTTTGAAATATTTTGTTCGTTATTATTTAAGGAGTTAGGTTATGAGGTTGAACTTACTCAATATCAATATGATGGTGGAAAAGATATTATATTAGATAAACATATTATAGTAGAATGTAAAAAGTTTATAACACAACAGGTTGGAAGAGAGATTTGTCAAAAACTTATAGGAGCAATGGTTCAAAATAAAGCTGATGAAGCAATAGTTCTTAATACAGGTTTATTTAATGCTAATGCAAGACAATATGCACGAGAAGTTGATTCAATAACTTTATTGGGTTTGGGGGATATTAGTCATATGCTTGATAAAATAGGTCTTAAAAAAGCAAATTACATATATCAAAGAACTTTAGATAATAAATAAAAATAGCTATAGATCATTACGTATCTATAGCTATTTTTATTTGCTATCATTTTCTTTTTCTAACAGTTTATTAATATCAAAACCTACAGTTTTTAATTTTTTTACAAGTTCATTTAATTCATCTTGAGTTATTTCTTGCTTTAAACCTTTAGCGACTTCTATTGTATATGTGTGATTATCTAATAATGTAGTATATACGTTAGAGTCTTTATTAGATGTTCGGCCAAGAAGATAATCTACAGTAACATCAAAGTAATCAGCTATTTTAACCAGCATGTCTTTATCAGGGTTTCTCCTGTTTTGTTCCCACATTCCAATAGTACTAGCACTTATTTTGAAAATATCACCTAATTCTTTTTGGCTAAGAGATTTACTTTCTCTAAGATTTTTTATAATCTTATCAAACAAATTAGCACCTCCAATATTGATATATCTTTATATTACCACAAATTGTGGGTGTGTTTTTTAAATTCACACAAAAAAATTTCAAAAAAACATTGACCACACTAATAGTGGTGTGTTATTCTAAATACAGAGTCACACTAATAGTGTGCAAAGTTTGAAAGGAGTGAAATTATTTTGATTATGAATTTAATTGATTTTAGAAATGATTTAGGTTCTTCACAAAAAGAAATAGCAAGAAAATTAGGAATAACCTATTCTTTTTATTCCAAAATAGAGACTGGTGAAAGAAGACCTAGTTATAATTTTTTAAATAAATTTAAAAAAACATTCCCGAATGCAGATATTGATAAAATTTTTTTTGCAAATAATCCACACTTATAGTGTGCTTTGTGGAAAGCAATAATTTAATTTTATAATCTATTCGATAATTATGCAAATTAAATACCACTATATGACTTATAAGAATAACTTTAGGGAGGTAATCAAATGAGAAGAGAAGATTTAAAGGAAATATTAACTGTAAATGAGGTTGCTGCATATTTAGGAATTAGTAGAGCACATGCTTATGAACTATTTAAACAAGAAAGGTTTAGAGTTATAAGGATGGGGAAATGTATCAGAATACCTAGACATAGCTTTTTAAATTGGGTAGATAATAATGAAAAATAGTTAACACAGAAATATAACAGACTGTTGCTAAACTAGGGATAGAAAGTACAGGAGGTTATATTATGTATGAACTAAAGATAAAGAAATTTAGAACACAAAAAAAACTCACACAAAAGCAATTAGGTGAGTTAGCACAGGTAAGTAGAAATTATATATCAGAACTTGAAAATGATAAATATTATCCAACAATTGACGTATTAATCAGAATTTGTGTAGCACTAGAAGTAGATCCAAACTCAATTGTAGGGTGGGAAACTGCATCTTAGGAAATGACCTAAATAAATATATTTAGGGGTGAGATTTGTGGATTTAAAAATTTTTAGAAAATATATGAGTGTATGCAAGGAACTAGGAATTACACCTACATACATTCAAGTTTTAGAATTAAAAGTTAATAAACATTAGGACGTGTATTACTTTTAATTAGTATTAAAAAATCAACTAACGTTAATTTATTTTTAAGTATTATTTCTAAATTATAAGTTATTTTCAGAAAATTATCAATGTGAAAATATGGAAGTTGATATGGTAAAGGGGAATTTTGAATTATGAAACTTGAGGAATTATTATTTAATGAACAACCAATCACTATTAATAAAAAGTTAGCGGCTGTTTTAGGGCTTAAAGAAGCAGTTGTTTTTCAACAAATACATTATTGGTTGGATATAAACAAAAGAAATAAGACAAATTTTAAAGATGGCCGTTATTGGACCTTTAATAGTTTGAAAGATTGGCAAGAAAATGATTTTGAATTTTTAAGTTTAAGGACTTTAGAGAGAACATTTCAAGGGTTAGAAAAAGATGGACTATTAATTACAGCAACTTTTAATAAAATGGCTGGGGATAAAACTAAGTGGTATTCATTGAATTATGAAAAATTGTTAGAAGTTGCAGAATTGAGACTGGATAAAAAGAAGAATTTATCTAAAAAAAGAAGTGAATTTGGTAAAAAAGGTGCTTTAGCAAAAAAAGAAAATAAAGATGAAATGGATAAAAATATACCCATTCCACCAAATTGGCAGGATGGTCAAAGTATCTGCCAAATTGGCAGAATGCTTCCACCAAATTGGCAGAATGGTTCCGCCAATTTGGCAGAAGCAATACCAGAGACTACTACAGAGACTACTACAGAGATTACTATTAGTAATAGTAAGGGCAAGCCTTTTACTTTAGAAAATAAAGAAAATAGTTTTATAAATTTATTTGAATCTAGTATTTGTATTTTGAAAACAACACCTAAAATCAAATTTTTAGAAGTTATAGAAAAGCAAGATGAAGAATTTTTAGAAGTATTAATAGATTATTGTAAAACTAAAAAAGCTAGATCATATAGCTATTTTGAAAAAGTTTTAGAGGAATGTTTGGTTAAAGAGGTAAAAACAAAAGAGGCCTTATATAATTCGATTTCAGATTTCCATAAAGAGCAAGAGGATAAAAAGATTGCAGCTTTAAAAGAGAAGCAGGATGGAAAAATAAATCCACAAGCAGCAGAAGATTATTTAAAGGGAGTTCAAGAAATAAAAATTGATGAAGAAATGATTTCTAAAAAAGATTGTTTTGATGAAATTAAAGAAATTATTAAACCTAATTTAACAGAAGTAGCATTTAAAACATGGATAGCGTGTTTAAAATTTTTAAAAGAAAAAAATACGGTAACAGTAGTGGCACCTAATGATTTTTCAAGAGGTATCGTAAAGAAAAGATATGAGAAAGACATTATAGCAGCATTAAGAAAAGCTAAAATACACTATGAATTGATAGAATATAAGATTACAGCATAAGAGGGAAATATGGAGATACTACTAAGCAACTATAAGACTTCAAGGGGATGGACATATCAAGAGTTAAAATTTAATTTTGAATGTTTAGGAGGAAATAGTAATGGAAAAAGGAATAGTGCTAGGAGCAATGGAGATTGTTCAAAGGAAAGTAAACAAAGCAGAGCATAGACTCAACTGGATAAGAGAACAAATGCAAGAACAAGGAATTGAGGAAGAAAATATTGATAAATGGTTTGATGAACTAGAAGAAAATATTACAGATATTAGATATCAAGCAGAAGAAATAGAAGAAAAGTTAAGTGAAGAGTAAGGGGGAGTTAAGATGGCAACAGTAAAAATTGAAGTTAATTGCTATGAAGTAAAAGAAATAAAAGAGTGTTTTAGTTGCAAGGGACATGTAGAAGTTGATGAAGCTGGAGTTGATATAGTTCTTGGAGATAATACAACTTTCATGTGTGATGATTGTGGTGATGTGTTTCTTAAAAAAATGCTTACAGAGTTCACAGGAGTGGACCATAACTAAGTTGGAGGTGTAATTATGATAAAAGGGTATAAAAGTTTGAGTGAAGAAAATAAAAATTTATATGATAGGTTTTTAGTGAATTTTTTAAATGGATGGGGACTAAGAGCTAGAGCGGAGATTGAGGTTAAAGAGGTTTACTGGTGTAGAGAAACAACTAGATTTATAAAAACAGTAGATGGATATAGCCGAATAGGAGAAGAATATGAAAAAATAGTTAATGGAGCTTGGAAAAGGATATCGAAGCAACAAGAACTAAAAAAAGAATACAAAAGAAATATGATTGACAATAAAATTTATGCAAGAAAAAAAGAATATTTAAGATTCGATTATTTTCATGGTACTAGTGAATATTGGTTACATGTTTATGGTGCAAATGACTATTATTAATGGATGTACTTATGGGAAGGTACAGTGGATTTTATGATGACTTTCAATGCAGCACTTGAAGCTTATAAATTGGGCAAGAGAATACAGAGCATAGTCAGTAATAATATCTATTCAACTGGGAAAATAGATATTAAAAATGCTTGTAATAGAGAAAAACAAGGTTTTTGGTGCTTATTAAAAAAGGAGGCGTAGAAATATGTTTGGTAGTGATATTTTAAAAGATTATTATGTTATATTTTTTGATTTTAAAATAAATAAATATTTTGTTTATAAGTATTTAAGAAATAGAAAGCTTACAGGTAGACAGAGGTGGGATATGATTTATAAAAATGAATATTCACCAAAAATAATTGCAAGTGGAGAAGTAGTTAGTGCAAGAAAGTATGAAGAGCTTATAGAAAGTTTAAAGTTGCCAAGTAAGAGATGTGAAAGAAATATGACTTTTGATATATAAAACGAAATTTTAAAGAAGAAAGGTGAGGAACATAATAAAGATAAGATTAACCTTTGTTGATGATATAAAGGGAAATGAAGAACTAAAGATAATAACTAAATTACTAGAAAGAGATACAAACTTGATAAGGGAAGAGGGAAAAGTAAGTACTCAAATATTTATTTAGATGTGGAGGTGCAAGACGATTTGTCGGGTGGAGAGAATTGTGGAAGTGAAATATCAAGCATTACGAGAAGATAAAGAAATAGCTATAAATTTTATAGAAGCTATATTTAAATCTAAAAATGGAAGAAGAGATTTAAAGAAAGATGAAATGCTTGAGAAAGATATTTTGGCTTTGGTAGAAGAGGGAATAACAAAAGTTGAAATAAGAAAGAGACTTGGAATTACAGAGTATAAACTATATGACATTTTAAGTAACTTGACATAATAATTAAAGTGTAGAGGTAGAAAGGTATGTGGATAGGAATTAGTGTTGAAGAAGTTATAAGTAGAGCATGTGAAAAAGCTTTACCTAAAATTCAAAGAATTATAAAGAAGAATGAGGGCAAGGAAAAGAATAAAAAGAGAGTTAGAAATAGACAGGAACTTAGGGGGAAGTAAAGTTTATGGATAAACAAATGTTGCAACAATTAAGATATAGACTTAATCAATATAGAGTTATCGTAGCAAAAAGAAGAGCATTAGAGATAAGACTTAAAGAGGTAGAACAGTTAATAGGACTTAAAGGAGTAGGTTATGACAGTGTAGGAGGGGGTTCTGGAATAAGTAGAACAACAGAAAATCAAGCTATGAAATTAATTCAAGCTAGAGAAGAATTGGAATTTAATATAGCTCATAAAGGCATTGAAGTAGATAAAATAGAAAATGCATTAAGTGTTCTAGATCCAGGGGAGCGAGAAGTAATTGAATGTAAGCATATAGAAAATCATAAATGGGAAACTGTTTATTACAACGTTAAAAAAAGTGATAAAACTTGTAAAAAGCTTGAAAGAGAAGGGTTAATAAAAATGATGGAGATATTAAATTATTAGCGTTCCTTTTCTTGAAAAAAAGAAATCAATATAGTGAATTTTGGATATATATACAGTATCAGTGAATTCAGATGGAGATAAAACAGGAAAATTAATTGCGAAATTAAAAAAATCATAGAACCTTATAAAACTAAAATAGTAATATGCAATGGTCCTATGATAATACTAGAAATTGTAAACTAACCAACTCTTTTGAATTGATAAGAATTTTTTATATATGCAGCATGATATTGTCCATGAGAATTAGCATTTAAAAGATTGTCATATACGTTTGACGGAACGTTAAAATAATCATAAATACTAGTTCTGAATTGAACTCTTAAAGTCATAGAGCTTCCATCATAACCAATTGCAACTAGATTGCTAGAATTTACAGAAATCATATTCATAGTAAGTTTCCTCCTTATATTTTATTAGGATAATTTTACCATGAGAGGGGAGGCGGTACAAGTTAATAAAGTGTAAAGAGTCATGATGATAGCATTAGTGGTTCCATTTTAGTTTGAAGGAAGATTTTATATTATGGGATAATCCATAATATAAAATCTACTTTTTTAGTTGGACTAATTTTAACAGTTGGAAATTTTTTATCAAAGAGTTCTAACCACTGTTTACATTGTTTAGTTGATAAAAATTCTTTATAAGCTTTCTGTAAATTTAAGTACTGAGTACAAATAGCATTTTTATTTTTAATACCTGAGATATTAGGGATATCTAATTTATCACAAATTGGTGTATTTAAAATAGGATAGTCAGAATTTATGATTG
Organism: uncultured Clostridium sp.; assembly: GCF_947039605.1. Classification (GTDB taxonomy): domain Bacteria; phylum Bacillota; class Clostridia; order Clostridiales; family Clostridiaceae; genus Sarcina. The sequence continues at coordinate 57,240 of NZ_CAMQZG010000018.1, forward strand.
CGAACATTTTTGTTATATATGCTTTTTGACATTTGTTAGTTTTGATTTTAAGGTCAATTATAGAGGCTTCCAAAGAAAGCTTAGATTTATTTTTATTATATTCTAAGAAATTTAAAAAAATTTGTTTTACTTCATTAGTACATCTATTCATATGACAAAATTTAAAGAAAATTTTAGAATAATACGTGTTTTTTGTTACATCATATGACCTGAGGTTTTCAGCTAAAAATTGAAAGTTTTTAATTTCATCTAAAAGAGTTGGTGTATTTAAAGTAATTTTAACTATCGAGAGTGAATATTTTGAAAAATTTTGTATCATTAAATATCTCCTTTATAATTATTGTATTATTGTATTCTTACCAAAAATATGAAGATAAATTCAATATGAAGCAAAGAATATGAAGATATAAGGTAAAGAGATATTTTAAATTTATAAAATAGAAAAAGAGTAATTTTTTTAATTCCGAAGAAATTCCGTATTTTTTCCCCTTTTTTTGGGCTTTTATATATGTTATAGTGTAATCAGTTAAAAAAATATACTTTGTGAAAACAGGGATTTACAATATTAAAAGAGTTTAGGTGTGTGCTATGCCTGGGCTCTTTTTTTATACTTAAAAAGGGGTGAGTTGATGTTAATAAAAGAAATGTTAAAGCAACAACAAGCAGAAGTTCATAGAAGGTTGAAGGTAAGGACAGTAAGTGAAAGTTTTAAAAAATCAGATTATGAAAATATGATGAAGCATAGTAGTTACAAAAGAACTCGTGGAGGTATAAGGCAGGTGAGATGATGTGGGTAAAAAAAGGGCATCAAAGCCTATAAAAAATAGAGAGAGTGTTTTAGATATACAAGATTATTTAAAATGCAAAAATGAAAGAGATTATATTTTATTTTTAATTGGAATAACAACAGGATATAGAACTGGTGATTTAATTAAATTAAAAGTTAGAGATATTAAAGAAGCACTAAGAAGAGGTGAGTTTAATATTTATGAAGGTAAGAAAATGAACTCTAGAAATATAAGAGAAAAGAATAAGAAGTCTAGAATTGTTGAGTTGTTGCCAAGGTTATCTAAAATTCTTAAAGAGTATATAAATAATAAAAAGGATTATGAGTATCTTTTTAAAAGCAGAAAAGGTATTAATCAAGCAATAGGTGTACAGGCTGTGAGTAATATATTAAAAGATGCAGCAGAATACTTTGGGTTGTATGATATAAGTGCACATAGTATGAGAAAGACATATGCATACAAAATCTATGTTGATAGTGGCTGTGATATTGTGGCGGTAAAAGAGTTATTAGGTCATAGGAGCATAGAGGAAACAAAACTTTATATAGGATTAGATAGAGAAAAATATCATCAATATAGCAGAGCATTGAATGACTTTGTTAGATGATATTTTTTTTATTTGATTATGAATGTTTAATTTCTGAGTCTATAAATATTGATATGTTAAATATAAGTATGTATTAGTAGTAGGAAGTTTTCAAAATGAATGTGTGATTCCCTATACAAACCAAACATTCAAACATATAAAACACGAACGTTTTTTATATAGAAAAGTAAGTAATCATATCATAAAGGAGTTAATAAGTGGTAGTTATAGATAATGATTTAATTGCTGAGGTAATGATAAGTAAATTGTGTAGAAGAGACATATACCTAATAGATCATAAGACTAATGAGAAGATAGCGATAGATGATGAACTAAACAATAGTATTAAAGATTACTATGAGAGGAAAGTAATAGAGCATGGCAATAAAGAAGTTATGTAGTAGAACAGGGTGTCATAGGGTATTGGATGGAGATACAAGGTATTGCATTAAACATAAGGATAGTGATAAGGAAAGATATAGAGAGTATCAACGGAAGAGGTTAGAAGATAAGTACCAGAAGAAGTACCAAGAGTTCTATAACTCTAGTGAGTGGAGAATAGCAAGGCGAAGTCTTATAGCGGCAGTGTGTGGTATGGATATCTATGAGTACTATACAACTGGTAAGGTAGTTGCTGGTGAAAGAGCACATCATATCATTGAGCTTACTGAAAGTTGGACCAGTAGATTAGATGTAGCTAACCTTATCTACCTTACAGAGAAGAACCATAGGTTGATACATGCAGCATATAATAGGAACTCTAAAAAAAGAAAATTAACACAATTTAACTTGCTTGAAATGAGAGATAAGTTTTATGAGGAGTTTGGGATGGCAGGGGGGATATAAAAACTTTTAAGGGGAATAAAAAAAGTCGCGATTAAAAGTAAGCGTGAGAAATTATGCAAAATTTCACTATAGGGGGTCGTAGATTTTAGAGGAGGCGAACATTAAATGGCAAAGAAAATTATATGTCCTAAATGGCTTGATGATGAAGGTATTACTGAATGGAAAAGAATAGTTAAACTTCTTGAAAAAGAAAATAAAGATTTTACTCATAAAGATATTAAAGCACTTGAAGGATATTGTGCAAATTATTCAAAGTGGAAAAGGTGCGAAGAATTACTTTTGAAAAAAGGTTTTTCAATGGTAATTAATGAAGAAGGCTATGAGCAGCAAAGACCAGAAGTTGCAATTGCTAACAAAGCACAGCAAGAAATGAGAAGTTGGATGAAAGAACTTGGAATAACACCAGCGTCAAGGGCAAGAATGACAAAGACTTCACCACAAAATTTAAATAATCAATATGATGAAGAAATGGAAGATATGGTTTCACATGGCTAAAGCAAAAATTAAAGTTGAAAATCTAGTGTTAAAAGGTTGGATACAAAATTTAAAATCTAAGTGGGATAGTGATTTATATTACTATGATGAAGTTGAGGCTGAAAAAATCTATAGGTTTATTAGAAAATTAAAAAATGATAGAGGAATGTCTAAATTTTTTGAACTTATTCAATTTCAGTTTGAGATTGTAACTGAAATTCTTTGTGTAAGAAGAAAGGCCGATAATCTAAGAAAGCATAGAGAAGCACATATTAATATACCTAGAAAAAATGGGAAATCATTTTTAGTAGCAATAATAGTAACTTACTTATTCTTTTGTCAGCAAGGGATATTTGGAGCTTTATTTATATTAACTGCTAATACTACTAAGCAAGCAACGGAATTGTATAATACAGTAGCTCATTTTGTTAGAACTAATAAAACTTTAAAGAAATATTGTAAGATAACAGATAGTACAAAGACAATTGTAAGAAAAGATAATAGAAATAAACTTATGATTCTATCAAGTGATGCAGATAATGCCGATTCTTTTAATGATTATGTGGCTTGTCTTGATGAAATACATCAAGCTAAAAATGACCAAATGTATGGAAAGCTTAGAACAGGACAAGGTACATGGATTGAGCCTTTACTAATGACTATAACAACAGCTAGTTCAGGTGAGAATCCCGCTAATCTAGAGCAACAACTTTATGATATGAGTAAAAAAATAGAAAGTGGAGAGGAAGAAGATGATCCTACTTTCTATCATAAAATTTATGAAGCTGATAAAGGGTGTGATGTTCTAGATGAAAAGCAATGGTATCAGGCTAATCCAGCATTAGGTATATTCAGAAACTTTGAAGATTTAAAAAACCTAGCTAAAAGAGTTAAATTGATGCCACTTCAAGAGAATATGTTTAGAAGAATGTATTTAAATCAACATGTAGCATTAGATAGTGAAAAAGGTGCCATTAATATGGACCTATGGGAATCTTGCACTAGAAAAGTTAAGTTAGAAGAATTAAAAGGTTTGAAATTCTGGGGCGGTTTAGATTTATCATCAAAGAATGATGTAACTGCTTTTGTTTTAGTATTTTATGATGAAGAGAATGATAAGTTTATAGTTTATCCTTTATTATTCACACCTAAAGATACATTGGTAGATAGGGAGTTCAAAGAAAGTATTCCTTACTCATATTGGGTAAAAAAAGGTGACCTAATAGCATTAGAAGGTAAGTATGTTAAATTTAATTCTGTATTAGATAACTTATTTGATTTAGACAATGAATTTGAAATAGTCGAAATAGGTTTTGATAGGTGGGGTTCCCAAACAATAATAAATGTACTAGAAGATAAATGGGATATCATTCCGCTTGGTCAAGGAAGTAAAACAATGACTCAGGTAATTAATGATTTTGAAAATTTATTAATAGATGAAAGACTAATTATTGCTGATAATGAATGTTTTAAGTTTATGGCTAAGAATTGTATTGCAGTTATAGATGATGCTATGAATGTTAAATATAGTAAAAAGAAATCGAAGTTTAAAATAGATGGAATAATAGCAATGCTTATGGGTTTATTATTAGCTATTGAAGCTAATGATGTAGATCATTATGATTCAGTTGCAGCATTAGATAAAGCTGATTGGGGGTAATTAAAATAAAAAAGTTTTTTAGTAAGAATGTATTAGCAGATTTATTGCTTGTAGGTTCTTTTTTTATCTTATTTTTTACAACTTTAAGTCTTAATAAATATATAGCTTTATATTTATTAGCAATAGGAATGTTAGGAGGTAGTTATTTGATGATGAAAGGGGATAAATGATGTTTGCAAACAGATTATTTGAAAAAAGAGAAGTAAATACAAGTTATTCAGATGCAGAAAAATTATTTTTGAAATTTCATAATTTTGATACAGGATTATCAGGAGATGCAATTAGAGAAACAACTTATTTTACATGTATGAAAATAGTTACTGAGGCAATTGCAAAAGTACCATGTTACTTGTTACAAGGCTTAAATGATGGAGATACTAGAGCGTCTAATCATTATATTTATGAAAAAATATGTTTAAGACCTAATGAATATATGAGTGCAATAGATTTTTGGAAAGCTATGGAGCTTAATAGGCAACATAAGGGAAGAGGTTGTGCTTATATAGAGCGTGATAGTAAAGGGAAAGTTTTAAACTTTTGGCCAGTAGAGTTTAAAAGACTAATTATTGATGATAAAGGACTTTTAAATTCAGACCTTAAAAATAAAATTCTAGTAGAGTTTAAAGTACCAGGTAGCAATAAAACTGAAACTTGCTTATACAAAGATATACTAGACCTTAAAAATTTCTCAATAGATGGTATTAATTCAAATGCTAATAAAGAGATGATTAGAGATACTGTAAATACAAATATAAAATCACAAAAATATTTAAATGCTTTATTTGATAATGGACTAACTAGCAAAATGGTTGTTCAACTGACAAGTGATATAAAAGAAGAAAAAGAATTGAAAAAAATTCAAGCTAAGTTTGATAGGTTATATTCAAGTACTGGAAGGGCCTTTACTATTCCAGCAGGATATAATGTTCAAGCATTAAACTTATCTTTAAGTGATGCACAGTTTGAACAAATTAGAAGAATGTCTATAAGTCAAATAGCAGCAAGTTTTGGGATTAAGATGTTCCAACTAAATGATTTAAAAGATACCAATAATAATTCATTAGAACAACAGCAACTATCATTTTTAATTGATACGTTGCTTATTTTATTTGAAAGCATAGAGCAAGAGTTAGATTGGAAGGTACTCACACCAGTAGAGAGGATAAATGGTTATAAATTTAGATTTAATACTAATGTAATGCTTAGAACTAATGCAGAAAGTCAGGCAAATATACTTAGTAAGTATGTTGCAGGTGGAATATATACACCTAATGAAGCAAGACTTATGCTACAAAAACAAAAACTTGCAGGAGCAGATGATCTTATTGTTAATGCAGGAGTTCTCAAAATTAAGGATATTGGAAAGGGGGTGAAAGAATAATGAGTGAAAAAAGAGAAGTAAGACATTTTTCTAACCTTAATATTGAAGTTAGGGCAGATACAGAAGCAGAAAAAAGAACTATAGGTGGATATGCAGTTAAATATAATTCACCTACCTTAATTGTTGATAGATGGGGAGATAAATTTTTAGAAGAGGTATCGGCAGGTGCTTTTGATGAAAGTTTAAAAGAGAATAAACAAAAGGCTTTATGGAATCATGAAAGTGGTAAGCCACTAGGTAGTGTTAAAAGCAATACACTTAGATTTAACTCTAATAGTGATGGGTTAAATTATGACATTGATGTACCTAATAATTCATGGGGAAATGATGTTTTTGAAAGTGTTCAAAGAGGTGATGTTGATGGTTCGAGTTTTGGATTTACTTGCTTAGAAAATAAATGGTCTAAAGTAATGCACGAAGGTGAAGAAATTTACAAAAGAAGTATTATAAAAGCAGATTTATTTGAGGTAAGTCCTTGCACATTCCCTGCTTATGATAGTAGCGAAATAAGTTGCAGAAGTTTTGAAACATTAAAAGAGGAAATGAAAAAACCAAATACAGATTTAGAAGTTGAAAGACTTAGAAATAAAATATTAAAAATGAAAGGTGGACTTTAAATGAAAGATAAATTATTAAAATTATTAAAATCTAAACAAGAATTAAGAAGCAAGTTAGCTAATACAGCTAATACTACTGATGATGTAAAGGAGTTAAGAAGTATTAACTCACAAATGGAGACGTTAAATTCTGATATAACTGGTATTGAAGAACTTATTCGAGATGAAGAACAAAGAGAAAGGGAAGAAGCAAAAACAGATAAAGCTATTTTAGCAGGACAGGCTCAAAGAGGTATAGAAGGAAATAAAAATGGTGAACTTAGAGCAATAGCAAAAATGCTTATGAAAAAAGAACTAACAGAAGAGGAAAGAGCACTTGTTACTCTAAGTGGTAATGGAGCAGCTATGCCAGAAGGTTTTATAAATGAATTGTTAGTTTTAAGAAAAGGATATCCATCATTAAAACCTTATTGTCATGTTATACCAGTAACAACAAACACAGGAAAAATGCCAGTAGCAACTCTTGGAAATAATAAATTAGTTAAGTTAGTAAGTGGAAAAGCAATTGGAGAAGGTGCAGCAGCTACCACTCAAATATCTTATTCTGTTGAAGACTATGGTAAAATAATTCCAATTGAAAATTCATTAACTGAAGATGAAGTTGTAGGGATTATACAAAATATAATAACACCAGACTTTGCAGAAGGTGCAGTTTTAACAGAAAATGATGAGATTTTAAATATATTAACAATAAATGCTACAGGAGAAATAGTTACTGATTATATAGGGCTTGAAAATGCTATTGATAGTTCATTGCCAACTGTAAAAGCAGGACTTATAACAGTAACTAATGTATCAGGGTATTGTTATTTAAAATCATTAAAAGATAAAGAAGGAAGAAGTTTAAATCTTATTACTAATATAGGTGGGGTAGATTATTTCAATGGAAAACCTTTAGTAACGCTTGATGATGAAAGTTTAGTAGCAAGTGAGGGGAACTTATTATATTATATTGCAAATTTAAAAGAGCTTATTAAATTCTTTGATAGAAAAACTTTAGAAATTGCAACATCTTCAGAGGCTTTATTTGATTATAATCAAACAGCAGTAAGAGCTGTTGAAAGGTTTGATGTTGTTAAAGGTGCGGAAAGAAGTGCTAAGAAAATAGAATTTCCTAAGCCAATTTAATATTAAAGGAAGAGGACTACGGTCCTTAATTTATTAGAGGTGTATAAATGTTAGATATAGATAATGTTAAGTCATATCTTAAAGTTGATTATTTAGATGATGATGATTATATAGAGAGTTTAATACTTGCAAGTAGCATATACATTGAGTCTTGTGTAGGGAATGAATATCTAGTTGATGAAAAAATGGTGAAATTAGCAGATTTACTACAGTCAAAGTTAATAAGTGATATGTATGAAAATAGAGGAACTATAATAGCTGCTAATTCTAAAAAAGATATAATAGTAACTACTATATTAGATAAACTAAGTAATTTTTATGGTGGTGAATAGATGGATACTAGAATTGAGATTAAGAAAAGAGAAAAGGAAATAATTGATGGTAGATCTAAAGAAAATTTGAAACCATATTATAAATGTTGGTGTGAATTATTAGAGTTATTTGGTAAAGAATTGTATGAAGCTATAAATATTAAGTATGAAAATACTTTAGTGTTTAAAGTTAGATATTGTAAAAAAATTAAAGAAATGAGGAAAAGTAATAAATCTGATTTTTTAGTTGTTTGCGATGGAATAGAATATGATATTTATCAAATTGATTTTAAGCAAAATAAAAAAGATTGGGTATACCTTAAAGCTAAGATGGTGATTTAATGTTTAATATGAAATTTGAAGGCTTAGATGAATTAATAAAAGAGTGTACAAAATTAGCTACTGGTAAGGACCTAGAAAAAGTTGATAGAGAAATTGTAAAAGAGGGTTCTTTAATTGGTCATAAAGAAGCTGAAAAAAGAATTCATAAGAGTATAGACCCTAGTAAAAGTGGTAGAAAAGGCTCTAGAACAGGACAACATGGAAGGGATAATATACCTATAACATCTATTAAGAAAAAGAATGATAGGGTATTTATTGTTGTTGGATGGGAGAAATCAGATGATTCACCTTATTTTTATATGAAAATGGAAGAGTGGGGAACATCTCATAGAAGTGCACATCCAGCATTTTTACCAGCTGCTGAAGTAACCTATAAAGAATTGAAAAAAATAGGGATGCGAAAGTATGAAAATTTACTAAAGGAGTTATTAGGATAAATGGATATAGTAAAAAAAGTTTATGATACTTTAGTCAATGCAGGTATAACAGTACCAGTACAATATGGATGGTATGATAAAAATATAAATGATACTCATATAACTTACTTAATAATTTTGGAAGTACCAGAGTTTGAAAGTGATGATGATATAGAAATGTTGTGTATTCATATTCAAGTTGATATTTGGAGTAAAGATGATGATATAAAATTAAAAAGAAATGTTAGGTCAGCTTTGAGAAAGGCTGATTTTATTTTTACTGAAAATAAAGATGATTATGAAATAGATACTAAGCTATATCATAAAGCTATGAGGTTTAAAATTTTAATTGATGATACGGAGGAATAAAAATGGCAAGAAGAGTTGGTTTTAAAGATGTATATGTTGCGATTGTTACAAAAAATGATTTTGAAAGTTATACAGCAGAAGCACCACAAAAATTATTTAAAGCGGTAACAGGAAAGATAAGTGTTAAAAAAAGTTCGGAAAAAATATACTCAGATGATTCAGTAGAGGATATTTTATCAGCTTTAGAGTCTATTGATGTAGAACTAGAAGGTGATGGATTATTATTAGCTATTAAAGCAGCTATAAGTGGTTCTAAATTGATTAAAGGAATGCTTATAGAAAATAAAGATGATGCAGCAGTTGAAATTGCATTAGGCTTTAGAGCTAAAAATTCAAAAGGTAAATATCAATTTGTTTGGTTATATTGTGGTAAGTTTGATGGTGATGATGAGGATGAATATGAAACACAAGGTGAAAAGATAGCAGCTCAAACAAAATCATTAAAGGGAACATTTTATGCAAGAACAATAGATGGTACTTATAGAGTTAGAGTGCATGAAGATGAATTAGTAACAGCAGATACAGAGGCTAAAGAGATAATAAAAACTTGGTTTTCTAGTGTGCCAGAACCATTAAAAGAAACACCAGAGGTATTGAAAAATAAAATAGAAGTAATATAAAATAATCAAAGTGAAGATAGCATTAGTGCTATCTTTTTCTACTATTAGGAGGAGTTTTATGAAGATAATAGTTAAAGGTAAAAATTATGAGTGTACTAAAATTGTAGGTAGAAAATATGATAAGTTTTGCGATGTAATGCATGACATTGATACTAGACAAAGTGAAAGTAATACAGGGTTTAATAAAGATGATATGGCATTAATGAGAGAACTTATAGTAGATCTATTTGATAATAAATTTACAAGTGATGATTTATATGATGATTTAGATGTTTCAGAATTAGTATTTAAATTTTTAGAGGTTCAGGCAGAGGTAGAAAGCAAATTAAATAATAAAATTGAGAAAATCCAAAAAAACTCAGCAAGCAAGAAGAAATAGAAGAAGATAATTCTTCTTGCTGTGGTTCGTTCTTTGATGATTATGATTTAGAAAATGGATATGTAGAAGAAGAGGAATTGCTAACATATTGGCAAATGAAAAAGAAAATACTTCACACTATATACAAATTTGCTATATCAAGATGCAAAAATAGTTTTTTTGAATGTTCAGAAATGAATTTAGAACAATTTTGTGACTATATGTGTTTTGAATTACAATCAGATAAAGAAAATGATGAGGGCGTTGATATGGATGATAACTGGTAAGGAGGTGTAGATATTGGCAGGAGCTAGTCTTACCATAGGTGCTAATAATTCAACCTTTAGAAAAGCTATGAATGAAATAAATAGTGAGCTTAAAGGGGTACAATCTAACTTTAACTTAGCATCAACTAAAGCTAAACTATATGGTACTGAAACAGATAGACTTAAAGTTAAACAACAAGAACTTACAAGTAAAATGAGCTTACAAGGAAAACAAGTTACTATTATTAATAATAGAATAAATTCTTTGAAGCAAGATAGTGCTAAGTATGGTCAAACTCAACAAGATTTAACGAAAAAAATAGATGATACAAATAAAAAGTACAAAGAATCTGTTGCAGAGACAGGAAAAAGTAGTACTGAAAGTAAAAAACTTAAAGAAGAAATTGCTAAATTAAAAGAAGAGTATGGGCAAAATGAAAAAGCAATAACTACTAATAATAAACAACTTCAAAATGCACAAATACAATTAAATAATACTGAAGCAGCTATATTAGAAAATGAAAAAGCACTAGCAGATATGAATAGAGAGATTCAAAATACAAAATTGGATAACTTAGCAGATAAATTTGATAAAGTATCAACTGCAACAGGAAATGCAAGTGATAAATTGAAGCCAATTAGTACAGCTATAGTTGGAATAGGAACTGCAAGTGCAGTAGCTAGTATTAGTTTTGAAGATAATATGGCAAAGGTGAGTACGATAGCAGATCATACTGTTGTTAGTTATGATGATATGAAAAAATCTATATTAGATTTATCAAATCAGACAGGTATATCAGCAGCCGCGATTGCAGATGATGTTTATAATGCTATTTCAGCAGGTCAATCTACTGGAGATGCAGTTAATTTTGTTACTGAGAGTACAAAACTTGCTAAAGCTGGTTTTGCAGAATCAGGTCAATCTCTTGATTTACTTACAACAATTATGAACTCATATGGAATGGAAGCAACTGAAGTTGGAAAAGTTTCCGATATGTTAATACAAATTCAAAATAAGGGTAAAACTACGGTAGCTGATTTATCTAGCACAATGGGAAAAATTATTCCAACCGCAAATTCAATGGGAGTTTCATTAGATCAATTAGGTGCAGGGTATGCACTTATGACATCAAAAGGAATTGCAACCGCTGAAACTACAACTTATATGAATAGTTTACTTAATGAGCTTGGGAAAACAGGTACAAAAGCTAGTAAAGGATTGAAAGAAGGTACAGGGAAAAGTTTTCAAGAGTTAATTAAATCAGGAGTTCCACTTGGTGATGTTTTAGTAATGCTAGATAAAGAAGCTAAAAAAAACAATTTAAGTTTAGCTGATATGTTTGGAAGTGCAGAAGCTGGAAAAGCTGCTCTTGTTCTTGTTGGAAACGAAGGAAAAGATTTTAATGGTTTATTAAAGGATATGCAAGGAAGTCTTGGAGCTACTAATACAGCTTTTGAAATTGTTGATAATACAACAGGCAGTAAATTAAAAAAGTCTTTAAATCAAGTTAAAAATACAGGTATTGCAATGGGAGATACATTAGCACCAGTTATAACAATGCTTGCTAATGGCTTTTCAAGTATTACGACTGTTTTAAGCTCATTAAGTACAACTCAATTACAAACTATAGCTGGAATAGGAGCAGGCGTAGTAACTATTAATTTAGCATTAGGAGCGTTTAGTAAACTAACAGGTGGAATAAGAAATGGAATTAAAGCTTATAGAGATATAAGGTCAACAGGTACTAAAGCAATTGAAACAATATCAAACTTTGGAACTAAGGCACTAGAAGGAGCTAAATCGGTAGGTAACTTTGCTTTAAATCTTGGAAAAGCAGCTATACAATTTGGAAAAACAGCTATACAAACAGGAATATCAACAGTACAATTCATTGCTCATAAAGTAGCAACTCTTGCAGGAACAATAGCAACAAATGGACTTGCATTAGCACAAGCAGCTTTGAATTTTATAATGAGCCTTAACCCTATTACATTAATAGTTATTGCTATAGGAGCACTTATTGCAGCAATAATTCTACTTTGGAATAAATGCGATTGGTTTAGAAATTTAGTTACACAAATGTTTGAAGGATTAAAAATAGCTTGGAATGCAACAATAGAATTTTTCAAGGGTATTTGGAATGGTTTTGTAGCAGTTTGGAATGTAGCAGTTGAGGCATTTAAAGTTGTGTGGCAAGGCGTATGTGATTTCTTTAAGCTAATTTGGCAAGGTGTGTGCCTTTACTTTGAAACATTGTTTAATTTTTGGAAAGGGGTCTTTAATACTGTCGTTGAAGGGATAAAGCTTATATGGAATAGTGCTTGTACTATAGTGAAGAGTGTTTGGAAAGGTGTTTGTACTACATTTAAAACACTTTTTGAAGGGTTTAAAACAATTTTTACAACTATAACTAATGCATTGAAAAGTATTTGGAAAGGTGTTTGTAGTATATTTTCAAGTGCTTGGGATGGTGTTTGTAATGGAATAACCAGTGTTTTTACAGGTGTTAAGAATACAGTGGTAGGAATTGCTCAAAGTATGACTAATACAGTTATAAGAGCGATAAATTGGTGTATAACTCAACTTAATAAAATCAAATTTAGTGTTCCAGATTGGGTTCCACTTATTGGAGGGAAATCATGGGGTGTCAATATACCTAAAGTTAGTGAGGTAAGTTGGCTATACAAAGGTGGAATAATAAGTAGTCCTACTGTTATGGGGAATATAGGTGTTGGAGATAAATTTCAAGGAACAGGAAAACAAGCAGAGGCAATAATACCACTTGAAGTAATGTATAGCAAAATAAGAACTATACTTGGTGATGTGGTTAATGGTCCCAAAAATTCTAAACAAATAGTTAATGGAAATAGTGATATTATTCTTCAGATAGAGAATTTTTATAATAATAAAGATACAGATGTAAGAGCACTTATGGAAGAAATGGAGTTTTACAGAAAGCAAATAGCATTTAGAGGGGGAGGAAAGTAAGTGGGATATTTTATTTTTAATGGTGTTGATAGTAGGGATTTTAAAGGATTAGTTGTTAATAAGTTGCCAGATATAATAAAACCTAGTGAAAAAGTAGAAAAATATGACTTGCCAAGTAGACATGGAAATATGGTTATTCCAACTGGTTTTTTTGAACAAGTATCAAAAAAAATAGAATGTACTCTTAAAGATCCTAGGGATATAGATAAAATTATAAGATTACTTAATGGGAGTGGTGAATTTATTTTTAGTAATCAACCAGATAGATTTTATAAAGCAACAATAGTTAATGCAATACCATTTGAACGTATAATTAGGCAAGCAAGAAGATTTATTATTGAACTAGAATGTGAGCCTTTTGGATATTTAATAGGTGGAAAAGAATTAATAACTATTACAGAACCAACTCAAATAGGGAATAAAGGTAATTATGAAAGTGAACCTATAATTACGATTTCTGGGAGAGGAAATGTTGGAATTGTTATAGGACAACAAAATTTCACTTTAGAAAATATTGTTGATAATATAACCGTTGACACCCCATTACTAGAAGTTTATCAAGGCGTGAATGTACTTAATAAAAAATTTAGAGGAGAATTTCCTATTATTCCATTAGATGATTCATTAATAAGTTGGACTGGAGATGTTTCTAAGATAGAAATAATAACTAACTGGAGGTGCTTATAATGAGTAATGAATTAAATATACCTAAAGCAGAGCTAACTGACAAATTTAAGTTAGCTCATTTTCAAGAGGATTTTAAAGCTATATTAGCTTTGGCTCTAACAGCTTTATCTAAACCTAAAAATATAACATTTACAAGAATGAATGAAATGGATGTTCTTTTAGATAACGGTAGACTTATTCAGTATAGATTTGAAAGAAATGGACAGCAAATAACTAAAATAATAAATTTAACTGAAAATAAAGAAACAATTATAGAATGGTAAGAAAGGTGGAATTTAAATATGGCATATGCACAAGTTAAAACAATGAAATATACAACATGGAGCTATTTAGAGTATGCACATCATGTTGTCGACAATTTATTAGTTGCATTTGAACAAGTAGGTATTATCGCAAATATTAAAAAGTTTGATTCTGAAACTAATTTAATTAATACTACAACTGTAGCAAATAATAATATGCCTAGTTGGATA
>NZ_CAMQZG010000019.1 GCF_947039605.1 uncultured Clostridium sp.
CTTTCCCTACACGACGCTCTTCCGATCTAACTAATTCACTATATTTTATTTGCATACTTTGACTTACCTTATTAGGGTGAACTCTCTTCTCTGACCCATATGTTCCAATTTGAAGGTACAATTCATTATTATCCATAACTAAAAATGCTTTAGAAGGTACTATACTATGCTTTGTCTTCCCCTCTTGAATTTCTCTGTTAAAATCTGAAAACAAACTTATTTTTGCCATTTTTCCTCCTGCTCAACATATATTTCCATAAATTACTTTTAATAATAATTATATCCATATTAGATGTAAAGATCAAATTCTGCTTCCTATTGAATTATCACAATATTTCATTTTTTTAATTATAATCAATAATACTTTTTATGATTTATTAGAAAAAAATAAGCAAATATCATAATGAAATCTCACTATGATATTTGCTATATTACTCTAATGCTTTCAAAATTTCTTCTGCAATTAATTCTATTACCGCTACCGTAACAGCATTTCCTGCTTGTTTATATAATCTTGCATCTGAGTATGGCTTATTTTTATAAAACTCTGGAAGCACATATCCTTCACCAACTGGGAATCCTTGTAGTTTAAAAGCTTCTTTTGGTGTTATTTTCCTCACTCCATCTTTAACTTTTATAAGTGGTACATTATGACCACCTGTACCCATATTAGCTGTTAAAGTTGGACAAACTCCACTTTTGTTTTGTCTAACATACATACCTCTTCTAACTTGGTAAAATGATAATTCTTCTGTTATTTGCTCATCTATATTTACTCTTTCAGATTTTCTTTTTTCTTTTGGTAAATTTTCATAATCATCTTCTGATAAAAAATAATTTGGATATTTTTCTTTTGTATAATAATATTTTTCATTATCTTTTTTGTTAATTGATAAATCTAATATTTTTTTTATATCTTCTTTTCTTTCTTCTATTGTACTAGTGTTTTTTATTTCATTTAATCTATCAAATAAAGTGAATTTTTCACTTTTCTTGCTATCTAAAAATGCAACTATAAATATTCTTTCTCTATTTTGTGGTATATTTGAGTAATTCATAGTATTTAAAACTTCTGATTTGACTGAATAACCTCTATTGATAAGTTCCTGTTCCATCACTTTATATGTATTTCCCTTATCATGAGTTTTTAAATTTTTAACATTTTCTAGAAAAACAACCTGTGGTTTATCTTTTAATTTATCAATTAAACTCATAATTGTATAAAATAAATTCCCTCTTCTATCCTCAAATCCCAATCTATTTCCAGCTAATGAAAATGGCTGGCACGGAAACCCTCCAACTAGAATATCTAGGCTTTCATCCAGTATTTTATTATTTTTCTCTATGTAATACTTTTTTTCATCATTTAAAATTTCTAATTTAATATTATAATTTTTTTCATCATCTATATCCTTAAACTCTTCTTTTAAACCTAAAATATCTTCATCAATAATTTCTGGATTTACTAACTTTTCTAAATCGCCTTGAATTAGATTGTGTTCAAAGTTATTTCTATATGTTTCACATGCATATTCATCCATTTCATTTGCCCACTCTATATTATATGAAGACATATTAAATTTTGCATTTTTAAATCCTAAACAAATTCCACCAACACCTGCAAAAAGACTTCCTACATTATATGTTCTTTTCATACCTTCACCTCTAACTATTTATTTACTTAGAAGTATTTTACCATATTTTTTTATGTTAAGCACTTAAATAAAGTTATCATTAAAATTCTGATAACTTTTCAAGAAAATATTTATTCACTCTTAAATTCAAATTTTCATTATTGCATATTTCAAAACTTTCTAAATGATCTAACTGATTGATCTGTGTATCTAATGATTCTATGTACATCTTTTCTCCATCAGTAAATAAAATCCAAACCTCACTTGCTTCCGCTTCATTATTTATTTCAAAAATTTTAAATCCTTTAATTCTCAAATTACTCCAAAATAACTCACTACTAATAACTTCATACAATTCTCTTTCATCAACTAAATTTAAACATGCTATATTTCCTTCTTGAAAGTCCTCAATTCTCATAAATTTTCTCCTTATTAAATTGCCTCTTATAAATAAAATAGTCATATATTTTTAAATATATGACTATTTCTCTAACTATATATTATCTATAAAGGAATCATATGCCCCTACCTCTTTAAAGTTTATAGAATATCTTCCTTTTTTTTCCTTATAAATAATAACTGAATCTATATCCATTTTTCTAAGCATATCATATGTTAACAGTTCCTCTTCCTTCAAATTCATTACCTGTCTTAACAACCACTCACCTAAATCTGTATTAGGATTACTCATAAGTGCTTTATCACCACTTTGACATATTTTAGCTGTAATTTGCTTTCCATCTGGAAGAATTAATTCAAAGGCAGTATCCCTCTTTGGGAAAAAACCTGAAAACTTATTTTTAATCAAAGATGGTACCGGTATATAAACTTCATCCGAATTTCTTTTTCTTCCACTAGCATTCCACTGATTCAAACCACTTTTCAGAGGAACATGCCTGCCACCTTTTTCCGAAAATAACGGAAGATATATATATTCTTTTTCTTTTTTAGTTTCTATTATTATTTTTTGCCCCTCCACTCTTTCTTTTTCTTTTCTACTTGCCATTAATTCAGATAATAGCGTATATGGGTCTTTTATTATTTCAACTTCAAACTCTAATAATAAATTTATTGATTTAAATCTTTTAAAAAGAGTACTCTTGCTTATATTAAAAGAATATTCATTTATTTTATCTGTAAAATGAATACTACTTTCACTTACTTTCGTAATATTAATACTTTTAATATTAACTTCATCCATATCGCATTCAAAAACCCTTATTTTCCCTGATGATCTAGTTATATAATGATATATAAGACTATTTAATCCATGTATCCTCTTTGTACTACTTATTCTTTCATTTCTTAGCTCAGCTACTTTTTCTATCATTTCTTTAGGTGTTGCTATATTTTTATAAAGACTACTATCTCTATTAAATTCAGCAACTTTTTGCATAGTATTTCCATTGCCTTCTAAAAAGGTTTTTATTCCAAACCCAATACCATCTTTAGCTGCATCTGCTGAACAATCTGATCTTGATAAATTATCTGCATTAAAAGCTTCACAAAAAATATTTTCTGTTGCTCTATAAGCTAAATATGGCACATCACTATCGCTAAAAATATTTGAAAGTGATCCCAAATCTCTTAACATAAGCTTGTACTTATTTTTCATTTCTATATTTTGTTTTTCTAAAAACACTCATCTCACTCCTTATATTTTGCTATATAACTTTTAAATTTTTTCTTATTCTTTATTTTTAGTAACCTCTTTTGAATAAACATCATATCATCTTGATACTCTAAATTTATCCCTAATAAATAATCTGATGTTACATCAAAATATTCTGCAATTTTTTTCACCATTTCTACATCTGGTGTTTTTCTATTTTTCTCATAGCTACTCCATATTTTATTTGATATTTTAAATCTTTCTGAAATTACACTTTGTGTTATTCCTTGCTTTTCTCTTTCTTCTCTTATTCTATCACCAATAAACATAATCTTCTTCCCCTCTCATTTAAAACTTACAATAATTTCATTTTTTCTTCTCACATTAACTAATTATTGACTTGTTTACGTATTTAATTCAATAATTATTGCTTTATTTTATATAAATAAATAACTTTTATTTACTACCTCACATATTTGAACTTTTTATATCAAGAAACTTCAAATATCCAGCACTAAAAATAAAACCCCAACTTTGCATCCTTTTCAGTAAAACTATCACTTTTATACCTAATCAACTACTTAGAAAAGGCACCTCTAAACAGAGATGCCTTACCTTTCAATATTTAAATTTACTCTACTATAGAACTAAAAAAACCAACCTTTTTATTTTCTAATGTTCCTGCAATTAATGCTCTATCTAATAAAACATTAAATTCCTCACAACTTGTTTCAGATATCAATGCACATGCATGACATGCTGATAAATTTAACCCTTCTCTTCCTTGTCCAAAGCTGTCTATACATACCGGATCTGAAGAACACCATTGTGATTTTCTTATAGCTTCTTTTAATATACTAGGTAATCTATCATACCTTCCTTGTCTAACTAGCCCACCTAAAGTCCCTTCTGAATCTCCCGATGCTGTATAAATTAAGATACCACTCATCTTAACATCATGTTGCTCAGAGTCACAATAAATCCTTTCAGTCAATGCTGCTGAATCATAGCCTGATTGTGCTCCAAATTCTTTTATTAATATATGTGATAACGTGTGTAATAAAACAAATTTAGGTGTAATTTCCCTCTCTTTATTCCTAAACTTTTTCTGTCTACTATTATATCTTTCATTCAACAACTTGCCCCTTTGTTCTATCTCACTACAACTATTTAACCACGCTTCAATTTTCTCATTGTTTAACTCTATAAATATGCCTTCTCCTCTTGTTTCATATGCCGGATACCAATTGGTTTCTTTTTCTTTTATCGGAACAAATCCTTTTGGTAAGACCTCTTCATCAAATCCACTTATAGCATTTTGGTCGCTAGGATTTAATCTACTAAATCCTACTAATGCTCTTACTTCCCTTAGTTTTTTTACTAATGTAATCCTACTTATAACATCAACTTTATACTTTTCAATATCATTTTGAATTTCTATTTTGAAATCTCTTTCTGACATACACTCTTCTGGAATATTTCCTATTAAAGCATTATATTCTTGTATTTTATATTCTTCTTTACTTAATTTTTTTTCAGCCGTAGTGTTTGATAAGAATTTTTCTACAATAATTTTTACAATTTCTTCATTTTGCCTGATTTCACTTGAAATTCTAGATATTCTTTGATCTATAATCTGTTCTCTACCTTTATCTTGAACATATTCTTCGTCTTCTAGTATATCTATTAATCTTCTATATTCTTTACTGTCCCTAATAAGGTCATTTATTTCCTGTGAATATGGTGGTATTATAAGAGAACTCACTAATTTGGGAAAGTATATATTCAATGCTCCTCGTTGAACTGCTTTAGGATATATATTACATTCTTCTTTTTTTCCTTTCCACGGAATATTTCCTGTACATTTATATCTTCGCTCATATTTTTCTTGCATCTTTTCAAATGCGCCATCATTAAATGCACCTTTCATTGTTGCTTTTGCTTTACAATGGACACACTCAATTACTAATCCTTCTAAACCTAAAGCACTTGTTCCTTTTTTTCTTCTTAACAAAGGATTATTACAAGGGGTATTACTCTTATCATGAACCCACTCTACCCACGGGAAATCATCTATATGCCCATTTTCACAAGCTACAACTATACCAGCAGGAATTAATTCCATTTTACATTCCATACATTTGGGAGTAGTCATTTCCTTTTGTTTCGCTTTTTTTGCCGGTATAAATTCTTTTTCCCACTCATCAATAGATTTGAAAATCATACACTTAGGACAAAAATGCCATTTAGGAAATCTTACAAAAGGAAGCCCACTAACATTATCCACATCTACTGGAAGATGAAATTCATCAACATTTAATAAACTTTCTAGTCTCTCATCATGTATTTCATTATACTGTTTCCAATATTCAGGTGCTGCTGCCATTAATGTTTGATCTTTAAAATCCACTATTGCTCCAGCTCCATATGTGGATATTGCTTGACTAAACCTTACAGTATATTGATGCTGACTTAATGGAATTCTTTTTGTCTCTTTGTTATTCATCATCTGCTCCTCCAAATACTAGTATTTCAACTTTTGCTTCACTATCAACATTTCTTAAAGATTGCATTGTTGGAAATGCATTATTCTCATTTTCTTTTAGGTATGGCATTAAAAGATTTTTATTAAATTTATCAGATCTATAACAAACTTTATCACCATCAACAGCGGTTTTTACTTTATTATCCCATTTTTTAATTATGTTATCTATCTCTAGTTCCGTTTCTCTTGCTACATCTTGTAATTCCGTACTATCCAGATCTCTTGCTCTTTTTATAATATAATCTTTTATTAAATTTATTCCCTCAATATCTTTTGTGAAATCATTAGCATCCTCATCATTTTTTAAATTCAATAAATGTCTTATCATACTAATAACAACAGCATGCAGTCCTCTTTCTCGAGCTTGTTCTGAAAAAGGTGTAATGCTTGTTGGCTCAACATATTTATAAAAAGTTTGATGGTATGGATAAAATAACTCATAATGCGATCTATCTCTAGTTTTTGATTGATTATACAATGTAAATACTAGCCCTGGATACCTTCTTCCTACTCTGCTTGTTGCCTGTATATATTCTGCTGTTTGCTTCGGTTGTCCAGAAACTACCATTAAGTCTAATCTTGATACATCAACTCCAACTGAAATCATATTACTTGCTAATAACACATCTATTGGTCGATTATTAAAGTTAGAATCTGCTACTTCCTTATAATTATTTTCTAAATTGCTTAGTATTTTAATTATTTCAGTAGATTCCACTCTACTTGTTAATTCATGCGGAAAGTTTGCATACCTTACTTTATCAGACTTTAATAATCTTTTCATATATCTACTAATATTACTTGCAATATCATCTTTTACTAAATTTGAAGTTTTTCCAAGTTCTCTAATTGAATTGAAATATCCTACTAAAGTCCAATATTTATCCATATCATCCTCTTCTGCTTCTATAAAACTTGGACTTTCTAGTATTGCAGTATATAACCTAACTTGTGTTGTAGTAGGTGTTTTTCCTGATGGCATCATTCCAACGTAAAGTCTTCCTGGCTTTTCACTTACCGGAACTTCTTTTGTGAAAAATGAATCTTCTATTTTTATCCCAGATGGTGGGAATTGAGAAACTTCTCTATTAAATAACATTTTACATTGCTCTTTAGCTCTTTTTATAGTTGCTGTAGATGCTACTATTTTAGGTTTTAAACCTTTATTTTTACCTATATTACTACAAATTGCATCAATAGCTGTTTCATATAAACCTACCATACTTCCCAATGGTCCAGATATTAAGTGTAATTCATCTTGTATAATTAATTCTGGTTGTTTACTTAATTTCTGATCATCTAAACCAAATAATTTAGAAACTTCACCAGTCCATGGTAAACTAGCAAATTTATCTACTGTTCCAAACAATAATGTTGGTGGATTTTTATATAATTCTTCATCAACTACTTGTATTGGTAATTTTGCTTTAAAATCGCATCTAAAATCTGGACAGAAAATATTTTTCTTTTTATCATAATTATATCCCCAACGCCCCTTTTTCTTACCATCAACATACTCAATTTCTAATTTTGTTCCACACCATGGACATTTTAAAATTTGGAATTTATTATAATTTCGTTTGTTATATTCTAACTCATAAGCTGAACTTACTGGTTTTATAAGTTTTTTATACTTTTCAGTAGCCTCTTTATTTTTATTTGGTGTAGGTGTACCACCAACCCATAATCCTATTGTTATTTCTTCCTCACCAAGATTATATTCTTTACTTTCTCTTCTAATTTTTTCACACGCACATATAAGAATAGATGCTCTTACAAACTGTTGAGCTGCTAATAATCTTAAAGTATACCTCATTATTATAGCTGTTCCACCACCATATATTGGATCTTTTAAGCGTCTTAAAAATATAGTAAGCCCTGTAAGTCCTAAATAAGCCTCTGTCTTTCCTCCCCCTGTTGGAATCCATATTAAATCAACTATATCTCTATCTTTACTATCTGGATTATCAATACTTTCAATATTCATTAAAACAAACGCTAATTGGAAAGCTCTCCAACTAGCTTTCTTTGCTTCATGATTTTCATAGTCAAACTTAGGAAACTCTTTATCTTCAGGGAATCTATCATGTTCCCCTTCAGAAAATTTCGAATGATACCTTTGCATTAGCATTGCTCTATTCATTAATGAAAATGCAGTATAAACTCTATCATCCTCTTTTAATATTTCTATACCTCTCCTCATTCTAACTAATGTATTAACACACTTCTCTATTTGTATTCCTATAATTTCTTCATAATCTACATCAATAGTATTACTATTTTCCTTTAACCCAGTTATCCATCTTTCATATGACTCACAAAATTCTGATAAAAGTTCTATTTTTTCTATTTTACTTTTAGTAGAAAAATCTGATAACTCAAACATTGACAGTATTTCATCACTATTTTCTAAATCTTTAATCACAAATTCAAGTTGAGGAACTTCATAACAAGGTAAAAAATCAGTATATATCTCTCCCTTCCCATCATTATCAACTTCCTGATTAGTTCCTACACCATGCCCAATTGAATAACTCTTTTTATTTCTATATAATAACTCATAAATCTTCTCTTCTTCGTCAGCTCTTATATTTCCTTTTTTACTCATATATGTATGCTCTATAAGGTCAAAATTATTTTCATCTGTTCTTACTCTAATTTCAGGTTGGTATAAACATTTTTTATAATTTGGATTTCCTTTTTGTTCATTAACCATTACAATTGTGTAACTAGAAACATTATCATCATATTTTTTAGCTAGCACATTTATTTTTATTATTCCTTCATCAATGACCTCTCCATTCTCATTGATAAATATTTTATTATTTTCTTCTTTTAATGAAATATCTATTATTTTATCATTTAAAAATGGAACTCTCACATACCCTCTACGATATTGATCTACAGTACAAAGTTCTGATAATTTATATAATACAGAGACAATATCAGGTCTTTTTTTCGCAACTACACTACCATTTACTTTTTCAAAAAGTATTTTTGGAGTTATATTTTGTTTTAACTTTAATAGCCCATCTTCAACGTAAACATAATCAGCTAATAAATATGCTTTTATTTCTTCGTCATTTATATTACTTACCTTTACACAACAATCCCTAAAAGAACTCTCTCTATACCTTGCACAACTAACTCTAATTTTTATACTTTCAACTGATCCCTTTGTAAAAAAAGTAAATCCCATAGCTGCTGGAAGGAATTGATTAGTCATATTCATTTGTTCCTGAATGCCATCACTCTCACCTGACAAAGCTTCTTGATATATCTCTGATTTAGGTAAATCCTGCCCCTTTTGTTTTACTACTATCTCTTCTTCTGATTTTAATTCTTCTTCATCAAAATCTTGCTTTTCAATTTCTTCAAAATAATTCTCTTGTGGAAATAAAATACCAATGGAATACCTTTCCTTTGGTGAATCTGAAATTACTTCTCTTTCAATTTCTCCACCAATATCCTCTGAACCTGGGCCAAGCATCTCCGCTCTACATCTATCAACAATTTCTTTTCTTATTCTAATTTTTTCATTCATCAATTTTTTCCCCTTCAATTATCTTATTTGTATATTGATTGCTTATTTCTTTATTTATTTTTTGTATCTCAGTAATCTCTCCAATATATGCATAACTACTTAAATCACCAACCACCTCAGTTACTAATTTATAAATTTCATTTTCTTCTTCATACTGATTTATCACTGAATTAATTATCATCTTAGCAATTATTTTCCTAACTCTTATTTGAAGACTTCTTACCTCTATACAAGCTTTACTAATATCATTAGTTTTTCTTAATAATTCCTTATCATCAATGATTTTAGCAATCATTTTTATATTGTTAGAATCTCGTGGTCCAATAATATTCCCATTCAACCAATTCTTGATAGTCAGTGGATTAACATCTTGACCCTCTGATTTTAATTTTTTACTAATATCACGTTCCTCGAGTTCATTACTCTCCATATACTTTATAAGAGAAGTTTTCCAAAGTTTATTTTGTTCAAAAAGCTTACCGTATAAATTCTTGAAATCTTTTTCATTAAGTAACTTATCTATTATATCCTTCACAATATCTGTTTTATCATTATTTATATTTCTAACAAATATTATTTCATCTCCTAGCTCTATTTCATCTATATTTTTAGTGTTAATATCATTTTTTCTTCTATCTATACAATTGACTCTATAGTTTTCTGTTAAAAATGCATAATCTCCACTTTTTATTATAATTATTTTTTTTGCAACCGTTTGATTATTTTGATATGACTGATTTTCAGAATTATAATCAGCAGATACTAATAACTTAATATAATTATCATCTAACATCTTTTTCATCTTATTTTCTTGTATTATGTTCTTTTCTTCCTCTATTTCTAAGTTCAATTCCACTTTTGGTAAGTTAATATATTTAACTTCTGAATCAAATATATCGTTTTCTTTCAGTATATTTTTTTCACAGATTAACTTCATCATTCTTTCATTCTTTTTAAAGTCATTTCTATATTTATAAAACTCTCTTTTATAAGAAATAATCTCTATTTTTTTAATAGAATTATTTTCTAACAAACTATTAGAATTTATATAAAACGGAACAATCACATATTCGTACTTTGAAAAGTCTTGTTCTTTTTTTAATACTTCATAACTTAGATTTCTTATTCCATTTATACTAAAGTAATATTTGGTAATATCTATTTCTTTTTTATTTTTTAAAAGTATAACTCCATTTTGCTGGCTTTTAATAGCTTTTTTAATAGTTGCAAACTTTCCATTTGTATCATTTAAACTTTCAACTATTATGTATAATCTATTTATAATATCTTCCATAATTTTGTACTCTGACCTCGTTCCATGGAAACCACTTTTTTTATCTTCCAAAAGTTCTATTTTTTCTAAAATATTATTTTTCTTTTCAAAACAATACCTTAATGGAATAATACTATTTTGAAACTTATTACAAAGATGATATGCTATTTTTAAAAACTGTAAAACATCATCATTATTTTCACTATAGTTCCTGAGTTCTCCTAATGAGCTAATTGCATCATTTATATCATCATTAAACTTATCTGCTCCAATTACAAAGTTTATTTTCTTTTCTTTATTCACTAATATATTAGCTCTATCATAATATTTTTTTTGAACTTCACTACATTTCAAAATTTTTCCCTTTACACTATTTTCTAAAAAACCTTTTGTAAATGCGCTAATATCGAACTCATTCTCTTGATCTAAGAAATATTCATACTCACTCTCATCTTCCCATGTATTGAAAATCATTAATTTTTCGATGTCACAAAATAAATTGAATGCTCTTAATTCAGTTTCATAACTATCCTTATAAGACTTTTCTCCTATAATGAAAATATTTTTAATATTTTCATTACTTGATACTATATCCAATCCAGTTGTAATATCGGTAGTTATATTAAATAAAATATCTTCTTTAAGACTATTTTGTAGTATTAAGGGCTCACTTTCGCTCGATGTCCAATATGCTATACTAAATAACTCGCTAAATGGTATATTTCTCTCTCCAAATACTATACTTATAGACTTTACAATATCTATTATTTTTTCTTTTCCTTTCACAACTATCAAATTACTTTTTTCTACTCTTCCATTTAATTCACCAATATCTACTTTCATAAAATGTGCTATAAAAGCTTTAGTGATATTAGATTTATTTTTAATATCTAAGCCTTTCTTCTTGTTTATTCTTGTTGCATCTCCGTTATATGTAGTAATTTCATATGCATTAGCAATTGGAACTCTATTAATCAGTGATTTGTTTTTTAATTTTATGTATTTCTTATCTTTAAATTCTTCACAGCCCTCAAACGTATAAATTTCTCTTTTATAACATACCTTAGCTCCCTGGGAAATACTATCTAAAATATTATTTTCAGGGTCTTTCATATTCTCGTAATAAGAGATTATTCCGATAGTTATTAAAATATAAACAATTGTTATTTCATCATCTATAGTAATATTTAAGGAGCTTCTCTGATCATTTTTATTATAAGTTTCTTGAATTGATTTTATAATCAATTCATCTAATAAATTTATTGAAATATTTTTATTTTTATATTTAAATTGAAAATCTTTTAAACAACTTATTGTATTTTTTTCCATTACTTTTCTCCATAATTTCCTTTAAATTCTTTATATATGTAAAATATCTTATATATTCTATAATAACATAAATTTATTAATTATTTTAATATTTATGTTACTTCTAACCTCCAATAAAGCTAAATTTTTTCCCAATATACTAATTAGAAAAAGCACCTCTAACTAGAGATGCTTTTCCTTTAACTATTTACTTTTTTAATCCCTTAACAAAGAAACTATCTTATCATCTATTCCTCACTATCATTTACTTAAGCTACTTTATTTTCATCAATTACTGGTCTTTTTTCATTGTCGTTAACTTCTACATTTTCAAAATACTTTTTCAAAAAATTATAAAACCTTTCTCTATTGCCACGTCTTACATAGTGCGTTTGAATAATTCTTTTATTACCTTGTTTCCCAAACTCTGTCACCTTTAATACATAAATTATCTTTCTCTCATACTTACCTCTTACCCTACGCACCTCTTTTTCTACTTCTAAAACCTCTATTTTTCAACACATTCCCTCTTTGCAAAAATTATCTCTCCATCATCTCTTATTAGCACAAAAAAATTTTTCAGTTAATTTAACTTCCCTATCAAAAGTATCTATAACACCAGTTGTAAGCTCTTCCTCTAAAAATTTCGCAACATCTTTTATATTTCCATACTTAGCACAGACTTTTCCAAACTTACTCTTTTTATAATATATAAGCTTTGTTATATTAGCTATATTCCAAATTCCAATATAGACTAAAGTTAGAGTAAACACCAAATTTACAATTTCTATACTATTTATAAAGTCTCCAAAATCACTTGTCATCAAAAAAAGCATATAAGTACCGAGTGCTAGTATCAATAATATAACTGGTTCTATTTTTAATACTCTTATCACTCCTTTTTTAAACTCAAGTAAAACTTGTTTTCTTAACATCCTCATCCCCCCTTATTTTAAACCTTTTATCCTCATAATAAAGTTTGATTTTTCTTTCTACCCTCCAAATACCTTATTCACTTTGACTTCACCTCTAATTAATAAAAATTTTTATTATATACTTAATTCTACGTACATATCCTTAATTCCTTTTAAATCAATTATTTACATAATACAACCTCACTTAAAATTTAAATACACCATCAATAGCTCTAAATATAGAAAGACCTCCTCTAAATTCACTAAAGGAAGTCTTTCTATATTTTATTTTGATATAGCCCCATTATTTACTTTTTCAAACCCTTAACAAGGAATCTAACTATCTTATCTATCTCTTCCTCATCATCAAATTCCTTATCTATTGTAAGGCTCACTATCGCATAAGAGAATATGCTTCCAGCTATAAATTTAATTACATCTTTATTCTCTATATCACCTAGTACCCCTTCATTTCTAAACTTATCTAAAATCATAAAGAAACTTTCTTTTAATTCACTTGGTATTGAGTTAAACAATTTTATTCTTAATTCTTTTCTATACATTACTTCTGTTATAAGAATTTTTGCTATTTTTTTATTTTCACTTAAAAATAGTATTCTATCACTCACTATTGCATGTATAAACTTTTCAAAACCTTTATCATTTATTTCTAAGTTTTCTTGTGCAAATTCTTTTACTACAATAGCAAATATACTTTCCAAGATATAAGGTATTATATTTTTAATCAGTATATCTTCTTTTTTCCCAAAGTGTTTAAATATTGTTCCCTCTGCTACTCCAGCAGCTTTTGCTATTTGGCTTGTAGAAACATTTGAAAAACCTTGTTCTGAGAATAACTCTATACAAACTTCTAATATTTTTTTCTTTTTTTCTGTCATTGTATCATTTTCTTTTATTTTTTCATTAAATAGATTTCTTACTTCTCTACTCATATATTCTCCCCTAAACCTTTCTATATCTTCTAAGTCCTATAATATTTATTACTGTGAATATTATAGCAAATAATAACACTATTAAAATATCAAATACTATTTTATCAAAAGAATATCCTTTTATAATAACGTCTGTAAGTGCATTACCTGCATAGTACATAGGCATTACTTTTGCTACATGTTGTATCCCAACATTCATACTACTTATAGGAATAAGTCCTGATAAGAAAATTTGTGGAAGTATTATAATTGGTATAAACTGCATCATTTGAAACTCTGAATTAGCAAATGTAGAAATTAATAACCCCAATGCTAAGGCAGAGAATGCAACTACTATATTTATAAGTATTACAAGACCTATACTTCCTACTATATTTATATTTAATATATAAACTGCAAATCCTACAATTATAATGGTTTGAACTATTGCAAAAAGTCCGTAACCTATTAGATAACCAAATACTATTTCAAATCTTCTGATTGGTGTTGCTAAAAGTTTATCTAAAGTACCTGATGTTCTTTCTTTTAGTAAAGACATTCCTGATATTAGGAATACAAAGAAGAACACAAAGAATCCAATTAAAACTGGAACCATTCCATCAAATAAACTTGTATTGGAATTTCCATAGACATAGCTACTATTTATAGTTAGTTTATCTGGTTTCAACATACTTTGCTGGATCTCTGGTTTTTGTTTTAACATCTCACTTTGCTTTTTAATTACTTCGCCTTGTTTTCCTATTACACCTGCTAAATCTTCTATTGTATACTTAGATACTGCCATTCCAAGCTTTGATTCTACTTCTATCTTATTACTCATATTACTATTAGCATAAACAACATCTAACTTACTGCCATCCATATACATAAATGCTGTTAGATTATTATTCTCTATTTGATTTTTAATATTAGTATCATTATCAAAACTCTGCATATTTAAATTATTATCACTAAGAGTAGCAACAATTGAAGAGTTCATATTATAATAACCAACCTTTATATTTGAATTATCATTTTTAGCAAATACAAGATTCATTAGACTAAGTATCAAAAGAGGGGCAACAAGCATTAACATAAGAGTTCTTTTATCACCAATTATTTGTTTTATAATTCTGCTAACTAAAGATGCAATTCTCACTCCTTCTCACTCCCAACCTTTAAAAATACTTCCTCAACAGAAGCTACTCCATATTTATCTTTAAGCTCTTTTGGACTTCCATCCTCTAAAATTTCACCATTTCCAAGTAAAATAATTCTATCGCACTTTTCAGCCTCATCCATAACATGAGTTGTAACTAAGATAGATTTACCTTTTGCCTTAAACTTATTTAATTCTTCCCATATATCAAGTCTAAGCTGTGGATCTATCCCTACTGTTGGTTCATCTAAAATTAAAAACTCTGGATTTTGAAGTAATGTTAAAGCTAGAGATAATCTTCTTTTCATTCCACCTGAAAAAGATTTTACTTTCTTATTTAAATGATCTTCTAAATTTAATAACTTTGCTAAGTACTTAATTCTATCTACTAATTCCTTTTTAGGAACAAGATACATTTGACCAAAGAACTTTAAGTTTTCCTTAGCTGATAAATCTAAATATAAAGCATCTGCCTGTGCCATATATCCTATTTTCCCAAGAACTTCTCTATTCGGAATTTTATAACCCAATAACTCAACTAACCCGTTGTCTGCCTTTTCCATCCCCATAATTATTTTTATTAAAGTTGTTTTCCCTGCACCTGATGGTCCTATAACTCCAACTATTTCTGATTGTTTGATATTAAAACTAATACTATTAAGTATTTTGTTAGACTTAAAATTCTTCTCCACATTTTCTACTTTTAATTTCATTTACTCACCTCTATTTTATAAAGTGAGTACTCACTCACTTTATTATGTATTTAAAATTTATCATACCTACTGCATAATGTCAAACTAAAATAAATTCGGTGAATAATTCAGTATATAGGAAATATTTATATATATACCTAGTATAAATATAGTTTTATAGGAAATATTTACACATAGTATGATATCTATTAATAATAATACTCAATAATATTCATTTATATATATTATTTAATAATATATAATATTTGATATAAAGAATTACTAATGGTATCCTAAAAACAGAAAATATAAATGATAATACATACTATTTTTTATATTTTCAAAAATAACTATAGAAAAGATTTCTAGAATTTTTCTAGAAAGAAGGAGTGATTATACAATGGAAAATATTTTTAAAGTTAGAGAAACTGAGTCACCAGAAAACAATGAAATTTTCATAAATAGTTCTAAATATAAGATTGTTAATTTAACAACATCTGAAGGTCATGTTACTATAGATGGATATAATTTTGAATTTGCAAGCTCTCATAAGAGTCTTACTATGGAAGTTATAAAAGATGGAATTATTACAGTAGATATTAAATCAAAATCTATTGGTAGATATAGATTTAAATATTTAAGTAAAGGTAAAATGATTAAATATGACTGGTTAACTGAAACAGACAAAATTGATTTTACTGTTCACAAAGGAGATATGCTATACCTTCTAACAGATGATATTGATTCTTTAGCAGGAAGTGTAATATCAGGTGGTAAAAAACAATTATGCATTAAAGTTGGAGATAAGATCCAAACAATAATGGAACTTTAAGATAGATATAAACCTCTTTTCATATAAAATTTGAAAAGAGGTTTTTTTATAACTTATGAGCTAAATATGCACCTTAATTCATCTTATATACTAACTATTTCACAAACTCATTCATTATTTTCCCTATTACTTTATTCCTAAGCTTTAAATGTGCAGTTATAGGCATCTCACCAAAACTCTCCACAGTATCACACATTCCCATATAAATATAAGGTTGTGTCATTCCATCTACATCTTTATATTTTCTTATAAACAGATGCATATCTATTCCATATTTTTTATTATCTATAAGCTGCTGCCCTGCTTCTGACTCTAGTGTTGTTGTACTTCTACTTTGCCATACAAACATATCATCACCTATAAATTCATTCTCATGATTTATACTTTCTTTTATGCCCTCTTCTTTTTCAAAGTTTACAAACATGAACCATTGCTTTTTATCATCACTTACCTTTAATCCACCCATACCAAATCCACTAAATTTCTTCCTAGAATTCACCATTCTCATGCAATCATCTCTACTATAACTACTATATAATTTTAAGAATGGAACTCCATAATTTTTCTCACCATACTCTCTTTCATACATAAGAAGTCCATAGCTTATACAATCATTTATATAAATTTTATATTTTTCATTTTCAACTACTCTGCTTATTTCATCTGCAAGCTTAACTTTATCTCCTATAACTTTTACAAAATGATACATACTTTCTTTTTTACTATGATAATCGCCTTTTAAACATTCTATTGTATATTCAAAACTTTCATTATCTATAAACTCTATATATTTTGCTATATCATTTTTAAGCTCTAACTTTGTAGCACTACCACTCTTTATAAGATATCTTAAAATTAAATACTCATAAGGTCTTTTAATTGGTAGTTTTGCACTTACATCTTTTAAAACTTCTCTAAATAATTTATCTAAAAGTAACTTTATATCATCAAAATCACTTTCAACTTTTTCAAGGAAACCAAGATAACTCTTACTTATAGTTGCCTTCATAAATTTAAGTGGGTCTGGTGCACCATCATATAAGAAGTAATCTGTAAGAAGTCCTACAGGTTTTCCACCTTTTACTTTTTTAAATTCCATATACTCTTCTTTAAGATATTTCATAGCATTAAAGTTTTCATTATCTATTTGTGCTAAAATTCTTTCCTTTGCTATTTCATCCATCTGAATATTAGTACACCCAGGAATATTTATAAAATCAGTTTTCAAAGAAACTTTTAAACTATCTTTATCATAATACTGATTCCCATTTAAAGCTCTCGCTATTAAAAATGCTTTATTATGATTTCCTATAAAGTCTAAAACAGTTAAAAACTCTTTTCCAATAAACTTTCTAAGTCCTCTACCAAGTTGCTGTATAAATACTATAGATGACTGAGTTGGTCTAAGCATTAAAACAGTATTAACAGGAGGTATATCAACACCCTCATTAAATAAATCTACTGTGAAAATAACTTCTAAATCATTATCATCATCTTCAAGTTTAACTATCTCTTTTCTTCTCTCATCAACTGAATTTTTACTAGTTAGTGCAACACTTTTTATCCCTCTTCTATTAAACTCTTTTGCCATATACTCTGTATGTTCTATATTTACACAGAACCCAACACACTTTCTTTTATCTCCATCAAATCCATAGAACTTCATTTTCTCTATAACAAAATCTACCCTCTCATTAATCTGAAGAAGTTTTGCTACTTTCTCTACCTCATTAATATCAATACCTCTATAGTCCACTAAATCTATATCAGTAATACCAAAATAATGGAATGGTACAACAAGATTTTCCTTAAGTGCCTCTGTAAGTCTTATCTCTAGTGCAATATTATTATCATAAATATCAAATATATCAGTGCCCTCAGACCTTTCAGGAGTTGCTGTCATACCAAGTAAAAACTTTGGCTTAAAATAATTTAAAACTCTTTGATATGTAATTGAACTACTATGATGTGCTTCATCTATAACAATATAATCAAATTCATTATAACAAAACTCGTCATAATGCTTAGAAATACTTTGAATAGTCGCAAAAATATAATCACTATTTCGCTCTTTCATATTCCCTGTAAAAAGTCCTAAACTTTTATTATCTATAACCTTTTCATAGTCACTCATAGCTTTTCTAAGAATATCTTCTCTATGCACTATAAATAACATTCTTCTAGGGTTAAACTCTCTAACATCAAAGGCTGACATATAAGTTTTCCCTGTACCTGTAGCTGCTATAACAAGACTTTTGCTACCACCATGCCCTCTAAGTCTATTTAAGTTTTCTAGTGCCCTAATTTGCATAGAATTTGGTTTAATCTTTTTACTATTTGATAAAAACTTTCTAGTCTTTTGCTCTGTTCCAAGAATTTTAAGCTCTTTTATAAAGCTCTCATACTCTTTTAAAAATTCATCATCAACCATATCAGTTTCATCTATAAGTCTTTTGTATCCCGCCATAACTTCAAGTGAAAACTTTTCATCTTTTTTAGAAATTACTTTTACATTCCACTCTTCGCTACTCTTTAGTGCAGCCTGTGTTAAATTTGATGAACCTATATATATTTTATAAAAATTATCATACTCAAAAATATAAGCCTTAGTATGGAAGCCTTTCATCTTTTCATCTGTTATAAATATTTTCAAATCTATATTATCAAATTCTTTTAACCTTTTAAGTGCTGCTGGTTGTGTAAAGTTTAAATAAGTAGAAGTTATAACACTCCCCTTAATCCCTCTATCACTTGCACTTTTAAGCTCATCTAAAATAAGTTGTAGTCCTGAAAAGTTTATAAAAGCTATACTAAAATAAAAACTCTTACACTCTTTAAATGATTCTTTCAACTCTAAAAGAAAATTCTTCTCTTCATTATTAGTTATTAACTCATTTTCCATAGGAATATCATAAGTTATTTTTTTATCTATAAACTCTTTTAAATTAAATTCTGTCTGAATATACATTTTTTCTCCTTAGTTTGCATAATAATTAAAGTATACACCATATTTTCTGTCTTATACACCAAAAAGCACACCTATAAAATAGGCGTGCTTTTTCTGGTTTCAAAAGTTATTTTTTAAATTATATTCTTTTAAATCCTGTGTTCTTTAAGAACTCTACAAGTTTAGAAACTTTTTCACAAAGTTCTGTCTTTTCTTTTAAGTTTAAACTAGCAAGTTTAAGCTCAATTCCATTAATATAGAATTTCTCATTTTTAATATAAACTCTTGATATAGCAAGCAGGTTTATATTAAGTGAGTTAGACATACCTTCTTTGTAATAGATATTTTTATCTGTTATTAAAAGTCCACTTGTTTTAAGTCCAAAT
The DNA here is from genome assembly GCF_947039605.1 of uncultured Clostridium sp. Classification (GTDB taxonomy): domain Bacteria; phylum Bacillota; class Clostridia; order Clostridiales; family Clostridiaceae; genus Sarcina. The sequence goes on from NZ_CAMQZG010000019.1 coordinate 19,779, forward strand.
ACTGTTGTATCAAGAAGTAAAACCGGTCTTTCCACATCACTCATATCTGCATAACTTGCCATAGCTGATGCATATCTCTTTTCAGAAGAAGCACCTTCACTATGAACAAATAATGTTTTTCTAAGATTCTCAAGCTTTATTGAATTCACAAGTTCAAGACTAAATCCTTCTGCAGGGCTTATTGTCATATTTCCAAGTTCTTCATCAATTTCCTCTAAAGGATTATCCATGATTTTTCTTAGTACAACTACAAATTCAATTAAATCTCTTAAATCAAATAAATCTTGTTTCTTTTTAACATGAGGGAATTCAACTACTCTATTAGTAATTTGAATTTTATTATCTTCCTTAGTTTTTATGTTATTAGCATATTTAAGGTCTATAAACCACTCATCTTCATTTTTATTTTTGCAATAGATTCCTTTGCTTGAAATAACCATACCATTCTTTTGGAATGCAAATGGGAATTTCTTAGTATTATCTATAACAAGATATATCTCTTCAAGTTCACTTATACTCATGACGTATGATGTGCAAGCTTCTCTAATTTTTTCTCCACTACCTTCTGTAATTTCACTAAAGTAGATATTCTCCCCAACTTCTTTATTAACTAAACTAGAAAGTTCTATAAGTATTTCTTTAAAACTCAAATTATCATAGTTAAGTAAATCACTCATAAGCTCATAGTATTTATTTTCTTCAAGATTAACTTTAAGTTCTTCTTGGAGTCTTTTATTACCAAATAAGATATTCTCACTATCTATTCCAAGAAGCATATTCTCTTCAGTATTATCTTCTGGTCTTTCAAGCGGTGCAAGTCCATTTACATCTCTATAAGCATCAAGTATTTTATTTAGCATAACAGAGAAATCATCTTTGCTTCCCATATAATTACTACAAAGTTTATAATCCCTATGTTCTAAGTCAACAAAGATACCATCAAAGAATATTCTCTCACCTTTTTTAACTTTAGAATAATTTCTTACTTTTAAAGATTCAATTTCAGAAAACTTTAAGAATCTTTTTGCATAACTTGAATAAATTGCTCTATCTGTTATAACAAATCCTTCTTTATTCTTTCCTGATTTATCATCTTCAACATAAGCCATAATTACTGGTTCATAATCCATTTGCATATCTCTTATAAGATGATAGAATCCTGGAACTTCCATATCCCACTTCTTACTTTTTATAGATATATCAAGTGCTTTAATCTCCTCTTCGCTATCTCTATAAATATAATTAACCTTTTCCATGAAATCAAATTCAATAGTTTCTTCTTCATCTAAAGGAATAACAAATCCAAATACATCTTTTTCAATTTCTCTGAACTGTCTTTTCTCCATTATATTTCTAACTTGAAGTTCACAAAGCATATCTCTTTTATCTTTACCAGTCTGTGCAACATCTTTAATTGCTTTCATACAATAATCTAAAATAGTAGTTCTATCTTGTGTATCTAAATCTGCAAATACATTGCCCTCGAATGAGCTACCAAAAACAGCATACTCAGCCTTAAAGCATTCCCAATTTCTTATAGAGTACTTTTCTTTAGTTTCTTCTATTTTATCTTTTCTTAATTCATCAATATAATCTGCTTCTTTAATAATTTCAAGTTCGTGTTTAAATGTAGCTATTCTAGCCTCTTCACTAACCTTATTAATATCTATATCACTTACAACATATCCAAAATGATTAATTTCAGCTTCAAAGATTATATCGCAATCTCTAATATTGTAAAGTTCAATACTTTCTGCACAAAGAGCTTTTTTAACCTCTTCATTAGCATGACTTGGTACTTTTGTAATTTCATCTACATAAAGTCCCTTTTCTACATCTTTTATTTCTTTTATTATATTATCAGCCTCTTCACCACACTTATTTAAAAGTTCAATTGCTGATATTAATAAATTATATTTTCTAATATTTTCTGACTCAACCTTTGATAAAGCAACATATGTATCTTCAAAGAAAGGATAATCAACTATTGCATCTCTAAGAATAACTACATATTCTTCATCAGAAATTTTTCTTCCCTCATTATACTTACCAATAATTTGTTTTGCTTTAGCCTTTGCTTCTAAAAGTTGGTTTAAAGTTCTTCCATGGTCTTCAGTATAAATATCAAAGTTAGCTAGTCCACATTTATTAATAAACTCAACCGCCTCAAGAATTAACTTGTAAATTCCTTGCTCTATACTATCTCTTAAACTGTAATCAAGTTTTGCCTCTTCAAATATAGCTTTTATTTCCTTTGAAATAGACCTAACTGCATATGTTTTAAAGTGTGGTTTATCACTATTAGCTTTATATATACCAATGCTTCTATCAACACTTGTCATTATCTGTGCTTCAGATACAGAATTATCAACCATTATATTAATCTTACTTATTTGTTTTGTTAGTGTCTGTAGACATTGAAGTCCAAAAATGCTTTCAAATAATTTATCTTTTTCAATACTATTATCATTAATTCCTTCTTTAGTTAAGAAAGCATGTGTATAATCTATAAGTTCGCTATATCCATCATAAAAAGCAGACTTTATATTATCATTCGTAAAGTTTCTTCTACCTCTTATGTTAAATATATTATCCTTAAATCTTTCTACACAGATTAAACATCCATTATAGAATAATGTTTTTAATGTTTCTAATCTAAAATCTCGGCTCTCTAAATCTAAAATATCATCAAGACTATTTTCTTTACTAAGCATATCTTCACCATCATACTTTATAAAACTAGTAGATTCTTTATATTCAGACTCAACTGCTACTTTTTTCTCTACAAATTCTATTTCCTCATCAAAATCATTAAATAATTTCTTTTCTTGCTCATTGCTAGAATTACTCTTTGCTTCATTTACAATTAAGATATTATCATCACTAAAGTTGTCCTCTTGTGCTAATTTATTATCCTCTAAAACTTCTAAATTTAAAATCTCTATAGTTTCAAAATTATTTTTACTCTCAATTATTTCTGTGTCAAAAGTTTCTTTAGCATCACTAATTCCTTCTTCTATCTTTTCTGCATCAAGAATTTCCACAGTTTCAACTGCTTCTTGTGAATTAACCTGTAAGTTTTTCTTAGCCTCTAATTCTTCTTCTAACTCTAAAAGTTCTAAAACATGTGATTTTTCACTTGAAATTTCCTCTTTTAAAGCCTCAATAGCATCATTTGTTAAGCTTTCTTTATCTATCTCACTATTATCTATCTTTAATATTTCCTTTGCTCTATTCTTAAAGCTTGGAAGATCACCTGAATCTCTAGTTTCTTTTTTTATCTTCTTTTCTTTTTTATTTACAAACTCTTCATCAACAGCTTGTACATTTTTTTTATTTGACTCATTCTCTAAAGTATCCACTACCGTAGCTTTTGAATCATTATTTTTTTCTTTTGCAAAATTTAGACATAACATTATGTCCTCTTCCTCTAACCCTAAATCCATACAGTATTCATTTATCTCTAATAAATCATCCTCTGCAACCTCACCTGATCCATTTAAATCCATTATTGCATTTATAAAATCAATTGAATTACAAAGACTTTTATTTACTAAAGCTTCAACATTACCGACTTCTTCTTTAGATAATCCTAAACTCTCTCTTTTTTTATCAAGAATTAGTTTACTCTTTGGAGTATCTAATTGTTTTCGGAAGAATAATCTTTTGTAACTATCTAAATATTTTTTTAATTCATTATTATCTATTAAATTCATATCCAACAAAAAAATTTCCTCCTTTTTAGCAAATCTCTCTATTATTATATCTATAATTCGACAAAATAAAAAGTTATTTTAGTGAATATCTTCTTAAAAATCTATTCTTTTTTTATTAATTTACTTTTTTAAACATTTTTTTTGCATTTTTTGCATATCTATATATAATTAAATTGAAATTAAATTATATATAGAGGTGAATAAATTGGCATTTTTCAAAAAATTCAAAAGCAACATCCCTCAAATAAATGATGGATTTTCTTTTTTATTTGGACGTTGCAATAATATATTAGTCAGAAATGAAAAAAAAGAAACTATTTGTAGTTTTTATAATTCTGCAGATGGTGAAATTCTTATAAAGCAATTTTTAAAAGAACATAATATAAATAGAGATACTTGTACTTTTGAAGAAATAAAAGAAGCCCCTAATGAAAATATCCAGAGACTTCTTGATTATTTTAGATTAACTTATCTTGATCAAAAATTAGTTCTTTATAAAGATATTCTTGAAATAGAAAAAACTAAAAAACTAATTAAAATTGATTCTATTCATAAAGATAAATATTCTATTATAATTTACTCTACTAATTAAATTATACCCCTAGTATAGCTTCTACTATATCTTTCTCAACTTCAATATTGTATTTTCCTTTTCTAAATTCCTCTTTAACAATAAATTCCCTATTATCAGGATTTGCTTCTATTAAAGCTCTTACTTTTATAGGGAATTCATTATATACAGAGCTAACTTCACTCTCACCTCTTAAAAACAATATCATTGGAACTTTTTTCTCTCCGACTTTTTCTATAAGAAATGCATCATACTTACTCGCCTCAAAATAACTAAGCTTTATTTTATCATTCACCTTAGTAATTTCTTTTAATATTGGAACCATAGTCTGTGCATCACCACATCTATTTTCTACAAATACAGCAATATTAATATCTTTTTGTATTTCTTTAAGTTCCTCTTTTTTATATCCTTCATATGTACAAACCTGTGCTTGTACTTTTATCATTGCAAGTTGTTCCTCATCAGCATATTTTTTAATATCTTCATAAGTTGTCCCTTTACTTAATAACTCTTCATTTCTCATAATTAACTCCCTTACACTATTACCTATAATTATCTCTTATAAGTACTAAAATTTAATTTCTTTAGCTTAGTTTATCATAACAACCAAATCTTTCTATATTAACATTTTGTTAGAATTACCATATATTAATTAATTTACACTTGTCCAAAAAAAACAAATTTAATGTTATAATATTTTCTATAGAAAAATTCAAGATTAAGGAGATTTATTTAAATGAAAGAACTTATAAGCTATTATCTTATAATTATAAATATAATTGCATTTATTTTAATGTATGTAGATAAAGTTAAAGCAATAAAACATCAATGGCGAATTAAAGAAGCAACTTTAATGGGATTTGCTATCTTTGGAGGTAGTATTGGTGGCTTAATAGGAATGCATGTGTTTAGGCACAAAACAAGACATCCTAAATTTTATATAGGAATACCAGCTATTCTTATAATTCAACTTTTACTTAGTTACTATATATATTTTGAACTTTAGAGTGTTTGCTATAATATATGTATAAATTAATTTTATTTTACATATATTATAGCAATCCACTATATTTAATACTTGTCCACTATTTCCCTTATGGATAAACCTTAAAAAAGTATGTAGCTTACTTATCGCTACATACTCTTTTATACGTTCTAGCTATATTACCTTACTTCCATGAATCTCATGTGTACCAGTTTTTTCTAGAATCTTATCTCTATTTTCTATATTAACACCTTTTCCCGGCATTATTATAATTCTATCATTTGCTATTTCATTCAATCTTTTAAGTTCATCCATACATTCATATGCAGATAAATCTCCACCCTTAGTTAAGATTCTATCAATCCCTAGCCCTACTAATTCTTCTATAGCGTTATCCTTATCTAAAACTTCATCAAATGCCATATGGAATGTAACACTCATTGGTCTTGCAAGTTCTGTAAATTCTTTAGTAATCTCATAATTAATTTTATTTCCTACTAACTGCCCAATAACAACCCCATAAGCACCAAGACTTTTGCACATCTTTATATCTTCTCTCATAATCTCAATCTCTTCTAAAGAAAACTCAAAATTCCCACCTCTTGGTCTAATAATAACCATTACTTTAGTTTTAACATCCTCTAAAACTTTTTTAATAGTTCCATAGCTAGGCGTAGTTCCACCATCATATAAATTATCGCAAAGCTCTATCCTATCAGCACCTTTTTTATTTGCCATAATAGCCTCTATGTAATTTCCAACACAAACCTCAAAAACTTTTTCCATTTTATACTCCCCCGATACTTATAATTAATAATTAATTATACCCTTTACTATCTAGCAAAAAAAAGTGCCTACTAAAAAAATTAGCAGACACTTCACACTTAATTTGCTTTTGACATTTCAATTTCTTTTTCTTTATGCTCTTCTAATTCTATTTTTGATAATGTCTTTTTATAAAAAATACTAAAACAAATAATTGTTGTACTTGCTGCAATAATATCTGCAATACTTTCTGAGAGATATGTTGCCATAAGTTGTTGGCTCTCTATTGTAGTTGCCCCTAACATAAATGGTAAATCCTTTAAAATAACTGGTAATATAAAAATTAATGGAACTAGTAAAAATACCTTTCTAAGTAAAGCTAATATTAAAGATGTTTTTGCTTGACCTAACGCAAGGAAAGTTTGCTGACAAGCAATTTGCGCTCCTAAAGCAAATCCACCTGCAAAGAATAACCTAATACTCCAAGAGGTTAACTCTATAAGTTTTGGACTATCATTAAATATTTTCACAAAACTTGCTGGTGCTACCATTAATCCAAGCCATACTATAGTTGTATATGTTATAGAGCATACTATTAATAATTTAAAAGTTTTCTTAACTCTATCAAATGCTTTTGCACCAAAATTATAACTAATTATAGGCTGTGCCCCCTGACTTAGTCCAACTAATGGTAGCATTAGTATTTGCATTATACTACTCATAACCGTCATTGAGCTAATTGCTATATCACCACCAAACTTATATAACTGATTATTCATACTAACAATAACTAAACTTTCTGTTGCTTGCATAATAAATGGTGATATTCCAAGTGCCATTATTCCTAAAATCACCTTAAATTCTGGTATTAAATATTTTTTTCTAATTTTAAGTGGACTATTTTTAAACATAAATTTTAAAACCCAGATTGCTGAAACAAACTGTCCTATAACAGTTGCAAGTGCTGCTCCTTTAACCCCTAAATTAAAAGTGAATATGAATATAGGATCCAATACTATATTTATAACTGCACCTATCATAACAGTCATCATACTCACCTTAGCAAATCCTTGTGCATTAATAAATGGATTTAACCCAAGAGCTATTTGAACAAAAATTGTCCCAATTAAATATATAGTTAAATAATCTAATGCATATTGCAACGTCGCATCACTTGCTCCAAACGCTCTAAGAATAGGCTCTCTAAAAAGAATAAAGCCAATAGTTAACACTATAGATAATATTATAAGTGCTATAAAACTATTTCCTAAAATTTTTTCTGCTCCATCTTTATCTTTTTCTCCCATTTTAATTGCCAAAAGTGGTGCACCTCCACCACCTATTAATGCACTAAAGGCTGCTATTATAAGAATAATCGGAAATGCAACTCCAACTCCAGCCATTGCAATTTCCCCTTCTGGCATTTTACCAATGAAAACTCTATCTACAATATTATAAAGTACATTAACTATTTGAGCGATAATTGCCGGTAATGCAAGTGTTAAAAGCAATTTCCCTACACTCCCCCGCCCTAAATCTATCCCCTTTTTTTCTGACATATACTTCCTCCCTATAATTTTAAATTCAGTTCCCCTCTATTAAATTTAAAATATATAAACTATTTAATACCTTAAATAGTTATGAATCCAAATTCATAAAAAATACTATACTTTATTATATGTCTTTTGTGCTTTATCATTTCTTAAGAATTTATTACTTTTCTAAACTTTAATCACTGAAAACCTTTATATATTTTAATTATTTTAAAACTTTTTACAACATATTCCCTCCCTTAAAATGTAATCGTTAACTCATTCTTCAACATTTTATTACCTTCTCTCTAAAATTTTCACTTCTATTTTAGACAAATATTTTAACCTTTAACTTTTTTGACAAGCAACTAATTGTAACAATAAGTTTTTTTTACCTCTTGTATACCTATACAAATTTGTATTATAATCAATCTTGTAAATATTTACCATATATGAGGGGGATGTATATTATGGCAAGAAGAGCATTTAAAAAGCATATAAAATCATGTGTTTCAATCTTAACACTATCTGCAATGTTAACTGGAGGTTTAATTTCTTTCTTACCTGCACAAGAGGCAGTAGCTGTTGAAAAACAAGCAAATCAAGTTAAGCGTAACGTTACTTATTTTGGAGATTGGTCTATTTGGGGTGGAGAAGGTAACTTCTATCCAAAAGATATTCCAGCTGATCAATTAACTCACTTAAACTTTGCATTCTTAGATTTCGATGAAAATGCAAACTTAATATTCACAGATAAAGATTCTGCTATAGGTGCACCAGTTGGCGAGCCTGGAGTTCAATGGGGCGGCCCAAATGCCGGATGTATAAATGCATTCCAAGAACTTAGAGCTAAGAATCCTAATGTAAAAATCGGTGTATCAGTTGGTGGATGGTCAAAATCTGGAGACTTCACAGAAGTTACAGGTAATCCAACAAAAAGAGCTAAATTAATAGATAATCTTGTTAAGTATGTTGAATACGCTAACATGGACTTCGTAGATCTTGACTGGGAGTACCCATCTGAGGCTAGAGAACCAGATAAAGTTGATAATCACCAAGATGAGGGAACACCTGATGCTAAGCCAGAAGATAAAGAAAATTATGTAACTTTCCTAGAAGAACTAAGAGTTGCACTTGATAAAAAAGGTGATGAAATAGGCAAATACTATGAAATAAGTGTTGCCCTTCCTGCACCAAAATCTAAAGTTGAAAGCGGAATCGATGTTGAAAGATTATTCAATGCAGTAGATTTTGCAAATATCATGACGTACGACATGAGAGGTGCTTGGGATGAAACTAGTGGACACCAAACTGGTCTTTACACAAACCCACTTGACCCAACTTCTGGTGCCGGACTTTCAGTTGATGAAAGTGTTAACTACTTCTTAGAGCAAGGTGCTCCATCAGAAAAAATCGTTGTTGGTGCTGCTTACTATACAAGAGGATGGGATCAAGTTGCTCCGGGTCCAGATGCTAAAAATCCTGGATTATTCGGAGAGGCTGCTTTAACAAACAAAGATGCTGATCAAACTCCATCTCGTGGTGCTGTAAATGCTGCTCCTATGAAAGTTGGAGAAGCTGGTAGAGCTGGTGGTGTATGGTCATATAGAGTTATAGATGAACTAAAAACAAAAATTCCTGGTTTAAAAGAATATTGGGATGATGTAGCAAAAGCTCCATACCTTTATAGTGAAACAACTGGTGAGTTCTTCACTTATGATAACGTAAAATCTATTGAAGAAAAAACAAAATATGTTAATACTAATGACCTTGGTGGAATGATTTCATGGATGGCATCTCAAGATGCACCAACATCAGGTTCTGGCACTGTAAGAAATGAGCTTACAACTGCAACTGCTGATGGTTTATATGGCGGACAAGAACTTCCAGATCACGAAATAGTTTACGCTGATCTTGATATTGAAGCTACAATCAAACCTGTGGGATCACAATGGGGTGGTGCCGGTGGTGGTTACGAAGTAACTATCAAAAATAATGAAAAACTTGGCGAGACTGATCAAGTATTAAAAGAACTTGAAAGAAGTGCTGAAACAATAAAAACTCCTATTATATATGTAGATTCAGATGTTAAGTTAACAGCTGGAGATCATATGGCTGGTGTTATCTCAACTGATGATAAAGGTAGAACAGTTATCGATATTAAAGGTGTTTGGGAAGGTAAAAATATAGAACCAGGTCAAAGTTATAAATTTATGCTTAATGCTGAGGGTGATATGCCTGAAGATTTATCAGCAATCACTTCTGTGTCTGTTGGACAAAGAATGAATGAGGCTGGAACTGTAGTTGCAGAGCAGGTTGTTTATGGTGAGGATACTCCTGGCCCTGGTCCTGGACCAAGTGAAAATACTGCTCCTACTTTTACTGGAGTAACTGGTAAAACAATAACTGTTGGAGATTCATTTAATTCATTAGCTGGTGTTAAAGCTAATGATAAAGAAGATGGTGATTTGACTTCAAAAATCAAAGTTTCAGGAAAAGTTGATACAAACAAAGCTGGAACTTATAAATTAAACTACTCTGTTACTGATAGCAAAGGTTTAGAAACAACTAAAACTAGAACTATCATAGTTAAAGATAAAGAAATAACTCCTCCACCTGCTGAAAACACTGCACCTGTTTTAAAGGGTATTAAAGATGCAGAAATTAAAGTTGGAGATAAATTTGAACCAATGACAGGAATCACAGCTAATGATAAAGAAGATGGTGATTTGACTTCAAAAATTAAAATTGCTGGAACTGTTGATACAGATAAAGTTGGTAAATTCACATTAACTTATTCTGTTACTGATAGTGAAGGTTTAAAAACTGAAGCTAAGAGAGTTATAACTGTTTCTAAGGATGATGCAGAAATACCTGATGGTGATACTTTTGATTCTAGTAAAGTTTATAATACTGGTGATACAGTAGTTTATGGTGGTAAAACTTATACAGCTAAATGGTGGACACAAGGTGAAACTCCTGGTATAAGTGCTGTTTGGGAAGTAAAAGCTGCAACCAACCCAGATGGAACTGAGCAATATGTTCCTGGAAAATCATATAATGGTGGAGCTGTTGTTTCACATAACGGACAAAAATATGAAGCTAAATGGTGGACAAATACTACACCTGGAAGCGATGATTCTTGGAAAACTGTTTAATTTAAAGCCTAAAAATTGACTTATATAAAATAAGACACTCAGTCAGATTCCTGACTGAGTGTCTTTATTTTATTTCAACTTATTTTATACTAGCTTCTATTTCAGTAAGCATTTTCTCAGTAGCATTGATTCCTGGTCCACCAAGATACCAAGCTTTTGTATCTAAATATGTTATACTTCCTGTTTTAAAAGCCTTAGTTTTTTGAACTAATTCATTTTCAACTATTTCTTTTGCAGGTTTTTGTTCACCACTTGAAATAAGCCCTTTATCTACAACAAATAAATAATCAGGATTCTTACTTAAGACATACTCTGATGTCACTGTTTGTCCATGATTTTCTGTATCTATATTTTCATCTGCTTGCTTAAAACCAAACTCATTATGAATCATTCCAAATCTTGATTCAGCTCCAAATGCTGTAATTTCTCCATCATAAACCATTGTCACTAAAGCTTTCCCTTCTAAATTCTCAGTTTTACTAGCTATTGCATTTGTTCTATTTTGAATACTTTCAATTTTAGCTGTTGCCTCTTCTTCTTTATCAAATATCTTTCCAAGAGTTTGTACATTATGTTCTAATGAACCAAAATGATCTGAACCATTTCTGCCAAGCATTATTGTTGGTGCTATTTCTGATAACTCTTCATATGAATCTTCTTGTCTACCTTCTATTATTATAAGATCTGGATCTAATTCATTTATTTTTTCCATATCAAACTTTTTAAGTGATCCAAGATCAGTGTATTTTTCATCTTTATACGATTCTAAGTATACTGGCAATGATGATTTTGGTACTGCTATAGCTTCTTCACCTATTACACTCATTGTATCAAGTGAGCTATAATCTAATACTACTACTCTTTCTGGATCTTTTGTAACCGTAACTTCTCCTCTTCTATCTGTTACAACTATTGTTTCCTCAGCCTTCTCTATCTCTTTATCATTCTTATTTGACATGCTCATAACTGCTGCCCCCCCAAGTAATGCTGCAACTGTTATCCCTACTATTATTCCTACTTTTTTATTCATTATCTTTTCACCTCATATTATTATTTTTGTTTTTATTTAATATTAATTTTCATTCTCATTTAAATTGTATTTATAAATATGTCCTTACTTAAAAATAAACACATATTTTTTGATTATTTATATTTTGTATATTAAAATCTATTTCATATATTTCTTCTAGAAAATCTTTATCTATTATTTTATTTTTATCTTCATCTTTAACTAATTTTCCTTCTTTTAAAACTGCAATTTTATCTGAATAACATGATGCAAAGTTTATATCATGCATTACTATTACTACTGTTTTACCAAGATTATCAACCAGTCCTCTAAGAACTTTCATCATCTGAACTGAATGTTTCATATCAAGGTTATTCAGTGGCTCATCAAGAAGTATATACTCTGTATTTTGAGCTATTACCATTGCTATATAAGCTCTTTGTCTTTGTCCCCCTGATAGTTCATCTAAATACCTATCTTTCATCTCTGTAAGCTGCATATACTCTATTGCTTCTGCTACTAATTTTTTATCTTCAGCTTGCAACCTTCCATCACAATATGGAAATCTTCCAAATGAAACAAGCTCTTCTATTTTTAATCTTACATTAATATTATTAGACTGCTTTAATATAGAAATCTTTTTAGCAAGTTCTTTTTCATCCCAATCTTTTAAGTTTTTCCCCTCTATTGTAACCTCTCCACCATCTGATTTCATAAGTCTTGCTATTATTGATAAAACTGTACTTTTACCAGCACCATTAGGTCCTATTAGTGATGTTAATTTTCCTTTTTCTATAATTAAAGAAACATCATTAACTACTTTTTTATTACTATATTTTTTTATTATATTTTTTGTTTCTATCATTAATTTTTCTCCTTTAATAAAAGATATATAAAGTAAACCCCACCTATAAAGTTAATTATTATACTTACTGTGCTATTATAATTAAATATTCTTTCTACAAAGAACTGTCCAATTATAACTGCAAAGATACTTATTAGTGCTGATGCTATTATCATATATTTATGTTCATATGTTTTTATAAACTGATATGATAAATTTACTACTAAAAGCCCTAAAAATGTTATTGGTCCAACTAAAGCTGTTGATACTGATACTAGTATCGATACTATTAAAAGTATTTTCTTTGATATTTTCTCATAATTTATTCCAAGATTTATAGCTTGGTCTTTTCCTAATAATAAAACATCATATTTTTTTATATCATCATATACAAATGCAAATACTATAAGACATATTATTATTGTAAGTAGCAATATTTCTGTGTTAACACTCTCAAAACTTGCAAATATTTTCCCTTGTAAGGCATCATACTCATTTGGATCTATTACAACTTGCATAAATGTTGATATACTTTTGAAAAATGTTCCAAGGACTGTTCCTACTAAAAGTAAAAAGAATATATTTCCACTCTTTTTAAAAACAAACTTATATAATAAAAAGCTATTTAAAAGCATTATTATTACTGAAAAAGCAAAATTTATAGTTGGATTAGTTATAAGTACGCTTGATGATCCAAAGATAAAAACTACTGCTGTTTGAGATAATCCATATAATGAATCAAGTCCTAATATACTTGGTGTTAATATTCTATTATTAGTAACTGTTTGAAATATTACTGTTGAAAAAGCAATTGCTCCTGCTGTAATAATCATTGCTATTAATCTTGGTATTCTTTTTGATAAGTTATAATCAAAATTTTTAGCATTAAGTCCTTCAAATAAAAATAATGCAATTGCAAACACTACTAATCCTGTTAATATATAAATCTTTTTTTTATCCTTCATTTGTTTGCCTCCTGAATATCAAGTATAAGAATACTATGCTTCCAATTACTCCAACTGTAAGACTTATTGGAATTTCATAAGGGAAGATAATTACTCGCCCTACTATGTCACAAAGCAATAAGAATACAGCTCCAAATAAACTTACATTCCAAATACTTTTTGAAAGATTATCTCCCATAAAGATAGATACTATATTAGGAATTATAAGGCCTACAAATGGTATACTTCCAACTGTTATAATTACAAGCACCGTTATTAGTGATACTATTACCATTCCTATATTCGCTATCTTTTCAAAATCTAAGCCTAAATTTCTTGATATATCTTCTCCCATTCCTATGATTGTAAATTTCTTAGCATATATAAATGCAACTATTACAAGAGGTATAGTAAGGTATAATAACTCATAATTCCCTCTTAATACTGATGAGAAATTTCCTTGCATAAATGAACTCATATTTTGCATCAAATCAAACCTATAAGCTAGAAAATCTGATAAAGCTCCTATTACATTTCCAAGCATAATTCCTACTAGAGGAATAAATACAATATTTTTAAATTTTATTTTTTTCATTATTTTCATAAAAATGAATGTTCCCATAAGTGCAAATATAAATCCTATTATCATTTTTTCAACAAGTGTTGCTGATGTGAATAATATCATTGACATTAACACTCCAAGTTTTGCACTATCTATTGTTGCTGAGGTTGTTGGCGATACAAATTTATTATTACTTATCTGCTGCATTATAACACCACTTATACTAAGCCCTACCCCTGCAACTATAAGACTTATAAGTCTTGGTACTCTACTAATTAAAAACACACTTATCTGTTCTGTATCACCTGCCATAATTTCTTTTATATTTATGTCATGTACACCTACAAATAGTGATATAAATGCTAAAATTACAAAGCTAGGTATTAAATATCTTTTTTTCATATATGTACTTTCTCCTTGCACCTACTATTCATTTGAAATTGATTATCATTTGTATTAATAATATTAAATTAATAGTATAAATGCAATACTATTATTGATTTATTAATTTAAAGTTTATATTTTAGTAATAAATAAAAAAAAGAGCGATTTTAGTATCACTCTTTTAAATAATTTATTTAATATTCTCTTAATGCTTCTAACTTAAGCATACTTCCTACTATCCCCTCGACAATTGCCTCAACTATATCTATTTTTTTTGACTTGCTCTTTATATAAATAGATAATTTTTTAGCAAGTATTTTAAGTTTTGTAACTGTAAGCTTATTATCTAAAAGATATTTTGTAGCTTCTTCTTTACTTCTGAATCTACTAAGCTCTCTTATATAGATATCAAATTCATTTATCGGCTCATTAATTATCTTCTTGAATGGTGACTGATTATTTACTTCTTTCTTCACCTTATTCTCTTTTTCATTTTTATTTGATTCATACTCGCTTTTCTTTGTAGTATTTCTTCCTTCATTATATATTCCTTTTTTTACTGCTCCTGTTTGTTGTCTAGTATCAATTCCTTCATCTACTTCTAGTTTAGTCTTAACTTCTAAGATAAAACTTTTTTCATCTTTTGCTAGAGCTAATAAATCCTCCTCGCTTAGATTTTTTATAAGTTCTAACGCTTTATCTATACTTTTTAAAACCAATTCCTTTTTTTCCACAAAAAGCCCCCCAAATCTTACTACACTCCCTAATACTTTTATAAAATACTAAGTATCACTTATATATATCTATGTACTTACTTTCTGTTTAATGTTTAAATGGATAAAAAAACAACCTAGTAAGTTAATACTTACTAGGTTGTGGATTATTTGCATATATCCTTGTGTCTTATTTTAAACTTTTTACTCAAATATTTTCTCTCTATTAAATTTAATACTAGCCATAACCCATATAGAATAAGAGCACTTACCCAAAAGCTCAATCCTATAATTCTAAAAACTTCATTCAAAATAAAACCACTAAGTATAATTTTAACTTTGTTTTTATCTAAAGATTTTAAGTATTTCATCACTAGTTCACCCTTTTATATTTATTCTTTTGTTATCTCTAACTAATTTGTTAGAAGACTGTCTGTTGCATACTCTGCATCTGATGTAACATCTATTCCAAGCTTTCTATATGTTTGCTCATCTGATGTTCCTATAATCGTTGTTGAGTGTGCTTGTGAGCCTTCTATCATTGAAAGTTTTTCTAAAGCAACCTGTGCCATTGGATTTGTTGCAGCACATATTGAAAGTGCCATAAGAACCTCTTCACAATTAAGTGCCGCTCTTGTAAATCCTAATGTTTTTGATTTAAGACTTATGATTGGTTCTAATACAACTGGTGATATTAAATGCATTGAATCATCTATATTAGCACAATGTTTAATTGCATTAATAACAGCGGCTGCTGTTCCTTCCATAAGTTCTGAACTTTTTCCTGTAAGAGTTGTTCCATCTGGAAGTTCAATACCTACTATTGTTATAGTATCTTTAGTATTTGAAGTTTCATTAACTTTATTTGCATACTCTCTTGCAATAGGAACTATCTTTCTATCTGCTTCTTTAAGGTTAAGTTCTTCCATTATAAGTTTTGTTCTCTCTAATGTGTCTTTGTTAACATAACCTTTTTTGTATTCACAATTTGTTTTGAAATATCTTCTTATTATCTCTTGTCTTGAAGCTTCTTTAACAACTTCATCATCTATGATTCCAAATCCAACTCTATTTACACCCATATCTGTTGGAGATTTATAAACTGATTCTTTTCCTGTTATCTTTTCTATAATTCTTTTTAAAACTGGGAAAGTTTCAACATCTCTATTATAGTTAATTGATTTAATATTGTAAGCTTCTAAATGGAATGGGTCTATCATATTAACATCCTTAAGATCTGCTGTTGCAGCCTCATAAGCTACATTTAATGGATGCTTTAATGGAACGTTCCATACTGGGAATGTTTCAAATTTTGAATACCCTGCTATATTTCCTCTTTTTTGCTCGTGATAAAGTTGACTTAAACAAGTAGCAAGCTTTCCACTTCCTGGACCTGGCGCTGTTACAACCACTATTGGCTTAGTTGTTTCTATATGAGGGTTTTGACCGTACCCCTCTTCACTAACTATTGTATCAACATCTGTTGGGTATCCTTTTGTTGAACTATGTTTATAAACTTTTATTCCTCTTCTCTCAAGCCTATTTATAAATACTGTTGTAGCTGGTTGCCCACTATATCTAGTAATTACAACACTATTTACATCTAAGTCATATGATCTAAATTCATCTATAAGTCTGAAAACTTCAATATCATAAGTAGTTCCAAAGTCACCTCTTATTTTATTTCTTTCAATATCCCCTGCATATACACATATAACTATTTCTGCTTTTTCTCTAAGTTTATATAAAAGTTTTATTTTAGCATTTTCATCAAATCCTGGTAAAACTCTTTTAGCATGAAGGTCATGTAAAAGCTTCCCACCAAACTCTAAGTATAACTTGTCATAGTTATTAACTCTTTCTAATATATACTTAGATTGTTCTTCTAGATATTTTTTGTGATCAAATCCTATCTTCATCTTTCATCCCCACTAACTTTATTAAATTTTATGAAACCTACAAATTTTCATTCCATAATTATGACATATTTTTTTGTCATTGTAAAATAAATTTGAGTAAAACTAGTTTGCCCAAATAGTATATATCTTATCCATCCGCTTTTTTTTTAATATTGTGAATTAATCTCTATATTTTTTTATTAATACTTATATTTGATTGAAAATTCTCTAAAAAATCTATGAATATATTCTGTTATTCTTCTCATATATTTTTTATAGTGACTTAATTTTTTTATAAAAGGAAATATATATTATGAATTTAAAAATATTTTTCGTATCCTCCATTCTACTTAATATAAGTATATCATTTGCAACTGAACTTCCTAATATAAAGTGCAAATCTGCTTTATCTGTCGCTTTAGAAACTGGTGAAATTATTTTCTCTAAAAACGCTGAAGATAAAGTTCAACCTGCATCTATTACAAATCTTTTAACTGGTCTTTTACTTACAGAAAATTTTTCAAAAAACAGCCTGCTTGAATATACTCAAAATACTATGAATCAAGAATCATCTTCTATCTTTCTTGATTTTTCTGCTGAAATTGAACCTGGATATGAAGTATCTGGAAAAACTGTGATGGATGCACTTCTTCTTTATTCTGGAAATGATATTGCTACTCTTATTTCTTTAAATGGATATATATATTCACTGCCATATCCTTATTTTTACTTAGTATAACTGGATTTTTTATAATTAAAAGGATAACATCTTAGAATTTCTAAAATGCTATCCTTATTTTTTATTTTTTATGTTTTTCTACAAATCTAGAAATTCTTACAACAGCTTCTTTTATATCATCCATTGATGCCGCATAACAAGCTCTTATATAGCCTTCTCCACATTCTCCAAATGCACTTCCTGGAACTGCTAGTACCCTTTCTTCAATTAAAAGTTTTTCACAGAATTCATCTGATGTCATCCCTGTAGATTTAATACATGGGAATATATACAGTGCACCTAATGCGTCAAAACACTCAAGTCCCATTTTTCTAAATCCAGTTGAAATAACTCTTCTTCTTCTGTTATATTCTTTTGCCATTTCCTTAACACTCTCATCACCATTTTTAAGTGCCTCAATAGCTGCATACTGTGATGTTGTTGGTGAACACATAATTGAGTATTGATGTATTTTTTTCATTGCATCAATTAAAACTCTATGTCCTGTAACATATCCAAGTCTCCAACCTGTCATAGCATAAGCTTTTGAAAAACCATTAACAATTATAGTCTTATCTTTTACCTCTGGGAATGTAGCTATTGATACATGATCACCATCATATGATAACTCCCCATATATTTCATCAGATAAAATTATTATATTTTTATCCTTTAATACTTCAACAATAGGTTTAAGTTCTTTTCTAGTCATAATTGCACCTGTTGGATTATTGGGAAATGGTAATATTAGTACCTTTGTTTTATCTGTTATTGCAGCTTCAAGTTCCTCTTTTGTAAGTTTAAAATCATTTTCTTCTTTTAAGTCAATTGTAACTGCTGTTGCCCCTGTAAAAGTTGTACACCCCTTATATGCGACAAAGCTTGGTTCTGGAATTATAACTTCATCCCCTGGACCAACCAAAGCTCTAAGTGCTAAATCTATAGCCTCACTCCCCCCAACAGTAACAAGTATTTCTTCTTTTGGATCATACTGAACATTAAATCTTCTATCTAAGTACTTAGCAATCTCTTCTCTTAGTTCTATAAATCCAGCATTTGATGAATAGTGAGTATGACCTTTTTCAAGAGAATATATACCCGCTTCTCTAACATTCCAAGGAGTTACAAAATCTGGTTCTCCAACACCTAAAGAAATTACATCTTCCATTTCATTTATCATATCAAAGTATTTTCTAATACCTGATGGTGGCATATTTCTAACGTTATCTAAAATCATATTCTCCATTATCATACAAATAAAATCTCCCTATCATTAATTTTCTTCTCTTTAAATATAGTACCATGCTCCTTATACTTTTTAAGAACAAAATGCGTTGCTGTACCTGTTACAAATTCCTGAACTGCAAGTTTCTCTGATACAAACATAGCTACTTCTTTCATAGTTTTCCCCTCTACAATTACTGTTAAATCAAAACCACCTGAAGACATAAGATAACAAGCCCTTACTTTATCAAATTGATATATTCTTGCTGCTACTTTATCAAAACCAACCCCTCTTTGTGGTGTTATTTTTACTTCTATTAAAGCAGTTACAGTTTCTTTACCTGTATTTTCCCAATTTATTAAAGTTGTATATCCTGCTATTATACTTTTCTCCTCAAAATCTTGTATTGCATCCCTAACTTGCTCAACAGTTTTGCCTGTCATTACTGCTAAATCTTCATCACTACATCTACTATTTTTTTCTAAAACCTCTAAAATCTCTTCCATTTGTAAACCCTCCATTTTTTGAAAATAAAAAACCCCCGTCCCTAAAAAAAAGGGACGAAGGTATAAAATGCCTCGCGATACCACCCTAATAGATAGTACAAAACTATCCACCTCAGTAGAATATATTACTCTATTCTTCCTTTATAACGTAAGGAATTCGTTGTACTTTATTAAGATTTACTTTTAGCTCTTAGTTCTCAGTACAAGATTCAAAGACTGCCTTCCCTTAATAATAAATGCTAAATCACAGCAAACTTTAGCTCTCTTTAAATTACCAAAAAAGTACTCCTTCTTCTCACTATCTTTTAATATCTGTTTTCTGTATTATATACAAAATATTTATTTTTGACAATATACTTTATACATTTTTAATATATATTCTAATATTTACAAAATTTATTCCTTTTTATTTTAAAGGTTTTATCTACCTGTTCTTTTTTTTGTAGCTTCTCTTTTTTTAGCTACTGATCTATCTTTGAATGAGCCTCTTTTTTTCTTTGGAGCTCTCTCTTCATGTACTGACTTGTTTAAATGGTTAGCTCTTTTACCTTCTAACTTTTGAATTTTTTCATCACCAAATTTATTTTTAGCATTTGGTTTTGAACCTGTTTTTGTTGTAGTTCCTCTACCTGTTGCTGTCTTAGATCTTAATCCTGATTTAGCAGGACCTGCTTTTGGTGCTTTTCTTCCATCTTCACCATTTCTAGTTCCTGAATTTCTTCTTCCTTCTTCACTATGTCTAGGTGTTGACCCTGAAGTTCTTCTTTCTTCACTATGTCTAGGTGTTGAAGCTGAAGGATCTCTTCTATCATCATTATTTCTTGGTGATAAACTTGAATCAGTTCTTCTCTCACTAG
Source organism: uncultured Clostridium sp. (assembly GCF_947039605.1). GTDB lineage: Bacteria > Bacillota > Clostridia > Clostridiales > Clostridiaceae > Sarcina. Next base: position 40,169 of record NZ_CAMQZG010000019.1, read on the forward strand.
CATTTTTCCCGTGTGATTTAGGCTTTCTATCAAGACCATGTCTTGCTTTATATTTATCTTCTTTTGACTTAATCAAACATTTCTCCCCATTTCCTATTAAATCTTCTCTCCCAGCTCTCATTAGAGCATCGTGAATAATATTATGATTTTTTGGATTACTAAATTGAAGAAGTGCTCTTTGCATTGCCTTCTCTTCTTTAGTTCTTGGTACATATACTTCTTCCATTGTTACAGGATCAAGTCCTGTATAGAACATAGCAGTTGACAATGTCCCTGGTGTTGGGTAGAAGTCTTGTACCTGCTCTGGTTGATATCCAATATCTCTTAAGTACTCAGCAAGCATTATAGCGTCTTCTAGCTTACTTCCTGGGTGGCTTGACATAAGATATGGAATTATATATTGCTTCTTCCCAGCTTTTTCACTTAATCTAAAGAATTTTTTTCTAAATTCTTCATAAGTTGTCCCTGCTGGTTTACCCATATATTTTAAAACATTAGGTGATATGTGCTCTGGTGCAACTTTTAACTGACCACTTACATGGTGCTCTACAAGTTCTTTAAAGAAATCATCATTCTTATCTGCCATAACATAATCATATCTTATTCCTGAACGTATGAATACTTTCTTTATTCCTTCTATTTTTCTAACACTTCTTAATACTTTTAAGTATTCTGAGTGATCAACTTCCATCTGAGGGCATATTTTTGGTGATAAACACTGTTTCTTTTTACATGCTCCAAGGGTTGTTAATTGCTTTTTACATGATGCTTTTCTAAAGTTAGCTGTTGGGCCTCCTACGTCATGTATATATCCTTTAAAGTCAGGATATTTTGTAATGTCTTTAGCTTCTTGTACTATTGACTCTTCACTTCTACTAGAAACTATTCTACCTTGGTGGAATGTTATAGCACAGAATGAACAGTTAGCTGAACATCCTCTTGAACTCATTACACTAAATTTAACTTCCTGAATAGCTGCTATACCACCATCTTTTTCATAGATAGGATGATATGTTTTTTGATATGGAAGTGCATAAACTTTATCAAGTTCTGCTCTTGTAAGAGGTTTTTCTGGTTTGTTTATAACAACAAATTTATCAGAATGTCCTTGAACAAGTGTTATCCCTCTCATAGGATCTTGCTCTTCATATAAAGTTCTAAAGCAATTTGCATAAGTTATCTTACTTGCACTAACTTCTTTAAATGAAGGTAATACTTTATGTTCTTCATATACTTCGTCTAAACTATCTACCATATAACAAGTTCCTGGTAGGTGTCTTATGTATTTTGCTTCAAATCCTTCATTTAAAAGATTAGCAACTTCAATAATTTGCTTCTCACTCATACCATAGATAAGAAGGTCAGCCCCACTATCTGGCAGAATAGATTTCTTAACTTTATTATCCCAGTAATCATAATGTGCAAATCTTCTAAGACTAGCTTCTATCCCACCAATTACTACATTAATGTTTTTATATGCTTCTCTTATTTTATTACAATAAACTATTGTAGCTCTATCTGGTCTTTTTCCCATTTCTCCTTTTGGAGTATAAAGGTCTTTTGTTCTAAGTCTTTTACTTACAGTGTAATGGTTAACCATAGGGTCCATATTTCCACCGTTAACAAGGAATCCAAGTCTTGGTCTTCCTAGCTTTTTAAATTCTTCTACGTCTTTCCAATCTGGTTGTGCAATTATACCAACCTTAAATCCTGCACTCTCTAATACTCTAGAAATTATAGCTGCTCCAAAACTATGATGATCTATATAAGCATCACCTGTAACTAAAACAAAGTCACATTGTTCCCAGCCTCTTTCCTCCATATCTGCTTTGCAAATAGGTAAAAATTTATTTTCCATATCATTTCTCTCCTATGCTAGTAGTTTCTATTCTTCCATATAACTAATTATATCATTTTCAAATATATTTAAACTAACTTATTAGTTTTTTCTCATTTTACGATGCTAAATTAGTATATCTAATATATAAATAAAAGTAAAGTGAGAATAGAAATAAGACTATCTTATTTAAAAGATAGCCTCGTTTATATTCCTCTAAGATATCCTCTAACATCACCCTCATAAGTCATAATATAGGAATCATCTTCTAGAAAGTCCATTGGTTTTGTTAAAACTGGTGGTCTATCTATATCTAAAAGTTCTACTTCCTTTAATATGTTTGCTATAAGTTCTGAACAGAAATATCTATTTTTATGCTCTATGCCTTTATTCATAGTTACACCTAAAACACCTAAATAATTATATTTTGTCGTTTCCTCACTATAATTATCTAATATAACTTTTATTTTATAATAAACATCTTCAGATATTTCTTTTTCTAAAATCATTACCTCAGTATTAGGAAACCACTCTAAAAAACGCTCTCTTACATTTTCAAGTTGAAATCTAACTACCCAGAACTTGTTTTTCCCTTTTCGCCCCATAGAATACCATATATCTTTATCCTCTTCTAATGCTAATGATATATGACTATACTTATCTTTTGTTACCCATCTGATAAGTCTTGCATACGGAGTTCCACTAAATGTTAAACATAGATTAATTTTCTTCAAAATAATTCCCCCCTTAAAACTAATTTCAATTATATCTAATATGCATTAAAATATTCCCCAAAATATCTCTTATTAAATATAACTTTACACTAGTAAAATTACTATTATATATATAAAGTATTAACTTCATATAAATAACGTGTTTTATTTAAAATTTTCTGTTATTGCTTTTTCTACATACTTTTGCTTTTCTTTTGCCCCACCTAAATTTTTTGTTAAATCATAATAACTCGGTGCTTGTGGCACCCCTGCAAGCAGAGTAGCCTCATCATAAGTGATTTTACTTGGCAATTTATTAAAATATCCCGTAGTAGCTTCTTTAATGCCATAGCTATCATTCCCATAATAGATAACATTTATATATAGTTCTAATATTTCATCTTTAGAATATTTTTTTTCCAACTCTTTAGCTAATATAAGTTCTGCAACCTTTCTACTTAACTCTTGATCTGAGCTAAAATACAAGTTTTTTGCAAGTTGTTGTGTTATAGTACTTCCACCCTCTATAATCTCTCCTGCCTTCATATTATTCACTAAAGCTCTACCTAATGATATTACATCAATACCTTTATGCTCAAAGAATCGTCTATCTTCTATTGCTACTATCGCAATTAAAAAATCTTCTGATACATCTTTAAGTTCTGTATATCCTTTATTGCTTTGTACCTTATTAACTATATTTTCAAGATTTATACGAGTTGTAGCATCCTTATACTCTTCATGCCCCTTTAAAAATATAATCCCAGCACCTGTTAAACCAACTAAAATTGTTAAAGTTATTATTGTTATTATTATATTTTTTATTGCTTTCATTAAAATACCCCTAACTAATATATATACTTTAATTATACTCTTTAATTATTATATTTTTCTTAAGCATTCATAATTTTACATTTTTTCTTTATTTTAGCCTAATATTAATGCTATTTATTTAAACCTAGCCTCTAAATACTTTGCAACACCATTATCATCATTAGATTCAATTATATTTGTTGCAAACACCTTTAACCCCTCAACAGCATTTTCCATTGCATATTTTTCATCAGCAACTTCAAACATAGGTAAATCATTCATATTATCACCAAAACAGATTACTTTACTTGGCGCGTAAAGTTCTTTTAGATCTTCTATTGCTTTCTTTTTAGATGCCTCACCACTATGAATTTCTATAAAATAGCAATTTTCATCATAAACATCTTTATAACACCCTGCGTTTATGCCTTCTATTTTTACTATCTCTTTAAATATAAGTTCAATAACTTCCTTTTTATCTAAAATCATAAAATTTACAACTTGTATTTCTTCAATTGCATTATGATAATTTGAAATAACCTCAAAAGTTTTATACTTACTACACTTTCTTTCATCAAAATAAATTTTATCTAAATCAATTATAAGTTCTTTATGATATACATATAAATGATTATCCTTTATCCCGTATAAAAATGGTTCCTTACCAAAAGACTCTAAAATGTTAAGTATTTTTCTCACTATCCCCTTCTCAATTTCTCTCACCTTTAAATATTCTTTCTTATTTAAATCATATAAAAAAACTCCATTCATTAATGCTATCGGCTTGTCTATATTTAGCCCTTCTAATATCTCTACTACAGTTCCCGGAGTTCTTGCTGTCGCAATTGTAAAATCCATCCCCTTATCCTTAATTAATTTATTTATCGTATTTTTTGAATACTCTGTAATTTCTCTACTACTATTAAGTAATGTCCCATCTAAATCTGATACATATAAATTCATAATAAAAATCTCCTCAAAAAAAATTAGCTATAATTACTAATTATAGCTAATCTTTATCAATATTTCTTTTAAATATAAGTTAACATTAATCTAAATTACAAAAATAATATAAAAACCTTGCTACTTGAACCTCTGTCATATTTAAAGCTCTAACAGTTGCTAAAACTTGTTCTTTACTAGCATGTTTATTACAATCATCAACATATTGAACTGCATATTTTGCACTTTCTTTTCCAATATACTCACAATAATCACTCAGTGGTAATTTCCTGTTTTTGTTATAAAGATAACTTGTTTTTTCTTTATCGGACTTTTCTTGTAATTTATCCATATCACTATCAATTAGATAATCATATACAACTTTACTTGATAAAAGTGAATCTAATAAAAATTCTTCCTTAGAATCTTCGCCTAAAAATAATTTTATTCTATCCCTATTTTTAATCCATCTTTTTACTAAGCCTTCATATTCACTATGATTAGAAAACACTCCGTCTTTTATTCCATTCATGTGAAGCCTTTTATTTAAGAAGTGTACTAATTTCCCTCTTTTATCAATTTGATTGCCAACATGATGTGGCTGGTTCATATCCGCTAAAAAATGACATGCATAAAGCAATGATTCCATAGCTTTTTTTCGTTTGCCTTTTCTTTTATATTTAAGAGCCTTTTTTGCATTCTTCTTAAATCTCCACATAGCTGTGAAAATTTTATGTCCTAAATAATTAGCACCCGTTTCATAATTATAAAAGTGATCTGCAAATAAGTAAGCCGTTGAAATTAAACTTCTATCTGGCATTTTAGAATAAGATGGTCTTATTCTTTTTATACTCTTACTTACATCATCATGAAACTCAACTAAATCTATATACCAATTTATATTCTCATCAAATTTTGAATTCCTTAAAAAATCATTATTATCAGTAATTGCTATATGATATGCTTGATATAATATAACATCATGTGTTTCTGCTCTCTTTAAGGATTCTAATAATATCTCTTCTATTAATTCATCTGTTTTATGCTTATGTTTTTTGCTTCTATGAACAAACATATTATTAATATTCTTTTTTGTTTTTTCAATGTCGATCATAAAATTCCTCCTAGCTTAACTTAATTATAACACTTTCTAAAAATAAATCTGCAAGATTTATAACAATTAAGTTTTTACTAAGAACTTTTCTCATTTAATTTTAAATTAACAATTTATATTATAAATATCTGAAAATTCCACATTTATAATCTCAACATTTGAATTTTTTTTAATATTTTTAACTATATTACTTTCCTTTATAATAAATTTAGGAATAGAAATCTTAATTTTCGTTCCTTTTTCTCCATCATTTATTATTCCAATTTCTCCATTATGAACTTTAACGAATGCTCTTACTAAATTAAGCCCTATACCACTACCTTCTCTATCTCTAACTATACTTTTATTTACTTGAAAAAACCTTTCAAATATATACTTCTGTTTTTCATATGGAATTCCAATCCCATTGTCTTCTATATATATATGTAAGCAATTTTCCGTTTCTATTAAATTTACAAATATTTTACCACCTTTTTCTGTAAATTTAATAGAATTTGAAAGTAAATTCAGTATAATCCTTTCCATCTTTTCTAAATCAAACGCTATTATGCATTCTTCCACATTAGTATCAAATATAAGTTCTAGTCCATTTCCTTTTACCATAGGTATGGATGACATAACAATACTCTCTATACTTTCTACAATATTGTAATTTTCTAAATGACATTCTAAATGCCCTGCTTTAAATTTAGTAGTATCAATTATATTATTTATTAACCTTGTTATTCTAAATGTATTTTGTTTTATAATCTTTGTATATTCAATCTGCTTATCTATACTATATTTAGTCGTTTCTTTTCCATATACCTCCTTCATCTTTAATGAAGAAAGTATCAAATTTAACGGTGTTCTAAATTCATGAGATAAGTTTGCAAAAAAATCTGTCCTTACTTCATCATAATGTCTAAGTTCTACAAGCATTTTAGCTCTTTCTTCTGCCATCTGCTTAAACTTTGCTGCATTTTGCCTATCCGTTATATCATTACCAACAATAACTAAACCTATATATTTATTATTTTTATCATATATCGGAGTTTTTACTACATCAAAAGTTTGGTATACATCTATATCAATTAAAAATTTTTCTTCTAATCTAAGTGACTTACCATTTTTTTTAACTAATTCATCACCAGCTTTACATCTATTTAACTCATCTTCTCTATCAGGTTTAATTTTTATAATTTCATCATCTGTTAATCCTAGATATTTATGGCTAATCCCAAAAATACTTAAAAATGAATCATTTGCATTTACTATTTTATGATTTTCATCTTTAAAACATAAAAGTTCATCCATTGAATTTATTATATAATTAAAATTTTTATTACTTTGTTTTATCTTTCTATTCTTTATACAAAGATAAAAAATAATAAAAAATAATGTCACAATTATAATCTTCATCACTCTTTTCACCTCTTATATTACATATTACAATCTTTAACTACATTTTACACCATTTTAGGAGTTTTTTCTATATTTTGGGACATTTTTACAAAATATATTACTTTTAATATCATTCTCCTTTAACTTCCTAGTATTCAAAGTCTCTTTTTTGCTAATCATAATACTAATCTAATAAAAGAGAAGGGAAGGGAGTAATTTAATGGCTAAAAATAAAAATATAAAAAAACCAAAACAAAAAAAAGCAAAAAAAGTTATAGATGAAGTAACTGAATAATTCAAATCTATTTTTTCTAAAATCCCATGTACTTTTCATGGGATTTTTCTTGCATTTTCAATCAAATCTCTTTTTTTATAAAAATATAAAAACTTTTTTTTTATATTATAAAGCATATGTTTTTTCTGTTTTTCTTATAAATTTACGTCTTTTTCTCCCTAGCTTTATATTTTATCCCTTATTTTTACATCATTAATCACTTCTAAGCACGAACTTTACACGTTTCCTCTCTGTAACTTTTTTGTATTCATTTAGATGCAAAAATCTCACTCACTATACATTTGTGCATTTATCATGTTATAATGGACAAACAACGAGGAGATTCACATGAAAATTAGCCATATAAATTCAAAAATGAAAGGAGTATATTTTCTATGAAACATAAAATTCTCTCTTTATCTCTTGCTGCTATGTTAGTTGGTGCTGTAAGTGTACAAGCTTCTGCCTCACCTACAAATCAGGTTTCTGAGAATAAGGCGAAATATAAAGAGTTAAGCACCCAAATTATAAGTCTTAATTCTAAGGTTTCTGATTTGAATGCTCAAATTGCAAATTTAAATAAAGTGACTAGTGATAATGATATTAAAATGAAAGACACGATAACTCAAATTGATGCTACTAAAGGGAAAATTAGTACAGTTCAAAAAGAAATCAATAAAAAGCAAGAGGTTCTAGGTGTAAGACTTAGTGCTATGTACAAAAGTCAACTTAACTTTAATCCACTAGCTTTTTTACTTTCATCAGATAATTTTGGAGATTTTTTATCAAGATTAAATGCTTTTAGTCGAATCATTTCTTTAGATGATAATATGATTAGCTCATTACTTGATAGTAAAAAGGCTCTTGATAGTGATATAGCCTCTCTTAATCAAAAAGAGACTTCACTTACAGAGTTACAAGAATCTACAAAAAAAAATATAACTGACCTAAATCAGAAGAAAAAAGAGCAAGAAACATCTATAGCTCAATTAAATGCACAAAAAACAGAAGTCTTATCAACTATTGAGGCAAATGAAACTGAATTAATCGCTTATTCAGTTAACATAATTAATTCATCAAGCTCAACTTTAGCTGATCTTGAAAATGCTAAAGTAAGTTTACAAGGTATTTTACCTCAATTAAGTATTGCTACTGTTCAAAACAAAGCACAAGAAGCTATAGCAACTGCTAACGGATCTATAAATTCTATAAAGCAAAAACAAGAAGAAGAAAAACTGCAACAATTAGCAGAACAAAAAAAACAAGAACAAGAACAAGAACAAGAACAAGAACAAGAACAGGCAGAAGCTAATAAGCCAAAACCACCAACTACTACGCCTGCTAAACCTACGCCAACTAAACCTGTACCAACTAAGCCTAGCGATAATTCTAATACAGGCTCTGCTGGTGGTAGTGGTAGTCCAACTGAAAACTATAAACAAGTTTTACATGTTGAAGCTACAGCTTATTCAGGTGGAACAATTACAGCAATGGGCTTAAAACCGGTAAGAAATCCGAGTGGAATTAGTACAATTGCTGTTGACCCAAGAGTTATACCTCTTGGTTCAAAAGTATTCATTCCAGGATATGGTTATGCAATTGCATCTGATACTGGTGGTGCTATCAAAGGAAATATAATTGATTTATACCTTAACTCTGCACAAGAGTGTACAAACTGGGGAAGAAGAAATATAACTATTTATGTAGTTGCTTATCCTGGTCAATGGTAAATTCCAATAAAAATTAATACAAAAAGCAGGTTCGAATTAACGAACCTGCTTTTTATATTAATCTCTTAATTCATAATATTTTCTACTTTAACATCAAATTCTTCTATAAATTTACTCTTACATTCATCTAGAAATTCTTTGAGTGATATTTTAGTTTCTTGTTTAAATGATTTCTCAAATCCCAACTTAGCAGAATTTATTATAATATTTTCAATTGCTTTAGCACCATTTTTTTTAACAAGCTTACAAATAGCATAGTAACTTTGAGTATATGGGTAATATCCTCTATCACTCCTTGCCTTCCAATTCTTAGATGTTTTAAGCTTTTCATATTCTACAAAAGTAAATGCTATATTTAAAAATTCTTCTTCATACGCATAATCTAAAAATTTTTCAAATTCATTTCCATATGCATAAAACTCTGAAACACCTTCTTCAAACCAAAGTGGAATTGTATTTTCATCTATATCATTTTCCATTCTAATCTTATCAATTAGAAAATGATTATATTCATGTTTAAATATATTTTCAAATTCTTCGTCTATTACAGAATCTTTCAAGAATGGCATATTTAAAGTCTTATCAATAAAATTAAAAAAGCCTTGAATATCCCCACCAGAATTTATAGTCTCAAACTCAGCTGAATCTGAATGTAGAATAAATGTAAGGTTTGTGTGTTCTATATTAGTATATATATCAGGAATTCTCTGCATTGCAGCATCTATACATTTTTCTATACCTTTTAATGTATTACTATCTAAGTTATCATGATAAAGACTTACATCTTGATATTCATAACTATCAAGTCCTTCTAAAAGTTCCAGACTTTCCTCATTAAGTATAACTTCAAAAAGCTTTAAATCTTTATTTTGCGCCATATATATATCACTTATAGCAATAGGTATACATAAAAATATAAGTAAGCTAAAAAAATTTAAACTAAAAAAATAAATTTTAGGACGTTTTTTATTTTTTAAAGTTTTTATACCTTTTATGCACTCCCTAATAGTTAAAACTGATAAAATTCCAATTATAATAGTTGTCAAAATATTTATAACTTTAAAATTCAAAAAAACAGTTACTCCTATATAAAAAATAAATAATATTGTATATATAAAAAATAAAAATAACTTACTGGTCAAATAGCAAAATAGTCTTCCTACTTTTTCTCTATTCATCACTCTCTCCCTTATCTACTTTGGAAAATTATGTATTTAAATAAAGGTAGCATTTAATAACTATAATAACTATAATTTTCATAATAATATAATTTAAAGTCAATTTAATTTCATATATTTAACATTAATTTTATATTTATCCAAAAAAATCCTTATGGCTTTATGCCTAAGGTAGTTCAATCTTATTCTTTAATTAATATTAGATAACAACTATACTAGCTCCGAAATAATTAAAGAATAAGAAATACAAACTTCTTATCCTTTTAATTATTATTTAATTTCAAAATTTTATATATCTAAAATCTCCAAACTTATTACTTTCTTCTTTTAAACACACTTCTGGAATTGCTATAGCATTTACCGCTTCATTATTTAAAAGCAACATATTAAAACTTTCATCTAAAAACAAACTAAATATGCTCACTTCATTTACTATAAGTTTGTACTCTTCAACTTTTATGTCAGCATTATGATTTCCATCTAAAAAATACTTACTAAATATACAATCTTTTTCTGTGCTACCTATACATTCGATTAAACTTGCAACACTATTTGACCCCTGATTAAATGCTTCAAACTCTTCAAGATACTTTTCTATTCTTTTATTTATGAGTTCATATTCCTCTCCACTAAATTTCCTAACTAATTCTATTGCACTTATTTTATCAATTATTACAAACTCATTGATTTCATGCCCACTAAAATTTGCTTCTATAATCAAAAATCCATTTGATACAGATACTATTTTCCCAATAATTCTTCTTGAATCTTTTGTAACAACTATAAATTCTGCCTGTTTTAAGTGTTCATCACTTATGATTTTAGCTAAAATATATTCTAACAAATTATCACCTACTTTTTTTCAATATATACTCTATCTTATTAATGTTATGTAAAATGAGTTACTTAATTTTAAAATCTATAAAAAAAGATAGTAGATTTCTCTACTATCTCGTAAATATATACTAAATTTTAAAAAGGCTAATTAATTATTAATAGCTTTATTGAAGTTATTAATCAAATCCTCAATATCTTCAAGCCCAAGTGACACTCTAACAAGAGTATCCTTTATACCAAGCTTTTCTCTTTCTTCTTTTGGGATAGCTGCATGGCTCATCCTAGCAGGATACGATACTATAGTTTCTACTCCACCAAGACTTACTGCTACAACTACACCTTTAACATTATTTAAAAACTCTTCTGTTTTTTCTAAGGTTTTAAATTCAAATGATAAAACTGCCCCTGGTCCATCTGCTTGTTTTCTATTTATTTTATACCCATCACTCTCTTCAAGACCTGGATAATAAACTTTTTCTACATATTCATTATCACTAAGCCAACTTGCAAGTTTTATAGCATTTTTTTGTGATTCTTCCATTCTAACTTTTAATGTTTTAATGCCTCGAAGTAGTAAAAAACAATCTTGTGGTCCAAGAATCGCTCCAAATGAATTTTGAACAACTTTTATTCTTTTTGCAATATCTATATCATTTGTAACTGCAACTCCGGCTATAATGTCACTATGACCTCCTAAGAACTTAGTTGCACTATGTACAACTATATCAATCCCAAGTTCTAATGGTCTTTGAAGATATGGTGACATAAATGTATTATCTACAATAGTTATAATATTTTTATCCTTTGCAATTTCTACACAAGCATTCAAATCAGTCACTTTTAATAATGGATTTGATGGTGTTTCAAGGTATAACGCCTTTGTATTCTCTTTTACAGCACTTCTGATAGCTTGTATATCTGATGTATCTACAAAAGTAAATTCTATATTGTATCTTGAAAAGAATTCTGTAACAGCTCTATATGTCCCACCATAAACATCTGCTGCAACAACTATATGGTCCCCACTTTCAAAAATACTAAGCACTGAGCATATAGCTGCCATCCCTGATGAAAAAGCATATCCATATTTTCCACTTTCAATTCTAGCTAAAACTGACTCCACACCATCTCTTGTTGGATTTCCCGATCTTGAATAATCATATTCACCAAAATTATTTATATCAAACTGATGAAAAGTTGAACTTTGATAAATTGGCACATTAACTGCACCTGTTTTTTTATCTATTAGATTTTCACCATCTACAAATTTACTTCCTATTTCCATATTTTAATCCTCCAATATATTTTTCAAATCATTTAATAAATCTTCTATATTTTCTATTCTAATTAAATTCTTTGCAGGAATTAACACCACACACATTATATGTAGGCTGCTAGGAATCACAGGGCCAGTCCTGCCTCCACTCTTAATAATATTAAGTTTCTCTTTATGCTACATTTTTTCTAATATTTTCAAAGTATTGTTTTCTAGTAATATAGTTCCCTTTGACTCTCATTATTTCAATCTATTTTGTAACTATCAACTGTTATAAAATGATCGCCTTTCTTTTTGCCATCTTTTTTCTCATTCGCTTTATCTTTTAAAGAAGTTGCCTTATCTTTTACAACTTCTTTTAAATCCCCAGCTTTATCTAAACCTTTATCTAAAGCAACTTGAGCTAAATCACCAAGCTTATCGCCTATTTTATCACTATACTTTTCTGCACTTCCAGCAATTTTTTCACTTATATACTTTGCTTTATTTGCAAACTCTTCATTTCCTCTTTTTTTAGCAACTGATGAAACTACTTTTCCAGCTCCTCTAGCTCCTACTTCTGTAACTTTTCCTAATAAATCTGATGATATTCTAATACCTTTTCCTAATCTACCCATAAAAAGCGCCTCCAATCATTTCTGTCTATACTTTATTATATCATCTCATAGTCAAAAAAAATTAAATTTAATTAAAACTGTTTTTAAAATTTTAACAAAAAGGCAATATTACTCACCTTGTAATATTGCCTTCTTTATTATTTAGTTCTGTCTGTAAAGCCACACTTCTTACATAGGTCTTCTACTGCTTTTCCACATGAGAATCCCTCATAAATAGCTTTTGCTCTATCTGTTGTAATAATTGTTTCTAAATCCTCTTCAAATATATTTCCAAGAGGAATATTTCCATCACTATCAATACAACATGGTACTACTGTCCCATCAACTAAAATTCCAAGTTGAGTACGAAGTCCATAACAGAAACTTCTCTCTGATGCAGGAAGTCCTCCCATAACAGGCCACTTAAACTTCTCCGCAGTCATTATGTAAACTCTATCTCGTACTTTTGCATTAGGCTTAAGCTTAAAATGTTCTTCTAAAGAAAAATCTATATTTAAATTTTTTTCTAAAATCCCCATAATCTCATCATTAAGTTTATTTTCTGCTTCATACTCTGAATCCATATTCCACAATCTTAATGCACATATAGTATCTGTTCTTTCATTAGCTTCATTAACAAAATCAGTTATTTCATTTATGTATTTATAAAAATCAACCTCTTTATTTGCCTCAAAGCTATGAAGTGATATATTTATTTGTCTTACGGCATTACTCTCTATTATAGCTTTACCATTTGTCTTAAGTAATGTTCCATTTGTAGTTATATTTATCTTGAACCCTCTAGTCTTTGCTGCTTCTAAAAATTCACCAAGGTGCTTATTTAAAAGTGGCTCTCCCATTAAATGCAGATATATATAATCTGTAAATGGTCTTACTTTATCTAAAATTATTTTAAAATTTTCAAGTGTCATATTTTCAAGTTTCCTTTTTGTCTTTGGACAAAAATTGCAACTTAGGTTACATATATTTGTTGTTTCTATATAAATTTTTTTAAATCTTGGCATATCTATCTCCTAAACTATCTTTCACAAAATTAATCTTACGTTTTATTTATACTTCATTTTTATTTATAATTCAAATATTTTTGAAATTTTTTCGACACCTTTCTTTGATATACTAATTCATGTTTAGAAAAAAAATAAGGAGTGATTCATTTCATGAAAACTATTATATACAAAAAAAATATTACTGCAATGATATGTCTTGGCATAATATTTTTCTCAATAAGCGTTTTAGTAAGTGCTATAGCTTCTTTTAATCTATTTAGCCCATTTATTTATTCAATCTTAAAAAATGCGGCATTACTTCCACTTATACTTATGTCTGCAATAGTTGAAGGTTTATATAAATCAATTGATAACCAACATAAATTACTTAAATTTATAGTAATTGCACTTTTTATAATCTTTGCCCTAATTGGCGCTTATATTAATCAGAGAGTTCTAACTTTTGCTACATTATAAATTAATAATTAATTGAACATAATAAAAAACACCTTAGTCTTAACTTAAAACTAAGGTGTTTTTTTGCAATAAACTATTCAGCTATTACTTCTTCTGTAGTTGTTTCTGTTTCTTCTACAACAACTTCTTCTTCTTCTTCTTCTTCTTCTTCTTCTTCTTCTTCTTCTTCTTCCATTTTAGCTAAGAATTGGCTAAAATCTCCTGATGTACTTTTAGCAAACTCTAAGAATAAATCTTCATCTATTTCTTTAAAAGCTCTAGTGTTAACTAACACTAAGTCATACATTCTTAAATTAACATCTGTCTTTCCAACTACTTTAACCATATCTATGCCTTTTAATGCATCTAATATTCCTGCACAATCTTTTTTATCATTGATTATTGCATTATTAGTTTTTGGAAGTTTTGACTTTGAGTCAAGTGTTACTAATTTATAGAACTCACCATACTCATCATATAACTCTATTGCTATATTCTCAGTTTCTAAATATCTTTCTATTACACCAACTAAGTGTAAACCTTCAAATGAAACTTTTTTATTAAATACTCTTATATTAGCCATACTTATACCTCTTTTCTTTAAATTATCTAAGTGCTAAAATATAGATTTATTTTTTACTAACATAACAATTATAAGTGAATATTGGAATAATTAAAACCTTATTTCAAATAAAATTTATAATTTATTGTAAAATGAGTAGTTTATTATTAAATCTTATAATATTATTCCTTTTTTTACCTTAAAACTGATACATATGTATTAGATAGTCGTCCTCTTGTTATTTTATAGACTGTACCTTTATTAAAATTCGCCTTATAGCGGAACCTATACTTAAATATTTCATTATTTTTATAATCTTTAAATTCAATTTCTGAATATTTTTCATTAATATTTTTCTTCTCATCATACTTATAATTAACATTAGTACATACTGCTATTGTTACGATATATTGATTCAAAATAAAATCTAATATATTTATTATTCCTCTTAAATTAATAAAAATACCTGCTAATATTATTACTGGAATAGCTAAAAATGCTATATAAGAACTATATAAATATTTATAAAATCCAAATCCAACTATTAATGCAAGTAATATTATAGCTATTAAGTAAAATAAGCTTCCTTTTATTGGTCTTTTTTTAAAAGGAAGCTTAACGCTAATAGGTTTATTATTGCTATTTTTCATTACATCCTCCTATTTGATATATATTACATTTTATTATATCAATAAAAGGTTTCTACAAATTAACATTTTAAAATCATATTACTTAATTATTTTTTTCACAACCATAGCTAGGGGAACTCCAATTACTACAGCTACAATTATTGGAATTAAATCTCCACCAAAATGCAATGCTGCATATATTATACTTGCTTTAAATCCACTTACTACCTTAAGTATTACACCACCCATTAGTGCATTCGCTATAAAGTATCCAACTAAATCAACAATTCCACCAGCTATAAATGCGCTTATATAAGAAATCTTGCTTTTAGCTTTACTAGCTAATATACTTGCAACATATGCCATTAGACCTTTTATTATAAATGTAAATGGAACCCATATAAGATAACCTGCTGATATATCAACAAGTGACATCCCTATAGCTCCTGCTATAAATGCTTTCTTTCTATCTAGCACAGTAGCCGCTACAAATACCATACAATCTCCAAATTGTATCATTCCATGTTGTGTAGGTATTTTTATCAAATTACCACCTATAAATATTAAGGCTATCATAAGAGCAGTAATTATTAATCCTCTTACGCCATCACTATTCACACTTCTTTTATTTTCATAATTCATCTTTAACCCTCCTAAAGAGCAATAAATTAATACTACTACTAAGTATTCTACTTATCAAATGTATCCATACATTATTAATTAAGAGTTTTTAAATAACAAAAGGCATACTAATATCAGTACGCCTAGTATATATCTAATTTTAATAAGACAATTTCAATAATTTTCTATTTCAAGTAAAATTTCATTAAAAATACTACCCTATATATATTAATTGAATTATTTCATTTTCTTTTGTTCTAGCTTCCCTAAACTTATCTTTTTTAACTAATCCAACTAAATCACCAACAAGTTCCTGTGCTTTTTCTTTAGTCTCATTATCAAGATCTGGAGAAACTCTCTTATAATACTCCATAAGGGTTGCTATATCATTATATATCTCACCATCTCTTGATGGATCATACTCTTCTATAAGCTCACTTGCATCCACTACTTCTGCTACTGATGCTATACTTTGTACTTGCATATTAGTTTGTGGTGAACCTGCAGATTCAATATTATTTTTTTCAGTACTTTTATCAACAATATTTTTCACTTGATTTCCAGAATTGTTTGAAATATTTAATTTTAAAGTTGGGCCTTTAATTTTTTTCTCTTCCTGTTCTTTTGCTAAGATGGTTCTTCTTTCCTCTTCAAGCCTTCCCTTTTCAATCCTTTCTCTTTCTGCATTTTCTTTTAATCTTTGCTCTTGTTCTAATCTAACCCTTTCCTGTTCTCTCTCTACTGCCGCTAACTGTTCAGCCTTTATCCTTTCCGCTTCTTTTCTTTGCGCCTCTACTCTTTTTTCTTCTATTATTCTAGCTTTTTTACGTTCTTCCTCCAATTCTTCTTTTGTATACTCATCCCCATTAATACCATTAAAAACATTTATTTTACTTATCTTATTTTTAAAGAGCTCTATGTCTTTATCTTCTAACCCTTTTAAAGATATATTTCTTTTTACTTCCTTAAGATTACTTATTATTTTAGACTCTGCAAGTAACACCCCATCTAAATTACAAGTAAATATTAAATCTATATGTTGAATCCCTTTATTATCCTTTGGTATATTATCAATATCAAAAGATGAAATAAACTTATTTGCCTTAATATCAGATTCTTGTCCCTCATATATTTTAATTTCTGCTATCTCCTGATTATCTTCAACAGTTTTATATGATTTTTTTATTCTTACTGGAAGTGTTGTTCCCTTAGCTACTATCTTATCAAATTGTCCATTAAGTATTTCTACCCCTATATCATTATTGATAATCTCACTTATGCTACTCAATTCATCTTTATTATCATTTAGTGTACTGAGTATCGCCCCTTTTGCCACTAATTCATCAGGGTTAACTCCATTTAAAACCTTCCCACTAAACTTTTCATTTACTTTTTTTCTTATAAGAGGCATTCTAGTAGATCCTCCTACTAATATAACTTTATCAATATCATTATTGCTAATACTTACTGACTGTAATGTTTTATCTACAATCCCTAATGTATTATCTATAAAATCATCTATAAGATATTCAAAATCATCACGACTAAGGTCTAAATTCAAATCCATATTGCTACCTTGTGAATCAAATGCAATATTAGGCACTACTATACTTGCGACTGTTTCAAATGATAAACCCTGCTTAGCCTCTTCAATTGCTATATTTAATTCTGTTATCAATCGTTTATTAGTAGCATCTAACTTAGTACCAACGGAACTCTCAAATAAATTTACTATTGTATCAAAAAGTATTTTATTTATCGCATTTCCACCATGATTCATATCACCTTCACTTGCTAACACTTTATAATTATTATTTTCAATTTCTAATATACTTACATCAAAAGTTCCACCACCAAGGTCATATACTAATACTTTTTCTTTTTTAGTTAAATTAACAACTCCATATGCAATAGCAGCTGCTGTTGGTTCATTTATAATATCAACATTGTTAAAACCAGCTATAATTAATGCATCCCTTGTTGCTTTTCTTTGCAACGAATCAAACTTAGCTGGTACTGTAACAATTACATCTTCTATTTTTTCATTCATACTAAACTCAGCAATTTCCTTTAAACGCTTTGCTAAAATAGCTGAAATAAACTCTGGTGTATAACTCTCATCACCAAGTTCTATTAATGTTTTTGTCCCCATTAATCCCTTTATATTTTCAACTACTAAATTAGGATTCAAAATAACTTTTTTCTTTGCTATGTTCCCAACTTTAAAATTATTAGCATTATCAAATAAAATTGCACTTGGTATTATACTACTTTCACCCTCTTGTAGATTTTTAATAATTTTAGCCTCGCCATTCTCTAGATAAGATATTTCACAAGTACTTGTCCCTAAATCTATGCCTATTTTAGTTTTCATAAAAAAACCTCCTAACCCTTTTAATTACACCTTAACTATAGTTATTAAAAAAAATTTATCATTATTCTTATTTTAATACTAAAACATATTATTCTTATTCTAAAAATCATCATTTTTCCTATAAAAAAACAATATATTAATAACATAAATAATTTTTAAGGAGATTTTATAATGGCACTATTAAAAAAATGTAACCTTTGCTCCGAAAAAGGCTTATTCTTAAAGCTCACAAATGGAATATGTGATAGTTGTAAATCAAATTTAGAAAAACTCGAAAATGATTATACATCTATACTTCAAAAAATTGCATTAAGTCCTAATGATAAAAGTTCTGTTATCTCAGATTTAAATATGCTTATGTCTAAGGCTAAAACTTTCGATGGAATACCATCATCACTCTCTATCGAAAATTGCAAAAGCTTATTAAAATCAATATCAGAAAATGAAGATAAAGTTAAACCTAGCATTCCAAAAGTTGTAACACTAGAAAATTTAAACATTACTAAAAATATTGAAACGAACATAGAGGTTGTACCAGTCCAACCTACCTTAACAAATATATCTGCTGATGAGCCTGTTCAGCACCCTAATCCATTGGAAAATATACTTCCTGCATCCCCCCTACCACTTGTTCAAACTGCTTCAGCCATTAAATTAAATATCAAACCAACTAACCAAATAAAATTAAAACTTGCTCCAACACCTGCTACTATTTCAGTTACTGAGAATATTGAAGAAGCTGAAAAGGTAACTTATAGTATTCCTATAACTAAAATACGAAATTTGATTCAACCTTTAAATGAAAAGGAAAATCTAAATGATGTTATAGATATTTCAGTTGATAAAAAAAATAATGGAGGTTTGACATTAAAACTTGGAAATACTACTACATTAAAAAAACAACCAACTACACTTAATTTAAACTTACAATCAAATAATAATAAAAAAGAACTAATAAGCAGAATTGAAAATGATTTAAATAGTAACTTTAGTAATACCATCTTAGCTGAAACACAAAGTATTAAGGACACATTCATTATAAATAATTTAAAAAAGAAATGTTCTTTGCTTATAAGTAAATTAGATAGTCCTAATGCTACACTTGATGATATAGCAGAAAATTATTTCCATATAAAAAAGGAACTTTTACCAATATTAAATGAAAATTCTTTAACTGAAATTGATGGTGTTAATATTAAAACATCTTTAGATAATGCTAAAAACACACTCTGTATTAGAAGTAAAAAGAAAGAACATGAATTATTTGACTTTTTTAACTATATATCTATTTTTGTTCAAACTACTGGTCTTGCACCTAAAAATAGCGATATAATTGAAATTTCTGCAACTAAAATTTCTTATGGTAAAATAATAAGTGAATTTTATACATTAGTTAACCCTATAAAATCTATAAAACTTGCTGTAACCTCCGTAACTGGTATAACAAATAGCGATATTGAAAACCAACCAACTATAGATATGTTACTTCCATCACTAATGGACTTTATAGATGACTATCAATTGGTATCTTTTAACTCAAAATCAGTTGACCTATTTATTAATAGTAATTTAAAAAAACTTGGTATGCCACTTATAAAGAAGCCAATTATTTCATCAATGAGTCTTTATAGAATCAGATTTAAAAACTTTCATGGTGTGCCACCAACTATTTCTGATATATCTAGCACTTGCTTAGATTTACTTCCTGCTAGTGATGTTGAATATATTGATGCTTTCAATTCATTCTCACTATCTAATTCTCATGCTATTTACAAACTATACGAAGTGTTGAAATATAGATATAAATAAAATTATATAAAAAGGTGTTACTCTTAGAAATTTATCATAAAATATTCTATAACGATAAATTTTTAGGAGTGATTTTTTTGCCTATACAACCTGGCGATTTTACTATCGCATTAAATTTTTCTGGATTATCTGGCACAATAGAGTCTGTTATTGGTAAACCAACTACTCTCTCTATTCTATTTAGTAATAATTCATTGACTGATAGTTTATATAATCTAGGACTTGAAATAACATTACCTGATGGGGTTTCATATATCAGTTCATCTCATACAGCAACATCTTCTGAGATAGATGATAATTTTAATAATATTATAAAGTTTGTTGGTCTAAAAGATTTATACTCTAATGAGCTTAACTACTCAGTTGCTATAGAAATTCAAATTGATGAATATCTAAGATCAGATGAAAATATACCAGTTGATTTTATGAGTGTAATATCAGGTCTTCTTTTTTCTGCAAGTGCTGATACTAAACCTCGTGGCAATCTTGATATTGGCAATCAAAATATATCATCGTCTAGCTTTGCTTCTGCAACTGCCTATAGGTATTCTGTTATATTTATTGGTCCTACTAAATACTTAAAAGGTGCTGGTGAAACTTCTGATACCTCAACTAGTGGTGATCATATATTTAGCCCAACTATAAAAATTGAGAATAACACTAGAGAATCCTCTAATCTTAATTTAAACTTAAACCTTGCTAATGGTATCAGATATGTTGGAGACTGGAATCCCTCTGGTCCTGATTCATCTAAATTAGATAATCCTAATATTGGTCCACCTAGTATTGGTCAAAATTTTACTAACATAAATATTCCTAATATTAATCTGCAGGCTGGTTCATCAAATGAAATTTCTTTTAAATCTTCAATTTGGAATAACTTAACAGAGAATGGTATTGAAAACTCTGGTTCTGAAATCTTGCATGGTCAACCTCTTCAATCTGAAATTTCACTTGAATCACAGGGTCAATATCAGTATGCTTATTTATTAATGGAAGCATTAATATTATTTTTCACCAAAACACTAGCATCACCATTTACTGACTGGAATATTGTAAATCAGTTCAATATTACTTACACAGTAAGTCCTTATATTGGTGTAAATACCTTTTTACTAACAAATTTAATTCCTGATGGATTAACCTTTGTTGAAAGTACTCCTAATATAGATTCACTTATAAATAATGGTGATGGTACAACTTCTATAACTTGGGACTTAGGAAATATTAGCAGTGGTTCAACTGATTCTATTTCATTTTCACTCTCTACAGATACTCAATATTTCGATTCCTCTCAGACAGTATGTGGTGATACTTTTACAAGTCGTTTAAATAGTACTTTTGTTCATCCTACTTCAGGGAATTTATTAACCGATTCTGCTAGTAAAACTGTTACAATTCCAATGCCTTCCATGTCTAAAGAAGTTAGTAACTATTACTATGAAGATCTAACAAATAAATCTACAGACTCTGCTACTGTTGGAGATTTTATAAAATTCAATGTAGTTTATGATGCTTCAACTATTGATGCAACTCAAAAAAATGTATTTTTATTTGAATATCCACCACTGAATATGATAATGACATCAATCCCTTCATATACAACAACTGGAAATTTTCCAACTACCGCTGCTTTTGAACTTATTTCTGATAATGGATTAATGATAAATCTTGGGGATATATCTGGTGGAACTTACTTTGAAATAGATTTTATAATAGAAGTTACAGAATCAGAAACTTCTAAAACAGCTAATAATTTAGCTAAAATCTCACTTGATGATAGCAATAATATTTCAACTAGTATAAGAGACCTTGCTGCAATAACTTTTGGAAGTCCAAATTTAAAATATACTCATACCCTAAATGGTCCTGACTGTGTTGTCTACAATAATAACTTTAACTATGAAATTAAAATTAAAAATCTTCCAAAAGGTAAACATACAAATCTTACCGATGCATTTAACTTAATATCAGAAACTATATTTCCCGATATCTTTTCTATTACACATGTTCAAGTTTCATCATCTTCAGCCCCTTGGTATGATTATCCTACGACCCTAGGTAATACTGTAAATTTTATTATTCATAAATTACCTCCTGATGAAATAATTACTGTTGATATATTTTTCAAAGCTACTTCTCTTCCTATTATGAATGAGAGTTATAAAATAAAAAGTACTATGAATAGAGGTACCTCCCAAGAAACTGACTCTTCATTTAATTATGAAGGTGATGAAATTGTTAAAAATCAAAATATCCTAGCTTGTGGTCCAAGTATAACAAAAGAATTTATATCCCCTATAGTTGATGCAGGAGAAAATTTTTTAAATAAAACTATTGTATCAATCCCACGAGGCCTGCTAGCTTATAACGTAGAAATTAATGATGAACTTGTAACTAGTGATAGTTCTAGAATTGAAAACATACTTTTAGATGGTAGTCCTGTAAGTTCTTCTATTTCAAATGGAAACTTAATTGTTCCACTAGTTCAAACACTTGACACCACCGCTTCTAGCAAAAATTATACTCTAACCTATAATGATGCTATATATGATATAACACCAATAGATTATGAAGAAAACTTTGAAAAAACTTCAACAATCAAATGGTCAAATGATATTGCTACCTCATCAACAGACTCTATAGATGATACTAGCAATCTATTAGTTTTTGCACCAGAATTAGAAATTAATAAATACCAGAGAAATTATACTAAAAACACACTATTTTCAAAAGCTACACTTGCTGCAGATTTAAATGATACTGTTTTATATAAAATAAGACTTGAAAATATAGGAAAATCAACTGCTTATAATATTCAAGTAACTGATATTTTAGATTCTGACTTAACATTTGTAAGGCTACTTGTAGGAACAGGTTCTTTTAATATACCAAGTAACACCCTTACAATTAGTGCAGATTCACTACAAACTGGCTACTATACTGAACTTTTAATAGAAACAAAGGTTAATGGTACTGCCCAAACAAAAATAGCCTTAAATGATGCTGTTGTTTCTTATACGCTTTCTGAAAATGAAACTGATATCTATGCTACTCATACAAGTAACTCTATAACTTTACTTGAAGAAATTTTTGAATTAAAAAAAGAACAACGAAATGTTACTCTTGAAACACCATTTTCTTACGCAACACTCAGCGTTGTTAAAGAACAAATATTTCAATATAAAATAATTTTAGAAAATTTTAATGATACTACTTTAACTAATATTGTAATAACAGATACCTTTCCAATTGAAGTAGATTTTATAGATTTTGAACCATTCACAGATGGCTCACTTAGTATTTCTAGCAATACAGTTACTGCTACTATTTCATCAGTTGCCCCAAATGAAACTATAGAATTTATTTATAATTTAAAACTCAATGTTGATACACTAAAAAGAAAATCATCTCATGCATTAATATCATTCTCAACCCCATCAGATAGTGAGGCTTTTAATATCAACTCTAATGTAATATATACTAATTTTTCAGCTCTTGGACGTGGTTTTAAAGTCTACTAAAAGAAAGCAAGGATATTTTATCCTTGCTTTCAGGACGTCGACAAACTACAATGTCGATGTCCTTTTTTTTGTTTTTCGA
>NZ_CAMQZG010000020.1 GCF_947039605.1 uncultured Clostridium sp.
GCTCTCGCTGCATAAATTGCTGCTGCAAGACCTGCTGGACCTGAACCAACTACAATTATATCAATATTTTTAACTTCTTTACTCATACTCTTATCCTCCATCTCAAATATAATTAATTTTATATATCTCATACTTTTTTACAAATATGCTTTTTACTTATTTTTATTTTTCAAATAATATTTAACTATCTTGTTAAATTGTTTTGTTTTGTTTTGTACTCTTACCTCGACTACATTTTCTATTCTATACCCTTTTGGATATAAAAAAAAGAAGGCACTTTTTAGTAACCAACTTACCATAAAGTACCTTCATCTAATTTTATTCAAATAATCATATTTTAAAATCTACTTACACTTACCATAAGATTTTCATTTTTTGCTATTTGTCCATTATAATAACTTATGAATCGTTTAACTTTATTTATATCCGCTGTTGTCCATTCTTTTGGTGGATTCTCAAGTAAATAACTCCAATATGTTTTACTAGCTAATTCAGCTAATATATACGCCCTATATATTCCTATTTGATATCCTGTACTATAAATTTTCGGAACCGGTGCATCTACACTCTCTTGTGTTTTATTTACTACTTTATTATATAGCTTTTCATATTTTTCAGGTAATTTAACATTCTGAATTGCCTCTATTTCTGATTTAGGTAATTGAACATGTGATGGTTTAAGTTCATTATCATTATATATATACCCTATAATTCCACCTATACTACCTTGTGATGAACTTGCTGCTTTGTTAAATCGCTTATACATGCCTTGTGCACCCTTTATAAATGATTTACTAGCATTTTTAGGTGGGTTATTATAAATTTTAAACCAATAATTTGCCCAATATGTAGCGACTTGTGTATAGTAAACTTGAGTGTAATAACTATACATATAAGGGTCAGCCTCTATTGGAGTGCTATATAATGCTTTACTTAATTGATACTTTTCTATTGGTGTTAAATAGCCATCTGTAGAATCAGTTTTTTTACTTAATTGATCCTCTAAATCTGCTATTGTCTTCTTTTGACTATCTATAGTCCCCTTATCAGATTCAATGTTATCATTTAACCCTGAAATTGTTTTTTTATTAGTTGAGATAGCTCCATTTAAGTCCCCTATCTTATTATTTGCTTCTGTCATTGCTATCTTTGATGAACTTATATAAGCTTGTACATTATTAAAACTATTTTCAAATTCTTTCTTATGAAATGGTATTATACTAATACCAGCAATCATTAATGTACTAGCTACCACACCAGCTAAAACTTTAACTTTTAACATTTATAATTCCTCCTATTGTCCTTTATTTAATATATTTTGTAATTCTGTTACTGTAGGCCTAGCATTTGTAGTATACTCATTTAAATTATTTGCAACTGAAGTTACAAAATTATTTGCTTTAAGAACCTCATTATATTCATACTCATAACTACTCTTATAACTATTAAGCTTACTAATCACATCACTAGCTTGCTGCTTTGCTTTTGTAGCCTCTGCTTCTGCTTTTTTAACTTGCTCATTTGCCTCTTTCACTGCATTTTCAGCATCTTTAATCTTCTTTTGTGCATTATCAATTGCAACTTTATTTACTTTTGCTACATCTGAATCACTATTTTTAATTTTCTCATTAGCTTTGTTGATATCTGATATTGAATTATTTATATTTTTAGCGCTTTCTATCTTCGCATTATTAGCATCAACAATAGCTTGTTTATCCTTATTAATTGCTATCTCATACTTAGCAATAGCCTTTTTATAATTTGTAAGACTTTGAGTTGCATCATAACTATCTCTCTTAATTTTTAATGCTTTTATCTCATTTTCTAAGTTTGTTTTTTCAATATTAAGGTTATTTATTTCATCTAAATCTTTTTGTTTGTTTTTATCAAAGTTATTTATATTCCCATTGATGGCTGCTAGCTTATCAGTTTTTACTTTTAATAAACTATCAGTCTTTTCTAACTCTAAATTCAACCCTTTAAACTTAGCTGTTTCAGAAGCTAATATTGAATTTGCAATACTTAACTGATTATTTATTTTTTCAATTGGTGACTCTATATAATGGTCTGTTCTAGCATTTGCGACATTTATTGATTTAGGTTTGTTAAAATATAAAAATAATAATACTATTATGACTGCTATTATAACCCCATATATAAACATTGCTGCTTTTGAGTTTAAATATTTTTGCATCTAATTACTCTCTTTCTTCCTATTTAAAATAAAAATAGAGGGCTTACCTCAATTAAAAATAATTTAAGCTAATCCCTCCATTTTTAAATTTAAATTAATTATTTAAATTATTTTGTTGTATTTGAATTTAATGTATTTTGTAAATTTGTTAAAGCTGATTGAGCACCTTGAACTGAAGTTGTTAATTTACTAGCTTCTGTCTTAACGAATTCATTAGCTATTTGTACTTGCTTGTACTCATACTCATAAGCTGCTTTATAATCGTTAGCTTTGTTCATAGCATCTTGTAAATTACCTTTTGCAGTTGCTGCATCTGTTTTAGCTTGTGCTGCTGCTTCTGCTGCTGTTTTAGCTTGTGCTGCTGCTTTATCTGCTGCTTGCTTCGCTGCTGCTTTGTCTGCCGCTGAAGCATCTGCTGCCTTCTTAGCTGCTGCTGCCGCTGCATCTTTAGCTGCTTGAGCTGCTTTCTCTGCATCCGCTGCTTTTGTGTTAGCTGTATCTGCTGCTGTTTGAGCATCTGATACTTTCTTATCTGCTTTTGCTTGTGCTTCCGCTGCATCTTTTTTAGCTTGTGCTGCTGCTTGTGCTGCATCTTTTGCATCTTGCTTAGCTTTAGCTAATTGACCTTGTAAATCTTTAACTTGGTTTTGTAGCGCTGCTACTTGACCTTCTAAAGCTGCTTTTTCTTTAGTAAGCTTATCTATTGTTGCTTGATCTTTAACATTTTGCGCTTTAGCTGTTGTTAACTCTCCGTTTACTTTAGCTAAACTCTTTTGAGCTGCTGTTAAACTAGCTTGAGTATCTGCTTGCTTGCTTGTAAGATCATTAATTTTTGTTTGATCATTTTTTAGTGTTGTTGTTGCTTGCTCCATTGTCGCTGTTGATGTCTTTATAAAAGCATCAGTTTTTTGTGTAGCTAATGTTAATGGTGTCCCATCAAATTTAAGTAACGCAATTGCAATTGCACCTGTTACTGCCGCTCCGGCTACTAGCATCATTAATTTAGATTTTATCATTTGTAATTCACTCCTAAAATATTATTTAATTTTATCCATATAAACAAACTGTTTGTTCCTTGCTTAAACTAATATACAGTAGCTAACCCTCATTGTAAATTGGTTTTTTTATCCATCTATTTTTCATACTCCGCCTCTATTTTTATTAAAACAATCTTTTTATTTATTATTTAAAGATAATTTAATACCAAAATATATTTTTATTTATTAAACTATCAAATTACTCACTTAAACTAGTTGTTTATGCATTCTTATTTCTCTTGTCAACTAATAATATACTTTTTTACCATTTTACTAGTAATTTACTTGTTAAATTACAAAACTATTTCTTTAGTAACATTTAATTTGCTTATTCATCACATTTATTAAATAAAATTATCATTTTCATATTTTTTAGGTATTTATATTATAATAGTAGTTTTTTTAAGAAAATAATTTAGATATATTAATATTATCTTTTACACTTCACATCATTTTGTAATAATTTCAAATAATACCAATAAAAAAACACTATAATTTAAAGATTTTCACTTTAAACTATAGTGTTTTTACTCCTTAGTATATTACTTAAACAAAACATACATATCTTTTTTCATAGCACTCGCTACCTTATTAAATATTAAAACTGTCAGACCTGCATCTGCTAAATGATGAAGTATTGCACCAACTGCTGTAACAATAACAACCTCATACATTGAAAAACCAAAAGGAATTACTACAAGTCCCTCTAAAATCCCATGTAGTATAGAAGTAATTAAAGCTGCATATTTCATACTTTTCTTTTTTTCTATTATCTTAGCTCCAATAACTCCAACTGGTATATGCATTAAAGCCCTTGCCACAACAGGTGCTGGCATACCAGCAAGTACAAAGCCCATCCCAGAACCAAATCCAACAGCAGCCGCTACCTTAGGCGATATAAGCATAGATACAAACATAGGTATATGTGCCCCTATAGTAGCTGTAAAAGGTCCTATAATAATTCTTAAAAATCCAAAACTAACCGGAATAATAATAGCCATTGCTATAAGAAGTGATGTAGTAACCATTTTCTTTGTCCTATTCATCTTAATGTCCCCCTTCAAATTAAGTTAAATAAAATTAACTCCATAGTTTAAATAATATCATATGTAAATTTTTACAAGCAACAAAAAAATCACCCTATTCTACAATAGAGTGATTTTTAAAGATTCGTTTAATTTATTAATTCATTAATTTAAATTCGTTTTATCTTTTGTTAATTTATTTATATGTAGTAACCAGATTTACTGGTTACTCTAAATTCAATTTATAATTTTTATGAAACTCTATTTAGATTCGTTGGCTAAATAGGTTTTCTATATTTAAAATTGTATTATTTATCTTTATTACTACTACTTTATAATTGCTGCACTTAGATACTTAACCTTTCGATACAGTATCTAAGCAAATTTACTTATAATAAGGAAAACATCACTATTCCTTTTATAAGTTTTTTGATTTAAAGGAAACTCGACTCACATTCGTTCGCTGAGTAAGAATTTATACCCAAATCATAGCTTTAAATGAACACAACCAAACAAGTTGGTTGCGAAAGTTCCACTACCCAAATCATAGATTTGGAGTGTCACTTTTATTCCCATTCTATAGTTGCAGGTGGTTTAGAAGTTACATCATAAACTATTCTATTTACTCCTGGAACTTCATTAACTATCCTTCTTGATACTACTTCAATTACTTCGTAAGGAATATGATACCAATTAGATGTCATACCATCTGTTGATTTAACTGCTCTAAGACCTACTGTGTGACAATAAGTTCTTGCATCCCCCATAACTCCAACTGATTGGATGTTAGGTAAAACTGCAAAGTACTGCCATATATCTTCATCAAGACCTGCATTTGCAACTTCTTCTCTAAATATTGCATCAGCTTCTCTAACTATTTCAAGTTTTTCTTCAGTTACATCACCAAGAACTCTTATTCCAAGACCTGGTCCTGGGAAAGGCTGTCTCCATACTAATTTATGTGGAATTCCAAGCTCTTCTCCAACAGCTCTAACTTCATCTTTAAATAATTCTCTTAAAGGTTCAATAAGTTTGAACTCCATATCCTCTGGAAGTCCACCAACATTGTGGTGACTCTTAATCACAGCTGATGTTTCAGTTCCACTCTCAACTACATCTGGGTAAATTGTACCTTGAACTAAGAACTTAATATCTCCAAGCTTTTTAGACTCTTCTTCAAATACTCTAATAAACTCTTCACCAATTATTTTTCTCTTAGCCTCTGGCTCTGATACTCCAGCAAGTTTTCCAAGGAATCTCTCCTTAGCATTAACTCTTATAAGATTCATATCAAATTGTTCACTAAAGATTTTCTCAACTTGATCTCCCTCATCTTTTCTAAGTAAACCATGATCTACAAATATACAAGTAAGTTGCTTACCAACAGCTTTGTGAATCATAACAGCCGCAACTGATGAATCAACCCCACCTGATAAAGCACATATAAGTTTTTGATCTCCAACAAGCTCTTTAATTTCCTTAATCTTAGTCTCAGCAAAAGCTGACATTGTCCAAGATTTTTCAAGTCCACATATATCGTGTACAAAGTTTGCAAGAAGTTTTCTTCCAAATGGAGTATGCTCTACCTCTGGATGGAACTGAACTCCATAAATTTTCTTCTGTGCATTTTCAATAGCTGCCATAGGTGAATTCCCTGTTTTAGCAGTTACTTTGAAACCTGTTGGTGCTTCTTCTACATAATCTACATGTGTCATCCAACAAAATTCATTTGCTGAAATCCCTTTGAATAACTCTGATGTTGTATCAATTTCAATAGCAGTTTTACCATGCTCTCCACTTGGAGCTGTAGTAACCTTTCCACCTAAAGCATGAGCCATTAATTGCTCACCATAGCATATTCCAAGAACTGGAACACCGATTTCATAGATAGCCTTATCTATTGATGGTGATTTACTATCATAAACTGAATTTGGTCCACCTGTAAAGATTATTCCTTTTGGGTTTCTTGATTTTATCTTCTCTACCCCATGTGTATAAGGAACTATTTCACAATAAACTCCACACTCTCTAACTCTTCTTGCTATAAGTTGACCATATTGTCCACCAAAGTCAACAATTAAAACTAAATCCTTCATAATATAAATCTCCTTTGCACTAATATATTTATCTAAACGTTACTGACTTACACTGTAATTTGGAGCTTCTTTTGTAATATTAATATCATGTGGGTGACTTTCTCTAAACCCAGCTGATGTTTGAATAACAAATGTAGCTGTATCAAATAATATATCAAGATTTGCAGAACCAAGATACCCCATACCTGATCTTATTCCACCAAGAAGTTGGAAAATAGTATCTGATACTGAACCTTTGAAAGCAATTCTTCCTTCAACACCCTCTGGTACAAATTTCTTAGTTCCATTTTGGAAGTATCTATCACTTGACCCTTTAGCCATAGCCCCAAGAGATCCCATTCCTCTATAAACCTTATAACTTCTACCTTGGTATATTTCCATCTCACCTGGAGATTCCTCACACCCTGCAAATAATGAACCCATCATTGCAACTGCTGCCCCCGCTGCAAGCGCCTTAACTATATCTCCTGAATATTTAAGACCTCCATCAGCAATAACTGGAACTCCATATTTTCTTCCTTCTTCAGCACAATCCATAACTGCTGTAAGTTGAGGAACCCCTACTCCTGCAACAATTCTAGTTGTACATATTGAACCAGGACCTATCCCAACCTTAACACAATCAGCACCAGCTTCAATTAAATCTCTTGTAGCCTCTGCTGTTGCAATATTACCAGCTATTATTTGAAGTTTTGGATAAGCTGCTTTAATTTTTCTAACCCCATTCATAACACCCATAGAGTGACCATGAGCAG
This sequence comes from uncultured Clostridium sp., assembly GCF_947039605.1. GTDB lineage: Bacteria > Bacillota > Clostridia > Clostridiales > Clostridiaceae > Sarcina. Next base: position 7,108 of record NZ_CAMQZG010000020.1, read on the forward strand.
TATCAAGAGTAATTACATCAACTCCAGCTTCATATAAAGCCTTAACTCTCTCCATCATATCACCTGTAATTCCAACAGATGCCCCACATAAAAGTCTTCCTCTAGAATCCTTTGCTGCAGTTGGATAAGCTTTAGTTTTTTCTATATCCTTAATTGTAATAAGACCAGTTAAATTACCATCCTTATCTACAAGTGGAAGTTTTTCAACTTTGTGTTGTTTTAAGATTTCAAGTGCATCCTCTACCTTAGTTCCCTCAGGAGCTGTAAATAGTGGGCTTTTAGTCATTATCTCTGAAATCTTTCTCTCATAGTTTGTTTCAAAAACAATATCTCTATTTGTAAGAATTCCAACAAGTTTTTTATTATCTGTAATTGGAACACCAGAAATTCTATATCTAGCCATTAACTCTAAAGCCTCAGCAACAGTGTTGTTCTCACCAAGGAATATTGGATCTGTAATAACCCCATTCTCTTGTCTTTTAACTCTATCAACTTCCTGTGCTTGCTCCTCGATTGACATGTTCTTGTGGATGATTCCTATTCCACCTTCCCTAGCCATAGCAATTGCCATCTTAGATTCAGTAACTGTATCCATACTTGCACTCATAAGTGGTATGTTTAAAGTTATTGTCTTAGTAAGTTTAGTTTTTAAACTAACCTCGTTAGGTAAAATTTCTGATTTGTTTGGTACTAATAATAAGTCATCAAATGTATAAGCCTGCTTTAATATCTTTGCCATCTTAAAATCCCTCCACTAAAATATTCTTTAAATTCTATATTGCAAGTTAACTTGCATGTTATTTTCAAAAGTGAATTTTTAAATTCATAAGTTTCTTTAATAAAATTTTGATTTTTTTCTAAAAAAAGACATATTAATCTCCTAAGTGAGTTAATATGTCTTTACTTTAAAAGTTAGCTATATCAAATCACTCATAGAGGAGAATTAATGGTTCTCCGTAGATACACCTTGCCATATCCAAGATTTATACGAGTATTTTAAAAATATTTCTTTTTTTAGTTCGTTGATTTTTATTAATTATATTCTATTCCAATATAGCTTGTCAACCAAATAACTCCCTATTTTAAAATGATTTTTTTAATTCATCAAAATATTAACTAGACATAAAAGTTGCATAAATCATTCGTTTTTTGAAGTAATCAATATCATTTTGCAATATTAACTTTTAGTATTACCTAAAATCCAAAAATAACACACTTTTACTATGTAAAATTAAATTTAACTAAAGAAAAAGAGCATAAGGTATGTTAAAAAAACATACTACCTATACTCCTTGAAATTTATTTTCTATAATATTGTTCGTGTTTTTTTATTTTAGAAATTAGAAATGTTCTGGTTTATCTACACATTGAACATCAATTCCCCAAAAATCTATAGTTTTTTCTAAATCCCCCTCATTAGTAACAGAGTTAACATCTTCTGATATATTTTCTTTAGGTGTTCCACTATCTATATTTATTCCAATCTTAAAACTTTGTCCGATTAGACTTTGTGTTTTAATCGTATCAATAAATTCTGGTATATATTGATCTATTGTTAATAAATAAGTTTTTCCTGCTTCTAATGTATAACTATCTTTTCCTGTATCAATTTGTTTAACTTCCTTATTACTTATATCATATAAAGTTGTTATTCCTAATTTAAAATCAGGATTACTAATTCCTACAATATCTTTTGTATCTAAGACAGGTTTTATTGTAATTGTATTTGCATTTTCACTTTTCACTGGTAATTTTATTATCATACCAGCTCCAAAATCATTTCCAACTGCAAGTTCTGCTACTGATAACTCATCTAAAAGATGACTACTCGCCCATTGTACATCTTGAATATCATCTTCTATATCTTTAGGTCTACCTGGTAATTGCTTTCTTCCATTATATAATCCTGTATTTACTACATAAGGAGCTTCTGCATTGTACCACCATGTTAAAAGATCTTCTCCCTCTTCAAAATCTTTTGGATTATTGAAAAGAACTTCTATTGTTTCCCCATTATATTCAACAATTAATTTCACTTCTATATTTTTAGGATCTGACATATCAAACCCCAAAGGATCAGCTCCTTTTAAATCTATAATTTTAACTCTTGTTGTTATAAACTGTTCTACTGGCTGTAATTTTTCATCATATTCAAGCTCTATCTCTCTACTAACATCCTCAGTATGAATTTTAATTCCATCATTTTTTGATGTAACATTCAAAGTAGCTTTTATACTTATAGGATTTATTGCCTTACTATTTATTCTTGAAAAATCATCATAATACGGTTTTTTAATATCTGGTATAATTCCCTCTAATCTTTTAATAGCATCATTCAATACCATTTCTTCACTTGCTATACCATAATTTATTCCATACCATCTTGTATTACTTTCTTCATTGATAATAACTTCATTAATAACCTGATTAACATATTCTTCTGCCAATACTTCATCTTCAACAACAAATCCATCTTTCTCAATTATTGTTGAAAGCATTGTTGTATTCCCCTCTGATACTTGAGTATAATAATTAGGATTTTCTGCCGAAACTATAATAATACTATCTTCACTCTCACTATTATTAGATACTATTTGTGCTTTTCTTATAGCCTCTCCAAGATTTCCACTTTTATCACTACTCTCAATTTTATCAATTAAAGAACTAAGCTCACTTATTGAAAAAACTTCTTTATCATCTATTTTAATAATTTCTGCTTCCTCACCATAAACCACAAGTGAAGCTGTAGAATTACTAGCTGTAATTTCTTCTAAGGATTTTTTTATAGACTCCCTAGCATTCTCTTCATTTCCACCTTGTATGTCTATAACAGACTTATCTACAACATAAATAAGATTTCTTTTTTCATTATTTAAAGTACTAGCTGGCTCTATAACTTCATCCACTACCTTTGATATAACACCTGGATTTATTGAATGCTTTAGTGTAAACTCTCTTCCTAAACCTACTGTTAAAGGTTCTTGTCTTTCTCCTAATACACTGCCACCTTCATAGTATAAATTTGCAATATTAATTTTAAACTCTGTACTTAATCCTACTGACCTTTTTGTTGATACGTTACTACCATATGCTAATGTATTATAATTTAATTTTACCTTTCCATTAAAATCAAAATCTTTGGCATTATCAACTTTGTATTTTAAATCAATATAATATTCCGGTCCTACTAACCTTAAATCTTGTGGAGTTACATCTCCAGTATGGATATATTCTATCTCTCCTAATTCAATAATATTGTTTTTTACTAAAGCATTTTTTTCTGCCCATCTATCACTCTTAAAATTCTTATAACGAATATTAGCACTAATAAGCTCCATTCCATCTATAGGATCGACTTCTAAACTATTTTCTATTGACTTTAAACTAGGACCTGAATTAGCTTGTATCTCACCAGTATTAATTTTAATGCTAATAGTTGATGTTGATTTATTATATATTTCTATAGGATTAATTTTAGCATTAAAGGTCATTTTTTGATCATTAGGTGCATCTATAGCTTCTGCCATTTTATTAGAAACAAAAAATCCACCTACTCCAACAACTGCTAAAGCTAAAACTCCAATTATAATTTTTTTCATTTTATCTCACCCCACTCTTATAATCTATCTTGCATTTCTTAAACTTAATTCAATAGTATGCTCATGTTCTATTTTTTCACCATAATAGTCTTCTTCTAAAATAAGTTTTAAACTAACACTTTTTTCTTTAGCTACTTGAATTTTTAAATCTTCCTCAAATGATTTTCCATGAGTTGTTGAAACTCCATTTTTAATAAAAGTTTTTATTCTTTCATTTTCAATGCTAATTTCTTTCAAGTTTTTTGTAACTGTATTAATTTTATACCAATCTGTCATTGGACTTGTTGGGTTTTCTGTATCTATTTTTTGTGTATGATGTGCCCATAATTCTAACTCATTAGCATTAGTTCCTGAACCATAAGCTATCTTAGTGACATTGTTATAGTCTGTTTTTTCATACTCACCTGCATTCAATAAATCAAATACAATTGCTATTATTTCCCCATTATCACTTCCACCTATATAGCCATCAAGTTCATTTATCCCCCTCATTTCTAAAATATTACTCATCATACTTTCTGTTACTAAAGTTCCTTCAAACTGTAAATCTTGTCTTACATCAAGTTCTCTTGATTTTTTTTGAGTTGTATTTACAAAAGAAAATATCAGTGTTATAACCAAACTCATAAGTCCTAGTGCAACAATAAGCTCTAAAAGAGTAAGACCTCTCCTAGTCTTTAAATTACTTTTCAAATCTAAATCACCCTACTTTAAATTATTTCTTTTTATTTATATTTTTAGAAAACAATTTAATTCCTTATTATAAATATCTTTTTAAAGAATAAGCTAAAGAAAACTTAATTTCTTTAGCTATTAGCATATATATATAATTAAATTACTATCTGCTTGTATACTGAACATTTCCATCTGTTTCTATCTTAACTCTTGGGTTTGCTTTATCATCCCCATTTATTTCAACTTCAACCTTCTTGTCAGTAGTATTCTTAACTTTAAGCTTTACAGCAACTCTATCTTCTCCACTACTTCTCTTCTCTGATGTAACCCCTATCTTGATATTTCCTTTAGGTACAAAGTCTATACCACCTGCTTTAGGGTAAACTTCTGATCCCATTTTATATTTCACAAGATATTTATCACCTTCTTGGTAAAACTCTATAATAACTTCTTCTATTTCATTATCATCATTAAGAAGCTTAGTTCTTCCTGTTGGGTCATTTGGTCTTCCAACGCTTATTGAAGGCATATCAGAATTAAAAGGTTTTAAAATAACATTCATTGAAACTGCTTCTGAATCTTCATTCTCTACACTATCAATATTTGTATATGCATCATCAAATGGATTATCTTTCCCACTAGTTCCCTCTGCTTTAAAATCATAGTAATCTCCAAACTCTCCGTTTAATCTTGGAGCTGAGTAGAATTCCATACTTAAAGTACCTGAAACTTCTCCATTCCCACTTGGTGCCATACTAATATCTGGTATTGCAACAAGGTATTTATAATCCTCTATAAGTTTAATAAACTTAACTACATTCTCATACTTTCCCTTAAAACTTCCACTAACCTTCATCTGCTGAACATTAATAGTAGATTCTTCTTCTTTCTTTTCTTCTTTTGGCTTTTTATCTTCTTTTTTATCTTGTCCATTTTCTTTTTTATACTCAATCTTCTTATCTTCTGGCATTTTAGTATTATACTCTTCAATTAAAGAATCTAAACTATTAGCCATAATTTGTTCTTCTTCTTTAGATGTAAAATATTCTGAAATTGGTGCATATGTTACTTCTGAATAATTAAAGTTTACATCTATTCCAGCCTTAACTCTTAGATCTGAAAGTTCTTTTATAAGTTTTGACTGCCATATATCTGGATATATCTTATCATTAGCATCATCGATACTAAATTCTAATAACTTTATATCCTTTTCATTTTTCTTTATTGCTGCTATCTCTGACTGCTTCTTTGTATACTCTGTTTCTAAAGTAGAAAGTTCAAGTGTCTTTGAATCTATTCTGTCTACATGTGGTTTATATCCTAAATAATAATATCCTACTCCTATAGCCCCTATTAAAAGGAACCCAAGCATGACTCTTTCCTTTTCACTAATTTTCATTATAAACCTCCTCTAGAACACAAGTAATTGAAAAACTATATTCTGCTGGTGCTCCAAAATCTGAATTTACACTTGGTATAAATGATTCCTTAACCATTGGAAGTTTATCAAGATTATACTTCATATCAGCAGCTTCCTTATCACTCTTAGCTGTAACATTCATTACAATTGTTCCACCTTGAATTGCCAAACTCTTCAAGTTAGCTCCACTTGGTACTGTTGAATTTATTTGCTTAACTATTGCAGTATCAATTATAGTTCTATCAATTATTCCATCATGAACTGTCATAAGAGCTGTATTATACCCTTGCAGAAGTCCTTTTTCTAAAATAACAAGTTCTGCTTCTTTATGGTCTGCTATAAACTTACTATTATCTAAATTAGTAGTTACAGCTTTTATATCATCAACTAAAGTTTTTTCTTGGAACATATTATAACCTAAGGTTCCAGATATCCCAATCATAACGACAGCTGCTGTTGCCATTAAAACAGTTTGAGTTGTACTTCTCTCATGCTCCTTTACATATGGTGCAAAAAAGTTAATGTCTCTTGCTATCATGCCTTATCCCTCCCCTTAGAATCTTATTATTGTTCCTATTGCATTTATAAATTGATCTATGTTCGCTACATTTACATTCTTACCTAAATCTACTCCATCAAATTCATTTATCTTTTCAGTTTCAATATCAAGTCTTTCCTGCATGTATGGAGCAAGTCCCTTAAGCTTTGCACCACCACCATAGATATAAACCTTTTCTACTCTTTGCTGCTCTTTGTTACCATAGAACTGAGTTATTCTTGTAATATCATCTATCCATCTATTGATATAACCCTTAGTAACATCATTGATTTCAACTTGCTCGTCAGTAAGCTCTGTAGCCATAAGATCACATTGCTCTGTTTTTAAAACTTCTGCCTCATCATAATGCTTACCAATTCTAAGACCTATAGATCTATCAATTTCATCCTGTGATGCTTCAATACTTCTCATAAATTGAAGTTTACCATCCGCTATAATTGATGTATTAAAAGTATTTCTTCCCATATCTATAAATAAATGAACCTTCTTTCTATCAATAGGTTGTCCATTTATAGTTTTTACATGGTTAAAGAACTTTTGCAATGAATTGTTTGTAACATCAAGCGAACATGGTCTAAGCTTAGCTCCTGTCTCTGAAATAATACCCAAGAAATTCTTTATAAGTTTAATTGGATAAACTATAACTAGAACCTTTTGCTTCATAACCCCATCAACCTCAACCTTACCAGCATCAGTAAACTGAATTTGATAATCAGCAAGATTTATAGGAAGATACTGTCTAAGCTCACTCTCAACAAGCATTTGTCTCTCTGCAATTGTAATTTCATCAGTATCAGCAATAGTAACCTCTCTACTCATAACACTTCCCGCAATACTTGTGAAAGAAATATCCTTTGCAGAAACATGCCACTTCATAAATGCCATTTTCAAAGCATTTGTAATACTTGGAAGATTTCTAAGCTCTCCCTTTTCCACAATATCCGCTGGTGACTCTATCTTTAAAGCAGATATAATCTGAATAGTATCCTTCTTCTTCTTTGCCTCAAGAATCTTGATATACTTGCTTCCTATATCAATAGAAACCATCTTAACATCAACAATCTTTGGAAGTTTCTTAATCTTTCTCTTCTTCTTGACAACGGGCTTGCTAGTCTCAATATCTTTTTCCTCGACCCCAGTTTTTATAGCCTCATCTAATTTACCTACCATCTTCTCACCTCTAAAGCCTAATTTAATCTACTTATCTTATACTAATTCCCTTTTAAACCCTTAAAATCTATAAATTTAGTTTTATTATTAAAATATAAATTTCTAAAAAAAACACCTTAAAATCCTTATTTTAAGGTGTTTTCTTTTTAATTTATTATTTTACTTCCGCAGAATTACTATCATAAATCTCTGCTCCAACTGTTGTTATAGTATTATCTTCAAATAATAATACTTTTACATCTGGAGACTTCGTACCTAATCCTGTAGCTACAATTTCCCATATAGCTTTTTTATCATTTCCTTGTGGCCCTTTTCCATCATTGATAGTTTTTTCTATTTTTTTTATTTCATCAGTCGTAAACATTATCGCCTCAGCTGTTGAACCCACTTCAACTAAACCTAGTTTTCCATCTGATTTATATCCATATAATCCTGATTTTATATCTTCTGTTTCTGTAGCTGCATCATCAGTTACCTTACCTGATATACTACCATCTTGAACTAACATAGTTACTGCTTTATCTATTAAATCAGCTCCTCTTTTATCAGAGCTAATTTTTGAATTTTCTCTGATTTGGTTGAAGTTTGGTATAGCTATTAAAGCTATGATTGCTAATACCGCTAATACTACGATTAACTCGATAAGCGTGAATCCTTTTTTCTTGTTTTTTAACTTGTTTTTTAACATTGACAAGTCCCCCTTAAATTTTTATTATTTTTTATTTTAAAAACTCACTTGAGTTTTAAAACCAGTTTTATAGATGTTATTACATCATTAAGTTATACATTTCAAACATCGGTGTAAGTATTGATATTATTAAGAATCCACATATTACACCCATTGTTACAATCATTAGCGGTTCTATAATTGAAGTGATTGCTTCAATCGCTCTTTCAAGTTCTTCTTCATAAAAATCTGCTGTTTTATTAAGAATATTATCTAAAGAACCTGACTCTTCACCTATTTTAATCATAGAACTAAGCATTAACGGAAATACTCCTGTGTCTCTGATTGGTTCTGCAAGACCTTCACCTTTTAGAATTTTATCTTTTACTGATTTTATTTCATTCTCAGCAAATCTATTTCCTAAAACTCCACCAACAATCTCAAGTCCATCTATTATAGGAACTCCTGATGTTAGTACCGTAGCTAAACTTCTTGCAAATTTTGATACAACTGCTTTTTGATTTATATCTTTAAAAGGTGAATATCTTAATTTAAAGATATTATAATACCTTTCTGTTGTTTCAACTTTTCTAGTTAAGTAGTAGAATACTCCACCCATAACTCCTACTATTCCAATTGCTAAGAAAATATTTTCTCTAAGCCATGTACTCATAGCAAGTGTAAGTTGTGTTGTCCATGGTAGTTCTCCACCATAATCATCAAACATACTTACAAACATCGGCATAACAAATACAAGAATTATAACCATTACTATTACTGTTACTATTGCAAGTACAGTCGGATATATCATTGCATTTTTAATCTTTCCATTTAACTTATGCTGTTTTTCATAATATACAGCCATTCTACTCATCATGGTATCTAACGTACCACTTATCTCCCCAACTTCAACCATTCTTACTAATAGTTCTGGGAATATTTTTTCATGCTTATACAAACTTGATGAAAGGGACTCCCCTTTTTTTATATCATCTTCTACTTCTTTTAATATAATCCTTAGTTTCTTACTTGGTATTTGCTCTGATAACATATTTATTCCAGCATTTATTGTAACTCCCGCTTCAAGCATTGTTGAGAACTGTCTACAAAAAATTGCTATATCTCTAAGACTCACTCCTGAACCAATAGATAAATTCAATTCTTTAGACTGGTTTACTGCTTCAACTTGAAGTGGCATAAGATTATTTGAGTTAAGCATAGAATGTACTGCTTCTATCGAATCAGCTTCATATGAATCACTTTCCATTATCTCGCCTGCACTGCTCATAGCTCTGTAAATAAACTTTGGCATCTTCTAAATTCCTCCTTCCTTACATTGCTTAACTTAATCTATGAACATAAGTGATACTAGCTCTTCTATAGATGTTTTTCTTTCTAAAACTAGTTCTTTACAATTCATAGCTAATGTCTTCATTCCTTTTTTTATAGCTAAATCTTTTAGCTCATCTGAGTTTTTTGTAACTAAGATTAAGTCTTTGATTTCTCTATCTACTTGCAATATTTCGTAAACTCCTATTCTGCCTTTATACCCAAGTTGTCCACAAGCTGTGCAACCATTTCCTCTACTTAACATTATCTCTATATTAGAGTCTATGCCGAGAATCTTCTTTTCATGACTATTTGCAAAATAATCCTCTCTACAACTTGGACAAATTTTTCTAACAAGCCTTTGAGCTATAACTCCCTTAACAGCTGATGCTGCAAGGAATGGTTCAACTCCCATATCTATAAGCCTTAAAATTGATGATGCTGCATCATTTGTATGAAGAGTGCTTAAAACTAAGTGACCTGTAATAGCCGCTCTAACCCCTATTTGAGCAGTTTCACTATCTCTCATTTCCCCTATCATTATGATGTCTGGATCTTGTCTTAACATTGATCTTAGACCTGCTGCAAAAGTAAGACCTGCTTTTGAATTAACATGAACTTGGTTAATTCCCTCAACAGTATACTCAACTGGGTCCTCTATAGTTGTAATATTTTTTTTACCATCATTTATTTCTGATAAAACTGTATATAATGTAGTAGATTTACCACTACCTGTAGGTCCTGTAACAAGAACTATTCCAAAAGGTGATTTAACTATTTTATCAAGTTTCTCTAAAAGTTCTTCGTTCATTCCTAATCTTTCTTTACCTATTTTATAGTTATTTTTATCAAGTATTCTTATAACTACTTTTTCACCAGTTATTAAAGGAATACTTGAAACCCTCATATCTACATCCATTCCATTTATCTCAGTAACTATTCTTCCATCCTGTGGAACCCTTCTTTCTGCTATATTCATACCCGAAAGGATTTTTATTCTAGTTGTAATAGCACTAAGTGCATTTATATCTATATGAAGAATTTCTTTTAATGTACCATCAAGTCTATATCTAACCCTTATAACATCTTCATAAGGCTCGATATGTATATCTGAAACTTTCTGATTAACTGCATCTGCAAGTATCTGGTCAACCATCTTAACTGCTGGTGCATTTTTAATATCATCAAGTTCTATTTCTTTTTTCTTTTTAGATGCTTGTTTTTCCTTTGAAAGTTCCGTAGCTGCATTTTGAACTTTTCTACCTGAGTAAAATCTATCAACTGTACTTTCTATATCCTCTTTTCTTGCTATATATGTTTCTATAGGTGCATTATTAGTAGCAAAACTAATATCATCAATAGCAAACATATTAAGCGGGTCAGAAAAAGCTATCTTAACCTTTGTTCCATCCTCACTAATTCCAAAAGGGAATACTATGTGTTTCTTACATATTGTCTCATTCAAGAATTTGGTTACACTTTTATCTATTGGTGTCGAACTTAGGTCAACTCTTTCAATTCCAAGTTGCTGTTCAAGGATAGTCATTATATCATCCTCTGTAACAAGCCCTTTTTCTATAAAAATCTCACCGAGTCTTTTTCCAGTTCCTTTTTGCTCTTCAAGAGCTTCTATTAACTGAAGATTTGTAATTTTTCTATGATCTATAAGTAAATCTCCAATTCTTAGTTTCTTTTTAAGCATATAACCCTCCTGAATTTTATATTTTTTCCACTTTTATACTTTTATTATATTATTTTACTTTACTTATTACAACAAAATCTTTATAAGTTTTATCGACATTTTTTACTTAAGTCTTAGCTATATGTTCACTTAATTTTTAATCTTCTTTAATCTCCATTAATTAATACATAAATCTTTCTATAAATTCCATCCCTAAAATTAAAACTACATATATAGAAATTGCTATGCTAGGACCAAAAGGCATATAGTCTGTTCTCTTCTTCTTTTTTGTTAGAATTAAAAGACCACCGATTGCTGCACCTATAATAAATGAGAACAAAATCATAAATATACTAAGCTGCCACCCAAGGAATACTCCTCCAAGAACTGCTATTTCTATATCTCCCTCTCCCATTCCGCCTGTAAAGTAGCATATTGCTCCTATTACAACCGCACATATAATCGCACCAAGTATTCCTATAAAAAATTTCTTTATAGAATCTGTAAATCCTAATGAACCATTAAAACTTTCTAATAAAACAAATATTGTTCCAATAACTATTACCGGCATTGTTGTTACTGAATATACGTCAGTTGTGTCATAGTCAATCATTGCTATAACTATTAAAAATAAAACTAATATTGCATATTTTAAAAACTCATATCCTATTCCAAACTTTAAATAAACTATTGTAACTAATACTCCAGTCATAAATTCTATAAATGGATACCTAAAACTTACCTTTGCTCCGCAATATCTGCATTTACCACCTAAAAATAAGTAGCTAAATATTGGGAATAAATCTTTCCATCCAAGCTGATGATTACATGACCCACAACTAGATGGTGGATTAACTATTGATTTTTCTGCTGGTATTCTATAAATACAAACATTAAGAAAACTTCCTATTGTAACAGCAAAAACAAAAACAAAAAATAACATATCATTAATCTCCCAATTGAAAACTTTTAAAATTATTTATAATTTAATCTATTACTATCTAATTTATATTTAACTCGACTTAATATTAACACATTTATTTTACAATTTTTGGATAAATTATAATAATTTTCATTTTGTTAATATTTTTTATTAATGTTACGGAAACTTTATTCAATTTTATTTTCGTTAGTAAAAACTTAAACTTAATACTAAATTTCTATACAAAAAAAATACTACTTAAAATTTATATTTTAAGTAGTATTTGTTCATAATTTTATTTCTTTAAATCCCAAACCTTATCTTTAATTAAATCACTTGGATATACAACCGTATTAGATTCTCCAACTACAACATCCCCAGTACCATCTCCACCACCAAGAATATTTTCAAATGCACCAAAATCAAAAATTCTTTTGAAGATTATATTAAGTGCCTTACCATCTTGTGAAAAACTCCCTAAATTCCCTGAACTATTCATTTTATATCTTAAATCTCCTCCACTAAGTATAATTGAATAAATATTTGCAGTAACCTCATCCATAAAAACTTCTACGCTCTCTTTTGAAATTACAACTGCTATTTCATGTAAAAAATCAGATTTCACATTAATAATATTATTTTTATAACTATCATCTAAATCACTCACCATGATTTCTTTATTAGTATTATTAAAAATTAACTTCACTTTTAACCCACTAATATCAGACATTATATTTATATTTAACTTATCTTCTGGCTTAATAGAATCGTTATGTTTATCCAACTCTATTTGTCCATGTAATAGCTCCGATAATGTCATTTCAGTTGCGAAAATACCAATATTATTTTTAACTTCACTGGGTCCATAATTAAATCCCTGTTTTTTAAACATTTCCTTTTCTGTTATCTCTCCCTCATGAAGTTTTGATCCTGAATCTCCATCTATTGTATTATATATACTCTGTTTTTTTATTAATTTCGAAATGGCATTCCAATTTATAGATTCACTTACATTTATATCTTCTGGTTTATTCCAAAAATCTGTTGGCATATCTGGTTTCTTTGTATTTCTGTAATATACTTCTTTAACAAATTCTTCTTGCTGATTATCTAAATCAAAATCTGTATTACTTCCATGAGCTTTTCCATTGGCATACCCAACACCTGTAGTTCTAATATTTCCACTTGTAACCTCGATCCCATTAAACAAATCTTTATCGTTACTTTTCATTTCATTATTTTTTTCATTTGGATTATCAATTTTCAATCCATAATGTTTTTCTACTAATTCTATCTTTTCATTAAGATTTAAATCTCTATAATCTTTATCTGCATCTATATATATTTGATCAACAATATGAAGTGGACTTTTATATTTAAATAAATATTCTTCACGCCCAGCTGCTGTCATACTCTCTAATAGTTGTCTATCAGTATACGGTTTAGTATTTCTATTTATAACAACTGATTCTCCTGATTGATAATTTTTCAAACCATCCATTGGATTAATACCACCAATATATGCTGTTCCTGATACATACATTTCATCCATTTTTATTTTAGAATTACTTCCAAAATCTTCTGAATTAACTATTATAGAACTTGATCTTTCAGCTTCACTTAAATCGGCTTCTGTAAAACCAGTTTCATACTCATTTATATCATTTAAACCATAATAATTTTTCATATTTAATTTACTATCTACACTTTCAAATACTAAATCATTATAAACATAAATATCTTGTAAAGGTGTTTTAAAATCTGTATTTTTCTCACTAGTAATTCTGCCATTTATAACATTCCCCTCACCAGTAACCTTAAAGTCTCTTGAATAAGTATTTTCATGAAAATCAATTATAGTATTATTCAAGCTAATAGCACCTCTTGTTATCACTTTTCCATCAATATTAATATCACCTTTTTGTCCAGTTGGCTTATTTGAACCCCCTTTTATATGAATTCCACGCTCAAATCTATCAGTAATACTATCTCTTCCATTTACCCACAAATCACCATATATAGCTGTTGATCCATTTATATCCATATATAAATTCCCATCTGTTGCTATAAGATAATCTAATAAATTACTTTTATCACTTACAAATGGCTTTTCGATTGTTTCAACTCCATAATCAGGAATATCTAATGTGTAATTAACACTTACAATCCTATCTTTATCTTTATCATCCTTAAAAGATGATTCTAGAGCTACCGCAAAATTTTCAAGCACTTTATCTCCTGCCGTATTATCTATTAAAACTTCTTCAAATTTTTTCACTGCAACTTTTATTGGTTGTCCCTCTTTTTCATACTTATCATATCTAATCGAAGTTTCTGTTGTATTATCTATTTCTTTCGTAAAATTAACTTTTATATAATTAGCATACTCATGCCTAAAAACTTCATTTTTTTGCTCATCTGTTAATCCAGTGTAAGACTCTACCTCATCATTTCCTTTTTCAATAGCCTCTTCAATTAATTCAACTGTTATAGACTCTGCTATGTCAATTCCTGAATCTGCTCCATAAAAGTTCTCTATTCTTGCACTTTCATCTTTCCTAAGTTTAAATCCACCTGTTGTCATTGTCATAACTGACATAATTAAAATTGATATAAATGCAAACATTGCAACAACTACTATAAGTACATTTCCTTTTTTCTTATTCAACATATATTCCCCCTACCTTTCTAGGTAAAATTGTGAAGTTGTTGATTCTACTACCTCACCTTTTTTTGATATATCTAAATTAACTGTATATAAGCCTTTTTTACTATTTGTCGAATCATATATTATATTTTGATATCTATTTATATCTTCACCAAACTTTATATTAAGCCCTTCATCATAATTTTCCTTACTCACTTTAATATCTCGTAATATCTGTACTTCTTTTATTATCCCTGTTGTATTCATGATATCAATATCAATAGTAGGTTTTTTTATTATGCTAGCTCCTGTCCCTTCATTTATTGAAATAACATCACTTATATAAATTAAAACTACGCCATTTAATTTACTTACTGGTTGAACAAATCCCACTTCTCCATCAACAATCAAATTAATATTATTTTCTGATATATTAATATCTAAATTTAATACACTGCTATTAATTACTGTTTTAGCTGCACTATTACATTCACTCATTAACGCTTTAATATCTTTTGTGCCTGTTGGGTTCTCTACAAAGCTTAAAATTATTTTCCCATCTTCATTCCTATCTATATTTATATATAATCCTATCTGTTTTTCTATTCCCGAATTTTCATAACTATCTTCATTTATAGATATAACATTTTCTTCTTTTATTTTCCCATTTAGTTCATACCCATTTACATCTCCAACTGATTTAATACCATATTCTATATCAGTTGTTCCTGGAATTATTGTCCCACCTTGTATGGATAATTTTTCATTACTATAAAATGGAATATCTGTATTGCCATTTATAGTATTTTGTATTTTTAGAGTTTCAATAGCTTGTTGTCCCATCAACTTAGCTTCTTGTGTTTCTTCACCTTTTTTATTAATCTTAACCGATGTCAATAATCCATTCGCCAATGGTATCAGCATAATCCCGATGATTCCCATTGCTACAATAACTTCTAAAATAGTCATCCCCTTTTTAACTTTCTTCATAAAATCAATCCCCTTAACACTTTATTTAATGTTATTTTTTTCTATTTATATATAATATTACCATAGTAATCTTTTTATTTTTACAAACAAATTTATTATTTCCAATTTTTTAACATCTTTTATTGTTAAAAATAGCTAATTAACATATCACCATTCGTTAATATATTTATATTCTACTTTTTAAGACTTAAATTGATTACTATTTTTACCTTGCCCTCCTTTTAAATTTATTCTTCCTAGTTCCCTTCTCTCCCCACTAATTTATCGTTCTTTTCTCTTTATAAATTTATATAGTATAAAAATTTGTATCTATAATATTTATTAAAGTAATACAAAAAAAATAACACTTAGAGAATATTCTCTAAGTGTTATTTTTATAAATTTATTTATTAAGTTTCCAATTTCCTTTTTTAATCAAATCTTCAGCATTTACTATCTTTTCAATTGACTCTGATGTTGTTCCACCAATAATATCTCCAAGAACTAAATCACCAAGGCCTCCCTCTGCAAAAAACTTTTTAAATAGTTCATTAAGATTTGTATCTATTGGTGAATAGTTACCTACATTACAAGGCCCATCATTTATATCAAACTTTAAATTACTAGCTGAATATACTAATGCTGTAAATTCCATATTTCCACTTCCTCCAGCTCCCTTAATTCTTTCCACCGTTACAGGTCCTTTAGAAATAACAAGAGTTGGTGTCATATTATGATTATGCACTTTATCTAAATTTATATATATCTTCTTCTCTTCTTTTTCCTCTATACTAAAAGGTTGATTATGTCTTAAAACTAATTCATTATCACTATAATTAAAGATTATATTAATCTTATCTTCGGCTGGAAATATACCTATTGGTCTCCCTAAAATTGTAGTTGCTAAGGTCTTTGTTGATATTCCTTTAAATATAGCACCACCATTGCTTAAATTATGCTCATTATTTTCACGTTCAAATAAAATAGTTTTTTTATCTGTATCATATATATGACCAGACTCTACAATTTTTCTTATAGCGTTCCAATTAAAATTATTTACTACAGTAGTTTCAACATTTTGCTTTGAAAAATCCTCTTCAGTTACACTTGCCTTTGCATCTCCCATAAAATAAACTTCTCTAGCAAATTCTTTTCTTTTACCTTCTATGGACCTACTCATTGTATAATTTTTTAAATTTACTAACTTACCATTATTATAAACCACACCAGCTGTATAAATTTTATTACTATTTAAATTCATACCTTTAGCAAGCCCCTCTATCTCATTCTCTTTATTTGTATCTTTTATTTGACTATTATAAAACTCTTCAACTATATTTACTTTTTCATGTATTTTCAAATCTTGATATTCACCATCTTTATAAAGTTTATCTATCATGTGAAGATTATTTTTATACTTATACAAATACTTTTCTTCTGTATATCCTCTATATGTATAAGGTGATGAATGTCTATTAATAACAATAGATTCACCAGTTTTAAAAAACTCATTTTTACTAAGTGGTGTTTCAGAAAGATTTAAATATGCCGTTCCAAGAATCATGGTATCACTAGCTATATTTATTTTTGATGATGCTAAATTATTAGCACTATCCTTACCAAAATCTTCTGACTCAATAATCATAGAACTTGCAACCTTTGGCTTCCCATCATTATTAATTCCACTAGCATCTGTTATATCATTTAATCCATAAAAGTTTTTCATATTTATATCTGTATTAGTTCCATCAAAGATAAAATCATTATAAACATGAAGGTTAAGTCCTTCATTGCTAGGATTGGTATACTCATCTTCTAATGGTATTGGATTAAATAAATCACGTTTTTTTTCAGGGTTACCAACATACCTAAAATCATTCGCATAAATATTATATCCCATCTCAACATTTGGGTCGGTACTATCTCTATTATTGTTATTAGGTATTGATAAATTAGCATTTTGTATATCAAAAGTACCATTTGTCGCAATATCACCATGCCATGTTAATGTTGAGTTTATACCTTTATCTCTAATTAAAATACCACTACTAAGTGGGTCATTTATATCTCTAAGTTCTTCACCTTTTACCCACATATCTCCTAGCACATTAAATGATGAATCTAGTTCTATATCTAAATTTCCATCTGCTGCAAAGATATAATCAAAAATATTATCATTTCCACTTACTTCTTCTAAAACTTCTTTTATTCCATAGTCAGGAACCTCTATATCATAGTCAACTTCAACAGCTCTACTTTTATCATCTTCATCTGTAAATGTAGCTTTTAAGTTTACTGGAAGTAATTCTTTTTTTTCATTTTGAATTTCCTCATGCAGTTGTGCTGCAACTTGCACTACTTGCTCATCTCTATTAAACTCATCATAGATAATACTATTATGTGTTACATTATCTATAGCTATTTCAATATTATCTTTTAAATACTTTTTATAAGTTGTTTGAAATACTTTATTATCCCAACCCTCTTCTCCTATATTAACAAGCTTTTGCTCTGTATTAATACCTCCACCTGCTGCTTTTAGCCTTTCAACTTCTGCATACCCACTATCTATAGCATTTTTTATAACACTAAGTATTTCATTATAAGCAATTTCAAGTCCTGAATCTGCTGAATAAAAAGTTTCTATTCTATTATTAGCATTTCTAGTTAACTGATGTGAGGCCATTGTTCCATTTATCATTGTTACAATAAGAATAGACATTATTGCAAACATACCAACTACTGTTAAAAGTGCATTTCCTTTTCTTTTTGTATACTTCACCTAGTTGCCACCTCCAACATTAAATTGATATTCTAACCTTTCAATCACTTCTGTATCTTTACTTACTGTTAAATCTATAGAATATAAACCTTTTGTCCTATGCTTATGATCATATAAAACATTTTCTACTCTCTTAACTTTATTACCTATAAAATCTATTCTCTCTTTTACAAAGCCTTCCTCCGCGGTTATCTTATTACTTCTAAATCCATATGAAGTAATATCTTGACCTGTATTATTCAAAGTTATTTTATGGTCTGATTTATCATGGATTATAAATGCTATTTCTTTTCCTGTTCCACCTAAGTTTCCATTCCAAATAACATTACCCTCTGATTTCAAACTTAACTTTCCATTATTCACTTCAAGTTCTATCTCAGATGTAATATCTGCAATTTTATGATTCCATTCTTTCTCTTCTTTATAAAACTGCGCAAATGTTCTGTAAGCTGGAATTGCCTCTTTATAATACATCTCATTTTTATTTACTACTAAAAATCCCCCAACTTCCATATTATAATATTCATTTGATAGAATTTCGCTTTCTTTAATTATTTCACCATCAACAGTAAAACCATTAATTTCACTTAAACTTTCAACATCAAATCTATTTTTAACGCCTCTTGAGCTTATTCTAAGTTCATTATTATTTAATCTAAGAATCTGCCCACTCTCTATAATATCCTGATTCCTTAAATTTTCTACTACTTGTTGCCCTATAAGTTTTGCTTCTTTTAAATCTTCTGATTTTTTATTAAATGTAACTGATTGTAAAACTGAATTCATTATCGGAACCATCATTATAGATATAATCGCAAGTGCAATTATAACCTCTAACAGTGTAGCACCGTTCTTTTTCTTCTTAAGTTCAATACCCCATAACTTCATAAGCTCACACCCCACAATTTCATAATCTCAAACTTCACACTTATCTTGTTATCGGCATCTTATCTTGAGTATTTAGTATTTTTTTTAATTTTTACAAAAAAAATAATACCTAGAGAATTTCTCTAAGTATTATTTGTATATTTTCTATATTTTAATTAATACATACCTTCCATACCTTGTTGTGGCATAGCTGGAGTTGGCTGTGGAATATCTACCACGGCTGCTTCTGTTGTTAAGAATGTTGCTGCTACTGATGCTGCATTTTGAAGTGCAGTTCTTGTAACCTTTGTTGGGTCAACAATCCCAGATGTAAGCATATTTTTATACTCTCCTCTAAGAGCATCATATCCCATACCAGCTTCAAGATGTCTAACCTTCTCAACTATTACTGAACCTTCTTCACCTGCATTAAATGCAATTTGTCTCATTGGTTCTTCTAAAGATCTAACAATAATATTTATACCAACTTGCTCATCAGCTATATCTGAAGTAATTTCTTTAACTTTGTTAATTACATTAACATAAGCAGTCCCACCACCGGCAACTATACCTTCTTCAACAGCTGCCTTTGTAGCATTAAGAGCATCTTCAATTCTAAGTTTTCTTTCTTTAAGCTCTGTCTCTGTAGCTGCCCCAACCTTAATTACGGCAACTCCACCTGCAAGCTTTGCAAGTCTTTCTTGAAGTTTTTCTCTATCAAATTCTGATGTAGAATTTTCAAGTTGAACTTTTATTTGAGCAATCCTATTTTTAATCTCTTCTTTTTGACCTTTACCATTAACAATAACAGTATTATCCTTACTTACTTTAATACTCTCAGCCTGACCAAGCATTCCTAAAGTAACTTCTTTTATATCCAGTCCAATTTCTTCTGAAATAACCATACCACCTGTTAAAGTCGCAATATCTTTAAGCATTTCTTTTCTTCTATCTCCAAAACCAGGTGCTTTAACAGCCACACAGTTAAATGTCCCACGAAGTTTATTAACTACAATAGTAGCAATAGCCTCACTCTCAACATCTTCTGAAATTATAAGAAGTTTTTTACCTGCCTGAACAATTTGCTCTAGTATTGGCAAAATCTCTTGGAAATTATTTATCTTTCTATCTGTAATTAAAACTAATGGATTATCAAGAACTGCTTCCATCTTTTCTGTATCAGTAACCATATAAGGAGATAAATATCCTCTATCAAACTGCATACCTTCAACCACATCAAGTTCTGTACCCATTGTTTTTGACTCTTCTATAGTGATAACACCCTCATGTCCAACTCTCTCCATTGCATCTGCAATAAGCTGTCCTATATTTTCATCACCAGCTGAAATTGAAGCAACTCTAGCAATATCTTCTTTTCCTTCAATAGGCTTTGAAATTGCCTTTATTTCTTCTACAGCTTTTGCTACTGCTAAGTTTATTCCTGTTCTGACAAGAATAGGATTCGCCCCTGCTGTAACATTTTTAAGACCTTCTTTTATAATAGCTTGTGCAAGTAAAGTTGCTGTTGTTGTCCCATCTCCAGCTACGTCGTTTGTCTTTGTAGCAACCTCTTTTACAAGCTGTGCTCCCATATTTTCATAAGGATCTTCAAGTTCTATTTCTCTAGCAATTGAAACTCCATCATTTGTAATAAGAGGACTACCATACTTCTTATCTAAAATAACATTTCTTCCTTTAGGTCCAAGTGTGACCTTAACTGTGTTTGCAAGCTTATCTACCCCTGCTTGCATAGCTCTTCTTGCCTCTTCACCAAACATTAATGACTTTGCCATAATCTATAAACCCTCCCTTTTTCTACTCTTCTATAATCGCTAATATATCTTCTTCTTTTAAAATAATAACTTTCTCGCCATCTATTTCTATGTCATTTCCTGCATATTGTGAGTAAAGTACCTTATCTGAAACTTTAACTTCCATCTCTTGTCTTATGCCCTCAACAACAAGCCCTGGTCCAACTGCTATAACTATAGCATGTTGTGGTTTTTCTTTTGCAGCCCCTGTTAAAATAATACCGCTTTTAGTTTGTTCTTTAACCTCTGCTCTTTTGATAACTACTCTATTTCCAAGTGGTTTAATATTCATGTTTAATCCCTCCCTCTAAACTTTTCTTCTAAATTTCTATATATTTTATTATAATATATTTTTTTGAAATTTTATACTAAAGTAAGTGTAACTTGGCAATAATCTAGTTAAATTAAGAATTACGAAAGGATTATTACCATTATGAAAAATAAAAAACATTTTCTATTTGCATCTTTAAGCTTTATCTTACTTATCTGTACTAATATAATAATTTTATTTAACAGTAAGTTTTTATTCAAATACTTTAGTTTATCAAATGAAACTGCAAAAACTCTTGCAATACCATTTGAAAGTTTAATGACCGAATACGAAAAAATAATTGTGTACCTTAGAAATCCACTTATCACAAAACTTAACTTTAATTATTTCAGCTTAAGCTCAAATGGACAAAAACATTTTTTTGAAGTAAAAATATTACTTACCTATCTATTTATGATTGCCGCTAGCATAGGTGTATTCTTAAGTTTATATCTTGTATACAAAAGATTTTTCTACCAAAAAACTGTATTACACAAAAAGATGCAACAAAATCTATTAGTTTGTAAAAAGTATTTCAATAGAATCCTTTTAGCAACAGTAGGCTTTCTTGGACTTTTCATAATAATTGATTTTAATAAAGTTTTTCTATTATTCCATAACATTGCTTTTGACAATGACCTTTGGATATTTAATGAAACAACTGACTCAATTATAAAAATACTCCCTGAGAACTATTTTATGCTATGTGCAGTCTTTATATTAATAATGCTTTTAATAGAATCCATAATAATAAATATATCTATAAAAAAAGATGTTGAGAGAACTTAATCCTCAACATCTTCCTTTAATTTATTTACAAATTTTCTAGAAATAAATAATGCTATACCAACTATTATAAATAGGACTGCTGCCCCACCTATCCATAGCCACATATTTTCGCCTGTAAATTCGTCCTTTAAAAGTTCTAACTTATCTCCAAAAAAACAAGATATAAACAAAGCTGGTGACCTTGCAAGAGTTGATACAATTAGAAACTCTTTTAAACTTATATCAGCAATTCCACTAATATACCCAAGTATATCCTTTGGAATCCCTGGTATCATATATAAAATAAATATTATAGTTTTAGGATGTCTTTTCTTCTTTTTATGTGGATGTGTTTCCTCTCTATGATGCTTTGCAGTCTCAATCTTTTTAATAATCCAAAGACTATCTTTACTTACAATTTTCTCTACAAAAGGTTTTCCAAACTTTCTAGAAATAGAAAATGTTATAGCACTACCTATCACAACTCCTATGATACATAAAAGAAAACTTAGATACGGTCCAAATATGTAACCACCAGCAAACTGAACTACTTCACCTGGAATAAAGAATATAATTATTTGTATTATTTGAAGAAATACAAATACTAACATACTATAATGACCATAACTTAATACAAGCTCTTTTATTTTATTTGGATCACTTAAAAAATGCATCCATTTATCAAAATTCATAATAATAGGCACTAACACAGTTACAACTATTATTATCCCAATTATCCATTTCAAATACTTAGTATATTTCTTTTTCTTATTGTCCAAACTACTTCCACCCCTTGTATTAATCATTAACTTTACATTTCAATCTGCTAAAATACTATATATTCTTATTATTGCTATTTAATTTAATCTAAATACTACCTTTACTAAATATAGTAAACTAATTTCCTTACTTTTTTCTTTCTATTTTTCTTACAATTATCTTATACTATTTTTTGTCTTAATTTAATTATAACTCTTATCCTTTATAATAACTATATTCTCAATTGATACTAAGTAAAATAAAAAAACTGAGCTATAGCATATTTACTATAACTCAGTTAAATATCTTATTTTAAATTTTCAAGTCTTGTTTTTGTTTCAAGCCTATTAGCCCACATTTCTTCCTCAGTTGTGTATCCTCTATCCTTAGCATCACTTGCCATATAAGCTTTATCACCAAACATAAGGTCTAATATGTGAATAGAATCCTTACCTGCTGCCTGCATAGTTCCTCTACATGACCCACAATATGTTACTATATGCTCACTATCAAAGTCTTTTGCTCTTCTCTCATAAACAGCTTTATAAAGTTTAGGTTTAGAACTACAAACCATTCCACCAACACCACAACATCTTGTATCTTTACCATTTCTCTCAACTTCTGACCAATTATAGCCCATCTCATCAAGAATCCATCTAACACTTTCATGGTGTGAAATTATATCTCTTGTAACACAAGAATCATGAATATTAAATACTACATCAGAACCTTCTCCAATGCCTCTAGCATTGTTTGGAACTCCAATTAAATTCTTCATTAAGTCCCAATATGAGATAACTCTTTTGCCTTTTGCAGTTTTACTAAAATCAGCATAACATGATGGACAAATAGTTATAATAACCTCTGCACCCATCTCATCAAGAATATCATTAGCTTTCTTATTTCTAACTTCATACATCTCATTCTCACCAATTAAATAAGTAACCTTACCACAACATTGAAGCATAGCACCAACATTTTCTGCACCAAGACTATCTCTTAAGTGCTTTAATGTATTCTCCACCCCAGCTGGTGTGTAAGCTGGCACTGTACATCCTGGTACAAAAACATATTTAGTTTTTTTCTTTAACATATTATTATTCATCTCTACTCTTTCCTCTTTTGACTTAGCATCAACAGTTGTGCAATACTCATCATCACAATCTTTTTCCTGAATTGCATCACTTGGTTGTAATTCTTTTATAGGCACTAAACCTTTATTTTTCTTAGCTAAATCTTCTTTAATAAATCTAAAATTTGCTTTAATATCAAATTTTTTTGGACAAACTATTGTACATTGATTGCACTCGTTACATGAATAAGCAATCATCTCATCCATATTTTCAATTCCCTTATCTAAATACTCTTTAAATAAAGTTTTTGGACAATCTGTATATTCATTAAGCATTATACACTCACCCATACAGCCCTTACATTGGCATTGTTTACATCTATCCGCCTCTTTTTTAGCCTCTGCTTTTGTATAACCAAGTGCCACTTCATCAAATGATTTAAGTCTTTCTAAAACTTCAACTTCCTTCATATCTTCTCTAGTTTCAGGGAACTTAGACCAATCTATTGGTTTTTTAAGTTTTGATTCAAATGTCCAAGTATCATCAAGACTTCTGCCCTCAGTTAAGTTTTCTCCATTTAAGAATCTTATAACTGACTGTGCTACCCTTCTACCTGTAGCCATTGCTTGAATAACTATAACTGACTCCCCAGAAGCATCACCAGCTACAAACACTTTCTCATTAGAACTTGATTGCAGCGTTTGTTTATCACACTCAAATGTTGAATTTGGTCTTTGAACTAAAATATCTTTAGCAAAATCACCTTCAACACCTTGCCCTATAGCAAAAACTATAGTATCTACTTCAATCATCTTAGTATCATCTGCATCAAATGTTGGTGCAAATCTTCCCTGTGCATCAAACATTGAAAGACATCTTTTTAAAACTACAGAAGAAACTCTTCCCTTTGAATCAACATTAATTGTCTTAATTGCCTTTGCATGATTAAAGAATATCCCCTCAGCCTTAGCACCTTGAATCTCATGATTTGATGAAGCCATTGTATCAAAACTATTCTCAAGACAAATTGAATAAACATCATTCACTCCATTTATTCTTCTAGCAGTTCTACAACAATCCATTGCTACATCACCACCACCAACAACAAGAACTTTCATCCCTGCATCTTCAATATTTGAAGTTAAAGCAGCTTCTTTTAAGAAACCCTGTGCACTAAAAATACCTTTAGCATCAAAATTAGCAAGACTTCTATCAACTCTGCCTTGGTGCTTTCCAACCGCAACCACAATACTATCAAATTCATTTACTATATCACTAAACTTTGCATCTTTACCGATTTCAAAATTCATTTTAAATTCTACACCTAGTTTATCTAGGTAATTAACTTCTTTTTCAATTATATCTCTTGGAAGTCTGTAAGCTGGTATCCCAACTGCCATCATTCCACCTCTAACTGGAAGTTTCTCAAAAACAGTTACACTGCATCCCTCTTTTCTTAAATCAAGAGCTGCTTGAAGACCCGCTGGCCCTGCACCTATAACTGCAACTTTTTTTCCATTACTTTCTTTAATTGTCATGTCCCAATTTTCTTCTTTATCAAAATTATCTGCGGCATATCTTTTTAAAGATGCAATAGAAATTGGATTCTTTGCCTCATTCCATTTACATTTCCCTTCACATGGATGAGCACAAATTCTCCCTAACACCCCTGGTATAAAAAGTTTTTCCCTTATAACTTTTATAGCTTCTTCGCCTTTATCTTCTCTTATAAGTTTCACATAGCTTTTAACGTCTGTGTGCATAGGACAAGTAGCAACACAAGCTGCCTTTTCATCCCCTAAACAGTTATCAACTATATTTTTCATATTTTCTAAAACTTCGTGCTTTCTCATAACAAATTCCTCCTAAGTTTAAAACAAACTCTATAATCATCTACAAAATTAAACCAAACTTTTCTCTTAATAGCAAGATAGTTAGGCTCATCTAGAGCCTAACCTTCTTAATTATTTACTATCTCATCAGTAGATTCCTCTACTTTCTTATCTTTTTTAAACATTGCAGGGTCTATTGCAAAAATAAACACTCCAATGACTATAACTACACACCAAATTGCAACTGATGGGTCAAACTGTCCAAATAATATTGCTGTAAATACTATTGACCAGAAAGCTGCTGTACTATTTAAAGCAGTTCCCATAGCAGCACCAATTAAATCAACTGCTTTATACCATGAAAGGTAAGTAATAGCACCGAGTGTTGCTATTAAAGCAATTTTAAATACCATGCCTGAACTTATAACATATCCTGCAAGACCAAAACCATCAATCATTGGTAAAATAAATAAACCATATGAAAGCATAGCTATAAAATATCTTAATCCTAAGAATTGTTGTGGTGTAGCTTGTACATGGTCTTCATCTTTAATATGTTTCATAGCAAACCCTACTATAACGCCTTCTAAAGCCCAACCTAAAACTGCTACTAAAGAGAATGCAACACCAAGCATAAATGTTTCTGGAACATCCCCTGGTTTTAACCCAAGCATTATTGAACCAAATAAACTCACCGCTATACCTACAATAGCTCTCTTATTTAATTTTTCTTTTAATATTAAGTAAGCAAGGATAGCTCCTACCCCTGGATATATAACTGAAATACTAGCAGCATAAGGTGCACTAGCATATTTAATTCCTAAAAGATAAGCTCCCATACCTATTGGAGAACCTACTAATGCTGCAATAGCAATTGCTTTTCCCTTTTTAGTTTTAAATAATAAATAAAACATATGTTTTAATTGCTTATTAAATGCTAAATATATTGCAATCCAAAAGAATGCAAATGATTCATGAAAAAAACCAGTAACAAGTGGCGCATACTCTACACTTTTTGTACTAATACCAAGTGTTTCATATGTACTTAAAAAACTGCTTGAAGTAAATACTTCCTGAACTTTTCCTAATAAAACTCCATCAAGTCCCCAAGCTAGTCCAACTAATATTCCAAACATTAGACCTTTCTTCATATTCTCTTTAGTAATCATATTTAATTTCACTCCCTATTTTGACTTTTTTCGTCCCTCTATACCAGTATTTTATTATATCGTTAAATTTTTTTCAATATAAATTCTTATTTTCTACATAATTCTTGTTTTTGTTTGCAAATTTTCTATATTTTTAACTATTTATATATTATTTTTCCAAATTTAAGCACTTAACTTCTCTACTCTGTATCCAACGTTGTTATTTTATTAACTATTAAAAGCAAAAAAAGGTTATATATAGAAAATCTATATACAACCTTATATTTTTTATAATAATATTCCTTTTTCCTTTGCATAATAGAATAGATATTGTTGTGCTGCACCTGCAAACTCACCAAATCTTTCTCTAGCAAAAACTCTAATCTTTGGAAGTGACAAATCTCCTGCACCATAAAAATGCATCATTGCTCTTTTTACCCATCTATCAACAGGAAATCCTGATGTTTTTTCCATTGAAAATAACATTATACAATCTGCAACCTTTGCACCTATTCCTGAATAGTTTTGCAATGCCTTATGACACTCATCAGCATCAAGGGCTCTAATAGTTTCTAAATCATATTTTGCTAAAAAAGCATTATTATCTTCAACAGACAACAATCCTTCTTTTATAAATTCGCAATTAGTTATTTTATCTGAAGTATCAATAATATATCTACTTCTAAAAGAACCACCTGCATCTTTCATTTCAATTTCTGTAATACTAGCTAAAACTTCTTTTTTGGGAAACTCATAATAATCTTTTCCCTTGTATTCTATCTTCTTACCCCACCTTCTTGAAATTTCATTTACTGTCTTACTTATCATAGGAACACTATTCCTTGCAGATATAATAAATGAAATTACAAGTTCAAATGGTTCTTGATTTAAAACTCTAATTCCTGAACCATACTCAATTGCTTTGCTTAGTGTAGCATCCTGAGATAATTTTTCTTTAATTTCAGTATAATCTGTATCTAAATTAAAATACTTCAGCCATATTTTATAAAACTCATCTTCATTAGTATTATGTAAAATAACATCATTACCAACTTGTTCAATTTCTAGTACTCTACCAAAAGCAACTCCAACATATATATTATCAGCTACTTTCTCCCACCTAAAACATTGACCGCATTCAAGAGTCTGCTTTATATCAAAATTTTTAACTCCTTTTAAAGTAACAGAGTTATCGTCACTCTCTATTTTTAAATAATCCATTAGGTCACCATCCTTAAATACGTATTTTCTACATATGTAATTATTCTTTCCCTAAAGACATCTTATATGTTCTCTAGAATTTACTTAATATATTTCATGCTTTAATTGTATACTAAAGTGCATAATAAATAAACATTATTTTCTAATATAATTTATCATAAAAAAAGAAGACATGAAAATCATGTCTTCTTTAATATATTTACTCGTCAACTTCAGAGTACTCTCCAAGTAAAGCTAAGTCTAGACCTCGCTCCTGCTCTTCTTTAGTAGTTCTGATTGAACCAGTTAAATCTGCAATTTTAAATACTATAAATGTAACAACTATTGTATAAACAGTAACTATTACTATTCCTAGTAATTGAATTAAAATTTGGTGTATTCCAGCTTGAACTCCGTTAACAGCTCCATTTGCGAAGATACCGATTAAGAATGTTCCTGTAAGACCACCCATACCGTGAACTCCCCAAACATCTAAAGCATCATCCCACTTCATCTTCTTAGCAAAAGCTACGCAGAAGAAGCAAACTATAGCAGCAATAGCACCTATTGCAGCCGCTGATAATGGTGTAACATAACCAGCCGCTGGTGTGATTGTTGCAAACCCTGCAACAGCACCTGTCATAATTTCTAAGAATGAGAATCTTTTGTGTTCGATGTAAGCAATGATCATCCAAACAACCATAGCTACAGCTCCAGCAACTGCTGTATTAGTGAATGCGATTGCAGCAGTTTGACCACTTGCAAGAGCTCCACCTGAGTTAAATCCAAACCATCCAAATAATAGTAAAGCTGTACCGATAGCAACTAATGTTAAGTTACCAGGTCCTTTTTTAGGCTTAACAGCTCTTTTTCCGAAGTACCATACTCCAACCAATCCAGCAAATCCTGCTGTGATATGGATAACAGTTCCTCCAGCATAGTCAACGAATCCTAATTTTTGTAAGAATCCACCACCCCAGACCCAGTGAGCTACTGGGAAGTAAACTAATAATGTCCAAAGTATTAATACTTTTATCCATCCACCAATTTTAATTCTGTTAGCAAAAGCTCCAGTCATTAAAGGTGCAGTGATAATTGCGAACATTAATTGATACATAAAGAACATTAAGAATGGTATATGTGACCCATAACTTGAATTTATTGAAAAATTCATCCCATTAAATGCGAAGAATTGTCCTGGGTTACCTATAACCCCACCTATATCCTGTCCAAATACTAAACTAAATCCTCCGAAAACCCACATTACTGTAACTACCCCGATTGATATGAATGATTGGAACATCATTGTTAATGAGTTCTTCTTTTCAACTAATCCACCGTAGAAGAATGCAAGACCTGGAGTCATTACAGCAACAAGAACTGTTGCGATAATCATAAATGCTACGTCTCCGTGATTTATAGCGTGCATCATAATTTATTCCTCCTTTTATTTATCTTTTGTCTAAATAAAAAGGCTAAAAATATGTATAATTTCTATTTAATTTTTAAACAGCCTTTGTATTTTACGTGACTTAAAAAATATGTAGAAATAAATATAGAATTAAACTCATCATTAAAATTATCATATTTTAATCAAAACTTTAATTATATATCATTTGCTTATTTAAGTAAATATTTTTCTTTAACTCACATATTGATTTTACAACATATTTAAGGTTTTTTCAATTATTTTTCGCATTTTATATCATTTTTAGACAATTCATTAAGTTTCCTTATATTTACTAATATTTTTATGCTTAATTTTTTTTAGCATTGATATTTTAACTATTTTGTCTCTAAATTTTTATTAAATTTGTAATTACACTTATTTTTATTTTTCAATTAAATATCATTTGTTGAATTTAATGTATCTTTTCTTAATTTTTTTGGTAATTTATCTAATCTTATTTTCTTCTTAATCTATCTTAAATATTCATTCTAAAAGAAAAAACTTAGTGCGGATAGTTTTTAAACTATCCGCACTAAGTTTTTTCTTTATCTTTTACCTAATTCTAACTCATTAGAACCAAATTTTTCTTTTCTTATATAATTTATACAAGCAAATATTGCTTTTTCTAAATCTTGAGTTAAATTTCCTAAAACTCTTAAAACAAACCCGTTGCATTCAAGTTTTGTTATTCCTGCTTTTATATCTAACTTCAAATCTTTTATTTTACCTCTTAACGTATCTATAAGTTTTGCATCTACTAAACTATCTATAACTATTAATGAACTGTAATTTGAATACTCTTCAAAAAAGCCAAGCGAATCCATTTGGTCTACTCTTGTATCAAGCTTTAAATTATCAAGCATTATTGGCTTATCATTTAAAAACATTCTAAGCTTCATCTGAACACTAGAATATTGAAATCTTTTTCCATCTGGTGACCACCCTGATGTTAAACCTTCCGTATACATAAGTGTAGATGTATCTCTTAACCTTATAGTTGTATCTTGTCTAAACATAGCATCTTTATACAAAATTACATTATCTGTTACAAATTCTAAAACTGAATTTTCTTCAAGTTCAATTTCATTTCTTTGATAAGAAGGTAATTCATTCATACACTTATATACCTTTGTAGCTGCCTGAGTAGTGACTATCGCTCTTGCATTTTCTTTTACATGAATAGCATTTCTAAACTTTTCATTTTCTACATATCCACCACCAAGTTGCATTAAATAATAACATGGTATTCCATCCGTGTCTAAATATAATGCTCTTGCAAGTTTTGCTATACCTGTAAAATATGCTTTTTCAGCTTTATGTTTCTCTCCACTTTTTGCTATTGTAAGTTCACTATTAGCTGCATATTCTTTTTCATTTATAGGTTTAAACATCTACTTATTTATCCCTTCTAATAGACAATTTTTCTTTACCCAATCTATTACTTTTTGAATACCTTCATCAGTTTTAAGATTTGTGAATATAAAGCTATCTTCATTTCTAAATACCATAGTATCTCTTTTCATTACTTCAAGGTCAGCTCCTACATAAGGTGCAAGATCAATTTTATTTATAACAAACAAATCACTCTTAATCATACCTTGCCCTGCTTTTCTTGGAATTTTCTCACCTTGCGCAACATCTATTATGTATGCTGAAAAATCCACTAAATCTGGACTAAATGTAGCTGCTAGATTATCTCCACCACTCTCTACAAATATTATATCTAAATCATCAAATCTACTTTTAAGTTCTTCTATAGCAGAGAAGTTCATTGATGCATCTTCTCTTATTGCTGTATGAGGGCACCCCCCTGTTTCTACACCAATAATTCTCTCTTCTGGCAGAACTGAATTTGTAGCCATAAATTTAGCATCCTCTTTTGTGTAGATATCATTTGTGATAACTGCACATTTATATTCACCTTCCATGACTCTTGTTAATCTCTCTATTAATAGAGTTTTTCCAGCCCCAACTGGGCCACCTATTCCTATTACAACTGGTCTCATCTTTAAGACACTCCTTTCATTTTCGCAAAATTTAATTTATTTTTTAAGACATAAATAATCTAAATACTTGTGTTTCATGTTTTATTTGTGCCATTTCTAATCCTGGAATGTTAGCTCCAAAATCATCTTCTGTAAGCATTTCTATTTTTAAGTACAGATTTTCAAAATCATCAGCAAATTCTTTTAAAATTAACTGACCATCTTTTTGCCCTAAAGGTATGGTTCTAACTGCATTTTGAACTAAAGTAGAAATTGTTGCATACATATGATACATTGTTGCTCTTTTTAATGGAACTTCTAATTTATGCATAAGCATTGCAAATACAATTGCTGGATGTCCATAAGATTCTTTCTTTTTAATTCTAGCTTGATAAGCACTTATTATTTCTGAATCATATAAATCTAGCAAAAGCTCACACATTCTTCTTCCTACAAGCTTCCCAGCATTTCTTGTTTCCATTGGTATGCTTTGTACTGTCATCCATTCATCAAGCACCCAAATTTCTTTAACTTCTTCTCTTGCTAAAATATCATATACAAATCTTATAGCTAATGCATCATTTTGACTAAATGAATCTTTTAAAAAAGCTCTAACCCATACTTTCAAACTGTCTGCGCTATTTACTTTTTCTGTTCTTAAATAATTTTCCATTCCATATGAATGATTAAATGATCCCACTGGGAATTGTGAATCGCATAACTGTAACATACTTAATATTTCTAATGAATTTACTTCCTTACACATGTTTATGTCCAAACTCTACATGTCTAAATGCTTTTTCAAGAGTAATATCCTCTCTAGAATAAGGAATTCTTTCTTCTTTTAATAAATCTTCTACAAGACTATCATATTCTAATATCATCACATCATCCTTAAACTGTGCTGGTAGATGTCTGTTACCTAAGTTATGTGCTATTCTTCCCATTTCTGTGATAGTTTGTGGCTTTATTATTAGTACATTATCTGATTTAACACTAACAACAACCATGTTTTTTTCATCTTTAAATAAGATATCTCCATCTTTTAAAACCGCTTCTTTACTTAATGATATTCCATATTCATGACCATGGTCTGAAGTAACTCTATTTATTCTTTTTAGTAATTCATCACTTCTTAAATAAAGTTTTTCAATATGCATGTGGTTTTCATGTAAGTGTTTCCCCTCCCCCTCTTCATGTGAGTGAGTATGTTCATCATGGATATGCATATCATTTATATTCCCTAATATTTTATCTAGTATCATATCAATTCTCCTAACCATTTTTATATTGTTAAATCCTTATTTTAATAAATATCTAACATGATTTAACCCATGCTAGATATTATCTCTCTTATTTAAATTAGAATAATAAGTATCTTTGTGTTAATGGTAATTCTGTAGCTGGCTCACATCTTATTGCAACACCATCTACTGAAACTACATAACTTTGAGAATCAACTTCTATTTTAGGAGTTGCATCATTAAATATCATATCTTTTTTAGATAAGTTTCTTATACCATGAACTGGTAATACTTGCTTATCAAGTTTTAGTTCTTCTTTAATTCCATTTTCATAAGCAACTTTTGATACGAATGTTATACATGTATCTCCAGGACCTTTTCCACCTGCATAGTACATATCTCTAAGTACTCTTGGTTGTACAGTTGGGATTGATGCATTAGCATCTCCTGAAACTGCCATAACTGTTAATCCTTTTTTGATTATAGCTTCTGGTTTAGCTCCAAAGAATTGTGGTGTCCACATTACTAAGTCAGCATATTTGCCTACTTCAACTGAACCGATATAATCTGAAATACCTTGAGTTATAGCTGGGTTGATTGTATATTTAGCAACATATCTTTTAATTCTGTTATTATCGTTAAATTCACTATCTCCTTCTAATACTCCTCTGTGATTTTTCATATGGTGAGCTACTTGCCATGTTCTAGTAATAACTTCACCAATTCTACCCATTGCGATAGCATCTGAACTTGTCATACTAATAACACCCATATCGTGAAGAACATCTTCAGCTTCGATTGTTTGGTGTCTGATTCTTGAGTCAGCAAAAGCTACGTCCTCAGGAATTTTATTATCTAAGTGGTGACAAACCATAAGCATATCTAAGTGCTCAGCAATTGTGTTCACTGTGTATGGAAGTGTTGGGCTTGTTGATGATGGTAATACATAGTCGTATTGTGCAGCCTTGATAATATCAGGAGCATGACCTCCACCAGCACCTTCTGTATGGAATGTATGTATAACCCTTCCATCAATAGCTTCCATAGTATTTTCTAAGAATCCACACTCATTTAATGTATCTGTGTGTATTGATACTTGAATATCATATTTATCAGCTATTTCTAGTGCTTTATCAATACACCCTGCAGTAGCACCCCAGTCTTCGTGTATTTTAAGCCCAGCAGCACCAGCTTCTATTTGCTCAGCTCCTGGAGCTTCTGTATAAGCCGCAGCTTTTCCTAATATACCAACATTTATTGGGAAACTATCATGTGCTCTTAACATTTCTTTAATGTGGTAAGGTCCTGGTGTAGCTGTAACGGCATTTGATCCATCATTAGGGCCAGTTCCTCCACCAAATATTGTTGTTATTCCACCTTGTAAAGCAACCTTAATTAAATCAGGGTTGATCATGTGAACGTGTGAATCTATTCCACCAGCAGTGATTATAAATCCTTCTCCAGCTAAAGCTTCTGTAGCAACACCAACGATGAAATCTACATCATCCATAAGATCTGGATTTCCACCTTTACCAATAGCAAGGATTTTTCCATCTCTAATACCGATATCAGCTTTATAAACTCCTGTATAATCTATAATTGTAGCTCCTGATATTATTAAGTCAGCTACTAATGGATTATTTCTTGATTCTGTTATGTTCATTCCCATACCAGCTCTAAGTGTTTTTCCACCACCAAACTTTGCCTCATCTCCGTGCTTAGTTAAGTCTTTTTCTATCGCTGCAAATAAGTTGGTGTCACCTAATCTAAAACTATCTCCAACTGTTGGTCCAAACATATCTACGTATGATTTTCTATTCATTTCAAAACTCATTATCCTGACCTCCTCTTATGATTGTTTTCTATTTAGTTTTTAATATTTTTTTATAATCTAAGTTTCCGTTAACTTTATCATTCAAGCCGTAAACATTTCTATCTCCAGTCATTTCGATTAATTGAACTTCTTTCTCATCACCTGGTTCAAATCTTACAGCTGTTCCTGATGGAATGTCTAATCTCTTTCCATAAGCTGCTTCTCTATCAAATTCTAATCCTGTATTTACTTCATAGAAGTGGTAGTGTGAACCAATTTGAACTGGTCTATCACCTGTATTGACAACTCTTAGGCTTATAGTTTCTGAACCTTCATTCATTAAAACTTTACCTTCTGCTAATTTGTATTCTCCTGGTATCATAATCGTAAACCTCCTTTTAAAATTATCTTATTGGGTCGTGAACTGTTACAAGCTTAGTTCCATCTGGGAATGTAGCTTCTATTTGAATAGCGTGTATCATTTCTGGAACACCTGCCATAACTTCATCTGCTGAAAGTACATTTCTTCCTGTTGACATAAGTGTTTCAACACTTACTCCATCTCTAGCACCTTCCATAAGGAAATCTGTTATTATAGCAACAGATTCTGGATAGTTAAGTTTTAAACCTCTATCCCTTCTTTTACTAGCAATATCAGCAGCAACAACCATCATTAATCTTTCTTGCTCTCTTAATGTAAATTTCATTTTTTCTCCTCCTTTATTTAATCTATTAAACATTATTAAAATAACTTTTTTAAAATTCTTTACCTCGGTCAATAAATAGTTTAACCATTATATATTCAATTATTCTAAGTATTTTTTTTAAGTTATGTATAAAAAATGCTTTATATAAAACAAAAAAAAGATACTCCCCCCTAACCTTAAAGGGAATATCTTTTACTTTAAAATCTTTCAATAAATATATTGAAAATTTATTTATTTTTTATATATTTATCTATTCCTATAGCTGCTTTTTTACCAGCTCCCATAGCAAGTATTACTGTCGCAGCACCTGTCACAGCATCACCACCCGCAAATACTCCTTCTCTTGAAGTAGCTCCATTTTCTTCATCAGCTATAATGCATTCCCACTTATTTATATCAAGCCCCTTAGTTGTAGAACTGATAAGTGGATTTGGAGAGGTTCCAAGTGACATTATTACAGCATCAACTTCCATAATAAATTCTGAACCTTCAACTACTACAGGTCTTCTTCTACCTGAAGCATCTGGCTCGCCAAGTTCCATTCTCACACACATCATTCCTTTAACCCATCCATTTTCATCTTCTAAAATTTCTGTTGGATTAGTTAAAACATCAAATATAACTCCTTCTTCTTTAGCATGATGAATCTCTTCTCTTCTTGCTGGAAGTTCTGCATCACTTCTTCTATAAACTATATGAACTTCTGAACCAAGTCTTAAAGCAGTTCTTGCAGCATCCATAGCAACATTTCCACCACCTACAACTGCTATTTTATTAGCTTTTGTAATTGGCGTATCATAACTTGAATCATAAGCTTTCATAAGATTACTTCTTGTAAGGAACTCATTAGCTGAGAAAACTCCATTAGCATTCTCTCCATTTATCCCCATGAACTTAGGAAGCCCTGCACCCGAACCTACAAATACTGCCTCAAAGCCTTCTTCATTTAAAAGTTCATCAATGGTAACAGTTCTACCAACTATAACATTAGTTTCAATCTTAACTCCAAGCTTTTTAACATTCTCAATTTCTGTTTTAACAACAGTTTCTTTTGGAAGTCTAAACTCTGGAATACCATAAACTAAAACTCCACCAGCTTCATGCAATGCTTCAAATATAGTCACATCATAACCCATTTTAGCAAGGTCACCTGCACAAGTAAGGCCTGCTGGACCACTACCTACAACTGCAACTTTTTTATTATTTTTATCTATCTCTATATTAATCTCAATATTATTTTCTCTAACATAGTCTGCAACAAACTTTTCAAGCTTTCCTATTGCAACAGCCTCACCTTTAATTCCAAGAACACATTTACCCTCACATTGACTTTCCTGTGGACAAACTCTTCCACAAACTGCTGGAAGTGCTGAATCTCTAGCTATAACCTCTGCCGCACCTTTTATATCTCCAACTTTCACTCTATTAATGAACTCTGGAATATTAATAGCAACAGGGCAATCACCTACACACTTAGGTTTTTTACACCCAAGACATCTGTTTGCTTCTTCAATTGCTAGTTCTAAAGTATATCCCTGACATACCTCTTCAAAATTAGTAGCTCTAACTTTTGCATCTTGCTCCCTTACAGGAGTTCTATTTAAATTCAGTGCCATTATTTATCACCTCCGCAATTTCCACAGCCACCATGATGTGTTTTACCCTCTATAGCTTTAAGCATTCTTCTTCCTTCTTCAGTTTTATAAATTTGATGTCTTCTCATAGCTTCATCAAAGTTTACTAAATGACCATCAAACTCGGGGCCATCAACACAAGCAAATTTAACTTTATCTCCAACTGTAACTCTACAAGCACCACACATACCTGTACCATCAACCATTATTGGATTCAAACTTACTATTGTAGGAATATCAAGCTCTTTTGTAAGCTTACAAACAAACTTCATCATTATCATTGGTCCTATAGCTATAACTTCATCATATTTTTTATTTTGATTCTTAACTAAATCTTCTATAACATTAGTTACAAGCCCCTTAACTCCAGCTGAACCATCATCTGTGGCTATATATAAATTATCTGCAACGTATCTCATTTCATTCTCTAATATAAGCATATCTTTATTTTTAGCACCAACTATAACATCTGCTTTAATTCCATTCTCATGTAACCATTTAACTTGTGGATAAACTGGTGCTGTCCCAACTCCACCAGCTACAAAAAGAACTTTTTTATTTTTAAGATGCTCTATATCTTCATTGATAAATTCTGACTCTCTACCAAGTGGTCCAACAAAATCTCTAAATGAATCACCTTTATTTAATTTTGCCATTTTTAGTGTAGACTCCCCAAGTGTTTGGAATACTATACTAACTGTACCAATTTCCTTATTATAATCACAAATAGTAAGCGGAATTCTTTCCCCTTTTTCATCCATCTTTACTATTACAAACTGTCCTGGATTTGCAGATTTAGCAACTCTTGGTGCCTCTACCTCCATAAGATATATGTTATTTGTTAGCTCTTCTTTTCTAGTAATTTTATACACCCTAATCCCCCCTAATTTATAAATTAATTAAAATTATACATTTTTTCCAATATTTTATCAATTAAATATATAATTTTTTATTAATTTTATATTTAGGTTGTCTTTTTAGCTATAAATGATATAAATTCAGCATTAAATAAATTACCATACATCACTGCGTTCTGAAGGTTTATTTCTGTACTATAACCTGGCGCTCCTTCTACTATCCCCCCAGATGAACTTGATACAATTTCGTTTACTAATATATATCCTTTTGGAATTTTTATTATTGGTGCATTTTTAAACTGTTTTTGAGTTCCTTTAAAAGCTAACTCTTTTGGAATTATTACTTTACCATTTTCATCTTTCACTTCTATATATATGCTATCTACTCCCGGTTTAAAATTCTTTAATTTAGTTTGGGCTTCTTTATACTGAGCATTATTAGTACTATTATCTACCTTGCTTGTTACTCCTGGTATATTTATTATCGGCGGAACTTCTGATTTCTTTGAATTATGGTTCATAATTAAATTTCCGCCTATTATAACAGCTATCACAATTGCAACTCCGCCTATTATAGTTATTAAAGTATCTTTCTTCATTTGCTTAACCTCATCTAAATATATTTTTTCTTTACTTAAACTAAGTTACCTTAACTAGAATATTTTTACACTAAAATTTAGCTACAAATTAAATACTAAAATTTAATTTAAAAAGTTCAACTCCTTTTATAAGAAGTTGAACTTTTATTATTATCTAAAAATCTACTTTTGTTCCGTAGAATGTAGCTTCATAAACTTTTTGCATCTCTTCATTAGAAATTGATCTTGGATTAGAGAATGTACAAGCATCTAAAACAGCTCTTTCAGATATTAAAGTAACTTTAGCCTTAAACTCATCTTCATTAATTCCAAATTCTTTAATAGTTGCTGGAATATTCATTTCCTTATTCATATCTTTAATCATAGTTGTTAAAGCATCAACTAATTCTTCATCAGTTGAACCTGTAAGTTCTAATCTTTTTGCTATTGTCGCATATCTATCCATACAAGCTTTTTTATTAAAATCTATTATATAAGGAAGGTATATTGCATTAGCACATCCATGTGGGATATGTTGTAATTGATTAGTTTCAACACCCTCTTCATGGAATATAGCACCTGATTTATGAGCCATTGAATGTGTAATTCCAAGTAAAGCATTTGAGAATGCCATTCCTGCCATACACTGTGCATAGTGCATTTGCTCTCTTGCATCCGTATCACCATTAAATGACTTTATTAAATTTTCTTTTATCATTAAAATAGCTTCCATTGCAAGTGGATTTGTAAATGGTGAATTAAGTGTTGCAACATAAGCTTCTATCGCATGTGTTAAAGCATCCATCCCTGTGTACGCTACAAGTTTTGCAGGCATAGTCTGTGCAAGATCTGGGTCAACTATTGCTATGTCAGGAGTTATATTATAATCTGCAAGTGGGTACTTAATTCCCTTTGAATAATCAGTAATTACAGAAAAAGCTGTAACCTCTGTTGCAGTCCCTGAAGTTGATGGAATTGCTAAAAATTTAGCTTTTTTTCTAAGCTCTGGAATTGTAAATGGATCTTTTATATCATCAAAAGTTTTTTCTGGATGCTCATAAAATACCCACATAGCTTTAGCTGCATCTATTGGAGAACCTCCACCTACTGCAACTATCCAATCAGGCTTAAACTCACTCATAAGTTTTGCACCTTTTAAAACTGTTTCAACTGATGGGTCTGGTTCTACTCCATCTATAATTTGAGTTTCTATCCCAGCCTCTGTAAGATACGAAATTATCTTATCTAAGAATCCAAATCTTTTCATTGAACCACCACCAACAACTACGCTAGCTTTAGTTCCTTTTAATGTTTTTAAATACTCTAATGACCCTTTCTCAAAGAAAGTATCTCTTGGTAATGTAAATCTTTTCATTTTTCTTCATAACCTCCTATAAAATCAAATATCCCTTATATATTTATTATTCTACATAGATACATATAATTCCTTTTTTTCAACAAAAATACTTTTAAAAAAATTTAATAATAAAAAAAATCGAACCGTACTAATACGATTCGATTTCTTATTATATATTAAGCAGCTTTTACATCGCCACCATGTTGTTCTTTTCCAATCTTCTTCCACACTATTAATCCATAGATAGCATTTACTGTGAATTGAATCCACATCATTGCCCCTGATAATGTTGCAAATGAGAAACTTGAATGTTGTGTAAGTGCAATTATATAAAGTGCTATCCCTACACCATCACCAACAATCCAGAAGTACCATGTTTCTTTATATCTAAGTGTTGATACTACAACCGCAAATATTGTAATTGTTGCTGTAAATGAGTCAATGTACCATACATGATCTCTTGGAATTGAAATTCCAGCAACACTTTGTAATATTTCTGGTAGGTAGTAAACAAATGTTGCATAAGCAGCCCATACTACTATTATACCTATTATTATAGCAACCCAAGTTGAAGGTTTTAAACTTTTAACTTCTATAGTTGAAGTTGACTCTCCATCTGTTTGTTTAGCTGCTCTAGCACTTTGTCTCCATGCAAAGAACCCATAAACATTCATTGGTAACATATAAATTATATATAAAATAATTTCTGCATACATATGGTTAGAAATTGATATTACAATATAAAATAATGTATTGATAACTCCCCACACATAAGCTGCAACCTCTGCCCTAGCAGTGTAAATAGCTGCAAACAGCCCTGAAATTGAAACAATAATTCCTACAATTCCCATCATTGAAACACCTTTACCCTGTGCTATAGGCATAAAGAATATTATTAAGTTGAAAATTAAGAATACTGCAAAGTATATTTTATGAAATATTGAGTATTTTGAAAAAAAGTTCATTAGTACCTCCTAAAATTGCTTTTCTTTTGTTTTTGTATATCCTATTTAAAGAACATTATTATTATTATGTTAATGTATAATTATAATCTTTTTCTGCATACGCCTCTATTTTAACTTGTCCAAGCTAATTCATTGCTTAAGACTATGTTAAAGGTTTACATACATCTTTAAAAAAATAGAATTTTGTTAATATTTTGTATGTATTATTTAAATTAATTTAATTTTATATCAATTTCTTCAAAATATCAATAGTAAATTTAACATTTTTTTATTTTTTTTTGTTAATATAGTATAACTCATATCAAAATAAGCATATATCACTGTTCAAGTAACATATGCTTATAAATTTTTTTTAATGTTTACTACGATATTTTTCTATCTTTAATCCTCTTAAAATTCCCATAAAATATCTCTTTAAGATTATTCTATAGAAGAAGAAAGCTAAAATACTACTAACTATCCCTATTATGGCCCCTGCTATAACATCAGTTGGATAATGTACTAATAAGAATGGTCTTGATACTGCAATTGCTATCGCAAGTAAATAAACTGGAATTGCCCATTTCTTAAAGTAATACGCTAATATAAAAGCTCCAACAAAAGCTGCTGATGCATGCCCTGATGGGAAGGAATAAGAATGTGGTGCTACTCCTATGACACTGTTCAATAGTTCTGGATGTGTTAAAAATGGTCTAGGTTCCTTCACTATATGCTTGAAAAACTCAACTAAAACTAAGTTTATACTTGATGCAAAGAAAATCATAAATCCGACTTTTCTGTGTTTAACTGTTATAAGAAGTATTAAACCTATTATTAAAAATACAAGACCATCTGTTCCAATCCTTGTGAATGCAAGCATTATCTTGTCTATGATAGGTCCATGCCAATCCTTAAATTGGTTTAAAATTGCCATATTAAAAGTATCTAAAAAGCCCATATTTCCCTCCAAATTTCATCTTTTGTTATTAATTTTTTCTATTTATTGTCTATGTAATTTTATAATACTTTTAATATATTGTCCATATTTCAACAAATATAAAAATACTCCCATCTAAGTCCTTTAAATACTTAAATAAGAGTATTTTATTTTTATAATGAATTTAACATTGCATAAATCCCATCATTATCTAAAAGTTCTGTGTGAGTTCCTCTTTCCCTTATACCCTCTTTGCCTATTACAATAATTTCATCAGCATTCTGAATTGTTGTAAGTCTATGTGCAACAACAAGTGTTGTTCTATCCTTACTAAGTGACTCTAAAGCTTTTTGAATTTCTTTTTCTGTTACATTATCAAGTGCTGATGTAGCCTCATCTAAGATAAGTATTGCTGGGTTCTTTAAAAATACTCTAGCTATTGAAATTCTTTGTTTTTGCCCCCCAGATAACTTAACCCCTCTCTCTCCAATAAATGTATCATATCCATCTTTAAGTTCCATTATAAAATCATGTAAACTCGCATTTTTAGCTGCACTAATTATTTCCACTTTAGTTGCACCAATTTTTCCATAAGCAATATTTTCTCTAATGCTTCCAGTAAATAAAAATACATCTTGTTGAACTACTCCAACTTGCTTTCTAAGAGATTCAAGTTTAACATCTTTTATACTTGTCCCATCAATTTTTATATCTCCACTATCAAATTCATAAAACCTTGGAATTAGATTACATATAGTAGTTTTTCCACCACCAGATGAACCTACTAAAGCTATCATCTTCCCTGCTTCTATCTCTAAATCAAAATTATCTAAAATCTTTGAATTATCTTCATATTTAAAATTAACTTTTTCAAATTTTATATGACCTTTAACATTTTCTAATTCTACCGCACTCTCTGATTCTACTTCTTCTTCCTCATTGATTAATTCTTGGAATCTTGCAAAGCCGGTCATCCCATTTTGAACCATCTCATTAAAGTTTATAAGTTTTCTAATTGGCTGCAAGAACATCTTTATATAAAGAATATAAGCTGCAAAATCTCCAAAAGTTATTCTACCTAAATAAGTAAAATATCCTGCTGATATTAAAACTATAAGCTCTAATAAATCTATAAAAAGAAACATACCAGAAAAATATTCTGCCATTACTTTATATGCTTTTTTTCTAGCACTTTTGAAAGTCTCATTAGACTCACTAAATCTATTTATCTCATACTTATCATTAAAAAATGATTTAGTAACTCTTATTCCAGATATACTATTTTCTATAGCTGCATTTACTTCCCCTGTTTTTTCCCTTGTTTCTTTAAAAGCACTTATCATCTTCTTTCTTTTTCTTAAAGTAAAATATATACCTAAAGGTAAAAGTGCAAAAACAATTAAAGTAAGCTCAAGATTTATAGAACTTAATACTCCAAATGAACCAAATATCATAACTATTGCCATAAATAAATCTTCAGGTCCATGATGTGCAAGTTCTGAAACTTCATTTAAATCATTGATAATTCTAGACATTATTACCCCTGTTTTATTATCATCAAAATATTTATTTGGTAACTTTTGCAATTTTTTAAATACATCATCTCTCATATCACCTTGCATTTGTACACCAACAACATGACCTTGATATTGCATAAAGTAATTAAGTCCTGCTCTTAAAAAGAATATTCCAAGAAGCGTTATTGCAAATATAGCAAGTAATCTTAAATCTTTATTTGGAATCACATTATCAATGATTTCTCTTGTAATCATTGGATAAAACAAATCACAAACTGCAACAAAAAATGCAGCTAATAAATCTAAGAAAAATGTTTTTTTGTATGGTTTATAATATTTTATAAATTCTTTTATCAAAACTATCCCCCCTTTTGATAAAACTCTGCCTATTTCACCAATTATAACGGAATTAATTACTACTTTCAATGATAATATAGTTTATTTGTTATTAATTTGATAATAAATATACACTTTTTATTATTTAAGTCTTAATTCCTTCCCCACTCTTATATAGACACCCCCTACTAAATCAATTAAGATGATATTATAACTTGTTTAAGGGGTGTTTAAATGATTAATTTGATACAAAATTTTGATGCATCATCAATGTATGCTATTCAAGAATTACATAATCCAATATTAAATTTTATTATGATTTTCTTTACTAAAATAGGTGACCTTGGTGCTATTTGGCTTTTAATAGGATTCATATTTTTCTTCTTTAAAAAACTTAGAAAAGTCGGAATACTTATTTACTTATCTCAACTTCTAAATATAATTGTTATAACAATATTAAAGGATTTAATACAAAGACCAAGACCGTTTCTAACTCTTACTAATTTACATCCTTTAATATCGTTACCAACATCGTATTCATTCCCATCAGGACATGCTTCATCAGCTTTTGCAGGTGCTCTTATAATTGCATATATGCTTAAAAAGTGGGCTATTCCAGCTTATATCACAGCAATATTAATAGCTTTTTCTAGAGTTTATGTAGGTGTTCACTATCCTTCAGATATAATTATTGGAAGCATTCTTGGAACTATAAGTTCAGTTATTATAATTGTCTTTTATAAAAAGTTTCTCTCTAAAAAACATAAAATATTTTTATAAAAACTTAAAACTGAATAAAATAAAACAGCCTCCCCTTCACTATGAAGAGTAGGCTGTTTTTTATACTAAAATATTATCTTGCGTAGTTGTGGAATCCTCTTCCAGTTTTTCTACCAAGTTGTCCAGCTCTAACATATTTTCTTAAAAGACT
This sequence comes from uncultured Clostridium sp., assembly GCF_947039605.1. Lineage (GTDB taxonomy): Bacteria > Bacillota > Clostridia > Clostridiales > Clostridiaceae > Sarcina. The sequence goes on from NZ_CAMQZG010000020.1 coordinate 51,586, forward strand.
ATGGGCTCTATATTTACTATCACCTGTTTCTTTGTATAAAACATCCATTATAGCAAGACATACATCAAGACCTATTAAATCTCCAAGAGCTAATGGTCCCATTGGGTGAGCTGCTCCAAGTTTCATAGCTGTATCAATATCTTCCTCTGTTGCGATACCTTCAGCTAATATTCCTGCTGCTTCATTTATCATTGGAATAAGAATTCTGTTTACAACAAATCCTGGAGCTTCAGCAACTTCTACTGGGCTTTTTCCAATGTTTTCTGAAATAGTTTTAACCTTTGCAAAAGTTTCCTCTGATGTAGCCATACCTTTGATAACTTCAACAAGCTTCATTACTGGAGCCGGGTTAAAGAAGTGCATTCCTATAACTTTATCAGGTCTGTTAGTTGCTGTTGCAACCTCTGTGATTGATAATGATGATGTATTTGTAGCAAGAATAGTTTCTCCCTTACATATTTTACCAAGTTCTGCAAATATTTTCTTTTTGATTTCCATATTCTCAACAGCAGCTTCTACTACTAAATCACAATCAGCAGCCATGTTCATATCAACTGTTCCTGTAATTCTTGTAAGTATCTCTTCTTTAACTTCTTCTGTCATTCTTTCTTTAGCAACAAGCTTTGATAAGCTTTTGTTGATTCCAGCAATTCCTTTATCAACGAACTCTTGCTTAATATCTCTTACTACAACTTCATGACCTTTTTGTGCGAAAGCTTGAACAATTCCAGCTCCCATAGTTCCTGCACCAAGTACAAAAATCTTTTCCATAATTAAAAATCCCCCATTCATCTCATTTTTATTATGATAAAGGGGCTAATACCCAAAGCCCCTTTACCTTTAAATTAATTTCATTCCATAAATTGAAATTTTAAAAATCTAATTTATACCTTAGTTTTCTTCTTTTATTTTCTTAAATTGTCCAATAAATTCTGGAAGAACCTTAGCTACATCACCAACAATTGCATAATCTGCAACTTTCATGATTGGAGCTGTTTCATCTTTATTTATAGCAATTATCATATCTGATTCTTGCATACCAGCTACGTGTTGGATTGCTCCTGAAATACCACAAGCGATATAAATATTAGGTCTTACTGTCTTACCTGTTTGTCCAACTTGATAATCCTTATCTACCCAACCTTTTTCTATCGCAGCTCTTGATGCAGCTATTGACCCACCAAGTTCTTCTGCAAGTTCCTCAAGAAGTTTGAAGTTTTCTTTTGAACCAACTCCTCTTCCACCAGCAACTAAAACTGTAGCTTCTGATATATCAGCTATATCTTTATGCTCTTTAATTATTTGAATAACTTTAGTTCTGATATCACTATCTTTTAAAGTTACTTCTAAATTAGAAACTGTATAATCTGTGTTTGTTCCTGGAAGTTTTGAAAAAACACCAGGTCTTATTGTAGCCATTTGAGGTCTGTGATCTGGACATGCTATTGTAGCCATAAGATTTCCACCAAACGCTGGTCTTGTAGCAAGAAGGTCACCATTCTCAACTTCAACATCAAGAATTGTACAGTCAGCTGTTAACCCGGTTGAAAGTCTAGCTGCAACTCTAGGACCTAAATCTCTCCCTACAAAAGTTGCTCCTATGAATAATATTCCTGGTTTTCTCACATTTGCAATTTCACAAATTGCTGTTGTGTATCCATCAGTTGTATAGTTTTTAAGAAGTGGATTATCCACAACTAAAACCTCATCAGCACCGTAAGCTCCAAGAACTTCTCCAAGACCTCCGATATTATCTCCTAAAACTAAAGCTGTAAGTTTTGCTCCTAATTTATCCGCAAGTTTTCTACCTTCTCCTAAGATTTCAAGAGAAACTTTTTGAAGTTCTCCTTCTCTTTGTTCAGCAAAAACCCAAACTCCATTATAATCTGCTAAATTCATAACTTAATACCTCCCTTAAAATTAGATATAGTGCTTTTCTTTTAATTTTGATAAAACATAAGAAACTGCTTCGTTAGCTGATTGATTAACTATCTCACCTTTACCTTTTGGCTCTTTAGTCATTGACTTCTTAACCTTAGTTGGCGAACCTTTTAATCCAAGTTCTGCTTTATCAACTTCTATATCATCAGCTGTCCATACTGTTACTTCTTTATTTTTTGTAGCAAATATGCTTTTAACATTCATATATCTTGGATGATTAAGCTCTTTGATAGCTGTTAAAAGAACTGGTCCTTGAACTTTTATAAGTTCATATCCATCTTCTAAAGCTCTATTTATTAAGAATCCATCCTCTTCAACTGTAACACCCTGAACATAAGTTACCTGTGCTATGTCTAAATGCTCTGCTATTTCTGGACCAACCTGTGCTGTATCTCCATCAATCGCTTGTCTTCCAGCGAAAACTATATCATACTCTAATCTTTTTAATGCTCCTGCTAAAGCTTTTGATGTAGCAAGTGTATCCGCCCCTGCAAATGCTCTATCTGTTATAAGAACTGCTTCATCAGCTCCCATACATAATGCTTCTCTTAAAGCTGCTTTAGCTTGAGGTGGCCCCATGCTAAGAACTGTAACAGTCGCACCATTTTTTTCTTTAAGGCATAAAGCTGCTTCTAAAGCATGCTTATCCTCTGGATTTATGATTGATGGAACTCCATCTCTTATTAATGTACCTTTTACTGGATCTATCTTAACAGCTGTAGTATCTGGTACTTGCTTTAAACAAACTACTATATTCATCTTTTAATGTCCCCCTCTTAAATTATCTTAAAACACTACCTGCGATAACCATTTTTTGAACCTCTGAAGTTCCTTCATAGATTTCAGTTATCTTAGCATCTCTCATCATTCTTTCTACTGGGTACTCTTTAGTGTAACCATATCCACCAAAGATTTGAACTGCTTTAGTTGTTACTTCCATAGCAACTTCTGAAGCATATAACTTTGCTCTTGCAGCTTCTACTGAATAAGGAAGCTTAGCTTCTTTAAGGAATGCTGCCTTATAAACAAGATTCTTCGCTGCTTCAACTTTAGTATCCATATCAGCTATCATCCATTGTAATCCTTGGAATGCTGATAAAGGTCTACCAAATTGTTTTCTTTCTTTCATGTAATTAACTGCTTCTTCTAAAGCACCCTCTGCGATTCCAAGAGCTTGAGCTGCAATACCTATTCTTCCTCCATCAAGAGTTTTCATAGCTACTCCAAATCCTTTACCCTCTCTACCGATTAAGTTTTCTTTTGGAACTATACAATTTTCCATGATAAGTTCTGTTGTAGATGAAGCTCTAATTCCAAGCTTATCTTCTTTTTTACCAATAGAGAAACCTGGGAAATCTTTTTCAACTATGAAAGCAGAAATTCCTCTTGTTCCTTGAGATTTATCTGTCATAGCAAATATGATAAACGTCTCAGCATATCCACCATTTGTGATAAATATTTTACTTCCATTAAGAACATAATTGTCTCCATCAACTTTTGCAGTAGTCTGTTGACCAGCTGCATCTGTTCCAGCACCTGGCTCTGTAAGTCCAAAAGCACCAAGTTTTTTACCCGTTGCAAGGTCTTTTAAATACTTAGCTTTTTGAGCTGGATTACAGAATTCATTTATAACTGAAGCACATAAAGATGTGTGTGCTGAAAGGATAACCCCTGTAGTACCACAAACTTTTGATAACTCCTCAACAGCGATAATATATGATAATACATCTCCGCCAGCTCCACCGAATTCTTCACTAAATGGAATACCCATCATTCCAAGCTCTGCCATTTTCTTTACATTTTCCATTGGAAATCTTTCTGTTTGATCAATCTCCGCCGCTATTGGTTTTACTTCATTTATAGCAAACTCTCTAACCATTTGTCTTACTAAATCTTGCTCTGTAGTTAATTGAAAATTCATTTAATGTAACCTCCCCATTATTTAAATGCAATATAAAAAATCCATTAATGGATCTTATTATTGATTTTTAAAATTCTTCTCACTTCTTCTTTCCATGAATGCAGTCATACCTTCTGTCTGATCCTCTGTTAAGAAACACTTACCAAAATCTTCAGCCTCTATTATGATAGCCTTGTCCATATCCACTTGTGTTCCTCTGTTTATAGCATCTTTGCATAACTTTACAGCTATCGGAGCATTACTAGCTATCATTTTAGCCATTTTCATTGCTTCATCTATTAAAGTTTCAGGCGCTACAACCTTATTAACTAATCCAATTCTTAAAGCTTCATCAGCTTTAATTATTTTACCTGTATATATTAATTCCTTAGCCATTCCAGATCCAACTATTCTTGGAAGTCTTTGAGTTCCCCCAAAACCTGGAGTTATTCCAAGTCCAGCTTCTGGTTGTCCAAACTTAGCTTTTTCGCCTGCGATCCTTATATCACATGACATAGCAAGTTCACACCCACCACCTAAAGCAAATCCTGAAATAGCAGCTATTACTGGCTTGTCTAAGTTTTCTAATCTTCTAAATACGTTATTACCTAAAATCCCAAAGTTTTTACCCTCTTCTTCATTAAGGTCCTTCATTTGCGCTATATCAGCCCCGGCAACAAAAGATTTATCCCCTGCTCCTCTTAAAACTACAGCATATACATCTTTATCTTCTTCAAGATTTGCTATTACTGTGTCTAAGTCTTTTAAAGTTTCTGAGTTTAAAGCATTTAAAGCCTTTGGTCTATTGATAGTTACTATAGCGATATTACCTTCTTTTTCAAGAAGAACGTTTTTTAACTCCATTTTTTAAAATTCCTCCTCAATACCCTTTAATATGACAAACCCATTTGTTATAAACTTAACAAACTAGGCAAAAAAAATAATTGAAGCTTTTTCAAACTTCAATTAAATTATAATGTCTATTTCTTCCATTTGCAATATATTTTTGGTATTTTAGAAAAATTATCCATTTTTAGTTTTATTTTTTGTTTTCTTTTTCATTCAGTAAATATATTAAAGTTAGCATACTTTCACTCAAATGAACGTTTTCTACTGTTACATCACTTGGAACCTCTAAATCTAAAGGTGCAAAGTTCCAGATTCCTTTTATGCCCCTTGATATAAATCTATCTGCTACTTTTTGTGCATTAACTTTAGGAACACATATAACTCCAATATCTATACTATTATGTTCTAAGAAACCTTCTAAATCATCTATATCTTGTATTTCTATATCTCTAATTTGAATTCCTGAAAGCTTTGGATTAGCATCAAAAATACCTTCAACTACAAATCCTAATTTTCCAAACTGATTGTAATTAGCAATTGCTTGCCCAATATTTCCAGCACCTACGATTACTAATTTATAAGCTCTATCAAGTCCAAGTATATTACTTATCTCATTGTATAAAGCTTTTACATTATATCCATACCCTTGCTGACCAAAATCACCAAAACAATTTAAATCCTGACGTATCTGTGAAGCTGTAAATCCTATCTTTTCACTTAATTCTTTAGATGATATTCTATCTACATCATTATCCATAAGTTCTCTTAAATATCTATGATATTTTGGGAGTCTTTTGATAACAGCCATAGATATAGTCTTTCTTTTTTCCATTAAATTCACCTCTTTTAACTCAAGCTTGTTAAATATATAACATACTGTATATTTTAACACATATATCTTTTGTTTATCTATAATTTAACAAAATTTTCAACTTATTATTTTTCTCGCTAACATTCTTCTGCTTAAAACCTATTTTTATCTAAATAAAAATATAGAAAATGAGGCTTATACACAACAACCTTAAAGTTATGTATAAGCCTCATTAAGATAAATAGTATAACCGTTATACGCATCTACCTGAACATATTCTTATAAATACAATTATATTAATTTTTTGTTAAATTGTCAATATTTTTTCGCCATTTTTTTTACTTTCGACAATTTTTTATTACTATATTTGTAATTTTATTACTTTTTAACTCTCAAAACCCTCATTGCATTTAAAACAGCTAAAATAGCAACTCCTACATCTGCAAAAACAGCTTCCCACATTGTAGCCATTCCACCTGCTGCAAAAACTAAAACAATTAACTTAATTCCTAGTGCAAAAATAATATTTTGCCAAACTATTTTTCTTGTTCTTTTTGCAATTTTAATTGCATCTATTATTTTACTTGGCTCATCTTTCATGATTACAACATCTGCCGCTTCTATAGCTGCATCTGATCCTACGCCCCCCATTGCAATACCAATATCAGCTCTTGCAAGAACTGGTGCATCATTTATTCCATCACCAACAAATATAACATTTTCTTTTTCCTTTTTATTAGAAAGTATATTTTCTAATCTTTCTACTTTATCTTGTGGTAATAATTCTGTATAAATTTCATCAAGCCCAAGCTCTTTTCCAACTATCTCTCCAGCCTTTTTATTATCACCTGTTAACATAACAGTTTTAATTCCAAGAGCTTTAAGTTTTTTAATTGCTTCTCTAGAATCATCTTTAATTTTATCACCAATTAAGATACTTCCAACAAACTCTCCATCTACTGCAAAATAAATTATTGTTCCTACTTCATTTATTTCAAAATAAGAAATATTATTTTCTATCATTAATTTAGCATTTCCTGCTAAAACTTTTTTATCTGATATATTTAAAGATATTCCTCTTCCTGCTATTTCTTCATAATCAGTAATTATATCTTTATTTATCTTTCCTTTAAATTCCTCAAGTATAGATTTTGCTATTGGGTGATTAGAAAGATACTCACTATATGCTGCAAGTTCTAATAATTCTTCCTTTTCCATCCCAGTTGGTTTTATATCTAAAACTTTAAATTTCCCCTCTGTAAGTGTACCTGTCTTATCAAATACAACAGTTTTAACTGAATTTAATGCTTCTAAATAATTTCCACCTTTAATAAGAATTCCATTTTTAGATGCTGCACCAATCCCTCCAAAGAACCCTAGTGGAATTGATACTACTAAAGCACAAGGGCAAGATACCACAAGGAATACTAGTCCTCTTTCAAGCCACTCTTTAAAACTACCATCTTGCAAAATAAATGGTGGTACTATTGCAAGCATTGCTGCTATTATAACAACTACTGGTGTATAATATCTTGAGAATTTAGTTACAAACTTCTCTGTTGGAGCTTTTTTATTTCCTGCATTTTCTACAAGTTCTAATATTTTTGATAATGTAGATTCTTTAAATATATTTACAACTCTAAGCTTTATCACACCATTTAAATTTATACATCCTGCTAAAACCTCATCATTTAGTCTAGCAGTTCTAGGTACTGATTCTCCTGTAAGTGCTGATGTATCAAGGCTTGTATTACCCTCTATTAGAACACCATCAAGTGGAACTCTCTCACCTGCTCTTACTAAAATTATTTCATCAACTTTAACACCATAAGGTGAAATTGTTTTTTCTTCATTATCTCTTATAACCCTTGCAAAATCTGGTTTAATATCCATAAGTGATGATATTGATTTTCTTGAGTTATTAACTGCATAACCTTGGAACATCTCACCAATCTCATAGAACATTATAACTGCAACGGCTTCTGGGTGTTCCCCTATAAGAAATGCACCTATACTCGCAATAGTCATAAGGAAGTTTTCATCAAAAATATTCTTAGCTCTAAATATATTCTTAACTGCTTTCCATACTGTTGGGTATCCTAAAATAACATAACTGACTACAAATATTCCATCATTAACTTTATCACTAAAGCCTGAAAGCTGTGCTACTAAGAATAATATAACCCCAATAACAAATCTTGTTATATTAAAAACATTAAGACTTGATTCAACTTTAAATTCTTTTGGTTCCTCTGATATTTCTATCTCTTCATCATAATTTATTTCTAGTTCATCTATCACCTTTACATCTGGTTCAAGTTTAAATATTATATCTCTTATTTCTTTTTTTACTTTATCTATATCCTTTGCATCATTAAGCTTTACAGCTAATGTTTTTACTGTAAAATTTAATGTCGCTTCTTTAACTTCGCTAAGTGCATTAGTCTTTTCTTCTATTTTACCTGCACATCCTGCACAATTTAAATCTTTTAATGTAAGTTTAAAATTCTTTGATATATTTAATTTCTCAACTACATTTTTTTCTTCTTCCCTAACTTTAACATCTGGTTCTAATTTATATATAATATCTTTAACTGTTGATATAATTTCGTCTTCATCTTTTCTGTCATTCAATTCAATTAATAGTGTCTTAGTTGTAAAATTTAAGCTTGCTTCTTTAACCTTTAAAAGTTTTGAAGTTTTATCTTCTATCTTTCTAGCACAACCAGCACAATTAAGACCATCTAAGTAAAGTTTTACCTCACTCATAAAAAAAACCTCCTCTCTAAAATATGGTCAAATATACCCTGTTATATATTTAGGTACATTCTTGCGGGGATTTTTCTTCTCGCCAATGACAATATATCGCGCATGTGATTAGGTGTTTGACATCAGGACAATAGAAGTCGGTCATCCTTCCTCACTCTTAGAGCCTCAAACTGAAAATACATTCAAGGGTAAGTCTTTAGCTAAATATATAATCGGAGTTCACAGTGCAACAAACTTTCGCTACGTAGCACTCACTAAGGCTTGAAACCTACCAACAAGTATATAGATAAATATATTTGCCCACATTTTTCTATATTTGCCTATATAATAGACTACTTATTGATTAGTCCTATTCGTTTATATGATTTAATCCCTCATTAAATATGTGTTTAACATGATCGTCGTCTAATGAATAATACACAGCTTTTCCTTCTTTTCTAAACTTTACAAGCTTTGCATTCTTTAGAACTCTAAGTTGATGAGATACTGCTGATTGGCTCATTCCAAGTGTTGTTGCTATATCACAAACACACATTTCAGCTTCAAATAAAGAGCATAAAATTTTTATTCTTGTGCTATCCCCAAATACTTTGAATAGTTCTGCTAAGTCATATAAAGTTTCTTCTTTTGGAAGCTTCTCTCTAACTCTTAAAACTACTTCACCATGAATTGCGTTCTCTTCACATCTATCTATGCATTTATCTATATTCTCATTACTCATTGTTTTCCCTCCAATTGTTTCATATGAATGATTGTTCATATGTTCATACTTTCATTATATGCATCTTCTTCCAAATGGTCAATACTTTGTTGATTTTTTTCGCAAAAAAAGAAGCATAGTTTCCTACACTTCTTAGTTATATATTTTATTAGTAAATTTAATAGCAACACTGCTATTAAATTCTATTGAGTCCATTACATATTGTACAACGCTATTACATATATAAGCTGCAAACACTAAATCATTAGAATATGATTCTGATTTTAAATATAATTTATGAGTATCTAATATAAATTGTTTTATACTAAAAAAACCAAATACTTTTATTCTATCATCAGAAAAAGCAAATGTTTTTGCAAAACCTGCAAGTTCCTTTTCATACTTAACATGCTTATTCATGCTATGTTTAAACTCCCACCTTTGACTATGTGGCACACAAAAGAAATCACATAGAAAGTGGCATATAACACCAAGTTCTTGACTAAACCTAACTGTAGCACTCATCTTATTTATCTCATTATCAGACAATGCACTAAGTGCTTTTATCTTATCAATTATCATATCAAAAGATTCATCCATATAGTGTTTTTTTAGCTTATACTTTGAAACCATATCTGGCTTCACATTTCCATAAAGGAAATTGTTATAGCTAACTTTTTCTCTTTTAGTAATATCTAGATTAAAATATACCTTTCTAGCTATCATTAAATGTGTATTAGCCATCATATTAAAGCAACTCCACTCTTTTTAATTTAAAGAGATTTAACTAGCTTATTCTTAGTATATATAATTTTGAATATTTCCACATAACTCTATGTTTATAGTATCATCCTTTAATGTCTTTTTATAAGAACAAAGGAATTCATTTAGTTCATTATCACTAAGACTAATATCTTTTATACTCTTTATAAATACAGTATTCCCATCTAATTGTATTTCTATATCATTTATACTATTCTTTATTTTATATGTTGTTAAAGACTTTTTAGCGATTCTAGCCTTATACTTTTCTTCAAATCCCATTACTTGTCTAAGCTCTTCGTAGCTTTCTTGTACATTAGCATTTTTAAACATTTTAGGATCTACTCCCATGTTTTTAAATGTACTTGGGTCCATATTTGCCATTTGTTCTGATACATCATCCATGCTCATACCATACTTCGCTAACATTTCTTTTTGTATGTTTATAAGTTTTTCTTGTGAAATATTATTCTCTTGCATATATGTGCTTATCTCTACAGATAATTGCATCATACTCATTTTACCTTCAGCCATTTTATAATATAAATCATATATATAATTTTCAAAACTATTTATATCTTTATCTCTTACCTTATCTTTTAATTTACCAAAGTCTACTATGTTGTTATCCATGAAAAATCCCTCCCACTTTTAAAAAATATTATTTACTCTATCTTATCATAGTCTATAATAAATTCCCTACAATTAATTTATACTTGCCAAATTTTATATTTATTATACTCCTTCTTGAAAAAAAGAAAAAGGACTGATTTTCTCAGCCCTTTTTTCTTTCCCTACAATCCTTATAAATAGTCCTTATATTCTTTGTTTTCACTTATTTTACTCAATAAATGTTTAATCTCTTGATCCTTATTTTTATCCATAACGAGAAGTACATCACCAGTATCAACTATGACAAGATCTTTAAGTCCAAAACCTATAACAAGTCTTTTATTGCCAAATACACAACAATTTTCTGACTCATCTAAGTAAACTTTCTCACTAACCGCGTTGGTATCTTTTGTTTCTAAGAATCTACTAAGTGCTGTAAAACTTCCTATATCATCCCAAGAGAAATCACATTTAATAACAGTAGCCTTTCTTGTTTTTTGCATAACACCAAAATCAATTGATATTCCATCAACTAATGCATACTGCTCTTTTGTGACTCTTTCCTCATCTTCTTGCCCAATATGTCTATAAATTTCACTAAGGCATTTACTAAGCTGAGGAATATACTTATTTATTTCCCTTATAATTGTATCTGCTCTCATTATAAACATACCACTATTCCACAAATAAGTTCCTTTTAATA
>NZ_CAMQZG010000021.1 GCF_947039605.1 uncultured Clostridium sp.
TTTAATCGAAAAACAAAAAAAAGGACATCGACATTGTAGTTTGTCGACGTCCTGACTCCTAGATATTAAAATCTAGGAGTTTTTTATACTATGCTTCTAATTCATCTTTTTCTTTAAATATAACTTTTCTTAACATATCTACTGGAATAATTGTAAGTGCGAATACTATTAATATTACCCAAGCTTTAAAACTTATAGGTGTGCAATCAAATAGTGAACCACCAACAAATGTTAATGCTATTTGTACTATTACTATTATTCCCATTACTTTAATAAAGCCTGGATTTTCTTTAATATTTTCAAATATATTTAGACTACTACTTCTTACATTAAAACCATTAAATACAGCTGCTAAAACAAACATTGAGAAGTATGCTGTAACATGCTCTGTTGATAATGTTATAGCGCCATATTTATCTGTTGTACTTCCAAACATATTTAAGAAATATGGAAGTTTCAAGAATACAAAACTGATTATTGTAACCCATGTCCCTGCAAATAAGACTTGTATCATCATCTTCTTAGATACAATACTTTGAGTTCTTGATTTTGGTCTTTCCTTCATATATTTTTGAAGTGCAGGCTCTGAACCAAGCGCTAAAGCACCAAGACCATCCATTATAAGGTTAATCCATAAAATATGAGTAATACTTAGTGGTTGATCAAGATTTAAGAATGGTGCTATAGCTGAAACTGCAACTGCCGCAACATTTATAGTTAACTGGAATTTAATAAATTTAAGTATATTGTTATAAATTGTTCTACCATATAAAATAGAACTTTCTATTGACTTAAAGTTATCATCAAGTATAACTATATCTCCAACTTCTTTAGCTACATCTGTTCCTGAACCCATAGCAAACCCAACATCTGCTCTTTTAAGTGCTGGTGCATCATTAACTCCATCACCAGTCATACCACAAACAAGATTAAGTTCTTGTGATAATCTAACCATTCTAGATTTATCTGTAGGAAGTGCTCTTGCTATAACTCTAAGATTAGGAATTATCTTCTTAATCTCATCATCTGACATCTTATTAAGTTCTTCTGATGTAAGTGCTATATCAGTATTCAGTTTTATAAGTCCACAGTCTTTTGCAATTGCTACAGCTGTTTCTTTTCTATCTCCTGTAATCATAACAACTTGAATACCAGCACGTTGAACATCGCCAATTGCTTGTTTAGCTTCTGGTCTAACATCATCTCTAATTCCAACAAATCCAATAATTATTAAATCTTTTGGAAGTTCATTTTCAACGAGACTCTCCTCTGAATAAGCAAATGCTAAAACTCTCATAGCTTTTACTGCTAATCCATCTATTTTTTCATTTATTTTATCCTTATCAATATCAATAATCTCACCATTTGCATTTACATACTTAGTTGCATTTGCAAGTAATCTCTCTGGTGCACCTTTATAAACTGTTTTGCCATTGATTTCTGATGCTGAATATTTATTTGTAGAGTTAAACTGTTGAACTTTATCAATTTTTATATCTTCATACTTTTGCACTTGTGATTGTGTTAAAAAGTTAAGAAGTGCTTTATCCGTAGCATTTCCTCCTATAACTTTCCCACTAGCATCAAACATAGCATCAGTATTTTTACCGATACAAAGTGACATTCTTTCTTTTATCTCAGTACTTGTTCCATATGAACTTGCTATATCTCCATCAAAGAATTCTACAACTTCAAGTTTACCTTTTGTTATAGTACCTGTTTTATCACTAAATAAAATATTTAATGAACCAGCAGTTTCTATTCCTATAGGCTTTCTAACCAATACATTTCTTTTTAACATTTTTGCAGTATTCTTCATAAGAACTATTGCAATCATAAGAGGAAGACCCTCTGGAACTGCCATAACAACTATTACAACTGCAAGCATAAGTGCATCTAAGACATCTCTTATAATTTCCATATAACCAATTGCTAAATATGCATTAACTCCGCCTATAGCAATTACTTTATGAACCATAAATGATACCCCTATAATAGTTGCACCAATATATCCAAATTTAGAAATTTTATCTGCAAGGTCTGTAAGTTTAATTTTAAGTGGACTATCTACATTTTCATCAGCCATATCTTCAGCCATTGAACCCATAACAGTCTTCATACCAACTTTAGTTACAGCCATTATTCCTGACCCACCAACTACAACTGCACCTCTAAATAAAGAATGCTTATCAACAAATAAATCGCCTGTTAATGTTACCTTTTTTTCTAAATCAGCCTCTGTATATAAATCAGTAGCTTTCTTTTTACATTCTTCTGTTTCACCATTAAGCGCTGCATTATCGACACTTATAGCTCCATCAATTAAAAGTCCATCTGCTGGTATCTTATCTCCTGATTGAAGAATAATATAATCACCTGCAACTACTTCATCAATGCAAATTTCTACTGCTTTACCATCTCTATATACTTTACATCTATCTTTTACTGCATTTTCTTTTAATTTTCTATACTCATTATCTGATGAAACTTCTGTTTTTGCAGATATGAATGTAACAAGAAGAACTGCTATACCAATTCCTACTATTTCTCCAAGTTCTGCATATCCAAACCAAGACATAATAAATAATATTACAGCAATTGCTACAAGTAGCTTTATCATTGGGTCTCCAAATGCCTCTTTGAACTTTGCAAAGAATGTTTCCGGTGGCGCCTCATGAATTATATTATCTCCATACTTCTGTCGACTCTTTTCAATCTGATCTTTATTTAATCCATTTAACATATTTTACCCCTAACTTTTATTAATTTATATATTCTCAAAGTACTTGCAATTAAATTGCATGCACTTGAATAATCTACTGATATAATGCTAATACTTCGTTTAAGTCGCCTAGTTTACCTTCTCCAAGAGCTTTAAACTGCCACTCTATTCCTTGTCTATACAATTCTGCAAATATAACTGAAGTCGCTGTTGAACCATCTTCTTTTAAATTAAATCTACAAATTTCTTTTTCATTTTGAGCTTCATCTAAAAGTCTAACATATGAATTGTTTATCATTCCAAATGTTTGTCTTTTTTCTTTGGCTCCATGAATAGTAACAACAAAAATAACTTTTTGAATTGAAGCATCAATAGTATTTAAATCAAGATTCATTCTCTCATCATCACCATCTCCAGCACCTGTTCTGTTATCATCTCCAAGTTTAATTCCTTGCCCTTGTTTATTGTTAAAGAATATTACATTAGAAATTGTGTTAAATTTATTATTTGCATCAAGTAAAAATGCTGCTATATCTAAATCAAACTCAGAACCTCCAACTGCTATATCCCATCCTGCACCAAGAATTACTTTTTTTAGGCCAGGATTTCTCTTAGTTAAATCTAATATATCATTTTTTTTAAGATTTAATGCTAATCCACCTTGTGCTGGAGTCTGCATATTATCATTTGATGTTCCACCAAAATTGCCGCCTAAGTTTATTCCCATTTTAAAACACCTCTTTCTTATTATTTATAACTCTCATATAAACTTGAAACACTTGCATCTAAAAGTTTTCCTACAGCCTTAAATTGCCATTCAGAACCTTCTCTCACAAGTTCTGCAAATACTATTGCAGTATTTGTGCCACCATCATCTGTTAGATTGTATCTACAAATTTCAGCACCTCTTTTATCCTCATCAACAAGTCTCACATATGCATTTCTAACTTTTCCAAAATTTTGATTTCTAGTTTTAGCTTGATATATAGTAACTGCAAAAACTACTCTTTCAGTATCAGTTGGAATTTTATCTAATGCTACTGAAATTTTCTCATCATCACCATCTCCAGCCCCTGTTCTATTATCTCCATGAAGATATATTCCAGCCTCCCTTTGATTTCCATAGTACACCAATGATTGTTTTCCTGTAACCCTTCCACTCTTACTTAATAATACTGCTACTAGATCTAAATCATAGTCTGCTTGAAAACTAAAAAACCCCTTTTTAGCAACATCCCATCCAGCACCAAGTATTATATTTTTAAGCCCTGGATTTTTTTTAGTTAAATCTAAAACATCATTTTTTTGTAAATTTAGCATATGCATCCACCCCTCTTTATTTAAACTAATCTCTTTTAAATTACATATATAAACCTAATATCCCATTCAAATCTGCTATTTTACCCTCACCAATCGCTTTAAATTGCCATTCATATCCATCTCTAGAGATTTCAGCGAATACAACTGCTGTTGCTGTTGAACCATTTTCTTTTAAATTGAATCTACAAACTTCTCGCTCATTATTCTTTGCATCAAGCAATCTAACATATGAGTTTTCTACCATTCCAAATGTTTGTCTTTTATTCTGCCCTTCATGAATTGTAACCACAAAAACTATTTTTTCGACGTCCTGTCTAATTTCTGATAAATCCATTTCTATTCTTTCATCATCTCCATCTCCAGCACCGGTTCTATTATCACCCTGAAGCGAAATGCCTTGTGCCTTCATATTATTAAAGAATATTATATCATCAGGAACTCTTGCAGCTCTCCCATTAGAATTCAATAAAAATGCTGCTATATCTAAATCAAAATCAAACCCATTATTCGCAACATCCCAACCTGCACCAAGTATTACCTGTGTAAGTCCTGGATTTTTTTTAGTTAAATTTAATACGTCATTTTTTTTAAGATTTAATGCATTAACATTATTTGATGATGCATTTCCACCCATAATACCACCTAAATTTATCCCCATGTGTAAAATCCCTCCTGAACTTTTTATTGATTATATCATATTAAATTATGTCATAAATAAACAATTTATTACATAATTATTATCTTAATATAAAGAGTTTCTTAAGACTCTGCAATATTTCTCTTCATATTCGCTTTAATATTCTCAAGTTTATGAGAATTTTCGGCTCTTTTTTGTCTATTAGCAACTTGTATAGCCTTTGTATCTTCTATACCTTTCATTATTGTTTCAAATGATTTCTCTAATGTTTCCATTGCTACTGAACTACCAGATGCCATTTTAGCTATTTCAACTGATTGTCTTGCTGTACTAGATGCATTTCTTAATATAAGCTCATTTGTCTTATCATCAAGTTGCTTAATTGACTTAGCTTGAATCTCTTGTCTTTTTAAGATAATTGCTTGTGCTAAGCATTGCTTGAATATAGGCAATGTAACTATAAATGATGAATTTATTTTTCTCATAAGATTAAAGTTTGACATTTGTATTGTCTGTATCATAGGAGCTGCCTGTATAGCAACATTTTCTGCTATTTGAAGGTCATAAACTCTTTGTGATAGCATATCTTTACTTATTTCAAGTTTTTGAAGCATCATATGCTTTTCTTCTTCATTCATTGAAGTATCCATTGGAATTTGTGCAAGGTATGTATCTATTTCTTCTATAGCCATTTCACCTGCAACTATATATTTTTCTAAGATTCTATAAAACTCAAGGTTACCATCATATAATCTTTTAAGATGAGCATTAGAATCTCTTATATCACTTTCATATTTCTTTAAAGTAACATATACCTTTTGAACTTCCATTCCCATACTATCGTATTTTTGGAATAAGTCTGCTACTTTATTGCCCATTTTTTTAAATAGTTTTGCAAGTCCTGAATCTGGCTTTACATTTTCAAGGTCTTTAACATCAAATTTATCCATTATCTTTGTAAGGTTAACAAGCATTTCACTTGCCTCTTCTGACTTAACTGCCTTCATTGAATTTAAAAGTTCATCTGATACTTTTGAAATATTATCACTAGCCTTTTGACCAAAATTTATTATTGAGTTTGTATTTTGAATATCCACTTCACTTGTTAGAGCCTGAACTTCTCTCATACCTCTAAGTCTTTGTTTATATTCACTTATATCAGCAGAAAAATCTTGAACCCCCATATTATCAGTTTGAGTAGTCATAGCTCCACCTTGCTGTTGCCCCATGTTCATGCCACCGTGATTTGCCTGTGCATATCCTTGATTCATTCCCATTTGATTATTTTGATATTGTGGTTGCTGCTGTCCATAACCACCCATTTGTTGGTTCATTCCTTGTTGTTGATTCGTTTCACCCATATTAGAATTTTGGTAATTATTCATTCCTTGATTTTGATTCATGTTATTACCATATTGATTCATCCCTTGATTTTGACCTTGGAATTGATTATTTGTTCCATGGTTTTGACCATTGAATTGATTATTCATATTCTGATTATTAATTGGATTTCCATATTGATCATATTGTGGCATTCTATTATTCATCCCATATTGACCTTGACCATTCATATTTTGATTATTCATATGACCTTGATTTGTACCCATCTGATAATTTATATTATTCATATTCTGCATTTCTTCTGGGCTTGGTGCATTTTGATACTCAACATCCATTCCCTTATCCATGTTTATTACATCTTCATTTTCAAAATTATTCATAAATTTTCCTCCAAACATCTATTTATTAAGTATTCTTGATAAAAACCCTTGTTTTACAGTTCCAATATTCCTATAATTTGTGTTATAGCTCATTTCCTCAAGTCTACTTATATTCACTATATTATTATTTAGCACATTAGTTATATTAAGTAATCCTGATGGATTGAAAATAACTATATCTACCCCGACGGTATGAAGATACCCAAGCAACATTAATATATTATCACTAATTCTATCCTCATTATTCAAGAAAATCGTTATCTTAGGTATATTAGATGTAAAATCAAAATTATCAATGAGTCTTACGATTTGTTCATTCATTGTAAGTATTAAAACTAATAGCTTTAATCTAGTTTCTTTATCTAATTCTTTTGTATATACACTTTTATCTGTAATTGCTTCATTAAATTTGTTTAATAAGAAGTTTTGAACCTCTTCACTATATTTCCCAAATTTATAATCTTTTGATTTTTTAATTTCATTTATATCAAAACTACCATCACTAAGTTGACAGAACATAAGACTATACATATCTTGACTAACACCGGCTTCCTCTGATATAAATCCACTATTAAAAAATAATGTATTTTCTGATTTTGCACAGCAATTAACCATTTTTTGATACTCTTCCTTATTTTTATAAACTCCATCTAATTTCTTAAACAAGCATGGTACTGTTACTATTTTTCCTTTTACTTTAAATCCAGGTCTAAGTCTTGCACCCTCGTTCCAATAACTTAATATATCCTCTGGTATTCCATCAATTAAAATGCTTTTAGTATTACCATCTCTATACTGCCATGGCATAAACATTCCTGTCCCATCAAAAAGTTGTTCTTGAACTTCTCTTTGAATTTGCTTTGTTATACTTTCAACATTATCTATTAACGTTCCTTTTTTAGATCTTTCCTCTAAATTTTCTACATTTAAAATCCCCATGTACTTTTCACATACACTTAAATTTTCTATATCAATATCAGAGAAATATTCCTCTTTTAAAGGATTTATATAAACAACATCAAAACCCATTTTATATAGCATTATAAGAAAATAAATTGAATGCTTTTCTATAGTTCCATAATAAATACACTTAGGATTTATATCATTGTCGTAATCAATTTTTTTAAGATAACTATAAGCCCATACTATAAGCTTTGTTATAAAATTATTTCTTGCACTATCATTAAAGAAGCTTTCATTTTTAAGAGCTAAATTAACCACATTTTCTAACGCAATTAAAAACTTTTGATTTTGGTTAGAATCTTCTAATATACTTATATCTTCATTCGCTAAATTATAGATATTCATGTTATTAAGCTCATTGAATATATACTGTATAAGCTCCATTTCTCCTTGAAGAGGTAAATTATTATCAAAAACTAAGCAAACATTTTCATTTTCTTTACACTTAGAATTAAGTGTTTTTAGAACATTATTGTAATTATTCTCTTCTTTCACACCTATATATCTATAAAAATATGGTTTAAACTCAGCAAAATCGCCAGTTCTTTCATAATTTTTTCTAAACATAGAGTGCGTTAAACTCATCAGTTCCAACTGTTGCCTCTCCTCCTACAAAAAAAATTTATTAATGTTTTAATTATAACACTTTTATAGTATAAATTTTAGAAAGTTATTTATTAAATTCTTTTTTCAGATAATCTATTAAATCTTCAGTAGAATGTATTCCTTCTTTTTCTGTCACAAATGCATCTACATGTCTAAAGCAGGCATGTTTTGGAATTATTGCTTTTCCTCTAGTTGTAAACTCTAAATCAACTTCACTGTCACCCGCTGTAAAAAGATTATCAATGTCATATTTTTTAATTATATAATCAACAGCATAAATTTTATTGATTCTCTCATCTATTATAAAAATTTTAACTCCTATATGCATTACTTTTATATTTGTCTTGAATTTGTTTTTTAAAACACTAAAAACAACTTGTGCTTCCTCTTTTGTTGCACATTTTATAGTTATATAAAATCCTTCTATATTTCTTATATCATCATACTTTAAATTTAATGTCTTAATATAATTAATATCGTCTACTACTACACTTTTATTTACAGTACTTTTAATATAATTGTCCCATTCTAAATCAAGTTCTCCTGATATATATATCTGCGCTCCATTTGTGCAAATTATAACTCTCGGGTTATATTCCTTTATAAAGTCCACTCTAAGTGTTTGCTTTAAATTTCTCATTGTACATGGTATAAACTCTAAATTATCATTATTTAAAATTTCAAGGAAGTCAGTATAACTCTTTTCAGTCATATATGTTACTTCTTTTTCTCCCATATGCTCAACACATCTATATCCTTTATTTTTAGCATGAATAATTGTTCTATCAAGATCTGTTATGAAATGAATTTTTTTCATTACTCAACCTCCATCTCATCTATTATTGCAATAGCTCTATATTCACACTCCCTATATTCTTCTATTGGAACATTTTTAGCTTTTGCAAGTAAAACTAGTTGTTGTACTTCAATATCATTTATATCATTTAAAAGTATAATTCTAGCCTTTCTTCTTAAAAGAACTCTACTAGCTTCACCTATGCTAAGTTTAATTTTATTGATGTCTTCAACATTATATAATTTCTGAATTCTTTGAGTTATATCTTTAGCATAATTTATATCAATAGATTTTGTATCACCTACTGAATTATCCTTTTTAAAATGCTTAGCTATTTGCTCTACATAATACTGTGAATAATCATATTCTTTTAAATATTCTATATTTATAGCACCATGAAAATCACCTGCATTAATAAACTCATCATTTAAAATAGTTCTACTTATTAAACCACTTGCAGTTGAGTTTAAAATAGAATTAGGAACTGCTATATCATCTCTTGTCCCGTATATATTGCAACGTCTTGCTGGGTCTGCTATAACCGCTAAAGAACTATCAATATTTTTATTATTTTCATCATTAAATCTATCAATAGATGTTTTAAGCTCATTGATTATAGAACCTTTTCCTGTCCATCCATCAACAAACTGAATATTAGTATTTTCATTATGTTCTAAAATATACTTAATAGCATTAAAATCTATTCCTTTTCCTCTTATAATTGAAATGCTATAGTGTGGAATCTCAATATTATACTTAAATTTTAAATACTTCTTTATTAATATCCCATAAGGTGTACCTGCCCTTGCAAGTGATACAATTACTAATCCACTATCTTTATCTTTATATATCTTTTCTGCTAATACAGATACATACTCTGCTATTTTTTCTGAATACTTCTCTACCATATCAAAAAAAAGGTCTTCTACTTCTTCTGTTGGTATCTCTTCCTTTGAAATGAAATTAGAATAACTTATTCCCCTTGCAATAAGCTTTTCTTTTTCCTCTATACTTATTTCTTTAAATTCACCTGTAAGGTCTTTTAAAAGAAATATACAATCCTCTTTATAACTGCCTTTTATATTCATTTTATGCCCCCACTATATTCTAAAAATAGCTATATTATTAGTTAGCTTTATATCTAAATCTGTCTCTATAATTAAAACTACTTTATCATATTCTTTTTCAATACTAGATTTATTATAAAAATAATATTTTACCCCTCTATCATCAAAACTGTGTTTCTCTAAAATAGGATATCCCTCTTCATCTTTGCAATATATAGGGCTTCTAGTTGTTGTTTTAAACTTTACATTCCCACCCATATAAGACGCTATTCTTGATGGTATATATATATTTTCCCCATGTCCTAAAATCAGCACTTTTTTATATTCACCTATTATCTTTTTTATCTTCTTTGCAGCTTTTCTACTATTCTCCTCAATCGAAACTATATCCTCATATGCAACCCCAAATCTTCCTGTATCTTTTAAATAATTTTCCTTTTTACCCTCTAACGTGTCATGGGATTTCTTATTAAAATCACCACTTATATCTATAACTTCTATCCTTTCATTAATTGTGCTTTCATCTTTATCATAATAGACAATATTATCAGAATTTTTTATACTTCCTGATATTAATGATAGAACATCTATATCTACATTTTTTTCTAATTTAAATTGCTTGTACATCTCTAGATATTCTTCATTTCTCCAATCAAGAACACTAAGAATTGTGTATTTATTTATCCCTGTAACCACTTTTAATTCTTCAATAATATTAAGCATTGATTTTCCTGTTGTAATTTCATCATCAACAAGTATTATTCTATCTTTTGATTTCAAAATGCTTAATTCTTCTAAATAGCACTTATGCGTTGTAGCATGTGAATGTTCTTCCTCAAACTTTAATATAGACTTCATATCCTCTATATTCTCTCTAGTTGTAGTCAAATAAACTGAATCTTTAATTGCTGATGCAACTGCCATACCAAGACCTGTTGCTGTTTCTGCAAATCCTAAAACTGCAATTCTATCCTTACATATGTATTCTGTTTTAAAATACTCTTTATAAGAATCATTTTGCTTTTTAAAAGCTTCAATAATCTCTTGTGTATACGCATTTTTTTCGCATGTAAGCGTTGCTAGCATATACCCAATAATTCTACATATATCTGGACTTACCTCTATATGCTTACCTAATATCTTACTAACAAAAAGAAAATTTCTTTTTTCATTATTCGCTCTACTTGCCATTACAATTAAATCTTTTAAATCTATATCATACTTATTTTCTTTTATTTGTATATCCATTCATTTATCCCCTTTAATAAAGAACTTGTCCATCTAAGCCTTCTTTTAAAACACCAAAGACATCAGCTCTCTCAATTATTTTTCTAGCCCAATTTAAATGTGGAGAAGCTTCATTCATTTTATTGTTTGAAAACCCTTTAAATACTCCTCCTATTTCCTTAAGACCCGCTATACTTATAGCATCCATATAGTCCTCATATTTAACAACAAAATTAGCATTTACATACTTTACTTGTTGTGGATGAATAACAGTTTTCCCAAAGAATCCATTACCTATATCAAACTTTAATTCTTGTAAAAGTCCTTTTACCTCTAATGAATTTATATCATCTGAAAAATACTCCCAAACCGGCGCTGATATTATATAATTACTGCCCTCTCTTGCAAATATATTTATTATGTCAATAAGACAGTCTCCAACCACTTTTATATCATATATATTAGCATCTACACTTCTTCTTAGACCAAACTTTGATGAAAAATCAGTTCCTCCTACTCTTATATTTAAAACCATCTCATCATATTTTTTAATTATCTTTTTCAATTCTATAAGCGTCTTTAATCTACTTTCTTTATAGATTATTTCTTCACTTTCTAATATCGGCATAACATAAAACCTTGAATCAAAAACTCCTGATATCTCTTCTGTATAGCTTAAATAATCTTCTGCATTATCTACATTAAACTTTGGAAAAACAAAGCCTGATAAACATCTAGCTTCATTAATCTCTAACCTTTCAACAAAGCTTACAAATTGCTTGTAATTTCTTACTCTTATAAAAATAAGAGGCATGTCTTCTACCGAAATACCTCCATTATCAATTTCATTTGAAATTTTATTTAATTGTCTAAAAATATTTTGTTCAGCCCTATCAAGGTCACTTTCTTTTATAGAATCCTCAAAACAAATAGTTATAGCCGATACTTTACCCTTTAAATCATTTTTAATTTTTTCATATACATCCATAAGGCCATTCATATATAAATTGGCTCCTACCGCATATTTTAAAATATTCTTGTCACTAAATTTATTAAATTTTAAAGGTAACTTTTCATAAAAGCCCTCTTTTAACTTATTTAAATATCTCATTTTTTCCACCTTTTTCTAATTGTCATATAATTTATATTATTATACCACAAATTACCTTAAAAAAAATTATGTCAATTATTAAAATATTACTACTATTATCTTAATAAACTTCTTATACTTCATAAAAATTAAAAGAAAAAGAAGACTATCTTAAAATTAATTAAAATAACCTTCTTTATTCTAAATATTTACTCTGAAAATACTGGCTTATCAAATAAAAATGAATCTGAATTTTCATAAACAGAACTATACTGACTTATTAAACTTCCTATGCTATCAGCATAATAGGGTTTTGTTGCATACTCATGCCATACATTATTTAAGTTAGATGTATATCTTAACTTATATGGTGTATTTTGATTATAAGTTGCATTATTTACATATGTATTTGATAAAAATTTAGCTGCCCCGTATATTGCTTTTGGAACACTTGTCCACCCATGTTTATATGCATAAGTAGTCCCAAGTATTAATGCCCTGTTATTAAATCCCGGCAAATTATTTCTTGCTCCAATTCCAAATAAATTAAAAACAGTAACCGGCTGTGAGAGTTTTATCATTCTATATCCAACTAAATTTCCATTACTATATATAGGATGGTTTACATCCGCTATAGAACTTATGGTTACACCCTCTGCAAGCGTGCTTTCTCCATATCCTGTCTCTAAAACCGTTTGTGCTGTAAGATATACAGGGTCTATGTTATATCTTCTAGCTGCATCATTCATAACCTGTGCCTGTCCTTTTAAAACACCTTTGTTAGATAAAACATTATTTAATTTACTAACACTTATATCTCTATATCTATCAATTCTTAAAAACTCATATCTGCTACTAGCATTTTGAGGATTGATATATTTTTTATATGTTGAAGCTTTAGTTTCACCCCAAACATCATTTTGCATATCAGCATAATTACTCATACTTGTATTATAACTCGTATATATAGTTCTTGACCCTTTAGAATTTACACTTGATGAGATTGTATTTAAATCATTTAAGTAATATGTACTTACAAATCCAATTGTTCCATCATATTCTACCTTAGCCCATCCATCATTCTCTGCTATAATATTAAGCTTTGCCCCTACTGGTATATTATCAATTATAGAACTATTAGTTGTTGCACTACTTCTTAAATGCAAATAAGAATAGCTTCCTAAATTTGTAACTACCGCTTTTTGAAAACTCGCCGCCTTCGCTTGCATATGACCTGATGCTATTATTATACTAGCGATAGCAAATGTAGTTAATATTTTTTTGTTATTCATTGTAAGTCACCTATATCCTCTTAAATATCTCTTCATTCATTTTATATCCTCTAAAATTATAAATTATTGTTTATCATATTTCAACTATATTGCAATAATATCGAAATTAAATTGGAACTAAATTGTTATATATAACAATATAATTTACATTTTGAACCAAATAACTTATTCCTTTATAAAATAAAAAGAGCTATATCACAATAGCCCGCTATCTACAATATATAGTTTTTTTTAAATACTATATATTATAAGTAACTTAACTTTTGATATAGCCTATTTTTTATATCCTAATTATATTATGCTTCTAATACTATATTCTCTTCCATAATATAATTATGCATTTCTGTTTCTTTTATTACATTAAAATCAATAACTTCAGCAAGTCCTATATTACTTCTTCTTTCCATTAAAAATGTATCTTTCCATACCCCAAAAATTGTTCTAGCAATTTTCTCTCTATATCCAACTTCTCTAAATCCACACTTTTCATGTAATTTTTTACTTCCAATATTATCTTCAAGTACAGTAGCTTGAAGTGTCCAAATATCAGCTTCTTCTGATAACTCTACTAATTTATCTAAAAGCTTTGTTCCTATTCCTTTTCCTCTTTGTCCTGCTTTAACATAAATACTAAGCTCTGCAACTCCACTATATTGTATTTTACCATTTATTGCTGTAAGTGCTGCAAAACCAAGTACTTCATTATCTTCTAATAAAATTATATTAAATCCCTCTAGATGAGAATCTATCCATTCATCATAGCTAGGCACCATCCTTTGAAAAGTAGTGATTCCCGTCTTTATTGAGTTCTCATATATGGCGGCCATTTCGCCCCAATATTTATTTTCTAATTCGATTATTTTGTACTTTTCCATGTACCTAACCTCCTATTACTATTGTTAATATTTTATTAACAACGACTTCTTATATCGCGAATATTATTATAATATATATATACTCAAATTTAAATAAGATAACTGATAAATTTATATTGATTTTTTTAATTTTTTGTTAATAACTAGCCATTTTTTTATCATTTAGATTTGCACTCTATTCCTTTGCCACTTTTTATATTGTCAGCATATTAAAATAATTAAAACGACTCTTTTTTTAGTCATAGTCTCATTTTCTAAGTAATAAAATTTAAAACATATTTTATTACTTTTGCTCAAAATAGCTCTTTTTTTGATATATATATACTTATTAAATGATATTTTTATTATTTTTATAATATCTTATAAAATATCTATATGATTTCTATTTTCTTTTGTTACATTTCAAATTTTTAAGCTTTTATTCCAATTGTTAACTCTATCTAAATAACCCAATATTCATATCTTGTTCATATAAAAGCAACCTTTTTGTTCTCATAAAAAAATACCAATTTAAAAGTTTACAACACTCTAAATTGGTATACTTTTATTCTATTATTTTTCTTAATATATCAAGCTCTTCTTTTGATATATCTCTCCATTTCCCATATTCTATATCATCTAAATTTATATTAAGTATTCTTATTCTCTCAAGTACCTGAACTTTATATCCAAATGCTAAACACATTTTTCTTATTTGTCTATTTAGTCCCTGTGTTAAAATTATTTTAAATATAAATTCATCTACTTTTTGGAGCTTACATTCTTTTGTTATTTTATCCCCTATTTTTACCCCACTACTCATACTACTCAAAAATTCTTCTGTTACTTCTTTATCAACAGTCACTACATATTCTTTTTCATGACCATTTTCTGCCTCTAAAATATCATTCGCAAGTTCACCATCATTAGTTAATATAATTAAGCCTTGTGAGTCTTTATCTAACCTTCCTATTGGAAATATGTATTCTCCATAATTCACATATTTTATTATGTTTTCATCTTTACTCTCATCTGCTGTACATATTATTCCCTTTGGTTTATTAAGTGCTATATAAACTCTATCTTTCTCTTTTAATATATCTCCATCAAGTAAAATTTTATCTTCTTCTACTTCAACCCATTGACCCTGTATTGCTTTTTCTCCATTTACAATAATTCTTCCATCTTCAATAAACTTTCTAGTGTCCTTTCTTGAACAATATCCATAATTGCTTAGTAACTTATTTATTCTCATTTTCTTTTCCTCACAAATTATATTTTTTCTTAAATTTATTATATTACAAATATCTACCCATAACAAAAGAGATGACTTTTTTTGAAAAGTCATCTCTTTTGTATTCCCTTATATTTCAACTAGGCACTAAGCACATTTCCTTCAATGTCCTTACCTTTATGTTTTTCCTTATACATTCTTCTCCATAAATAGAATCCATAGAATGAACTTACTCCATACTGAAGCCAAGTCATTGCACCTGATAAATTATTTATTGAGAATCCTTGTTTAACCATCGTTTCTACAAATACAATAAATCCTATATTTGATAGAATCCAGAAATACCACTGCTCTACATATCTTCTTGATGTAAGATATAATGCATATGTAGTAATAACTGATGATAATGAATCCATTATATATGATGGATCTGCTGCTATATGAACATTAAATATATTCATCATTATGCTTGGTATATTTTTCAAGAACATTCCATATAATACCCACGCAACTAACATTATGATTATTGTTTTCACCCATTGCATTGGTGTAAACTGTCTAGCTTCAACAATTCCATCTTCACTTTGCTCTGCACTCCTCTTCCACATATAGAAACCATATATCTCTAAAGGGATTAGTATAAATAAATTTTTCAATCCTTCCCCATATAGTCCACCTATAAATGAAACAAGTGTCATTGCAAGAGTATTTAATATCCACCAAAAGTAAACTGTTAAACTAGCTTTCGCTTGATATATTGATGTTATAACTCCTGATACTGTAGCTATAAGTCCTATGAATCCAGTAACCGTTAAAACAGTTTTAAAGTCCCAATCATTTAAAAATGCTGGCACAAAAAAAGTTAGTATACTTGATATCATAAATACTACAAAAAATATTTTTTGAAAAGGTGTAAATGCTTTATAAAATTTCATTTTTTCCTCGCTCTGTTAACTAAGATTTGAAAATTCATTTATCTCTATTAAACAAACTTACAGTTCATTCTATATATATTTATACCTAGTTTCAATAGCACTATAAATTTTTATTATATATTTTATTTACTTCTTTTATATATATTGATTTTACTTTTTTATATCTATTTATTTATTGATTTCATAATCGCATGTTTTAAAAACACGAATATTATGATTTTATTTTCTTTTTAGAATATGTTATTTTTCTTCTTTCCATTCCACAAATTTCTTTTTCTTTCTTTAAAACTCTTTTTTTTCTCATAATATTTTTCTTTAATTCTTATAATCAAATCTCAATCAAAACTCTCCAATTATTATGGAATATATATTAAAATGTAATTCCTTTACAATCCATATTATTATAAATATTTGCAAAAACCACATCAAATATTTTCTACTTTTTAAAAGTAAGGTATTAAATCTAACTAAAGTAATAACAAATAAAGTTGTAGCTAGCAACAATCCTATATAGTTTGAAACTTTAAAAAAACTTATCATCACATCACCACTCTTGCTCTACATTAAAGAAACTATAAATAAAACTTTGTATCATAACTGCAACTTGAAACAATCCATATAAGACTTCTGGTATAAAAAGTAGTTTTACAATATAATCTTTAGCTCCTCTTTTCTGCGTATATTTAAGCCTATAAAAAGAATCAACATACGTATAAAAAGTTACTAATATAACTAATTTACTTACTTGATAGCTTCTAAATAAATATATAAAAACTATCATAGCTATAAATACTATTAACCTTTGTAACATAACAAAAACAAATAATATGTCATTTAAAAAATCTTGTGCTGTAACCTTATCAAATCCATGAAATCTAACTGTATCAACACCACCTCTTAACCATCTTAATCTTTGTACATATAATTCTTTTACCCCTAAAGGAACTTTAGTCCATGCTAGCATCTCTATGGCTACTGAAACTTTCCACTTATGCTTAACGCATAAAGTTAATTCATAATCTTCAACTAAATTATTTTCTAAATATACCCCTGTTTCAACTCCAAATCGCTCTTTTCTATACTCAATCACATATTTTAATACCTCAACTTTAAATATTGCCGCCATTCCATGTACTACCTTTATTCTTCCATCAGTCTCAACTCTATGTGCATCAAACTGCCCATACTCAATATGTTGTAAATGCCAAACAAAGTCTTCTAATAAATTTATTTTTTCACTTTTATTATATTTTAAAATTCCTGCTCTTGAACAAACAGCACCATATGCTTCATCTGACTCTATTTTTTTCAAACCTTCAAATATGCAATTTTCATCTAAAAGTGTATCTGCATCCATTACTAATACATACCCTTCAATTTCATTATTTCTAAAATATTGGTTTAACGCTCCTGCTTTTTTACCTTTATTCTCAACAGTCTTAATAACCTCAAATGTTTCATTTTTATATTTTTCTAAAACTTCTTCTGTTTTATCTGTACAGTTATCACATATTATAACAATTTTATCAGCTGGTCTAGTTTGTTTAAATATACTTTCTAACGTTTCTTCTATCTTATCCTCTTCATTATGTGCTGGAATTAACATAGTTAATTTTTTCATTTGTTTTACACCCACTTAGTTCTCTTCTAATTTATATTTATAAGGGTATTGTTTCCTAAAATCTTATATATATCCTTATAATGAAAAAATACTCTAGAAATTTTTCTAGAGTATTTTATATTCAATTAACCATATAAACTAAATGGTCTTTTTCAACTTCAATTAGCTCTGATTTATCAAAATTAAAAACTTTATCATCCTCTTCATAAGAACTTACTATATTAAGATTCCTATACCTTGGATTTGCAACAAGTTTTGAACTAATTAAAAGCTTTGTATATGGATGAAGTGGATTTTTATATAACTCATCAGCTTTTGCAATTTCAACTATTTTACCTTTATACATTACAGCTATTCTATCGCTTATATAGCGTACCATAGATAAATCATGTGCTATAAATATGCATGCTAAATCATGATTATTTTTTAAGTGCTTAAATAAATTAACAATTTGCGCTTGCATAGATACATCTAATGATGCAATAGGTTCATCTGCTATTATAAGCTTTGGTTTTAAAATTAACGCTCTAGCTATCGAAACTCTTTGTCTTTGCCCCCCTGAAAGTTCTGATGGATATTTAAATAAATCTTCTTGTGTTAGTCCAACACTTTGAGCAGTCTTTTTAACTCTTTCTAATAATTCTTTTTTACTTTTACAAATACCCTTAATTCTAAGTGGCTCTGATATAATACTTAAAATATTCTTTTTTTGATTTAAACTAGATGTTGAATCTTGAAATATTATTTGCATATCAGTTGTTATCTTATCTTTATTTTGCTTATATTCTCTCTTATTATTTAACTCTATCCCTTGAAATTTTATAGACCCCCCTGTTGATTCATGTATCTTTATTATACTCCTCCCAAGAGTTGACTTTCCTGAACCCGACTCTCCAACAATTCCCAAAACTTCACCATTATAAAGTTCAAAACTAATATCGTCCACAGCTTTAACTATACTTTTTCTACTAAGAGAAAAATGTTTTTTTAGATTTTTTACCTCAAGAACCTTATTATCAAGCATTATTTAAAGTCTCCTCTAAATGGATGTTATTTAGTTCTTTAAACAATGGATGAAGTGTCCAAGTTGCCGCCTTATGTGTTTTGCTAATCTCAAACATTGGAGGTTCTTGATTGAAATCTATTACAAGTGCATTTTTATTTCTTCTTGCAAAACAATCTCCTACGGGAATATCAATAAGACTTGGTGGTGCACCCTCTAAACTTTCAAGGTCTTTATTCATATCCTCACCTGGAAGTGCATTCATAAGTGCTTTAGTATAAGGATGTTTAGGATTTTCAAAAATTTCTCTTGATGTTCCAATCTCCACAAATTTCCCTGCATACATAACTGCTACTCTATCTGCTATATTTGCAACAATAGATAAATCATGTGTTACAAATATAATACTTAATTTTATTCTATCTCTTAAATCTAAAATCAAATTAAGTATTTGCTTTTGTATTGTAACATCAAGTGCAGTTGTGGGTTCATCTGCAATTAAAATATTAGGATTTGTACAAAGTGCTATTGCAATAACAATTCTTTGTCTCATTCCACCTGAAAATTCATATGGTCTTGAATTATATCTTTCTATCGCATTTTCTATTCCTACAAGTTCCATAAACTTAATTGCTTCAAGTTTTGCTACTTTTTTGCTCATCCTTTTTTGATTTAATATACCTTCTCTTATTTGATCTCCAATTTTCATAGTCGGATTTAATGCTGTCATTGGATTTTGAAATATCATAGATATATAACTCATATTTTTTTCTTCCTTACTTTTTAATGGAAGATTTATTTCTCCCTCTGCTATGTATCCATTTTTCGGAAGAATACCTTGAATAGCTCTACAAAGCATTGTCTTTCCACATCCTGATTCACCAACAATTGCAAGAACTTCACCCTTGTTAAGATCTAAATCAATCCCTCTAACAGCTTTTACAATTCCACGTTTTGTTACTATATCTACCTTTAAATTATTTATTTTTAAAATACAAGTCATAAATCCACCTCCAATTGAAATTTTAATTATAGATGAGATTTAACTCTCATCTATAATGTTTTTTTAATCTTGTGAAATTGTCCATTCATCTACATTAAAGAATATCCCAACTCCATGATGTCCAAGTACTGTATCTGATGATAAACCTTTTAATTTATCCTCAGCTGCATAAATTGCATCAATATATGCTATATATGTGTATGGCATATCAAGAGCCATCTCTTCTTGGAATTCTTTATAAAGTTTTAATCTTTCATCATTGTCATCAGTAGCCCTTGCTGCTTTTAATAACTCATCAACCTTTGCATTTGAATATCCATTATAGTTCGCCCCCTTATCAGTTCCAAAAACTTTATAAGTATGATCATCAGGATCAAATGGACTTCCCCATCCTATAAGATAAGTATCCTGATTTGCCCAGTCTACCTCTGCGTTAACGGTTACTTTAGTTTCTACACCAATTTCCTTAAATTGCTGTGAACATATATTAGCCATATCTATCCTAACTTGGTCACCCTCACCACAAACTATTTCAAATGCTAACTTTTGTCCATCTTTTTCATATATTTTATTAGCTCCAAGTTTCCAGCCTAATTTTTCAATCTCTTCTTTTGCTTTCTGGGGATTATACTCAAACTTCTCCATATCTGGATTGTTATACGGTCCTGCTTGAAGAGGTGAATATGCTGTGTATCCTTGTCCTAAAAGAACACTATCAATTATAACTTCTCTATCAATTCCATAACTTAGTGCATTAGGTAAATCTTTATTTGCTTTAAAGAAATCAGAATTAAAGTTATACATTATACCTCTATAATCTGCTGTTTTAAATTCATGAATTTCAAAATCTTCATTTCCTTCTAAAGCTGGCATATCTTTTGGTGTAATTTGCGCTAAATCAAGTTCTCCTGATTTAAGTTGTAATGCCTTTGCCTTTGCATCTGTAACTATCTTAAATATCATATTATCAATTTCTGGCTCACCCTTATAGTATTCAGTATTCTTTACAAGTGTTATACTTTGTCCTGTATCCCATTTATCTAATTTATAAGGACCTGTCCCTATTGGCTTTTTATTAAACTCACTTGTTGTAATATCTTTCCCTGCTAAAATATGCTCTGGTATTATTCCAACAGTTAAATAATCTAAAATAGCAACATTAGGCTCTTTAAGTTTTATTTTAACTTCAGAATCCGAAACTATTTCTACCGATTCAATATCTTCATAATTTGATGCAATCTCTGACATAGAATCTGGATTTTGAATAGTTTCTATTGTAAATTTAACATCCTTTGAAGTAAAAGGTTCTCCATCATGCCACTTAACATCAGTTCTAAGTTTAAAAGTATAAGTATCACTTGCTTTATCAAATTCCCAACTTTCTGCAAGTGCAGGAATTATATTATTATTCTTATCTCTAGCTGTAAGTCCTGTAAATATAAGAGAGTTTATCTCTCCATGTTCTTTTATAGCTGGATTTATACTTGTATAATCTCCACTTCCATAAACTAAAGTTTCATTATCACCTTTAGCCTCAACCTTTGATGACTCTCCCTTTTTCTCCTCTATATCATCTGTGCCACAAGCCACAAATCCAACTGATAATGCCATAACCCCTGCAAGCATTAAAGCTTTTAATTTAATTTTTTTCATTTTTAAACTGCCCCCTTAAATTTATAAATTACTTTGTTTTTTATTTGAAATACCTCTTAAATAATTACCTATATTGGTAATACAAAGAAGTGTTATAACTAAGAAAAATCCTGGGATTATAATAATCCACCATAAATTTGATAATAATGCACTATCAGCAAGTGATAGCATACTTCCCCAAGAAATACTATCTATCGGAAGTCCTATTCCTAAAAAACTAAGCGTTGCCTCAGTTCCTATCGCCGCAGCTATACTTGTAACTACCATAAACATTATTGCGGGTATAAAATTAAGAATCATATGCTCTTTTAATATATGAAAAAATCCTGCCCCCATAGTTTTTGAAGCTAGTATATACTCACTATGTTTTATTTGACTTACCTCTGCTCTAACAACTTTAGCCATATTCATCCAACTTGTTATTCCTATAATAAAGGCTAAACTTATAACACTTGATTCTCCAAGCATCCCTTGAATAAAAATTATCACTAAAATTGATGGTATTGTAAGTATAATTTCAGTTATCCTCATCATTAAGTCATCAATATAACTATTTGAACATGCGCTCACAGTACCGTATATAATTGCAATTACTGTTGATATTAAAGTAGCTAGAAAACCTATAAATAGTGATATTCTACCTCCATACCAAATCATTGAAAAAATATCTCTCCCCATTGTATCTGTTCCAAATAAAAACTCACTACTTGGAGCACTTGAAACATCTCTTAAGTTTAAATAACTTGGGTCATGTGTCATAACTCCCTCTGCAAAAATACAAAGTAAAATTATAACCCCTAAAATTCCAAATGATATATATGGTCTTTTACTCTTTATCTTTTTTAAATTTTTATTCTCTTTAAGATTATTTAAATAACCCTTATTTCCTATAATTTTAAAATCACTTTTTTGTAAATTCAAAATATTCCCCCCTTACTTGCTTTGTTCTAGGGTCTATTTTATTATTTATCATCTCAGCTACAATATTGCTTATTATTATAACCACACCTGTAATTAGGCATAAAACCATTAGCATATTATAATCATGATATTTAGCACTTTCAAATGTAAGTGACCCCATCCCTGGATATGAGAATATCTTCTCAACAACAAATGTACCTCCAAGAATATGAGGAATTGAAATTGCCATAATTGTAATAAGTGCAGGCATTATATTTTTAAGACAATGCTTATAAACAATAACCCTATTACTACAACCTTTTATTTTTGCAAGTAAGACATAGTCTTCTCTAATCTCTTCTAAAAGTTTATTTCTTATCATGTAAGCATAATACCAAACATGACCTAAGACCATAACTATAAGCGGTAATATTAAATGTTCTATTCTTGATACTACACTTTCCTCTTGTCCTATTTTGTAAGCTCCACTACTTGGTAAAACATTTAGGTTAATACTAAATATAAGTATTAATACTAAAGCTACCCAAAAAGTAGGAATTGAATTTATTATATTACCAACCATGCAAACTATCCGGTCAAAAATATTACCTTCATTAAGCGCACAAAATATCCCAAGTAATGTACAAAGAATAAATGTAAGTATATAAGCTGATACGCCAAGTATAATTGTATTTATAAAAACATCACCAATAACTGATATGACATCATCTTTATACTTATATGAAATTCCAAAATCACCTTTTAGTGCATCTTTAATCCAAATTCCATATTGCTGATATATTGGTTTATTTAGACCTAATTTTTCTGTTGCAACCTGTTGTTGCTCTATAGACATTCTTTCGACGGCCTCTCCATAGTAAGACTTCAAAGGCTCACCTGGTGCTAATCTAGACATATAAAAAACAATGAAAGAAAGTATGAAAATAGACAAAAAGAATTGTAAAAATTTCTTTAAAAATATAATCTTTATCCCCTCCTAAAAATTTTGACTAAGTAAATTTTCTCGTTAACGATAAATGTTTATCTATTGATTATCTTATCTCAATTGCCGATATTTTACAATATCTTTTTTGTTTTTTACTTTAATAATTTAATTAGATTAAAATAATATAAGTTAACATAATATTCTGTTTTTACTATTATTTATTTATTTTTATCAGCATATTTTATTGATTTATTAAATGTATACGTTTTATTTTTTTCATTTCATCTGCTATACTAAAAAAAACAAATGATAAGGAGCTGTTATTATGCTATTAGTATTCTGTAACAACTATAGAGAGGTTCAAAAATTAAATGTATTTAGCGATACAAAGGATATCCCATATATAGAGTTTTATATCCCAAGAAAAACTACAGACTTTAAAATCTGTAAGCCTTTTGAACTTGAAAAAACAATAGAGGAAATCAAAGCCAGCCTAAAAGATGATGAATGGATGTCTGACTTAAACGTTAGTGGCTTATCTAATGAATCTACTTGTATTTCATATGCTATAACAAAAGAAGTAATGTATGTTGTACCAGTTGAAAACTCAACACACAAAGAAGTTAAAACTTTCATAAATAATCTTATTAGAAATAATGAAGTCATTGATATTGATAGATTACAAACAGAGCTTAATAGAACTAAAGCATCTACAATTTCAGAATTTGCCGAAAACATAATAAGAAGAATTTAATCTAGTGGGCATGTTGTTAATTCAATATGTCTTATTTTTTTATTTATGACATAAATTTTTTTCTTAAAGTACATACTAATATTGTAATAATATAATCTATAAGTCAGTTAGGAGGCATTATTTTGAATCTTAATAACAAAAAAGACGAAAATAAATTAAAACTAGAATATACACTTAATAGTTGTATAAGTCTTCCATCTAATTTCAAAAGAACTGATTATTTTCAAAGTAGTAAATATAAAAATAATGTATATGAAATTGAAAGCTTTGATGATTATGATAAAAATTTAGTTAGATTCATTTGTAGATTTATTTATTCTTTTGAATCAATAAAAGAAACTAAGTTTTATTCAGATGAACTAGAAAATTATAGAAAATCAATTGAAAGTTTTCTTGATTCTATACTTAGTATATCCTCTAAAGCTAGTGAAACTGAAGCTGAACTTTTAATCAGATCACTTGCACCAATTGCTTTTCCTATACTAAGAAAAAATACTCCTAATATTATTCGCATTTCAGATTTTCCAGAGGACTACTTAGAATAATTATCTATAAACAGATAAAAGACTATTCCAAATTATTTGAAATAGTCTTTTGCTTGTTTATTTAATTACTTGATGCAAACTCACTTATTTTATAAGTTCCTGTAGTAAATATTGCAATTCCCATAAGAAGTAATACTACTACTCCACTAACTAAATTCCCCTTTGCAATTTCTCCAACCCAATAAAATGGTGAAATATATCCTATCATCCCAAGATATGATACCGATTCAGGTAAATAAGGAACCATAATTCCTATTATCCCAATAAGGAAAAGTCCAAGCCCTGTAAATGTTACTACTCCAGATACAATTTCAGGCTTTTTAAACCACCTCACTGTAAATATTGTAATTGCTACAAATACAAAACTAGCAAGTATCACAGATATATATCCATTAAAAGCTACAACCCCCTCAAGCATCTTTGTTTCTTTAACTAAAGTATAAGTTACACACATTGACATTGATAAAAATATAAATGCTGAAAGAAAACTACCTATTAAAACCTCATAACTTCTATTAGGTGTTGTTATAGCTCTTTTTAAAACATTCTGTGCTTTAAGTTTCATCAAATCATCTGTTATCATTGCGGTTGTAATAAAACCATAATAAATAATCATTAATAAACTCATAAGTCCAAGTGGCAAACTTTCTTTTCGAATTATTTTAATTGAAATATTCTCATCTAATTTTGCCCCTAAAATTTCTTGTTCTAATAAACTTGTTGTTGCCTCATTGCTTATACTTATTACATCTAAACTTCCTCCATTTAAACTGTGTACTAAAACTTCTGGTAACTTTTTGTTTTTTATTTTTTCCTGATATCCAGATTTTATAGTTATAGCTGCATTCCATCCCTCGTCTATTGCCTCTTCATCATCAAACCCGTTATCTAAAATTTTTATATCTTTATTTTTTTGAATCTCACTAATTAACATTTGTGAATATTCACTTTTGTCCTCATCTACAATAATAATTTTTTCTTTTTCTACTGTATGGTTTCCTCCCATTGTCATTAATACTATTATGGGTAATAAAACTCCAAAGGATAGCATTACAGGATTTTTAATAAGTCTTTTTAAATTTATAACTGTAAGTTTAAATATTTTCATTACTCTACTACCCTCTTTCTTTTTAGCACTAGTGCCGTTACTAATCCCATTATAAATATTATAGCTATAGTATTTAATATATCTCCTTTAATAAGAGCAAAATCTGCATGTACTTCATAACAAGTAAACATATTACTAATAGAGTCAAATGGATTAAACTTTGTTATTGCATTTAAAATATCATTGCTTCCCCCAAAACTTCCAAGCATTGTAACTAGCATAATTATCATTCCTGCACCTGCACCTATTTTTTTAGGTATCAAGACTTTCATAAGGATTAGTATAGCAATACCAAATATGCAAGTAATCAAACTCAATAATCCTATTATAGCTAAATTGCCTGTAAATCCATTACCTGTAATCCTAAATATAGCAATATATATAGACATCATAATTACTAAAACAACTCCACTTACGGCTATCTCATAAAAAACTAATGTATACTTTGAATTTGGCGTTGAATTTTCTCTAATATTCAAAGTTTCAGTAAACTTCATACATCTTGCTTGTGAATATTGTCCTATAAACATTGCAACTATCATAACTATGAAACTAGCAGCTATTGGTCCCATATCTTTTGCTTCTTTTTTCACATCACTCTCTACAATTTTTGCTACATTACCAAACATAAGTAAGTTAATCTCATCCGCACTAATTCCCTCTTCCATCAAATTTATTTGTTTATGATAATTATTTATAATTTGCTCTACAGCCTTTCCTTGTCCTTGATTTTTTTCTTCTTCTAATTTAATTTCAAAATCTAAATTATTCCAAAGTGCATTTTCATATCCTTTTGGAATATTTACAACATGACTTTTATCCGAATCTTCTATTTCTATCTGCTCACTCATAACTTCACTTTCAAAAAAGTCAGATAACCCTTTTGATGCTACTGTATTATCAGCATCTTCTATCATAATTCTAATTTTTTCAACTTCATTACCCTTTTCAATTGCAAATGTTCCACCTAAAAAAAATACTAACCCAGCTGGAAATATTACATACATTAATAACATCAAAGGCAAGGTTGCAGCCATCTGCTTTAATGCTATTTTCATTACTATAAGCAATTTCTTCAAAACTGTCCCCTCCTAATCTCTTAATTTGTTACCTGTCAGTGCTAAGAATATATCCTCTAATTTTTCTTCTACATAATTAATATTTCTTACTTCAACATCTTTTTCTTCTAATATAGTAAGTAAATTTAATATCTTAAACTTTTCACTTATCATACATACCAGCTTATCTTTTTTTTCTTCTATTCTTGTAATACCCTCTATAGCTTCAATTTCTAGTAAAACGTCACCAGTTAATTTTGAAACTTCAATTTCAACTTTTTTATTCTTACTAAAAGTATCTCTAATTTCCTTTTGAGTCCCACTAGCAATTTCTGTTCCTTTATCTATAATAAATATTCTCTCACAAAGTTCCTCAACCTCTTCCATATAGTGAGATGTATATAAAATGCTTGTCCCCCATTTATTAGCTGTACTTTTTATAAAATCAAAAATATGATTTCTTGATTGTGCATCAACGCCTACTGTAGGCTCATCTAAAATCAAAAGTTTTGGATGATGCATAAGTGCTACTGCCATATTAAGTCTTCTCTTCATTCCACCTGAAAATTTATTAACCTTCTTTTTCTTTGTATCCTCAAGCCCTGCAATTTTAAGTGCTTCTTGTATTCTCTCTTTTAAAAGTTTTCCACTAAGCCCATATAACGCTCCAAAATACTCTAAATTATCATAAGCTGTTAAAGCCTCTATAAGTGCTAAATCCTGCATTACATATCCTATACACGCTTTAGCTTTTAAAGTTTCTTTATCTATGTTATATCCACACACCTCTACAGAACCGCTATTTGCTCTAATTATTCCTGTAATAATATTTAACAAGGTTGATTTACCTGCCCCATTTGGTCCTATAAGTCCAAATATTTCTCTTTCCCTTATTTCAAAACTTATATTGTCTACTGCTAATTTATCTTTAAATCTTTTTGATACATTTACTACTTTTAATGCTGACATAAATTAAAACCTCCCGTATTTCATCTTATATTTATATAATAAACAAAATTTAGGAGGCTTTCTATTACTTAAAGTCACTACTTAAAATGACTTAAGTCACTATTCTATTTTTAAATGCAAATATGGCAATTTGAGTCCTATCTCTAAGGTCGAGTTTAGATAAAATATTAGTTATGTTATTTTTAATCGTTCCCTCTGATAAAAATAATTCACCTGCTATTTCTTTATTAGTTAATCCCTTTGCAATATATTCAATAATTTTAATTTCTTTCTCAATTAAGTTATGCTTTGAATTATCAAAAGTTATTTTAACATCTACTGATTTATTAATGATTTTCTTAGCCATTTCATGATTAATCACAACACTACCATTGTAAGCTGATTTAATTCCTTCATATATCACTTCTGGAGAACTATCCTTTAAAAGATAGCCATAGGCTCCATACCTAAATGCATCTCTTATATATTCACTATCCTTAAAAGTTGTAAGTATAAGTACTTTTATTTTTGTAAATTGCTCCTTTATAAGTCTTGTCCCTAAAACTCCATCGCAATTTTTCATTCTAATATCCATCAAAACAACATCTACATTATGCTCTTTACACAGTTCAAGCCCCTCATACCCATCACTAGCAGTTGCAACCACCTCTATATCTGGAAATGTTGAAAGCATTAGCCTTAATCCTTCTCTTATAAGTCTCTCGTCATCTACAATTAAAAGTTTAATCTTCTCCATAAATACCTCCATCACTTTTTGGAATTATTATCTTAGTGAACATTCCCTCATCACTTCTAGATTTCATCTCTACCCTACCTAAAAGTTCAGAAGTTCTCTCTTTTATACTTTTAAGTCCAACACCACTTTCTACTATATTATCAGTACCAACTCCATCATCCTTAAATACTATCATAAGTTCATCCTCATAAAACTTAACTATAATATCTATCTTACTAGCTTTGCTATGCTTTACCGCATTAGATAAAACCTCTTGAACTATCCTATAAATATTATTACCTTGTATAGCAGATAACTTCCACTTATCCCCTGTTATAGATAGCTTTATATTTATTCCTGAAAATTTCTCTACATTTTTACAAAACTCATTTATCCTTATAAGAGACTCATAATTTGAATATTCATCAGGCTTTAAAGCTCTAACTGCCACTTTAACATCCTGAAAACTATCAGATACAAACCCTCTTAGCTCCCCTGCCATCTCACCAAGCATATTTTCTTGTGATTTCCCAATCCTCTCCATAGCTGATAATTGTATCATTGTTGTAGATAAAACATGTCCTACCCCATCATGTATCTCTCTAGAAATTCTATTTCTTTCCTTTAATATAGAAAGTTCCTCAACTGATTGAGAATAAACTTCTAACTCTTTATTAAGTCTTTTAAGTTCACACTCTGATATTCTAATCCTATCATATAAATCCTGTGCTTCATTCTTACTCATATTTAAACTATATATATATTCCATCAATATATATATTACTATTATTATTCCAACTGAAGATATACTATCTATACCTTTAAAAATTCCAATATCTTTAAAACTTATAATAATAAAACATCCTAAAAGCTTTCTTCTAATACTCTTTTCAAAGTAAAATAAATCACTAATACTTGAAATTAAATAAAAACCTATTTTAAACTCAATTATTATTGATAGACCTAAAACAACTAAAAGTTCTATAAAAATGCTACCTAATTTTAATATCTCTTTATCTAAATAAAACTTTCTAATATTACTACTAATAATAGCTAATAGTACCACAACTATAATTCCTGCTTTTTCTTTACTTATTACAAGCTCTATAAAAAATAAACATAGAAATATATATTTAACTTCTAAAATCCTATTATTCCCCAATACCATTCCCCCTCATTAGTCATAAATAATATTGTACCATTTTTTCACATGCAACTCCTTCAACATTTTGTAAACTTATTCTTTATATATATTTTAATTATTAGTATTATAAAAATATTAATACTTTTCATTTTAATTATTAATCTTTTATCAATTTAATTCTAATATTCATCTCATATTTCTTAATTAAGTTTCCTTATTACTAATAGATCTTAAATATACACTTTTTTCCCTTTGCCTTTTTCCCTTTATTAATTTAATATTGATATAGTTATATTGATATTTTTTGTTTTTACTAACAATCTTTTCTATATAATAAATTAACAGTACTAATTCCCTATTTAAATTAGATTTTAGTACTAATAATTTCTACAAAAGATAAATTTTATATTACGATATACATTAGGAGGCATTTATTAATGAACAGAAAAAGATTAACAGCGGTTATATTATCAGCTGGGCTTGTACTAAGTAGTGCTAGTTTTCATCACACAAAGCAAGATAACCATATACTTTTAGCAAACCATGAAGCTAATGTTGTAAGCTCAAATAATGATTCTACACAGACTACAACTATAAATAAAACTTCAGTGCAAAATGAAAATTCAAATACTGAAAAAGAGCAAAATTCAACTAAAGTTGAACCTATACATATAGAACATAACTCAAAAAATACTTCTCACTTAGTTTCTTCTACAAAAGAAACTATTAAACCTGAGGTAAAAAAAGATTCAATTTTACATACAAAAATTAAGACAAGCACTCAAAATAAGAAAACTCATTCAAGTAATGTGAATTCTAATTTAGCACTTGAAGCTAATACAAATATTCAAATAGCATATATTGGTGGATCAAATAATACTCAAATGGATTCAAATAATACGAATACTTATAGCTTTGCTGCTATAAATCCAAATTCAAAAAGCTCTGAAACAAACGTTAATATAGCACCTAAAACATCAAGTAAGGCTCCATTAACATTTGCTTCACCACTTCAAAAGAAACTTTATGAGTACTTATCAGTACCTGCTAATCAGGCTACAACAATGCAAACAGCAATAAGTTTACATGATGGAAATCCAAATGATACATGTGTTCTTTTCCAATCATCTGCATTAAGAGCTAATGGATTTAATATACCAATGAATACTGCTTATACAACTGTATTCCAAGGAAACCTACTTGAAAGAGGTTGGGAAAAACATACAAACTTTAATAATTTACAACCTGGAGATATCTGTTTTGCTTCAACTTACCATACATTTATGTTTATGGGTTGGTATAATAAAGAGAAAAAAATAGCTTATGTTATGGGAAATGAATCTTATATGAATAGTAAATATTATCGTGAAAGACATATAGATGGACAAGTCCCTACTCCTGAAAATGGATATAATAATCAATATCAAGCAACGTCTTACTACACATATACAGGAACTCCAGATAAAAAGCCTGTTCTTTCTGGCCAAATTATAGGGGGAACTACTAATGTAATGTCTCAACCTTTTGACGGTGGTTCAGTACTTGGACAAGTTTATTATGGTGATAATGTAGCTATATTAAAACAAGATGGTTATTACTATCAAATAGAAAAAAATGGTCTAATAGGTTGGGTTTATGCAGTTGATTTAATGCCTACTGGAACTTTAAAAAATTATGTAGCACCTAAAAAAGATGATACACATAAGAAAGATGAGCCTATTACTCCTGTAATTGTTTCACCTTCTAACAAAGGTGAAACTATACAAGTAACTTCCCCTGTAGGTTTATGGTTATTACAATCACCTTCACTGCAAAGTTCTAAAATTAAAATAATGCCTTATAATACTAAGATTGAGGTTCTTGGACAAAATGGTTCTTGGACAAAAGTAAATTATAATGGAACTATCGGTTGGTGCTATACTCAATACACTAAAATTGTAGCTAAACCAGATGTTAAACCTATTAAACCAGATGTTAAACCTATTAAACCAGATGTTAAACCTGTTAAACCAGATATTATTATTGGAACTACAACTATTACTTCTAATATTGGATTATGGCAATTATCTTCTCCTTCTATGCAAGGTGGACATATAACTGTTATTCCTGATAATGTAAAAGTAAATGTTTATAATGAAAAAAATGGTTGGTATGAAGTTAGTTATAATGGTGTTAAAGGTTGGTCTTATGCTGAATATACTAGTGGATTAAATAAAAATAGTGGAAATACTCCAAAGCCAACTGCTCAAACAGCAAGAGTGCACTCAAATATCGGATTATGGCTTTTATCTTCTCCTTCTATGCAAGGTGGACATATATCTGTTATGCCTAATAATTCAAACCTTACAGTTTTAGACCACAGTGGAAACTGGACTAAAGTTAACTTTAATGGAACTATTGGCTGGTGTTATTCAGAATATATAACTCAAACTAATAATAAACCAACTCCTATAAAGCCAGTAAAGCCAATTATAAATAATACTTCAATTGGAAGTACAACTATTACTTCTAATAATGGTCTATGGCAATTATCTTCTCCTTCTATGCA
The DNA here is from genome assembly GCF_947039605.1 of uncultured Clostridium sp. Lineage (GTDB taxonomy): Bacteria > Bacillota > Clostridia > Clostridiales > Clostridiaceae > Sarcina. Next base: position 32,432 of record NZ_CAMQZG010000021.1, read on the forward strand.
AGGTGGACATATAACTGTCATCCCTAGCGGAGTACAAGTACAAGTTTTTGCCGAGCAAAATGGTTGGTATGAAGTTAGTTATAACGGTGTTAAAGGTTGGTCTTATGCTAAATATACTAGTGGACTAAATAAGCCTTCAGATCATGTTTCAGCAGCTTCTGCTATGAAACAAGTAACTTCAACTATAGGATTATGGTTATTACAATCTCCATCTCTTACAGCTGGGAAAATTGAAATTATGCCCTACCAAGCTAATTTAAAAGTTTTAGCCCAAAATGGTGCTTGGACTAAGGTTGATTATAATGGTACTCAAGGTTGGTGTTATAATCAATATACTAAAAATATATAATATATTACTATAAAAAAATAAGGATTAAAGCAAAATGCTTTAATCCTTATTTTTATTTTTCGCTATCTAATATAAACATACTAACTATTGATGAAAGTATCGCACCAGCTATTGGTGCTACTATAAATAGCCATAATTGCTTCATTGCTATTCCACCTGCAAATAATGCTGGTCCAAGACTTCTAGCTGGGTTAACAGATGTTCCTGTAATTGGAATTCCAACTAAATGAACAGCTGTAAGAGCAACCCCTATAACTATACCGGCAACTATAGGACTTCCCTTTTTACCTGTAACAACTAATATTACTAAAACAAATATAAATGTAAGAACAAATTCTGTTAAGAATGCTCCCCACCATGCATAATGTCCAAATCCATCTTGACCAAAATTATCAAGTGGCATATTTCCTGCTTTTAAAATTAAATATAATACTCCCGATGCCGCAATAGCTCCTAAGCATTGTGAAATTATATAAGCTATAAGTTCCTTGAAACTCATTCTTCTATTTATAAACATTGCAATTGATACCGCTGGATTTATATGACACCCTGATATTGTCCCTATACTATAACACATAGCCATAATTGCTACTCCAAACGCCATTGCTATACCAAGTATACCAATCCCACCAATTCCACCACCAAGAACTGCTGTTGATGGTCCTATAAATACAAGTACGAAAGTTCCTATGAACTCTGCTATAACCTTTTTAGTCATTTAGACTCACTCCTTCATTTTTTGTTTTTCTTTTGTAAAATAAATATTTATTATTTCTTTTCAACAAATACCTATACTACAATTATTTTTCCATAGTTTCAACTTTTTATTTATTTTTATATAATTTACTTATTATTTCCCTATTTTTATTGATATTATTTCAAATTAATTAAAGTAATGATTAAAATCTTATTTTTCTTTAAAAATGATTATTAGCAAATTAAACTTCTTTTATTTACAATTACTCAAACAAATATTATACTTACATAAGAAAATTATAGAATCGAGGGTTACTAATAATGAATTTAAATGACTATGAAGATATAAATAAAAATGTTTCTATGGAGGAATTCGGTAGATTTGTAGCTATAAATGATAAAAAATCTAAAGTTACAAATATGCTTGCTCTTAGAAAAATGTCTATGGCTGGATTTGATTATAAATCAAATCTTTTAGAACTTAAATCATTTGATGATGAATATAAACGTTATGCAAGAAAAGGTAACTGTGACCAAATTCTTTTATGTGAAAAAAGAGTTGCAGTTGTTAGAAAAATTGAAGAAATTGAAAAGGTACTTAGAAGCCTTTAATTTTATTTAAGTGGTAAATCATCTTTAACTAAAACTTAAAGATACATTTACCATTTATTTAATGTTATAATATTTTAGAAATTTTAATTAGGGAGATAATATAATGACTATTGGTTTAAAAAGAGAAGATGAAATAAAATACTTAGATAAAACTATTGCTGCTATAGATAATTTACTTGCTTCTTTTGGTGTTTCATCAGATAGGCAAAGCAAAGATATCAAAAGTGATAGAAGACATTTTTGGACTAACTTTAGTGAACTTGATGAGATAGAAGTTCAACAATTTAACCAAGATATGGCAATGCAAGAAAAACTATATGTAAAAAACAGAACTAAAATAAATACTCTTCAAACACAAAGAGAAGTTCCTTATTTTGCAAGAATAGACTTTAAAGAAGATGGTGATTCTTTTGCCGAAAGTTTATATATTGGAATATCAAGTGTTATGGAAGATGATTTTGACTTCCTTGTGCTTGACTGGCGTTCTCCTATCTCTAATATGTTTTATGATTTTGAAATGGGTAAGGCTCATTATCAAACACCTAACGGAGAAATTGAAGGTGAAATTGTTTTAAACAGACAATATAATATCAAACATGGAGAAATCAAATTTATACATGAATCAAATTCTAGTATACATGATGACTCGCTACTTGATATTCTTTCATCAAATACATCAGATAAAATGAAAAATATTGTTTCTTCTATTCAAAAACAACAAAATGAGATTATAAGAAATGATAAATCTAAAATACTTTTACTTCAAGGTTGTGCGGGTTCTGGTAAAACATCTATTGCTATGCATAGAGCCGCTTACCTTTTATATAAGCATAGAAAAACTTTAAGAGCTGATAATATTCTAATATTTTCACCAAACGAAGTTTTTAGTGATTATATAGCTGATGTACTTCCAGGACTTGGTGAGCAAAATATCAAACAAACTACATTCGAAGGTTTTTATAGCTCATACTTACCTTCTATATTTGAATATGAGAAAAAACATGATTATCTTGAGTATACTTATTCAAATCAAAATGATAAAAGATACCAAGTTAGAAATGATGGTATGATATTTAAAAATTCAAAAGAATTTATGCTTATTTTAGATAAATTCTGTGATACATTACCTGATATACTTCCAAATTTTAATGATATTAAATTTGATGGAGAAGTTATTATTAGAAAAAATAAAGTTAAAGAAACATTTATTGATAGATTTAGAAATGTTCCTTACTTAAATAGAATAGAGAATTTAAAACAAAGTATCATATCACAAGTTGAAACTAAATATCTTAAACAAGCTAAAAAGAAAAATTCATCTGATTATGGATATAATATGATTGACCATGGTGAAGATTTTAATACTTATCTTATTGATGAAATATCAGAACAAGTTAATGCTATGTTTAAACTTGTTAATCCTATTGAAATTTATAAAAGACTTTGGCTTACTATTGAAAATTATACAAATAAGCCACTTGATGATGTTAAGTCATTAACTATAAATTCAATCAATGATTTGATGGTTAATTTTGAGGATATAGTTCCTGCATTATATATTAGATGTGCTATGGAAGGTTTTAGAGATTATAGTAATATAAAACATATAATTATTGATGAATGTCAAGATTATAGCCCACTCTTCTACTCTCTTATAAATAAAACATTTAAAAATGCTTCTGCAACTATTCTTGGAGATTTAAATCAAAGAATTGCAAGTAATACAAATATAACTGCTAAAGAAGAAATTTCTTCTATCTTTGGTGAAGATAAAACTGAAATTGCTTGTTTAACTAAAAGTTACCGTTCTACAAAAAATATAACTAACTTTGCTAAAGAAATTCTTAGGTCATCTGAAGCTGTTGAGGCTGTTGATAGAAATGGTTTAGATGTTCAACAAATTAAATCATCAAATATAAGTAATGATGTTGCAAATATTGTTAAAGAAATTACTAAAAGAGATTTAACTTCAATTGCTATAATACCTAAAACTGGTAGTGTAGCACAAGAACTTTATGATTCACTTAAAGATAAAATAGAAAACCTTAATCTTATAATTGATGAAAATAGTACCTACTCAAGAGGTATTACTATAATTCCATCATATATTGCTAAAGGTTTAGAGTTTGATGCTGTAATTATTCCTGATGGAAATTCAACTTCTTACTCACTAGATTCTGAAAGAAATCTACTTTACACAGTTTGTACAAGAGCACTTCATGAGCTTCATATACTTACTGAGTCAGATTTTTCAAATTTATTTAATTAATACAGAAGCTGCAAAGATATTAAAAGTCTTTGCAGTTTTTTTATAGAACTCCTCCTATCCCCATTTAAACATATACTTGAATTCTATAACATTAATTACCAACCTTAATCGCCACAATTTTGACATTCTTTATATGTATAATATTCTATTTAGATACAAACACATAAAGGAGAACATATGGAAAATAATAGAACTAAAATAGTCATAGCACTTATGCTTACTATGTTTCTTGCTGCCTTTGAGGGTACGGTTGTTAGTACAGCAATGCCAACAATCGCAAGAGATTTAAATGGTTATAAGTTAATAAGTTGGGTTTTCTCTGCTTATCTTTTAACATCAGCAGTTTCAACCCCTATATATGGTAAACTTTCTGATTTACTTGGAAGGAAAAAGGTCTTAATAACAGGTATTATAATATTCTTAGTTGGTACAGTACTTAGTGGCTTATCACAAACAATGGTTCAGCTTATAATTTCTAGAGCAATTCAAGGTCTAGGGGCTGGGTCAATAATAACACTTACATATACAATAATTGGAGATTTATATGATATATCTGGAAGAGCTAAAATACAAGGTCTTCTTAGTACAATTTGGGGAGTTGCTAGTATTCTTGGACCTTTCATAGGTGGAGTTATACTCCTTAAACTTTCATGGCATTGGATATTCTTTGTAAATATTCCATTTGGATTACTTGGAATATTTATGATAAGTAAGTACTTCCATGAAGAAGTACATGCACATAAAATCAAAATAGATTATCTAGGAACTTTGTTCCTTAATATAGCAATTGTAGCATTATTATTTGCTTCACTTGAAAGTTCAAATGAAAAATATCTTATCGGTTGTTTAATACTTTCTATTATTTCATTTATAATATTTATATTTGTTGAAAGAAAAGTTGAAGAGCCTATAATACCATTTGATATATTCAATAAGACAAGTATTTATGCAAATATAATAGGATTTATTGTTGCAGTTATAATAATTGTAATTCAATCATATCTACCTTTATATACACAAAATGTACTTGGTTATAGTCCAATTATTTCTGGATTATTCCTTGCACCAATATCAATTTCTTGGTTTATTAGTTCTTTCTTACTAGCTAAGTCTTTAAAGAAATTTGATGCGAAAATAGCAATTATAATATCATCAGCATTAATATGTATTGCATCACTTATGATTGCTTTCCTTAATATATCAACACCAATTATTGTATTAATAATTGCTATGTTTATAATAGGTTTTGGTTTTGGTGGAATAATGAATACAACTATTATAATTTCACAAATAACTGTTCCTGATGCAAGACAAGGTGTATCTACATCAACTATGAACCTTATTCGTACAATTGGTCAAACTCTTGGTGTAAGTATTCTTGGTTCTATTTTAAATAGAGGGATAACAATGCACTTTAATGAAAAAGGGATTCATAATATTACTTCAAATACACTTGGTAGTGCTACAAATCCACTTCACTTCTCACTATTTGATATACAAAAAGGGTTTTATTCAGGATTACATCTTGTATTTATATCACTTTTAGTACTTGCAATAGTAGGCTTGATAATAAGTGTACTTTCACCAAAAATAAAAAATCATCACTAGAAAGAGGTGTTTACTTTGAGTAAAGGTAAAAAAATTATAATTTCAATATTAGCTATACTAGTCGCTTTAATTATTGCAGTAGTAGTCACTTATTATGTATCTTTTAGTCCTAAAACCCCTACTACTCCAATAACAAACAATGTTCAAATAAATGAACTTGCTCTTGCTAAAAAGTTTATTCCAAAAGATATTGATTTAAGCTTTAAAGGTATTAGTGCAACATCTAATGCTCAGTTTAGTGCACAGGAACTTACAAACCTTGCAATTTATGCTGTAAATCAAAGTCCTGAAGCAAAAAAATACGTAACTGGACTTGAGGTAAAGATTACAGATGGTAATATTGTAATTTATGTTACTATAAATTACAAAGGAATCCCACTTGAAGGAAAACTTATATTCGAACCTTATGCAAAAGATGGAAAAGGTTTATTCCACTATGTATCAGGTAATGTTGGATTTATTCAAATACCTAAAGATTTAATCTTTAATAAATTAGAAAATAATTCAGTTGTTCAATTTGATAAAACTAACGGAAATATAGTTCTTTACTTCAATAATATTAAACAAATCAAAATTGAAAATATTTATACTAAAGAAGATAATATAAATATTGTTTTTAAGGGTAACCTTAAATTCTTCTAATATATTTTAAATACTAACAAAAGCAACTAGTTAATTTAACTGGTTGCTTTTTTGTAATGTCACAAAACTTCACTAAACTTAATATTCTGTATTAAAAGATAATTTAAGGTACTGCTAATAATATTCTTCTATTATCAATTGTTCTTATACAAAATAATTGATAACTAATATTTTTTAAATTCAATATTGGTGGCAGGATTTTAATATCCTATCATCACTTATTATAGAGGTGTTTTTTATGACAAATGAAAATTATGGTGATTATAAAGATAAACCTAAAGGGAATTGCTTTCCTAATAACTTTTCTTGTAATGAAGTACAAGATATTGAAACTTCTCTTGAATCTATTCTTGAGTCTGAAGCTAGTATATCTGATTGTGCTTCAAAGTTATTTTCAAGCATTTTCCCCTGTGAACTTGATTCTATAGATGACATTCAAAAAAAGATAAATCTATTTACGACACTTTTGCTTGCTTATAACAATAGACCTTGTTCACTTGGAAAACTAATCAAATCTATTAATGAAACCTGTGATGAATATATTCCACAACCCCACATAGATATTTTCGATTCTTGTATAGATCAAAAAGGGGGAAATTGTTGTGCTCCACCAAGATGCTATCAACCTAAAAAACCTACTCCCTCTTACCACTATACACAACCTAATCCTTGTAATTGTAATACTTCCCCAAACTGCACTTGCACTTATAAGACTTATGACTGCCCTACTCTTTGCAGTTGTAATTACAAACCTCCTTGTCCACCTAAAAATGCTTGTAAGCCTTGTACACCATCTAAGCCTACTTGCTATAAACCTCAGTTTGCACAATATATCTCTTGTGGAATTTATTTTTTAGAAAAAATCAATATATACTCTTCTTCTAGTAATACACAAATAACATATAATCTTTATTATAATAACAAAACAAAAAAAATATTTGCATTACAAGCAGCTCCCTGTAGCACTTCAAAATCATTTATTATAAATTAAGAGTTCTTTATGGGTACTATACAATCAAAATAATCTATCTTATTACCTTAAATCCAGAATGAAATATTACCCATTCTTTAATATCAGTTACTCCAACTACTAGTAACTCTGTAGTTCATCACAATGTGATTGCTACTAATAACAAAAAGCTCCTGAAATACTTCAGGAGCTTTTGCTACTTTAACACAAATAATATTGTTTGATAAGCTTCACTATTTGCTTGGCTTCTTTTGATTGCGCTGATGGAACTTTAAATGATATTGGTGCATTATAAACTACTCCACCAGCTCCTATAACACTATTGTTCTGAACCCCTATTTTAACATCTACGTCTAAATCAAATGTTCCTGCAGTTTCAAAAGAAACATTTGAAACAGATTTTCCTGGTATAAATTTAACCTCAACTTTCTTACCTGTTACTCCTTGAACATCAATCATATAAATCCCAAGGTTAGTAAGAACTATTGAATCTCTTATAAATTTAAAACTCATTATAACCTGCTCATTATCTAGTAGATATTCATTAAGTATGCTAGAATCAGCCACCATACTTCCTTTACCCATTAACTTATCGTATATCCCCATATTAAATCTCCCTTAATTTTTAATTTCTTTATCTAAGTATACTCTAAAAATAAACTCTTTATATCCCCATTTATAAAAGGTTTAAATAATTTACTAGCTTTTCATTAAAATATGTTATATGATAAATTAAAACGACCTAAAAAGGAGTATTTAATATGTCAGTTTATATAATCAATTACTATTTAGTAGAAGCAATGCACTCATGCGGATGTGGTTCAGATCACCATGAGCAGCACGACCACGAAGAAAGAGATAACACTTCTGTTATTGGAGAAATTAAAGAACTTGGACCTTGGGCTGAACTTATGCCTGATTGTTACATAGTTAAATCAGAGAAATCTGCTGAAGAAATTGCAGCAAAGGTTAAATCTGTAATGGAAGATAAAGATAGAATTTTTGTAACAGAAATAAATAAAGAAAATGCTGCTTCATTCACACCTGGTGCAATGGAATGGATTAGACAATAATATATAACAAAAAAAGAATGCTTTTTAGCATTCTTTTTTATTATGTTATGTATATCTACCCTATATTTACAAAAGTAGTCCATTTAACTTCTACACCTTAGCACATATGCTGGTGGTATATTCATATATGTTTTATCTGTACAAATTTCCTCGAAAAATCTATCAAATAAACTCTTCTTTACAAGTGAATATTGAAAAGTTATAAATTCACCACTATTCTCTATTATCTCTGCTGTCTTAGTTAATATCTTATCAGATACTTCCTTTGGCAGTGATGCAAATGGTAAACCAGAAACTATGTAATCAACTTTTTCAATATTATATCGCTTTAATATATCATCTATATTTTCAGCACTCTCATTTAATATAAGAACATTTTTTTTATGTCCATATAATCTATTTAATTTATGATAAAATTCTTTATTTATTTCTATTAATATAACTTTTGTATTTTCATTTGCTCTAGCAACTAGTTTTTCTGTAAATGCTCCTGTTCCAGGACCATATTCAATAATGCATTTTGCACTCTCAAAATCAACCTTACTCAACATTTTGTTTGCTAAAAATCGACTGCTTGGTGCTACTGCTCCTACTTTTCTTGGATTTTTGATATATTCTAATAAAAACATAAAATTACTCCAATCGTTTCTTTTTATTATACTATATATTTTCAAAAAAATAAATTTTAATAATTTTATTATCAAAAATAATGATTATTGATAATTTATTATAAAAATCCCTAATTAATCTAAACACTTCTAGGTTAGCCTTAAAATATTTATCTTTGTTTAATTTTTTATATGTTCAAATATTTTTCTATCATTTTTTCAACTTTTTTTGTTATTTTTAACCAATAAATATTTATCAGATCTCTTATTCCATACAAATATAGTAATCGATCCTATTATAATCAATAAATACCCTATCAAAGAATATTCATCAGGAATATTGTTCCATATAAACATCCCAATAGCCGTAACAAATATAACATTTGTATAACTAAATATAGATATCTCTTTTGCAGGTGCATACTTATATGCTATTGTAATAGCAAATTGGGTGCAAGATGAGAATATCCCAGCTAAAATAAGAGCTATTATTTGATAAAAATCAGGCATAGCAAACCTATATATCATAAATGGAATAGACAAAATCGCTGATGTAAATGCATAAAAGAATACTATTGTATTAGTACTCTCTTTTTTCCTTAAAAATCTTAAAAATGTTGCAACTCCCCCTCCAAATACTCCTGAAAGAATAGCTATTAGAGATATACTTAAACTTTCATTTCCACTTGGTTTAACCACAAATAAAACACCAATAAAAGCTATTATCATTGCTATTATATGATGTTTTTTAATATTTTCCTTCAAAAATATTGCAGAGAATATTATTACAAAAAATGGACTTAATTTTCCTAAAACAACTGCATTAGCAAGAAGCATATGACTTATAGCATAATAACTAGCCCATACACCAAGAGTTCCGCATAATGCCCTTAAAAAAAGAAATTTTCTATTTTCTTTACTTCCAAAAAACTTATCATCAGATCTTAATATTATAAATACAGTTGTTATAACTGTTATTATATTTCTAAAAAAACTTTTTTCATAAAAAGGTAAATTCCCTGCTTCCTTTATAGCTGTTGAAGCAAGTGCTGCTGTTAAAGATGATACTATTATTAATAGTATTGCCTTGTTTTTATTACTCAAAAAAACTCTCCTCTATTTTTTATTTGAAATCTTATAAAGTATAAGTCTTTTAATTATAATTTTCAACTCATTAAAATTTGTGCAAAAAAAAGGAAAACCTCTCATATCTTATCAAATATGAGAGGTTTTATATTTATATACCTTTTACAAATTCTAAATTACTAATCATGTCTTTATTATCTACAAATTTCACCTCAACTCTTAAAAGTTCGGATTTTTGTAAATTAGTATTCCCCTTTACCTTTACATCTACTACATTACTAATTGCACCTGGTTCTAATATATCTGATGTTTTTAATTGAACGACTTGTCCACCTATTTTATATATATATTTCAGACCTGCTATTTTTTTATCTGACTCATTTTTTATTCTTGTACTAACAACTCTAATATCTTCATTTTCTACAATTTTAGACTCTATAAATTTCAAATCTCCTAAATTAAAATCCTTATTTTCACCCTGCACTGAGATATTTTTTGTTAATGTTGCAAGATTATTAACACTTGAACTATTTGCATTAATCTGAGATTCACTTACTGCAACCACTCCAAACCCTATAACCCCTGCTATTAACACTACTATTGCCATTCCTATTGCTGCTTTATTCATTATCTTATCCCCCACATATCTAAAATTCATATTTTGTAGTTCTTAAATATATAATCACATAAATAAAGTATAAATTCAATCTTATATTCCCTTTTTAACTTATAATAAACAAAAATTTAATATAATTTACTTTTTCTTGAAAATATTATTCAAAAAAGTTAGTTTTAAAATAAATATTAAAGCTAACACTATTATCTTTTGATATCATTTCATATCTAAATTCATGTTTTTCTAATATATTTTTAACTATATAAAGACCAAGTCCTGTTCCACCTGTTTTTCTATTTCTTGATTTATCAACTCTATAAAATGCCTTAAATATATTCTTTAAATCTTCCGCTAAAATATTTGTTCCCATATTTTTAACTTCTAAATATTTTTCTGTTAATATTATATATACTATTTGAGAATCATTCGTATATTTAAATGCATTTAAAATAATGTTATTTATAGCTCTTTTAAATAATTTTTTATCCACTAAAATCCAAATTTCATTAGCAATATCTAATTTTATATTTAAATTCTTTTCTTTCGAAAAATATTGCAGCTCATAAACTATTTGTTCTACTAAATCACCTATGCAAACCTCTTCTAATACCAATTTACTTTGAGAACTTTCAAGTTTACTTAGTGATAATATTTCATTAACCAATTCCTTCATTTCCTCAACTGTCTCAACTGTCTCACCAAGATATTTATCCCTATCTTTAAATTTACCTATATTATATTGCATTCCCTCAAGTTGCCCTACTAAAATTGTAAGTGGTGATTTAAGTTCATGTGATATTGTTGCTATAAATTCTTTTCTATTTTTCTCTTGTATTCTTTCTTTTTCTATATCACTTTTAAGATCTAAATTAGCATTTTCAAGTTCTAAAATATTTTGTTCTAACTTCTCACTCATATTGTTTAAATTTGCATAAAGTTCTGAAATTTCATCATTTGATTCACTCTTTATTTTATTTAGAAAATCTAAATGAGCAATTCTTTTTGTATATTCATTTATATCAATAATAGGTTTTGCTATAAACTTTGAATATACCTTTGCTAAAATAAATGAAACTATTAAAGCTATAATTATCATAAAGGGTGTAAATAATGATAAAGCTTTACTTGCCTCATCAATTGGCTTATATATTGCTGAAACTTCTAAAGTATATTTTTTCCCATTACTTGGATCTTTAAAATCTTTTTCTACCGTAATCTGTTTTCCTTTATCACTAAACTTATTATGATTAAAGTTAAACGGTCTACCTTGTGGCATGAATACTACATTTCCACTAGAATCTATAAGTTTAACTAAAACATTATTTTCATAAGAGAAGTTATATAATAAACTACTAATATCCCCCTTAGTATCTTCTATCTCATTTACTAACTTACTGCTATTTTCATTTATAAGATTAGTTTTATATTTATTATAAAATCTTGGCATAAATGTATACATAAATATATATAAAATAGCAAATGCTGATAAAATAAAACTAGCTGTAACTATAAAAATCTTAGTCTTTATACTAGCCTTGTTCCAACTATTTTTCAAAAACATATCCTATCCCCTTTACAGTATTAAGATACTTATAATGTATTTTCTTTCTTATATTCTTTATATGAGTATCTATAACTCTAGTGTCGCCAAAGTAGTCATATCCCCAAACTTTATCTAAAAGCATATCTCTACTCACAACACTTGGGTACATTTCTATAAATAACTTTATAATATTAAATTCCTTTAATGTCAAATCTAATTCCTCTTCTTTAAAATACCCTTTAAACGTACTTAAATTAAGTCTAACATCTTCAAAACTTATATTATTAACATCTTCTCCTACGGTTAAACTTCTTCTAAGTGCTACTCTTACCCTCTTTATAAGAATATTAAAAGAAAATGGTTTTATTATATAATCATCAGCCTCTAAATCAAATGCTTTAAGTTCATCACTTTCTTCACCAAGTGCTGTTAAAAATATAATTCCTATTTTCTTATTTTTACTTCTAATAAGTGCACAAAGTCCATGTCCATCAAGCTTTGGCATCATAACATCTAAAACAACTAAATCATATTCTTTTTCTTTGAATTTTTCATAACCTTCAATCCCATCACTTGCACAGTCTACCTCATAATTTTGAGTTCTTAAAAATTCATAAATAAGCTCTTGTATCTTTAAATCATCTTCTACAACTAATATCTTTTGTTTCATTACACTAACTACCCCCACAAAATTTGTATACCTCTATTAAAACATAATATTTTTAATTTTTTGTAAACTAAGTTAAGATATTAAGCTTTAAACCTAATATCTTAACTCTATAATTACCCTACTAAAATAAGAGTTTTATTTTTCAATTGATATACTTCATCTGACTTTTTTGCAATATCCTTATTATGAGTTACCATCACAACCGTTTTATTATAATCTCTCACTAAATCCTTTATAAGAGTTATAATATCATTTGAAGTTTTTTCATCAAGATTTCCCGTCGGCTCATCTGCAATTATAAGGTCAGACTCTGAAACTAAAGCTCTTGCAATTGCAACTCTTTGTTGTTGTCCACCACTAAGTTTTAAAACCTTTTTATTAGCTAAATCTTTGCTAATCCCAACTCGATCTAACATTTCTAGTGCTACTTTTTTCTTCTCCTTATTTTTTATATTTTTTATTTCCATAGCTGACACAACGTTTTCTATTGCACTCATATAATTTAAAAGATTATACCCTTGAAAAATTATTGATACATACTTATTTCTAAAAGTACTAAGTCCTATCTTGCTTACAAGCGTCCCATCATAACTTACCTCTCCACTTTTAGCTTTATCAAGCCCTGATGCTATCGATAAAAATGTTGTTTTTCCAGAACCAGAAGGTCCTATTATTGTATAAAACTTACCTTTTTCAAAATCTAAATTTATATTTTCTAAAATCTTTTTACCATCCTCATACCAATAAGATATATTTTCAAACTTTAATACACTACTCATAAATACTCCTCCTAATTATGTTTACTTAAAATAGTTTTAGGGTGTAATCTCATAATAAATCCTGCTGGAATTATTGTAGATATTATTGCAACTAAACTTGCTAATATCCCCATCTTTGTAAATTCATCTGCTGTTATTTCAATATTTAATTCATCAATAGCCTGTGCATCTGCTCCTGGCCCACCCATTCCTGGTCTTGACCCAAGCGAACTTTCTTCCATCTCACTTGTAACTTGTATTTCATTATTTAAAAGTTTTGCTCCAACTACATTACTCACACTTCTCCCAATAACCCCTGCTATACTAAGTGATATAACTAAGACTAAAATTACTTCAACTAAAAATTGTCCTATTATCTTAAATTTACTCTCTCCAAGACTTAAAAGTATTCCTATTTCATTTGTTCTATCCTTTATAGATAACATTATTATAAGAGCTAAAATTACTGCTCCAAATATAGTCACAATAATAAGTGCTGTACTTGAAAATGATGCTACATTATCTATTGGTCCCATCATTGTTTCATAAGCCATAGTATCTGCATCAAACATAAAAGTATCTAAATCTACAGATGTTTTTTCTGCTTCCACTATAAACTTATCTACATTTATCGGATCATCTAAGTAAAATACCATCTTTCCTACTGAATCTGTATACTCTTCACCTTTTAATCCACTAACTAAATTATATGGCACAAACATTTTATTAAATGGACTACTTGATACATTCATAAATGCATCTGAACTAAACTCACCACTATTTCTATATATCCCAACTATTTCCAATTCCTGTGAAACAGTTATATCTGTTGGACTTTCTACTATGAATTTATCTCCAACCTTTAAATTATTTTCATTTGCTAAAGTTTCTTCTATTGCTACTATATCTCCTGTATCTGTATCAACAATCCCTCTACCATCTATTAACTCAACATCACCATTCATGTACTCTGTTGATGCTTCTAGATTATTAACACCTGTTAAATTTAAATCTCCCCTTATCGGACCTCTCATTCCACTACTTTCATCTATTTCCTCTGTACCTATAGCTAAAATAGAATCTGAATTTACTGTTGTTACTGTTGTTACTAAATAACTCTCAACATATTCAATTTCTTTTAGTTCTTCAAGATAATCTAAAGTTATTGGCATTTCTGTAATTTTTCTATTTCCACCACCTGCTCCACTCATCATATTTCCTCTCATCTTTTGAACATCTAATGTTAACGTTACATCAGCTCCAAGTTTTTGCCTTGCTAAAACACTAGACTTCTCTGCTGCTGATTTAATTCCAAAACTAGCTAATATAACCACACAAACTGTAAGCATAACTGCAAGTAATATACTCGTCTTTCCTAATCTAGATTTTGAACTTAAAAAAGCTCTTTTTATAAAATTCACCTAATCAATCCTTTCACCTTGTTTCTATATTTCAGATAATAAAGGCTCTATCTTAAGCTAACTTGTATCTAATGTGGAGTTTGTGTGGAGTTGATTTTATGAAAAATAAAAATAGCCTGTATAAATGGGTATACTTCCATTTACACAGGCTATTTTAGACTATAAAAAAGACCGTATAAGATATACGATCTTTAAAAGCAAAAACTATCTTCTATTATTTTGTGCTTTTCTAGCTCTTCTACAAGCTGGGCATCTTACTGGCTCGTTATCAAATCCTTTTTCTTTGTAGAACTCTTGCTCTCCTACTGTGAATACGAACTCTTCGCTACAATCTCTGCATACTATTGTTTTATCTTGCATGATAATCCTCCTAAAATTTAAAGTTCAAAATGGATATAATAACCTCTAAAAATCAAGAGAAATATCTATCTATATGAAACTTTTTTTATTCTTTTTTAAGCTTATTAGCTTAGCTTTATAATAACATAGCTAATTAGGTTTATCAATACATTTATGGTATTTTTTTCCAATATTTTTATTGATAGTATATATGTATTTCCCTTTAACTTTCTTGCCTAAAAAATTAAAAAATATTCCTATTTTTTATTAAGATAATATTACTTTTCTAGCCCTTTTTATGCAAAAAAGGACTGTATCACTACAATCCTTCATAAATCCCATAAATAATTTTCTTAGTAAAAAAAATTATTCATTAACTTCTTTTCATATATTTTTTTATTATATAAGTCCATCTTTTTCATATAGTCTAATTGCTGTAATAATATAACTTAAAGTACAAAAATCTTTTGAAATTTGCTTTGCTGCTTCTTTTAATCCCGTAATTAAAAATTTCTCTTTAAACTGTTCTAAAAGTACTATACAACTTATAGGACTGATTGTTCTATCTTTTGTATCTAATGTTCTTGATTCTTTTATAAATGGATTCTCCATAGCAATATTTATAGCTTCTTCAAGTTCTGCACTTATTTCAAGTGTTGGCATTTCATCAAATACTTTAACTTGCTTTTGTGTAAATTTTAAATTTTCTGCTTTTGTTATATCTGTTCCTACAAATATACAATCATAGAATCTAGCATCATAAAAATCTGTTCCATCTAAATTTACACCATCAAATACTGCATTTCTAAATGTTGCTCTTTTAAACTTACTATTTTTCAAGTTTGTTCCTATAAACTCTGTCCACTCAAAACTTGCCTCATAGAAATCACATGTTTTAAAGTGTGCACCTCTTAAACTTGCAAAATCAAAGTTTGAATTACAAAACTTACAGTTATAACAACTTGCTCTTCTAAAATCTGTATACATGAAGTTTTTATTTTCTTTATTTGCTTTATTATATTTTATTATGTTCACCTTTTTATTAACAGCCATTTTTCCTCCATTAAGTACCTTTGTACTTTAATTCATTTATTTTAAACCACTTCTTTTATAAAGTAATAATTTATCTTTAAGCTTACATCTGCCCTAGTATGTGGACAGTATACTACAATTATACCATCTTTGATACTACTTCTTTTTATAATTTAAAATTCTAACAAATTATCTTCCTTTAATAATTTATATAAAGTTGGCTCTATATTAAACTCATTCATTATAGCCTTAACCTCTGCAAGTGACTTTTCTTTCTTCTCTTTTGAAACTTTCCCCTTAGATGCTCTAATTAAAATATTCTTTGGTGAGTGAGATATATCTATAAACTCTAAAAGTTGAGTTTTATATCCTAAACATTCTAAAAGACTTCCTCTAACTGAATCTGTCATAAGTGCAGCCATTCTCTCTTTTATAATTCCATACTTAGTTATAGCAGTAAGATTATCAGTTTTAATTTGCTCATTAAACTCATGTTGACAACAAGGAACTGAGAAAATCATTTTTGTATTCCACTTTATAGCATTATATAAAGCATAATCAGTTGCTGTATTACAAGCATGAAGTGTTATAACCATATCTACTTTATTGCTATAATTAAATCCATTTATATCTCCAAGTTCAAAATGAAGATTTTCATAGTTATATCTTTGTGCTATATCATTACATTTTTTAATAACATCTTTTTTTAGGTCTAGCCCTATAATTTTTACATCTATCTTTTTAATTTCCACAAAATAATAATAAAGAACAAATGTAAGGTATGACTTACCACAACCAAAGTCTAATATAGTAAGTTCTTTATAATCTTTCTTTTTAACCTCATCATCTATAACTTCTATAAATCTGTTAATCTGCTTATACTTATCATATTTTGAATTAACAACTTTTCCTTCTTGTGTAAAAACCCCTAAATCTATTAAAGGCTCAATTATCATTCCTTCTTTAAGAATATAATTTTTTTCTTTATTATGTGAAGTCTTTTCTCTCATTTCTGAGTTATCTATTTTCTTCTTATTTAAAAGTATTTTACCTTTTTTTGATATTTTCATCTCTGCTGTAAAATCATCTGACCAAATACTGACTTGCTTATAATTATCTTCTAAACATTCTAAAACTTTTTCTTCTAACTCACCTTTTTGAATATTCTCATGAAACACTTGTTTATCTGTATACTTTTCAACTTGGTAACTTTCTACATCATCTTTAAGTTTGATACTAAAAACTATCTTATTATACTCATAGTCTTTACTCATTTTATTACTTAAAACAACTTTTATAATATCATTATTTAAAATCTCATTGATTTTCAATCTTAATTCTTCCATCTTTAACACACCTTACATGTTTATTTTTGATTTAATTCTACAGATAATGATACAACACTATACTTGTCCTTTTCAAGTGAAATTCCCCTTCTTAATCTAAATACCTAGAGATACAAATTTCTAAATTCAACAAAAAGAAATATTTTTTGAATATTTTCAACATTTCTTTATTTTTTATACTTGACTCCCCAGTTTTATTATGTTAAACTTGGTTTACAGTTGGTACTTAATAGTGCTGTCTTGTAGAGCATGGGTCTTTCGCCGGAACCATGCTCTACTTTTTTTATATGGAAAAATAATAGCTAACGAATGCTATATTGAGAGGAAATTAAATAGTGAATTTTAAAGAATTAGGAATTAAAGAGAATATAATTGACATACTAAAGAAAAATGGAATTACAACACCTACTGCAATACAAGCAGAAAGTATTCCATCTATATTAAAAGGAAATGATGTAATCGGAGAAGCTCAAACAGGAACTGGTAAAACTTTAGCTTTCCTTTTACCTACTATACAAAATATATCTACAAAAAATAGTAATACTCAAGTTTTAATACTTTCTCCAACAAGAGAACTTGCTATACAAATAACTGAGGAAGCTCAAAAGCTTACTGAAGGAACAGATATAAAACTTTTAGCTGCTTACGGTGGTAAAGATGTTGGATCACAACTTAAAAAGCTTAAGAATGATATACACATGATAGTTGCTACTCCTGGTAGACTTCTAGATCACCTTAAAAGAAAAAGTATTAATCTTAGTAAGATTAACACAGTTATAATTGATGAAGCTGACCAAATGCTTCTTATGGGATTCAAAAATGAAATTACAGATATAATGAGCTGCGTACCAAAGAAATGCCAAACACTTTGTTTCTCTGCTACAATGGACTCTGCTGTAAAGAAACTTGCTTACAGATATATGAATGATCCTAAATTCATAGAAATCAAAGAAGAAACTGTAACTGTTGATTCAATTAACCAAGAAGTTGTTGAAACTACTCACAGATGGAAGCAAGATGCCCTTTGTAGTGCTTTAGAAGAGGATAATCCATTTATGGCAATCATCTTCTGCAGAACAAAAAGAAGAGCAGATGAACTTGAAGCCGGATTATATAAAAGAAAAATCAAATGTGAAAAAATCCATAGTGATGTTCCACAAGCTAAAAGAGAAAGAATTATGAAATCTTTCAAAAATGCTGATATTCAGCTTCTTCTAGCTACTGATGTTGCATCAAGAGGTATAGACGTTTCAGGAGTTACTCATATATATAACTATGATATGCCAGAGAGTGTAGAAAGCTATATCCACAGAATAGGTAGAACAGGAAGAGCTGGTGAAGATGGTTATACTTGTATGTTTACAGATCCATCAAACTTACCTATGCTTGAAGAAATAGAGAAATTTATTGGATTCAAAGTTAAAAGAAGAGATTTAGATATTAAAAAAACTAAATAATTATAAAATGCCCTAGCGAAATTATTTCATTAGGGCATTTTTTTTACTCTTATCCTCTTCTAAGTATTTTTATATCTCAAATAATTTTACTACTCCTCAAAACAAAGTTTCATAATATCAATAAATTCTCTTTTACTAGGCAATTTTTTTCTCCAATTGTTAGGTTCATCATCCTCAATCAAAAAGTTATATATATCAACTAGTTCTTTAATGTTTAGTTTAGTTTTTTCAATATTCATAGTTACAATAACGTCAGCTCTTAATGCATTGTCTACTAAGTTTCCATATTTTCTAGTTAGATTTTCTAAATTCATTTCCTTTCCCTCAATATGAACAAGATAATCTTTAACATCACTTTCTAAAAAAACTTTCTTATTTCTATTTAGTTCACAATACTCATCTCTGCTAATATCTCCACTCTCCAATATTCAACACCTCTTTCCCTATATAAACCTTATTATTATTATTTCCAATAATATAACTTTTTAGAATAAGCATCTATAATTTTTATGTAATTATTTTATTCATTACTTATATTATATAAAAAAAAGCAGCTAGTTTATTACTAGCTACCAAAATAAAATTATATATTTCTTAAAACTTCAACTTGATATCCATCAGGGTCAATTACAAAATAATATTTTGGAGGTTCTCCTGGAAGCCCCTTCAACGGTGTTACTTCATATCCCATTTTGATATGTTTTTCTCTTAAAGCTTCTATATCATCTGCACCTATAGCAATATGGCTAAAACCATTTCCTATAACATAAGGTTTTTCTGGATCATAGTTATATGTTAACTCAACCTCATATCCACCAACTACATCTGAAAGATATACTAAATCAAATTTATACTTTGGAAATTCTTTTCTTCTTGTTTCAATAAGACCTAAAGCATCTCTGTAAAATGCTAAAGATTTTTGTAAATCCATAACTCTAATACATGTGTGCAACATTTTTATTGCCATTTTCAAATCCCTCTTTTCTCTCATATTTTTTCTATTAAATTATACTACAAAATAGCTTTTTTACCTAATATTCACTACTTTTCATATTTAAAAGAAAAAACTCACTTGAATAATTACAAGTGAGCCTGCTCTTTAAGCTTTCATATTTGCATCGCATTGGACACATAGGGTTTCTAACCTATCTCTTAGGTTAATTTCCCGATTTTCACTAACCATTACACTAATCTTATCTCCCGACATCATGATTGTATCTCCATCTGGAATAAGGTGTATACCCTCTCTCTCAATAGAAATAACAAGTGTATGATCTACAAGTCTTATTTCCTTTAATTTTTTACCCACAATTGATGAACCCATTTCGATTATATAAGAAATAATTATCTCTGCACTCTCACCAGTAACTGGTGTACCATTTTGTGCATGTAGTCTCATTTTAAATAATGATTCATAAACTGGTTCACATCTTAATAGCTCTGCTGTTAAATAAGAAACTCCACAAACTAAAGCAATTCCACCAATTTGTGTAAATGAACCACTCATTTCACAAACAAGTACAAATCCTGTTATTGGTGCTCTTACAATTGATGCAAACATTGCTGCCATAGCAAATAATACAAAAGTATTCATAAATATAGGATTTACTCCTAAATATTGAACTGCTACATCTCCAAAAACAACACCAACTAAAGACCCAAGTGTTAGAAGTGGGAATAAAATCCCTCCTGGTGTCCCAGCACAAAAACTTATCATTGAAAATATAAATTTTGCAACAAGTAATATGACTGCAAATTTTAAAACTGTCCCACTAATTAAAATATGATTTATAAGATGTATTCCTCCACCTAAAACTTGTGGTATAAATATTCCGAAAAACATAGCACAGATGAAAGGTATTATCATTCTATACTTTACAGGAACATTTATCTTTTTGTATAATTCCATAGTTTTTACAAGAGTTTTATTGTAAAGAACCCCTGCAAGCCCCATAATAACTCCAAGAATTATTATATAAGGATAATATTTAAATGGAATAACTGGCATTACATGAGTTGCAAGTATTTGTTTTGAACCAAAAAATGCCCAAGTAACCACATCTGCTGAGACTGTAGCCGCAATTGCTGATACAAAAAGTGTAGGTGTAAACTTTTTATGCACTTCTTCTAAAACAAACATAACCCCTGCAAAAGGCGCATTAAATGCTGCTGCAAGTCCTGCACCAGCTCCGCTTGATATTAAAAATCTTTTCTCAAGTTTAAGTCTTTTAGTCACATTCCCATATAAATTTGCTATGGTTGCACCAAGTTGAATTGATGGTCCTTCAATTCCAAGTGATAGCCCCGACCCTATAGCTAGAACTCCACCAATAAATTTATATAGAATAACCTTCACTGGTGAAGGTTCTTTAAAATGACCTGTTAATATCCCTTCAATTTGTGGAATACCACTTCCACTAATCATTGATTCATCTTGAACCATATACCCAACTATAAGTCCTATAATTGCAAGAACTGCAATTCCGATAATTATATACCACTTGTGGCCTGCTAAAAAAGCATAAGCTGCAAATGTATATGTGTCTACATGGTCTAAAACTAATCTATAAATTGAAATTACAAGACCAGCTATTAAACCTACAACAACACTTTGTAAAACTATTCTAAGTTTTATTCCACTAAGCATGTCGTACATTTTTGAAATTTTACTGTCCATTTTTTTCTCCCTTTAAAGACCGACCTTGCCTATTAATTTTTTATTTATTCCACAGTAATGCTTCTGTGACGTGTTACATCTTAGTTATACTCTTTTTACCTAATAGTATCAATGTAACATAAAATATAACTATTATATTCTATTAAATTCCAACTAAAAAAATACTATAAATTTTATCAATCTCCCTATTTTTCATTTGAATTATTTAACAATTGCCAAATTATAGAGATAAATTCTTCTTTCTGCTAAATTTTCTCAAAAAAAAGAATTTAAGTTTATTACCACTTAAAAATCTTAAAAATGTTTCTTAAATTATAAAATTAAAAGAAATTTTATAAACTTGTAAGTTTTACTATATAAATTTATAATGAAAAGATATTCAAAGTTACTAAGGAGGAATTTAAAATGGAGAAAACAGCACAATATTACGTAGAACAATTAGATATGATTGCACACCCAGAAGGTGGCTTTTACAAACCTAGTTTTGAATCAGAAGAAAAAATCACTTCAACTGATTTAAATACAAAATTTGAAGAAAAAAGAACTCTTTGGACTAGTATTTACTTCCTACTAAGAGATGGTGAAGTTTCAAACTTCCACAGACTAAAATCTGATGAAATGTGGTATTACCATGCAGGTAACTCACTTACAATATATATGATAACTCCTGATGGAGAATTTATCACAAAACAACTAGGACTAGACATTAAAAATGGTGAAAGCCCACAAGTTCTAGTACCTAAAAACTATATCTTTGGTTCTGCTATGAACAATGAAGGATTTTCTTTAGTTGGTTGTATGGTATCACCTGGATTTGAATTTAGAGATTTTGAATTATTTGAAAGACACTGTCTATTAGACTTATATCCACAACATAGTGAAATAATAAGAAAACTAACTCAAAATCCAAATAATAATAAGGAGAACTAATTATGGAAAAACTAACTATTCTTGGAACAGGTTCAGCTATGGTAACTAAATGTTATAACACTTGTTTCACAATTTCAGATAATACTGAGCATTTTCTTGTAGATGCAGGTGGTGGAAATACTATACTTGTAAACCTAGAAAAAGCTAATATTAATATAGATAAAATTAAACATATGTTTATATCACACACTCATGGAGACCATATACTTGGTGCACCTTGGGTTATAAGAGCTGTTGCTACAAAAATAGCAAAAAAATCTTATGATGGAATATTTACTGTATACGGTGAAAAATCAGTACTAGATGCAATAAAAACTATCTGTAACTTTGTACTAAAAAAGAAATTCTTAGATATGTTTGGAAAAGAAATCATATTTAAAGAAGTATCTGGTGGACAAACTTTAAACATACTTGGTAGAGATACTACTTTCTTTGATATCAAAAGTACTAAGCTTTTACAATATGGTTTTAAAACTACTCTACTAAATGGAAAATCTCTTGTCTTTATAGGAGATGAACCTTACAGAGAAGAAGAAAAAGACTATGCCCTAAACACTGACTATCTTCTACATGAAGCATTCTGTCTTTATTCTGAAAAAGACAAGTATAAGCCTTATGAAAAACATCATGCAACAGCAAAAGATGCATGTGCAAATGCAACACTTGTCAATGCAAAAAATGTTATCATCTATCATACTGAAGATGATAATCTTGATAAAAGAAAAGACCTTTATACAAATGAAGGTAAAACTGAATTTACTGGAAACATAATAGTTCCAGATGATTTAGAAATTATAGAACTTTAGAAAAGTAGGAAATCGTAAATTTATGATTTCCTACTTTTAACTTTTAATAAATAGTCTGTCCACTTGTATTTCCTGTCAATATAGCTTCACATTTCATATTATTTCGTATATCGATTAAATCACTACCAGTTTGCCTTAATTCTCTTACATACTCTTCTAATTTAGCTAGTTGAGCTAAACTTTTTAAATATTTTAATTTCCATTCATCAAAATTTGTTTTAAAAGAAGTGAAACTTTCTCCTACCCAATATTCTTCTGATTCTATTGTATTTACCTCTTCCTCTAATGCAAGAAATAATGTTGTCAATTTTTCAAATTCATCTTCAAGTACATTATTTAACTGTTCTAAACTTTCAATGTTAATATAAAAATTACTCCATATACTCGGCATACTTACACGACTCCTATTATTGATTATTACTGTTGCTATTACTATTACTAATTTCTTCATATAATTTATTAATACTTGAAAATGCTTCATTTTTATTATTTTCAAGAGAGTTTATTGTATTATCAATAGCGCTACCTAATGAAAGATTGATTGATTTTATTCGTGGATCTAATACTAAACTATCAAGCAAAGTATCTACCGCCCCCATCCCTTGTACAAGTTCCTCTGAAAGCCTCATCTCATTATCTGATAAATCTATAACACCATTGTCAATTGAGTCACTTTTACCTAAAGCCTTTCCCAATTCATCTATTGCATCTTCGTATTTTTCTATTTTATCTCTATACATTCCAATTTCTAGATATTTTTGATCTGACAAAAGTCCCCCTCCTTTTAATCTGCAATTTTTTGTGAAAGTACCATATCCGTTCCAAGTATCTCACTTGTTGCGATTTCTATATTTTCTGCTATATCTTTGATATCTTTGATACTATCTTCCAAATTTTCAAGAACTATTTTACTAACTTCTTTAAATCCAGCTCCATACATCCCCTTCATTTCATCTTTTGCAAAAGAAACCGCATTTTTTATTGCTAAATGAGAGGCATCTGTTTCATCATAAATTTCTATTAATTTTGTATATGACATCTGCACTTTATCATAATCTAATTTAATAGTTTTACTCATTTAAATTTCCTCACTCTCATTTAGTTTTTCTTTTTCTTTACTTATATAATGCGAAAACTGCATTTCTTCCTCATCTTGGAATCCTATAAATAATAATCTTTTAATTTCTTTATGATTAAATACTTCTAACTCCTCTTCTCCTTGAACCCCTACCGGTGCCTTACATCCACAATAATCAAAAACTTCTCCATCTATCTCTTTTCTTATAAGTCTTCCAATAATTAAAATTTTTTCTTTTCTCTCTTGATCTATACTCACAATTGAGCCTATCGGTAATAACTTGACCATAACTTCTTTCCCCACCTTTTATTTTTTCTTTTTATTCGTATTGGGTAAATATGAATATATTTCATCTTCCATAAAATCAATTAGTTTATATCCCCAATACATACTAATCATACGTTTTAAAGAAACTACTGAAATTATTAGCATCCCTATCATCATCCATGGTCCTATTCCATGATTTCTAGTGTACGTAATTCCTACTGTAGCTGCTAAGCCTAAAATTACTGGATCTACCTTTTCCTTTTTTTCTTTCTTCTTTTTCATTCCACTATACTCTTTAACTAAATTTTTTTGAGTTACATAGTAAAAATATATTGCTAATAAAAATCCAATCATTGTCACAACTCCAAATACTGTAATTGCACCCATATCTGTAAGTTTAAAATCAAATATTGACAAACTTACTCCCCATATAAGATATATAGTTAAAAAACTAAAATAAATACTTTTCCATACAGCATCCTCTCTATAAAATTTATAAGTTTGATATTCTTTTTCATTTCTTTTGATACAAGATATAAAACTCTTAATACTTACAAATAAAAAAGGAAGAATATACAATCCTCTAATTAAAATATTATTATTTTCTAAAAGAACACATACTCCACTTATTATCAAAACAGCTCCAAAACAAACGCATAACCACATATTTCCTGCACCATAAGCATCTTCATATAAAAATTCATCTTTAGAAAGTTTATAATTTTTTATAAACTTTTTAATCTCCTCATAATTCTCTTCAGCTTTTAATTTTTCTATATACTCTTTTACCATTTTAATGTATCCCACCAATCTTCTAATTCATTTGACTTTTCCTTTTCTTCTTTAAAAAGTTTTTTACTTACCTCATAATATTCATGTGCAAGAGGGTCAATTATTATATCATACCAATACCACAAAAAAGAACCAACAACCAAAGTCCCTACTACAGCCGGAGCTCCGACTATCCCGAAACCAGATACTATTGCTCCACCTATCATTCCACCTCCGAATATTCCAACTGCATCAATAACCGTTCCTGCTATCGCATCATCTATTTCTCCTCCATTAATCCATTTCTTTAAATTTGGATCAACAGCTGCCCAAAGATTCCAAGTAGTTGTTATACCTCCTATAATTCCTTTTACTTTTCCTACTTTTTTTCCTGCCTCAGTTTTTCCTATTCTTTCTTTAAATTTATAAGTATTCTCTCTCATTTGTTGAAATCCTTTAGATTCATTTGATTTATTTTTTTGTATATTTTTTTCATGTATAGCAATATCTTTCATTAATTTTTCATATTTTTTTAAATCCTTGCCTGTTATCTTATATTTATCACTTAAATACCTTCCATTTAAACCTTCCCCTATTTTAACACTTGCTGATGTTCCTTTTGTATTTACCCAATCATTTAAAACATTAAAATAAGTCCTAGGATCTTTTCCACATAGTATCTCATAAAGAAATAGATCCAGAGGACTCTTGTTTATCTTCTCTCCTAATTCTTCTAAATTTTTTTTCACATCTAATTCATCCATATTAGCATATTCTTGAATTTTTTTTTGATTCTCCTCATCTAGTAATAATTCAATAATTCCTATATCCTTATTATCTAATCCAAATTCCTTTAAAGACTCTATAACATTACTTCCACTTATATTTTCTTGACTAATTAATACTGTTCCTACTAAAAAATCATAATTATAATTTTCTTCAGCATTAACATAATTTAACTTACTATATATTAAACTTTCTAAATGTTGATCAAGCACTTCAACATCTTCATAAAAATTAATAAAATCTGTTTTAAAATCAGTATACCTATCAATTTCATCTTTAATTATCTTTCCAAAATTACTCATATCAATAGCTATATTTTCTTCTGAATACATTATATGATCTTGCATTTCATTTTTTAATTCTAAAATTTTTTCTAAATAATTAACTCTACTTTGTATTTCATATGATGCGCCTTCACACACACTATAATCTACTGAAAAAATACTTTCACTACTCATAAATTCTCTCCTTTCCATATTTTATAATTGCACCCTCTATTTTATCCTTTTTTTTACATATTTTCAATTTTTATTATTAAATAACTATTTATCAACAAATTCTTTAATCAGCTATCTTTTTCAGTATAATTATTCTTTTTAATATTAATCATATTAAAAACATCACTATTGTAAGTATTTAAACATAAAAAAATAGCTACCTCGTGAGAAGTAGTTGACTATGATTAATTATCTCTTCTTTTTATATAAATTTGAAGTTAAACTCTTATCACTCTCTATAAAACTTATTAATGAATACTCACAGTAAGCATAAATTGCTAACCATAACATTAGAATCCCAACTCCTACACATCCAATTAATAAGAAAGCTTCACTCAAATGATTTCTCATTAAAACAACTGCTACTCCAGTAAGAGCTGCTGGAATTATAATTTTTGAATTAATTTTTCTACTTTCATCTTTTTTTACTCCTACAAACTTTTTCATAAGTGTTTTCTGTACTATTTTATAAAAAACTAAACCAAGTAAGCTAATTATTATGATTAATAACACAAGTAATGTTATAGCTTCTTCCATTGTTATAGCAAACATAAATCCTATCATTATTGGTATTCCTGATATAGGAATACTAGTTAAATATATAAACTACCAAACACTATATCTTTTTAAACTTTTATATTCAGCAAATTTTTCTTTGCGTGCTTTCCAATATGCTTTAATTGCTGTAATACTTATTATTGTGTGTGGTAAAGAATATATAATTGAAATTAAAATATTAGTATCTTCTAATACAGAAAACAAACCAGCTGTAATAATTGCTGTTACCCCCAAAGCTACCCATATAAAATCCTTCTTCTTATAAAATTCTATTTGTAAAAACTCAATTTTCTCAACCTTACAATACTCTATACACCTTTTAATTTCACTATATCTTTCCTCTTCTTGTGAACTACTCACCACTTAGCTAAAGCTTGAAGTGGGAGCTTCCTAGCCAAGAT
>NZ_CAMQZG010000022.1 GCF_947039605.1 uncultured Clostridium sp.
GCAGTCGACTGTTAATCGAAAGGTCGTGGGTTCAAATCCCACTTCTGGAGCCAATAAAGTCTAAGTAGTTTTTACTTAGACTTTTTTTTATAGATTTTTATAAATTTAAAATCATGTTAGTTATTTAATAGTATTTATTTTAGAATTATAAAAATTTATAGTAAAAATAAAAATTAAGGAAAAAATAAGAGTATTAAATTTCATATGTAATTAAATTGTAAAAAAAAATTATTATTTTATTGTAGAAAATAAGGAAATAAAACTTTATAGTAGTGATATAACAAAAATTCTATGAATTTGTATAAATATTTTTATAATATGACAATATGAGATATAATATATCTATACAGATTGCAAGCGGAGGATGAAATAAATGAAGATTTTATTAGTAGAAGATGAAGAAAGCATAAGAGGTTTTTTAAAGATAAATTTCCAAAGAGAGAAATTTACTGTCATAGAGTGTGAGAGTGGAGAAGAAGGAATTAGAAGAGCATCAATAGAAAAGCCTGATATAGCAATATTAGATGTTATGTTACCAGGAATTGATGGTTTCACAGTATGTCAGCAATTAAGAGAAAAATTCCCTAACATTGGTATTATAATGTTAACAGCTAAGGGGGAAGATATGGATAAAATCATGGGACTTCAGTATGGAGCAGATGATTATGTTGTTAAACCATTTAACCCATTAGAAATTACTTTAAGAGTTAAAGCATTAATTAGAAGATTAGAGGAATCAAAAGTAGAAGATGAGAACACAATAAAGTCAGAGGAGTTTTTATTAGATTTATACTCACAAAGTTTATTTAAGAATAATGATGAGATAGATGTTACACCTAAAGAATTTTTACTTATGAAAATATTCTTACAAAATCCAGGAAAGGCATTTACTAGAGATGAACTTTTAAATCTTGTTTGGGGAATAGATTTCTTTGGAGATCCAAAGATTGTTGATGTTAACATAAGAAGATTAAGAGCTAAAATAGAAGAGGTACCTTCAAAACCTAAGTACATAGAAACTATCTGGGGTACAGGGTATAGATGGAAAAGATAGGAGATTCTAAATGAAAAGTATAAAGAGTAGGTTAGTTAGAAGTTTTGTATTAGTTGTTTCTGCAACCATACTTATAGTTTCGGTAATGTTCTTAATGTTCATTACTAGATATTATTATCAAGGGACTGAAGATATACTTAAGAGTCAAATAAAGGTAGCTGCAGATTTTTATGATAAATATTTATCTGAAAATTCATTAGAATATAATGTGTATGAGGATAAAGATATATTTTGGCAACAAACAGATGCACAGGTGCAAATTTATAACAATAAAGGAATTCTTATTATGGACTCTTTAGGAGTTGATAAACATAGTAGTGAATCTGTAGATGTTAAAAAAGCACTTGAGGGTGGTGTTGGAGAATGGGTTGGTCATGTTAGTTATAGCGATCAAAAAGTTATGGCAATATCATATCCGCTTCAAAGCAATGGAAAAATTGTTGGCGTTGTTAGATACATAACCTCACTTGAGGGAATTAATAGATTTATATTAAAATTTGCAGCTGTCTTTATAATTATCGGTTTAGCTGTTCTTATTATTGGTATTGGAATAAGTTATTTACTTGCGAATAGTATTGTAAATCCACTTAAAACTCTTACTAGGACTTCAGAGGAGTTTGCTAAGGGAAATCTTGATGCTAAGAATAAGATAGAAACAGATGATGAAATAGGTAAGCTTGCTTATACATTGAATTTTATGGCAGATGAAATTAAGAAGAGAGAAAGACTTAAAAATGATTTTATTTCTTCTATATCACATGAGCTTAGAACACCTCTTACATCTATTAAGGGTTGGGCTATTATTTTAAATAATGATGATACTGATAAGGAAATGCTTGCTCAAGGGTTTAATATCATTGAAAAGGAAGCAGATAGACTTAGTAATATGGTTGAGGAATTATTAGATTTCTCTAAATTTGTTAGTGGTAGAATCAAGCTTAAAGATGAAAATATAGAAATTAATGATTTTGTTCAGTATATAAAAATGTATATGGAACCAAGAGCAACTAGAGAAAATAAAAAATTCCTAATTCACAAAGCTCCACAGGATGTATTTATTACAGGAGATAGGGATAGGTTAAAACAAGTATTTATTAATATTATTGATAATGCATTTAAATTCACTGATGATGGTGGTAGTATTTCTATTACTGTTAAAGAGTTAGAAAAAGATATTGTTATGATTATTGAGGATACAGGTTGTGGTATTAGTGATGAAGATTTACCAAAGGTTAAGGAGAAATTCTTTAAGGGTAAAAATTCAAAGTCACAAAATGGTATAGGTCTATCTATTTGTGATGAGATTATAAAACTACATAAGGGATCATTTGATATACAAAGTGAACTTGGTGTAGGTACAAAAATTTCAATTAGTATTCCTAAGATGCAAGAAGAGATTTTTTAGGGGTAAAGGGGATTAGGGAATGAAAAAAATTATAGTTTTACTTATAGTTTTAGTTGTTGCAATAGGATTAACAGGCTGTTTTAAAAGTGATAAACTTGAAGAAAATAAAATTATGGCACCTGTTCCTAAAAATATACAGGTTGATGGAACTTGGGAAGTTACACAGGAGTATACTATTGGGGATAATAATACTGTCAAAAAAGTTGATGAGATTAAGAAACCAATAGTTACAATTTCTAATAAGGTTGCTATTGTTGGCAATATGGAGATTGATAAACCTAATTTTAAGTTTAAGAGAGTAGTTAAAGAAAATTATTTACCAAAGGCTTTTAATAGTATTGTTAAGGATGTTCCGGTAAGTGATGGCTATATGGATATAACTACTATTTCAGATAATACTAACCTTTATGTTGATTTTATTATGAAAAATGATAATGAGGCATATATATATGCTGTTGGAGATTTATTTGTAGTTAAGAAGATTAATTCTAATTTAGATGCAAATGGAATTAAAGATAGTATTCTAGATTCAGCAACAAGTAATGTTAAAAATAAAGAGAATAGTGGTATCCTATTAGGACTTAAAAAACCTGCTACTGTAAATAGTGAAGGTGTTGTTAGTAGTGCATCATATGAAACTTTGTGGATTAAGATGATTGATGGTAAGCTAGAGGCACCAGTTAGGCTAAAAGGTTTAGTAATTCCAAGGGCTAATGGAACATTTTCTTATGCGAATGTTAGTGATGGTATTCAAGATGGAAAAAGCATTCAAACTCTTGAAATTATAAATCATAATAAAAATGGAACTCCTGTAGTTGAAAAAAATATTGTACCTTCAGCTAAGAATAGAGAGATAACTTTTATTGGTAAAGATTATATTGGTTTTGAATTTGCGGGTAGCAATAATCTTGGTGATGAGTATAAGATAAACACTCTTGATAGTATCAATAATTCTAAGGGTCTTGATATGAAGAGTCTTTTTGGGGCTAAAGGTGAAAATCAATATTTAAGTAGTAGAGATCAATTTATAGATAGTAAACCTAGTTTTATGCTAGATAAGTATAATCTAGATAGTTATGATGCTAGTGATGTAACTATGTTTAGAAAAAATGCTAGGTGGGTTGTAGAGGGCGAAATAGATTCTAATACAGTTGGAGTTAATGACTTATCTTTTGATGTAGATATTTCTCCCGTTGGAACTTTAGTCAATTATGATTCACTTCCTGTAAGTTGGAATAAGCTCAAAGAGATTAATCCAAGTATTACTGATGCTTTTAGCTCACCAAATGAGAACTTTGTTGTAGCTATTACTGATAAGTCTGTAGAAATTTATGAACTCAAGAATGGCAAAATAAATGATGAGCCTACTGAGATAATTAAACTTTCTAAGGATGAAACAGCTATAATGGGTGAATGGGCAATAGGAGATTTTGTTCCTTTATGGAATAAAGCAGTTGAAGAAAGAAATAAATAATAATAGAATAGAGTTAGTAATAAAATCTAAGTGTAGATAGTTTTTATCTATACTTAGATTTTTTAATTTTGGGGGTGTATTTATGGAAAATATAGATTGTAGAGGATTAATTTGTCCTATGCCGGTTATTAATACTAAGAAATATTTTGATTCTATAAGTGTAGGAATGGCAAAGATTATTGTGGATAATGAGATTTCACAAAAGAATTTAGAGAAGTTTGCATTAGCTAATGGATTTGCTTGTAGCATAGAGAATGGTGATGATGAATTTATTTTAACTATGGAAAAATTAAAGGAGTCTTCAAAAGAAGAGATTAATAAAGATGAGTTTTCGATTTTAATAGGTTCTAATAAACTTGGAAATGGTGATGATGCACTTGGGGAAACTCTTATGAAGGGCTATATATATGCTTTAAGTGAGAGTGATAAGCTTCCAAGAAAGATAATGTTTTTAAATGCAGGTGTTAAGCTTGTTGCTAGTACATCTTCTGTTTTAGAGTCATTAGAAAGTTTAAAGGCTAAGGGTGTAGAAATTTTAAGTTGTGGAGTTTGTTTAGACTTTTATGGCTTAAAGGAGATAGTTAGTATTGGTGAAGTTACTAATATGTATGCTATTGTAGAAGAAATGAATTCAGTTACTAAGCTTATTACTTTGTAATTTAGCATATTTGAAGAAAGGATTTTTATTATGATTTATGATATTGTAATTGTTGGTGCAGGACCATCTGGGCTTGCTGCTGCTATTGAAGCAAAAAGAGAGAATGATGAACTTAATGTACTTATTATAGAGAAGGAAGAGTATCTTGGTGGTACATTAAATCAATGTATCCATTGTGCTTTTGGAAACGATGTTTTTAATGAACCTTTAACGGGAAGTGAGTTTGCACAAAGATTTATAGATATAATTGAAGAACTTGAGGTTGAGGTTAAAACTGATACGTCAGTTATTGGGATTTCTGAGGATCGAAAACTTACTTATGTTAGTCCTAATGAGGGTGTTGTAGAAATTAATGCTAAAGCTATTATTATTTCAACTGGAATAAGAGAATTATTTTCGGGTAATATAAGTATTCCTCTTAATAAGTTTGCAGGAATATATACTGTTGGGACAGCTCACAAGTTTATAAATAATCAAGGGTATCTTCCAGGTAAAAATATTGTTATTTTAGGAACTAGTGATACAAGTCTTATTGTTGCTAGAAGACTTATTTTGGAGGGTGCAAAAATTAAGGCTATTATAGAGAGTTCTGATGAACTTCGTGCGACTTCAGAGTATGCTAAAAAAATAGTTGATGATTTTGATATTCCAGTTTTATATTCACATAAGGTAAATGAAGTAATTGGAACAGAGCGAATTGAAGAAATTAAAATTTCAAAGCTAGAAGATATTGAAGAAGATCATGGAGTGGAATCATTAGGCTGTGATTGTCTTCTTATATCAGTTAACTTTTTACCTGATAAGAGGCTTGGTGAGATACTTGGTCTTGAGATTAATCCTGAAACGCAAGGAATACATTTAAATGATGATTATACAACGAATATTGATGGGATTTTTGCATCAGGTGGAGTTGTTAGAGGTTATGATAATGCAGATGTTTGTGCTAAAGAAGGAAAAGATGTTGCAAGAGAAGTTGTTAAGTATTGTGAAAATCTAAAATAGAAAATAAACCACTAGAAAGTTAGGTTTTCTAGTGGTTTATTTTTTGTAGTTTTAATTTGTCTAAAAAGTTTGAGGTTAATGTAATTAACCAGTACATAACAGCAATATTTAATTATATAGGTAAATAAAATGGATAAAGTAGCATTAAGCTAATTTATCCATTATTTTATCAAATATTAAATCATGTCCAAGACTATCAAGATGTAAGCCATCTGTATAGTATGCACCACTTTGAGGGATTACTGAGTTGATGTCTATAAAGTCGATTTCTATTTCAGCTGCGTACTCTTTTAGAAGAGTATTTAATACTTTTATTGTTTCGTTTACTTTAGTGTAATCTAAAGTATTATCCCAACGAACCTGTGCAATTTCACCAAATATTTTTGGTGATGATATTATAATAGGTTTAATGTTATTTGCTAAAGATTCTTCTATCATAGCCTTTATATTTTTAAAAGTTATTTTAGGATTTCTGCTTTGAAGTGCATCATTAGAACCACACATAAGTGTTATAGCTGTTGCATCTAGTTTAATAACATCATTTGTAAATCTTGATAACATACTTGATGATGAGTCACCAGCGATTCCTTTATTGATTATGGTTGTATCTTTTAACTCTTCTTGAAGTTTTGCAACCCAACAAGCTTTTGGAGATACCCCGTATCCTTTTGTAAGTGAGTCCCCTATACATATTAACTTCATTTAGTACACGACCTTTCATTGTTAAAAAGTTTTTAGTAAGCATTTTCTACATATAGTAGTAGTGCCTTTATTTGCTGTAACAAATTCACCTGTTTTAAGTTCTTTGTTACATAAATAGCATATTGTTTTATTATGTGTAATATCATCAGATTTATTTATCTTTTTTGTTTGAGCCTTAGTTTTAAGAGGCTTCTTATTTTGACCATATAGAATTTTTTCATTTGGAGTCTGATTAACTTTTATTGAGTAATCTATACTATAATGACTTTCTCCAAAGAATTCAAGTTCAAATCTTGGATTTTCCTTGTCATAAAATTCTTCTATGATTATTCTTCTGATTTGCATATCATTTATTATAATACCACTTTTCTCTACACCATCAAATATACTTTTAGTAATATTACTTGTATCAGGATGTCTTTTATCACTTTTATAGTAAACTTTTAAGATAGCGATAAGAGATTCTTCTAAAACTATATTAGGGTTTTGAATTCTGGCTTCATAAGCTATTTCTTGTTCGTAGTTTGCATATTTATCATATGATTTACCCGTATTTGATGGAAGAATTGCTCTACCTTGTGCATTGTGTAGTTTGAAATTAGATTTAGTAATTGGTGAACCTTTTACAATCACCTTTGCATATGGTATTTGCATATAAACCTCCCAGATGTAAATAAGATATAAAATATAAAACTAGATTATTAAATAATTTAGATTATACGTTATATTGTACTAGGTTTTCTTGAATGTAGCAAAGCTATAAAGTATAATCAAAATAGATTATTAATTAAATAGAATTTGGATAGAATGAGGTAAAAACAATGGAGAAAAAAATTATTTTAGCAATTGAGAGTAGTTGTGATGAAACTGCAGCTGCTGTTGTTGTTAATGGTAGAAAAGTATTATCAAATATTATAAATTCACAAATAGATACACATACAAAGTTTGGGGGAGTTGTCCCAGAAGTTGCTTCAAGAATGCATATAGAAGTTATAAATAGTGTTGTTGAAGAGGCTTTAAAGGAAGCTAACATAAGTTTAGAAGATATAGATGCAGTTGGAGTTACATATGGTCCTGGGCTTGTTGGAGCATTACTAGTAGGTCTTCAATATGCAAAAGGTCTTGCTTTTGGAGCTGGTAAACCACTTATTGGTGTTAATCATATAGAGGGACATATTGCAGCAAACTTTATAGCACATGAAGAACTTGAACCACCTTTTATTTGCTTAGTTGTTTCAGGAGGACATACTTTTATTGTTTATGTTAAAGAACATGGTGAGTATGAAATTATTGGAGAGACTAGAGATGATGCAGCTGGAGAGGCATTTGATAAGGTTGCTAGAGCACTTGGTCTTGGATACCCTGGTGGCCCTAAAATTGATAAGCTTGCAAAAGAGGGAGATAGTAGTGCTATTAAATTCCCAAAAGCAAATCTTGGTAAAGATAGTTTAGACTTTTCATTTAGTGGTGTTAAATCAGCAGTTCTTAATTATTTAAATAAGGCTGATATGAAGGGTGAGGAAGTTAATAAGGCAGATGTAGCAGCATGTTTCCAAAGAGCTGTTGTTGAAGTTTTAACAGAAAATGTTCTTAAGACATGTAAGTCAAGAAATGTTAATAAAATTGCAATTGCGGGCGGAGTTGCTTCAAATTCAGCACTTCGAGAGAATCTTATTAAAGAAGCTGGAAAAGAAGGAATTGAAATATTATTCCCAGCACCAATTCTTTGTACAGATAACGCTGCAATGATAGGTAGTGCTGCTTATTTTGAAATGTTAAGAGGAAGTAGAGCACAGCTTAATTTAAATGCTAGACCTAATCTTAGACTTGGTGAGAGATAGATTAAAAACTATATAAAGTTAGAAGAGTTATTTAATTAAAAAATATTTCGTTGGGGGACAGGATATTAATGAGTTTAATTTCACATTCAAATGGATTTACTACAAAAGAACCAAAGAGAAGATTTAGTTTTAAATTTATTTTTAAAGCTATTTCTATCTTAACTATATTAACTATAACAATAGGGTTAACAGCTAATATGCTAATTACGAGTAGAAATGAAGACAAACTTGTAAAAGATGATATGTACGTTACAATAGATGATAAAAAAAATTATTATAATATAGAAAATGGAGATGCACCAACAATAATCTTTGAGTCAAGTAGTGGTATGGGAGTATCACAATGGGACAATGCAAGGGAATTGCTTAAAGATGAATATGGTATAAGTAGTTTTGCGTATGATAGAGATGGGTTTGGGTTATCAGATTTTTTAAAAGAACAAACACCAGAAGAACAGGCTAAGGAATTAAAACTTATTTTAAGAAAAGTTGCTTTAAATGGACCATTTATATTGGTTAGTGAGGGCTATGGATCACTTATTATGACAAATTTTGCGAAATTATATCCTGAACTTGTCAAAGGAATTATTTTAATTTCACCTATAAATGAGGAAAGTTTAGGCAATACTAATTATTATAAGTATTTTGAGAGTGAAAAAATTTCTAGAAAGCTTAATATATTTGGATCATATTTAGGAATCAACAATTTAATTGATAAGTGTGTAGGATTAGATTCTCCAAGTGGGTTAGATGAATATTTATCAGAAGATGATTTTAATAATTATAAAATGTTAAGACCAACAACAGACTTTAATAAGGCTTATTATGCGGAGCTTGAAAATATTTTAAATAGGTCAAGCATTAGTCAAGTTGATGGAATGTTTAAGGATATACCATATGTTATTGTTACAAATAATCAAAATAAGGCTGAACAGAGTGCAATGAAAAGTCTTGGAAATGGGGATAATACAAAAATAATTGATAGTAATAGCGATTCGAAAATTATAGCACTTGAAAAACCAGAGCTTATTTTAGAGGCGATAACTTATATATTAAATAATCTGTCATTCAAGGAAAGTTCAAATACTTAACAAAATGTAAATATTTGTGTCATTGATATGCCATAAATGTTTATTAATATTATCTATAATAGAAAGTGTTTAGGAGGATTTTATGGGTGATTTTAATAGAAATGATAATGAGGAGTATTTTGGTTTAAAGAATGAGGGTGACCAAAGTTCAAATAAATCATATGAAATTGAAGAGGAAAGTAGCCAAACTTCAAATGAATCATATAGTGAGAATAGTTTTAGTGAGGGTTCAAATTATAAGGGGAATAATGATGAGGAGCCTAAAAAAGAAAAGAAGAGTTCTAAAAAGGGTATAGCAGGAACTCTAGCGGTTGCGCTTACAGCATCTTTAATAGGTGGTGGAATTGGTGGACTTGGAGTTTTTGCAGCTATGAATGATTCTAAAGAAGAAGAAAAAAAAGTTGAGGCAAGTGCAGTTCCTGTAACACCTCAATTTAAATCACAAGATGGTATAATGACAACAGCAGAGGCAGTTCAGGCTGTGACACCAGCGGTTGTAGGGGTTTCAACTAAAACACTTGTTAGAGATGAATATTTTAATGGGGTAAGAGAACAAGAAGGTATTGGTTCAGGCTTTATTATAAGTGAAGATGGTCTTGTAGTAACTAATTACCATGTAATTGCTGGAGCACAGGAAGTTAAGGTTATTTTAAGTGATGGAACAGAGGTTGATGCAAAAGTTGTTAATTATGATGAAAAAGCAGATTTAGCAGTTGTTGATATTACAGAGCATATGAAAATGCCAGGAGTTGCAAAACTTGGTGATTCATCAAAACTTTTAGCTGGAGAAGATGTTATTGCAATTGGAAATCCATTAGGTAAAGAATTTAGTAAGACAGTTACTAAGGGAATTATAAGTTCGCCTAATAGACTGCTTAGTGTAAATGGCTCTCCAGATGATACTGAGGAGTTCATACAGACAGATGCAGCTATTAACCCAGGTAATAGTGGAGGTCCACTTATAAATGCCAGAGGGGAAGTCATAGGCGTAAATACAGCTAAGAAAGTTGGAGAAGAGATTGAAGGTATAGGATTCTCTATTCCAATAAATACTGTGAAAGATAAACTTGATAACCTATCAAGCCCAGAACTTGTAATTGGTATAACAGGAATTGATGTTACAGCTGAGGAAGCTAAGAAAAGAAATCTTCCAGCGGGTATATATGTTAAGTCAATCGCTGATTTTAGTCCAGCTCAAAAAGCAGGATTAAAACTTGGAGATGTAATAGTTGCATATAATGGCAAGCCTATTAAAGGAATTGCAGAATTAAATATTGAAAAAGAAAAATCTAAAGAAGGCGATGTTATAGCTCTTACAGTTGTAAGAGAAGGTAAAAATGTTAATTTAGAATTAAAACTTGAAACATTTTAATTAAAACTCAGGGAGATAACTCCTTGAGTTTTTTTTCTGTTTTATAAGGAGCTTGTGAAATACCCACCACTTAGCCTAAAGGCTTGAAGTCGGGGCTTCGTATAATCCTGTCTAACCATTAAGGTAATTATTTTACAGACTATCAGTTTCCAACGCTATGGGTTTTTTTAGGAAAACCCTTCCCGTATAACCTACGGTACTGCAAGCTTAAGACTTGCGTTTGGAAACCTATAACTATATTATAACAAAATTCAGGCTATAAATACATGGGAATGCTTAACGTTTAGCTAAAGCTACATCGATTCATCTCACCACCTACCTACGGTTGAGGATGGGAGAATTCTCTCAAATTTAGTTAAAAAGGTATTTGATTTAATCATAAAGTGGATATGTAAATACATATATTGATAAAGATAAAATGGATAATTCTTTTGTTTTTCTCATGTGTATACATGTGTATATATTTTTTGAATAAAAAGTATAAAAAGTGAATAAAAAAAATCGATAAAAGGTAAGCAATTTAGTAGTTTTTTAGGAAGATTTTTTTGGCACATAAATTGCTATATTAAATTAGTGTATACAAGTGAGCTCAATAATATTTAGGAGGAAATTTTTTATGAAGAAAATATTATTAGTTTGTTCAGCTGGGATGTCAACATCTTTACTAGTTTCAAAAATGAAGATATCAGCAAAGAAAAAAGGAATTGAATGTATAATCAATGCGATTGCTGAGAGTGAGATTGAAGATTATGAAAGAGACATTGATGTACTGTTACTAGGGCCACAAGTTAGATTCTTATTTAATAAATTAAAGGGTAAATTTAGTGTTGATGGAATACCAGTGAGCGTTATAAACACTGTTGACTATGGAACAATGAATGGCGCAAAGGTACTAAAACACGCACTTGATTTAATAGAAGAACAAAAATAAATAAAGATTTTAAGGGGAGAGTTAAAAAATGGAAGAAATTATCATGAATCTTATAATGTACAGTGGGGAAGCTAGAAGTTATTGCATGGAAGGAATACATTTAGCTAAAGAAGGTAAAGTTAATGAAGCTAAGGAACTAGTAGTTAAGGCTGCAGAGCAACTTGGTGAAGCACACCGCTCACAAACAACTTTAATTCAAAATGAAGCTGCTGGTAATAAAGCAGAGGTTTCATTATTATTAGTTCATGCACAAGATCACTTAATGACATCAATCACAGTTAAAGATCTTGCTACTGAAATAATTGAGATTTATTCAAGAATAGCTTAATAATGATTTATAAATAGACTCTAGTGGGTTTCCATTAGAGTTTATTATATAAATAAAATAAATTTAAATAAAGGTTAGATGAGGTGAGGTTTTATGATGTATGTTATAGGAGTTGACGGTGGTGGTACAAAGACAGAAACAGTTGCATATGACTTAGAGGGGAATAAACTAACATCTATTTTAACAGGTTTTGGAAATCTAGTTAATGGAAAAGATGAAGCTTTAAGAAACATTCTAGATGGCATAAAACAGATATTTGAGAAGCATGGAAAAGATAATGTTAAGGGAATTTATTTAGGTTTAGCTGGGTCAGAGGTTGGCTTTAATGCGGACATAGTTTATGAAAGTGTTAAAAAAGAATTTTCTGTAGAGTCTATTGTTATGAATGATAGTGAACTTGCACTTAAAGCTCTTCTTCGTGGTGAAGATGGGATACTAGCAATAGCAGGAACAGGTTCAATTGCATTTGGACTTAATAATGGAGTTCAGTGGAAATCAGGTGGATGGGGTCATCTTCTTGGTGATGAGGGTTCTGCATATAAAATAGCGATAGAAGGTCTAAAGCATATGATATATGAGAACGATAATAATATGGAACTTGGGGCGCTTTCAAGAGAGCTTTTAACTGCGTTAGAGGTAGAGAAAGTTGATGATATTATAGGGTTTGTATATTCATCTACTAAAGATGAGATAGCAAAACTTGCTCAAATCGTTTCTAAGCTTGCAGAGAAAGGTGATGAAAAATCACTTTCAATAATGGTTTCTGAAGGTGAACTTTTAGGGGAAACAACTAGACAAGTATTCTCAAAACTTGGTTTTGAATCATGTTCTGTAGGTCTTGTTGGAGGAGTAGTAAGAAAATCTAAGATATTTAGAGATGCTTATGAAAGTTATTTAAGAGAAAAAGTTAATATAGTTTCATTTATAGATGATGATGTTTCACCAGCTAAAGGTGCATTTTATATTTATAAAAAAGAAGTTACATTGATTTAATATATATTTAATAAAAGTTTTAGGGGGAAAAATACTATGAAAAGACTTGGGATATCAGTTTATCCAAATCATACATCAATAGAGGACAATATAGCATATGTAGACCTTGCAGCAAAATATGGTTTTGCAAGAATATTTACATGTCTTTTATCAGCAGCTGATAAAGAGGTTGAGGAGATAGTTGCAGAATTTAAAGGGTTAGTTGATGTTGCTAACAAACATGGAATGGAGGTTATTGCTGACCTTGATCCTGCTGTTTTTAATAAGCTTGAAGCATCAATAACTGATTTATCGGTATTTAAAGAAATGGGTCTTGCAGGTATTAGACTTGATATGGGCTTTAGTGGAAGCGAAGAATCAATCATGTCTTATAATAAGCATGGTTTAAAAATAGAACTTAATGTAAGTAATGGTACTAAGTACGTTGATAATATACTTTCATATCAGGCTAATCTTCAAAATGTATATGGATGTCATAATTTCTATCCTCATGTTTATACAGGATTGTCATATAGCCATTTCATTAAGTGTAGTGAGCAATTTAAAGAGCTTGGAATCAAAACTGCTGCTTTTGTTAATTCACCAACAGCTGAGTTTGGACCATGGCCAGTATCAGAAGGTCTTTGTACTTTAGAAGAGCACAGAAATCTTTCTATAACAACTCAAGCTAAGCATTTATTTGCAACAGAGGCTATTGATGATGTTATTATTGCTAACTCATTTGCAAGTGAGGAAGAATTAAAAGCTCTTAGTGAGTTAAATAAAGAAATGTTAGAGTTCACTGTTGAACTTAATGATGATATTAGAGAAATTGAAAAGATTATAGTTTTAGATGAGTTCCACTATAATAGAGGGGATAACTCAGAGTATATGGCTAGAAGCACACAAAGTAGAGTTAAGTATAAGGGAACACCATTCCCAGCTTATAATACACCAGATATCAAGAGAGGGGATATATTAATAGATTCAGACCTTTACTCAAGATATGCAGGTGAACTTCAGGTTGCATTAAAAGATATGAAAAATTATGGAAAAACAAATGTTGTTGGACATATAGTTGAGGAAGAAGTTTTCTTACTTGATTATATTAAGCCATGGAGCAAATTTGGTTTTAACATTAAAAAATAGTGGGGTATTAGTTATGAATAAAGGCGTTAAGATAGTTACAATTGGAGGGGGGTCTTCTTATACTCCTGAACTTGTTGAAGGATTTATAAAAAGATATGATAAACTTCCTGTTAGAGAACTTTGGCTTGTAGATATTGAAGCTGGAAGAGAAAAACTAGAGATAGTTGGAAATCTTGCGAAAAGAATGGTTGAAAAAGCTGGAGTACCTATGGAGATTCACCTTACACTTGATAGAAGAAAAGCTTTAAAGGATGCAGATTTTGTTACAACTCAATTTAGGGTTGGTCAACTTGATGCAAGAATTAAAGATGAGAGTATTCCGTTAAGTCATGGGATGATAGGTCAAGAAACTAATGGAGCTGGTGGGATGCTTAAGGCATTTAGAACTATACCAGTTATTTTAGATATTGATAAGGATATTTCAGAGCTATGTCCAAATGCGTGGATGATAAACTTTACTAATCCAGCTGGGATGGTAACTGAGGCTCTTGTTAGATATGGTACAAATAAGAAAGTTATTGGTCTTTGTAATGTTCCAATTGGGATGGAAAAGGCTGTTGCAAGTATTATGGATGTTGAGCATAGCAGAGTTAGAGTTGATTTTGCCGGTTTAAATCATATGGTTTATGGTTTAAATATGTATGTTGATGGTAATGATGTGACTAAAGAGGTTATTGATGGGATGGCAAATGGTAAGCTTGGGCAAATAGTTAAAAACGTTTCAGATTTTGACTGGGATCCAGAGTTTATTAAGGCTTTAGGTGTTATGCCTTGTCCATATCATAAATATTATTATCAGACAGAAGAAATGTTAAATGATGAGATAGAAGAGTTCAAGAAAGGTAAAGCTAGAGGCGAATTTGTTAAAGAAGTAGAGAAGGAATTATTTGAACTTTATAAGAATCCTAATTTAGATGAAAAGCCTACACAACTTGAAAAAAGAGGTGGAGCATACTATAGTGATGCTGCTTGTAGGCTTATCACATCAATATATAATGATACAAGAGATATTCAGCCAGTAGATATTAGAAATAATGGAGCTATTCAAAATATTGATAATGATTCTGTTGTTGAGATTTCATGTATAATTACAAAGGATGGTCCAAAGCCAATAAATATTGGTGTACTTCCTGTAAGTGTTAATGGACTTGTTCAGCAAATTAAAACTTTTGAAAGATTAACTATCGAGGCTGCTATTGAGGGGAACTATGGTAAAGCACTTCTTGCTTTAGTTGGAAATCCATTAACAGCATCAGATAAGACTGCAAAGATTGTTTTAGATGAACTTTTAGAAGCTCATAAAGAATATCTTCCAAATTTCAAAAAGTATTTTGAAGAAAAAAATAGTTAATATAAATACTCTAGTTAAATAAATTTTAGCTAGGGTATTTTTAACTTAATTTGAGAGAATTCTCCCACTTCAAGCTTTAGCTAAGTGGTGAGTAGTTCACTATAAGTTGGCTACATAAAAAAGATTGTTGTAACTAGACTAGCACTTTTACATATTTTATTATTATAGATAATTTGTAAAGAGTGGTGATTAGTCTTGGAATTTAAACAAAAGAAAAATATTGATAATCTATTTTCAGCAGGCGTAATGAGAATTGAAACAGAAAATTATATTATAAGAGGAACTAGGAGTGGTGATTGGGAAGATATGATAGAGATATATCAAAATAAATATCTTCATAAGTATAGTAAAGTACAATATATTTTAACTGAAAAAATGGCAATAAATCTTATGACAAATATAAATTATAATTTCACTTTAAGAGAGGCTATTACGTGGATTATTGAAAGAAAGATAGATGGAGAAAAACTTGGAATAATTTCACTAAGTAATATTTCTCATACTGATAAGAAAGCAGAGATTGGGTATGCTGTTAAGCAAAGTGCTATGAAAAAAGGTGTAATGGGTGAGTGTTTAGAAAAGGTTATAGATATTCTTTTAGAATTAGGTTTTGTAAGACTTGAGGCAAATGTATATAGAAAAAATATTGCATCAATTAAATTATGTCAGAAAATTGGGTTTGAAAATGAAGGGTTGAGAAAAAAATATTTATTTAATCAAGATACAAACACATATTTAGATAGTTATATTTTTGCAGTTGTGGATATAAAGAAAGTAAAGGTTAAGAGGAAGGTTAATAAATAGAAATTTGGAGGAGTTAGATTGGATAAGGTTATTTTGGTTATTATGGCAATATTTTTTGTTTTAGGGGGTATTGATTATATTTTAGATAATAAGTTTGGTATTGGTGAGAAGTTTAAAGAGGGAATAAGCTCAATAGGTCTTTTAGTTTTATCTATGACTGGTATTTTTGCTATTTCACCAATTATAGGGGAATTTTTAAGAGGAATATTTGTGCCTGTTGCAGAGGTTATGGGGATAGATGCAGCTATATTTCCATCTATGTTTCTTGCTATTGATATGGGTGCTCTTGGGATTAGTAGTGAGCTTGCAGCAAGCTCTGATATGCATATAGTTTCTGGAGTTATAGTAGCTTCAACTCTTGGGGCTACACTTAGTTTTTCTATTCCACTTGCACTTGGGATAGTTGATAAAAGGCATTCTAGTGAATTATCTAAGGGGATAATTTATGGAATTGCCACTGTCCCTATAGCTGCAATATGTTCAGGGATAATGCTTGGGATGAGTTTGAAAGTTTTATTTGTAAATTTACTACCTTTATTTATTTTAACTGGAATTATAATTATTGGAATGCTTAAATTTGAAGGTGTAATGGAAAAGGTTTTTAATATTTTTTCTAAAGGGATATTAATGGTAAGTCTTAGTGCACTTATTATGCTTGGAATAAATTCTATTTTAGGAGTAGAGGTTATAAAGGGTATGATTCCAATAAATGA
The DNA here is from genome assembly GCF_947039605.1 of uncultured Clostridium sp. Classification (GTDB taxonomy): domain Bacteria; phylum Bacillota; class Clostridia; order Clostridiales; family Clostridiaceae; genus Sarcina. Next base: position 16,848 of record NZ_CAMQZG010000022.1, read on the forward strand.
TTCACTTGCTGTTGCAGGGAAAATTGGGATATTTTTAGCAGGTGCTTATCCATTTTTAGAGATAGTTACTAGATATTGTTCTAAATATTTTAGTAAAGTTTCAAAAAAACTTAAGATAAATGAAAGTTCTATAATAAGTTTACTTGCAGGGCTTGTATCTAATATTATAATTTTTCAAAATTTTGATAAACTTGATAGAAGAGGCAAAGTTATTTGTTCGGCATTTAGTGTTAGTGGTGCATTTGTTTTAGGAGGACAGCTTGGATTTGTTTCTGCTGAGGTTCCAAATGCTGTTACAATTTATATTGTTTCAAAGATTTTAGCAAGTATTTGTTCTATTGCATTATCATGTATTATGATAAATAAAGAGGCTGAATGTTTAAAATGAAAATTATACATAAAAATAGCTAACAAGAGCAATAGTGCTTTTGTTAGCTATTTTTTATTTTTTGCCTAATTCATAAATTTGTTGGTATGCACTAAGTGTTTTGCTTGCAGTATTTTTCCACGAGAATTCTTTTGAAAGAGTTAATGATTTTTCACTAAGTTCTTTTAAAAGTTTGTCATTGTTTAGTAGTGTTATAAGTTTTTCTTCAAGTTCTACATTTGAGTATGGATCAAATAAAAGATCTTTAATTTTAACTACTTCAGGTATTGAGGTAGTATTTGATGAGAGGGCAGGAGTTCCACAGCTCATTGCTTCAAGTGGTGGTAGCCCAAAACCTTCATAAAATGATGGGTATACAAATAAGCTACAACCATTGTAAAGAGTTGGTAAATACTCTTCTTCTATAAATCCAGTGAAAATTATTTTATCTGAATTAGTAAGTGTTTTGCTTAGTAATTCTAATCTTTTACCTTCCTCACGAAGTCCTCCAACTATAAGAAGTTTTACATCTTTGTTTAAGTTTTTGCAAATATTATCAAAAGTCTCTAGAAGTCCTTGAATATTTTTTCTTGTGCTAAAACCACCAATATACATAATGTAATCACTAGTAAAATCAAATCTTTTTTGAACATTAGCCAATGTTTGAGCTTTATCTAGTGGTTTATATTCAGTATTAGCAGCAAGTGGAGTTACAAATATTCTCTCACTTGGAAAGCTTGGGAAAAATTTTAGGATATCTTTTTTTGAGTATTCTGAAACTGTTAAAATACCATCACAGTTTTCTATTACTAGCGGTATTTTTTTTAGGAAATTTTTAAGGTAGCTAGGACCAGTTGTTTCTGGTAATACATAAGGTATTAAGTCATGTATTGTAACTATATTAAGATTATTTTCATTGGTGGTTAAACCTATTCCATTTTGTGGGACATGGAAAATTTCTATATCATTATTTTTAATATATTCTGGCATATAAAACTCTTCAAAAAAACCTTTATGCTTTCTAGAGCTCATAAGAATTGTAGTGTTTTGAGCTTTATAGTCATTAAAGGTTGCACCAGAGCAAAATAAGTGATATTCATTTGTTTTATCAATAGATATAAGACCTTGTAAAAGGTTGTGTGTATAAGTACCAATGCCAGTTCCTCTATACCAACTAGCACCTCTTGAATCGATAAGTATTTTCATAAGCCACGTCACTTCCAATCTTACTTATAATATTAATAATATTATTTAGTTACTCATAATATTATTAATATTACTTAAGTTCTATAAGTGTGAATGTAACAAGCTAGAAATCTTAGCATAGAATAAAATAAACCTATTTTAGGGGGTTATACAGTGGATTTTGATAGAGTAAGAAGAATAGTAGAAGATAATTATGGAATAAAAGTAAGTAAGATTACAAAAAGAAAGAATGTTTATAGGGTAAGAGCTGGTTTTAGAGAATATTGCTTGAAAGTTATAAACTATGAGTTTTCACATTTTTATTTTATTTTATCTGCAATTAAACATTTAGATGCAAATGGATTTAGAGGAACACCAAAGATAATACCTACAGCAACTTATAGGGATTATATAAAATTTGATGAGAAATTTGCTTATTTAACTGAATGGATGGAGGTTAGAGAGGCAGATTATGATAATACTAATGATCTTATTTTAACAGCTAAAAAAGTAGCAGAACTACATAAATGCAGTAAGGGCTTTATTGTAGATTCTAATATGAAGCCAAGGGTTGGCTGGGGAAGTTGGACAGGTGTATTTGAGACAAGGTTAGAAGAAATTTTAGATTTTGAAAATAAGATAAAAGAAAAGAAAAATAAAACAGAGTTTGATATAACATACATTAGATTTTTAAATGATGAGATTGAAAGAGGTATGCTTGCAATAGAAGATTTAAAAGAGAGAAGTAAGTACAATGAATATATGGCAAAGGAACTTATGGGACTAGGTTTTTGTCACCATGATTTAGCGCATCATAACATTTTAGTAGGAAGAAATGATGAGATAAGTATTATAGATTTTGACTATTGCATATTAGATTCACATCTTCATGATGTTGCTAGTCTTTGTATGAGGGCTATGAGAAATGGGAAGTGGAGCATTGATAAGTATGAAAGTATAACAAGGGCATATTCAGAAGATGGAAATGGTCTTACAAAGGATGAGGAGAAAATAGTTATTGGATTTTTAGAATTTCCACAAGATTATTGGCAAGTTGGACTTCAGTATTATTGGGAAAAACTTGATTGGAGTGAAGAAAGATTTATGGGAAGGCTTAGAAATTATATCGTAGATAGAAACGGGAGAAGAAGGTTTATAGAAGCATTAAAGGAAAGGAACAAGTAATTTCTATGAGAAGAGAAGATTTACTTAAAAATTTTTTGGGACATCACAATATAAATTTAATTGATAGAGGTGTTATAAAGAAAAAATTTGATATTTTAGAGGCAATTGATGATTTAACAAATTTTCATAGTTTTGTATGTGATAAAAAAGATTATAGTCTTGGGCTTATTAGTGAGGCAGGAAGAATTAGACAAGAACAAAAGAATTCACTAATTAGGATGAAGAGGCTTCAAAATGAAAGTGATTTTAATTTAACTGAATTAATAAATTATGCTAGTGGGTGTATTAGTGAGCTTAGCGACTTAGAATTTTGTTCTATGATTAATAGAAGTTATAAAAACTCTGAAATAACACTTGGGAAGATTTATCAAAATTTATATAGAGAGAAGGATATTTTACAAGTTTCAGATACGACTAGAATTAGATTTGGAATGATAGAAGATGATTTTATAAAGCTTGTTAAAAGAGTGAAAAGACGAGAGAAAGACATAGATTATTTAGCTATGACTGATGAGTTTGTAGAGAAGGCAAAGCTAGATAATCTAAGTAGGATTTATATTAAATCTGCTTTGGATTATCCAGAGGAGGCGGCAAATTATTTATCTTTTGTGTATCTTAGAGACTTTGATGATGAGAAAGTAAAAGAAAAACTTGCTGATATAGAAAGAGATTTTAGAGTTTTTTAGGAGGTTTATATGGGGAGAGTAAGATATAGAGATGCGAAGTATCTTTGCAAGTATGATTTAGATATTGAATTTTTTAGTGAATTAGCACTAAATATAAATGATTTATGGCCTACAAGAAATATTTTTATTTTAGATTGTGAAGAGGGTAAGAAAATTCTAAAGATTATTAATTATGATGAAGAAAAACTTGGGTTTATAGTTGATATTCTTGAGTATCTTAAAAAAGGTTATGATGGTATTCTTAGTATAAATAAGTTTGATGATGGTAGATATAAGGTGGAGAGAAAGGGAAATACTTATATTCTTTTAGACCTTATAGAAGGTGTGGAGTGTAATCTTAATAATCCTATGGATTTGGAGGCAACAGGAAAAGCTATTGCTAGTCTACATTTAGCAGGGCGTGGAGTTTTAGAGGTTTTAGGAGAAAAACATAAAGATAAAATATCACTGGGGAATCTTAGAGAAAGATTTGAGGAAGGTATAATAAATCTTGAAAAGTGCACGAGTCTTGCGAGTGTTAAAACATATAAAAATGAGTTTGATAAGATATTTTTAGAAAATGTAGATTATAATTTAGCACTGATGAAAAAAGCTATAGAGCTTTTAGACAAGAGTAGTTATAAAGAACTTTGTAAGGATAATGATTATATATCAGTATGTCATAATGATCTTGCTTATCACAATATGATTGTAAATGGAGGCAAAGTTAATTTTATAGATTTTGATTATGCAAATATAGATTTGAGAATTTTAGATGTATATAATTTTACTTTTAAAACCTTAAAAAAACATGCTTTTAATTTAGAAGTCTATAATAAGGTAATTTCTGATTATGATAGTGTATCAAAATTATCAGGGGCAGAACTTGAAATATTATATATTCTACTTTTATATCCAAGTGATTTTAATGCTATAAGTAGAAATTACTATTTTGCATTAAAAGATTGGAGGTATCAAAGTTATCTTAATAAACTTGAAAACAAAATTTTTCACAGAAAAGAGAAAGAGCTTTTACTTCGTGAAATAGAAAAAAACAAGAGAGAAGATCTTGTGAAGGATTAAATTTATTAAAAAAGCTACATGATGTTAATTTTAATCATGTAGCTTTTAGCTATTGTAGTTTAATTGTATTTTCATATGCGTTTATAGTTTCCCTTGCTGTTTTATGCCAACTAAATTTTGCAGATTGATTTAGCCCTTTTTGAATTAAGTTATTTTTAAAGTCTAAATCGGTAGCAAGTTTAATTATAGAATTTGAAATGTCAGAAACATCTGATGGATTTATAAGCATTGTAGAATTATCTACAACTTCGGGTATAGAAGTTAAATTAGAGGATATTACAGGCGTTCCACAAGCCATAGCCTCTATTGGTGGAAGTCCAAAACCTTCATAAAAAGAAGGATATACAAGCATCAATGCAGAGTTATAAAAGATAGGCATATGATTTGTTGGGATAAATCCAGTGAAAATAACTTTATCTTCTATACCAAGAGCGATAGCTCTATTTTTATATATTTCATATGAAACACCTTTTCTTCCAATAACAACAAGTTTAGTTAAGGGTGATAAAGATGGGTATGAAGTACAAAAAGCATCTATAAGACCAAGTATATTTTTTCTAGGACTAAAACCACCAACATATAAAATATAATCATCATTTAAATTATAATTTTCTTTTAAAAATGATTTACATGTATTTTTATCAAGTGGTTTATACTGACTTTCAGCAGCAAGATGAGTTACAAAAATTTTCTCTTTTGGAAATCCAAGAGTTTTATGTATATCATCTTTTGAGTAATTAGAAACTGTTATTATTCCACTAATGCTATTTAAAATTTTAGGCAGTTCTTTATCAAAAATACTTAAGTAGTTATCACTAACCGTTTCAGGCATTTTTAGTGGAATGATATCATGCAAAGTTATAATTTGTGGGATAGATGAGTTATTTGTTATACCGATACCATTTTGAGGTATGTGATATAAATCAGAATTTACATCTATTAAATTAGGAGATTTTATATCTTCCCAAAAATTATTTTTAGTGAATTCTTCTGAGAATTTTAAGGAAAAATTGTTTTTAAGGTTCAAATCTAACTTGGAATTTTCAGAAATATAAACATTATATTGGTGAGTTGTATCTATTTTATTTAGGTTATTTAACAATTGATAAGTATAATTTCCAATGCCGGTGCCTCTATAAAGAGTTGAGGCTCTGCCATCTATTGCTATATTCATTATAAATCCTTTCAGTATGGCTATATTATTATTATATTATTAATAGTTAAAAAATGTTAATAAATAAAAGTATATTGACATATAAATATATTGGGGGTGAATAATTATGATGAGGGAATTTGAAATAGAAAGACAATTTGACATTAAGATTGATACATTAAAACCTAGTAAGGGAATATATTATCTTAAAACTAACAAAGGTGATAGATGTTTAAAGAGAATAAATTATGGAACACAAAAACTTTTATTTGTTTACGGTGCAAAAGAACACTTAATTCAAAATGGTTTTGATAAGATAGATAGATATTTTTTAAACATAGATGAGGAGCCATATGCTTTAGTTAATGAAGATTTATATACTTTATCAGATTGGATAGAAGGTAGAGAGTGTGATTTTCATAATATAGATGAAGTAAAGCTTGCAGCACAGGCGCTTGCAAGATTACATGAGGCTAGCAAAGGGTATGATCCACCAGAAAATTCAAAACTTAAAACAGATATAGGAAGATGGCCAAGTCTTATGGATAAGAGAATAAAAGCTCTATCTAAGATGAGAGATATGGCAAGAAAGAAAAATATGAAGCAAAATTTTGACCTTACGTATATAAAAACTGTTGATTTTTATAAGGATTTAGCAATAAGAGCATCAAAGCTTTTAAATGCGTCTGAATATGAGGCAGTATGCGAAAAAAGCGAAGAAGAAAAAATATTTTGCCATCATGATTTCACATATCATAATATAGTTATAGATGATAATAACGATTTACACATTTTAGATTTTGATTACTGTAAAAGAGAGATAAGAGCTTTTGATATAGCTAATTTTATGATTAAAGTTCTTAAAAAAGTAGATTGGGATTTAGAATTTGCAAAGGCTATTATAGAGAGCTATAGCTCTGTGTCAGCAATTGAAGAAAGAGAGTACAAAATTATATTAGCATTCCTTCTTTTCCCACAAAGATATTGGAGACTTGCTAATAGACATTATTATAATGAGGTGACTTGGGGGGCGACTACCTTTACTAAGAAAATCCAAAATATAATAAATGAAAAAATTTTATATACAGAGTTTATTGAAGCATTCAAGGAAGAGTACTCTTTAAGCGAATAAGGTTATGAAAAGATTAAGTTTAAAATCATGAGAGGTTTTATTAAAACAGTTAAAATATGAAAGTATTTAACTTTTTAGTAGAACCTTTTATGTTTACTTAAATACATAATGAATAAAAAGTGACTTTAAAAGTAACAAATCTGGCTATTAGTGCATAATATAAGAATTATACAGACAAAGGGGTCACGCTTATGAAGATAGGAGATTATGTTGTAAGAGAATCTTATGGAAAAGATATTATCTTTAAAGTAATGGATGTTAAGGATAATAATGATGGTAGTAAGTCGTATGTATTAAAAGGAATTAGCATAAGAATATTAGCGGACTCAAGAGAGGATGACTTAATAGTAGTTGATGATGATTTTGAGGCTGATATAGATAGGATGTTTAATTCAAGAGTTAATAAGGCGATTAAAAATGTGATGGACAGAAGAGGAGGAGGATGTAGCTTTCCTAGCAATAAGAGAGAATCTCCCAGTACTAGAAGAGATAGTAGAAGTGAATCAAGAGGAGAAGGACGAGGAAAGTCAGGTAAAATAATTAAACAAGAAAATTTAGTTTTTGGAAGACCAGGAAAAATTCTTCATATTGATGGAGATGAGAATTACTTAGAAAATTGTTTGAAAGTTTATAAACAATTGCAGTTAGAGGCTGTTGGTAGGGCTATAAGTGAAAAAGACCAACCAAGTCAAATTTTAAACATAGTTAAAGAGGTAAAGCCAGATATTGTGGTATTAACAGGGCATGATGGCTTATTTAAAAATAATAAAAATTATTTAGATGAAAATAGTTATAGAAATTCTAAATATTTTATGGAAGCTGTAAAAGCACTCAGGGAATATAATTCTAGTTATGATGAACTTGTTATATTTGCAGGAGCTTGCCAGTCATTTTATGAAGGGATATTAGATAGTGGGGCAAACTATGCTAGTTCACCAAGTAGAGTACTTATACATTGTTTAGATCCAGTTTTTGTTTGTGAAAAAGTAGCTTATACAGCTATGGACAAGGTTGTTCAGATAACTGAGGTCATAGAAAATACTATAACAGGCATAAAAGGGGTTGGAGGGCTTCAAACTAGAGGAAAATATAGGGAAGGTTACCCAAAATCACAATATATATAGTAATTTATTCGAAATTTTGAATAATATCCTTTGAACTGGTAATAATAAATAGGAATTAGTAAAGAAATATATTGACAAAAATATTACTTTGGTGCTAAAATATTTAATTTATTTGACATCCAAAGTTTTACAGTATATACTAAAAGGAAGGAAGAAGGTGTTAAAATGGATAAGAATAGAACAGTATCATCTATCAAAAGAACACTAGAGAGCCATTTAGGCGAGAAAGTTATGCTAAAAGCAAACGGTGGTAGAAAGAGAATTTTAGTTAATGAAGGCGTATTAGAAAGTGTTTACGCAAGTATTTTTGTAATAAGATTACAAAAGGACAACCAAAGGACAGTCACATATAGTTATTCAGATGTACTTACAAATACAGTTCAATTAGATTTTGAAAGTTAGATGAATAGAAGAAAAAAGCTCCTTTGGCATAGGGGTTTTTTTATTTGCGTAAAAAAAAGAAAGATGGTGGGTTTCCATCTTTCAACTATGGTATAAAAGGGTATTGAGAATTTATGAGAGGTTATATGGTCAATAACCACTTTTATAATACGATATTTTTCGACAAGTGTCAACTATATTCAATGAAAAATTCGACAAAAAATGATAAAGAAATTAGAAAAGAACAATTAGCCTTTAAAAATTAAATATATTCTTTAAAAAATTTCAAAAAAGTGGAATTAAAATAGCTTAAGTTTTATATATTATAGTAGGTAGAATATAGGAGGTACAATATGGCTAATTTAGATCTTATAAAAGAAAATGTAGAACTTCAGATACAAGTTGGAGAGAATTCAAACGATGATATCATAAGAGAAGAATATCTTATTTCTGATACGCTTCCAGATGTAAGTGATATTTTATCAGTTGATGTTGATAAAAAAATTACAAAAGCAGAAGTCGTAGATGGAAAGGTATTAGTAGAGGCTGATATTAAATATAGCATAATTTATTTATCAGATGAGGAAGAAGGAAAAGGCGTAAATAATGTAGTTTATAAAAGTAAGTTATCAAACTTCATAGACATATTAGGAGCAGAGCAAGGAATGTTTTGCAATGTGGAGTGTGAACTAGAACATATTAATGCAAGTCTTATCAATGAAAGAAAAATAAATGTAGAGGCTTATTTTAGATCAAAAGCTGATGTTTATAAAAATGAAGAGTTTGAATTTGTTCAAAGTGTAGAAAATAGAGCTGATATACAAACAATAAAAAAAGTAGAAACTGTAGATAAATCTATTTATGGAACTACAAAAAATATATCTTATAGCTCAGAATTAAAAGTTAGTATGGATAAAAGTCAGATTGATAAAGTAGTTAAGTTTGATTACTTATTACATAAAAAGGACGTTAAGCTTTATGATGATAGAGTTTTATATTCTTGCTATGCAAAAGTAAACGTAGTATATAAATCAGAAGAGTCAAAAGAACTATGCCTTTTAGAGGATGATATATTTATATCAGATGAAGAAGAGGTAATTGGTGTATCAGCAGATTATAATTGCGATTTTGATTTTAATATTGTCAATGCTGATTATGCAGTAGGACAAGATGATTTAGGTGAGGAAAGAATTATTAATATTTCTTTTGATGTTAAATCAAATCTTAAAGTTTTAAAATCTGAAGAAATTGAAGTTATAGAAGATGCATATTCTCCAGAGAAAGAGTTAAATTTGATTAAAGAAAAATCAATTTTTAGTATTAGATATGGTGAGGGTTGCACAGAAGCTATTGCAAAAGATAATGTTAAACTTGAAGATGATGAACCGATTTTAGTAATAAGTTCAAAGGGTGAAATAGTGTCTATTGAGACAGAAGTAATTAGTGGATGTGTTAATATTGATGGTACTCTTAAAGTTAATTGTCTTTACAAATCTGCAAATGAAGATAAATGCTATGGAAGTAAAGAAATAGATTTACCATTCACAGGAGCTATAGAAATTGCAGGGTTAACAGAGGATATGGATGTAGTAGTTAAAGGAACATTAGAAAGTTTAACTACAGCAATTGAAGCAGGAACAATAGCTGTAAAGGGCATTGTCTCATTTATTGCAAAAGCATCATATAAAGAAGAAAAAGAATATATCAATACAATAGAAGAATGTGAAGAGTCAGAGGCTCCTAAAAAGAAAGCTTCAGTAACTATTTATGTTGTTGAATGTGGAGATACTATTTGGAAACTTGCTAAGAAGTATAATACAACAATGGATGCTATAGCAAGTGCTAATGGAATTGATTTGTGCGATATTCTTGAAATTGGAACAAAGTTAATAATTCCAGGAAGAGCTACAATCTAAATTTAAAAAAGAAGATTTAAACACCTAAAATAAATTATTTTAGGTGTTTTTTGCATAAAAAAATAAAAGTTGGCAAAAATAAAAGATGCGTGTTTTATGAGGTGAATTTTATGCGAAAAAAAATAGACAACAAATGTAGATTTATAATAATTGGAGGCGCAGAGGATAAGAATGGAAAAAAGAAGATATTAAAGTATGTTTCAGAACAAATTAATTCAGATGAGCTTTTGCTTATAGCCACGGTAGCAAGTGAGTGTCCAAATGAAGCTATAAAGGAATACAAAAAAATATTTAAATCATTAGGTTTAAGTAATTTAGAAGAGCTTTATGTGAATAGCAGAAATGAATGTTTAGATGAAAAAAAAATAGAACTTGTTAAAAGAGCAAAATTAATATTTTTTACAGGTGGAGACCAACTTAGAATAACAAGCATTTTAGGAGGAACACCACTTTATTATGAACTTAAAAATCAGTTTAATAATGGATGTATATATGTTGGAACATCAGCAGGTGCATCTGTTGTTAGTGAAACTATGGTTGTACAAGGTGAGGATGATAAGTCACCAAGTAAGTGCTATGTAAATATGTCTAAAGGACTTGGACTTATAAAAGATATTATAATTGACCAACATTTTGCTCAAAGAGGACGAATTGGTAGGCTTTTAGCTATGGTTGCTCAAAATCCAGAAAATTTAGGAATTGGAATAGATGAAGATACGGCAATAATCATAAATAGTGAAAATATGCTAGAGGTTATAGGTTCTGGTGCAATTTATATAGTTGATGGAAGAAATATAACTTATAGCAATGTTTCAGAACAAGAATATAAGGAACTTTTAAGTATGTACAATGTAAAGTTACATGTTTTAACACCAGGGAAAAAATATGATTTATTAAAAAAGGTACCTTTTGAGGAGGAAATTTAGAGAAATGAAGATAAAAAGTCAAAAAGTTTTTGAGGGAAAAAACATATATTCACACAGAAAAATAATTAGAGTTGATGTTGATCTTGAAGGATATTGTGAGATACCTAGTAACCATATAGAAGGATTTACAGAAAAGTTAGTTGGAATTTTACCAGAATTAAAAGATCATAGATGTGGAATTGATGAAGATCATGGTTTTTATACAAGACTTAAAGAAGGAACTTATTTGGCTCATATTTGTGAGCATATGATTATAGCTTTGCAAAATAGATTAGGAATTAATGTTGCTTATGGAAAAGCAAGAGAGATAAAAGAAGATTTTTATTATTTGATATTTGAATATAAACATAAAAAAACAGCACTTGCTTCAATAAATTTAGCTGTTGATATAATAAATTCTTTAATAAATAAAGTAAATATAGATATAGATAAAAGAATTGAGCTTATAGAGAAAATTCTTGTAAAAGAAATGATGGGACCATCAACAAAGGCTATATATAATAGTGCAAAAAGAAGTAATATGCCTGTTATGGAGATTGGGGAAGGTGTGTATCAAATTGGTTATGGAAAAAAAGGAAGAGTATTCTCAGCAACGATAGGAGCAAATACAAGCGCAATTGCAGTTGATATATGCTGTGATAAGTATTTAACTAAAAAAGTATTATCAATGAATAGTATACCAGTTGCAAATGGATGTAAGGTTCGGAATACTATTGAACTTTTAAAATCAGCACAAAAAATAGGATATCCAGTAGTTTTAAAACCACAGTTTGGAAGTAAAGGGGCTGGTGTGTGTGTAAATATAAAGACTGAGGTTGAACTTGTAAAAGCTTTCTCTAGTTTAATTGAAAAAACAAAAGATATAATTTTAGAAGAATATGTTGAGGGTCGAGATTATAGGGTTTGTATTATAGATTATAAAGTAGTTGCAGTAGCGCACAGAGTACCTCCACAAGTAGTTGGTGATGGCATTAACTCAATAAAGGATTTAATACTTGAGCTAAATAAAGATACTCGTAGAGGGAATGGACATGAAAGGCCATTGACTAAGATTAAGTTAGATGAAGAACTTGATAATAATCTTAAAAAACATAAACTTGATATTAATTCTATTCTTAAAAAAGATGAAAAACTTTGCTTAAGAGAAAATGCTAATTTATCAACAGGTGGTTTTGCAGAAGATTGTACAAATTTAATAAGTGAAGAAAATATAAAAATTTGTGAAAGAGCTGCTAAAGCACTAGGACTTGATATTTGTGGCTTAGATATATCAACTAATAATATAGCAAAGTCACTCAATGATTATGGGATAATTATTGAGGCGAATGCAGCACCAGGAATAAGAATGCATGAAATACCGGTGAATGGAGAGCAAAGAAATGTATCAGATGCTATTTTAAGTACAATGTATCCCACAGGGATATCTAACATACCGATAATTTCTATAACAGGAACTAACGGTAAGACAACTACTACAAGATTAATATCATATGTAATTTCACTTATGGGATACAATGTTGGTATGACTTCAACTGATGGAGTTGTTATTGGAAATGAATTTATTCATGTTGGTGATGATACCGGGGCAGAAAGTGCTAAATCAGTACTTTTAAATAGAGATGTTGATTATGCAGTACTTGAAACGGCTAGAGGTGGAATAGTTAAACAAGGTTTAGCCTATGAACTTGCAGATATTGGCGTTATAACAAATATTAGTGATGATCATTTAGGCATAGATGGAATTAACACTGTTGATGAGTTAGCATTTACAAAATCTTTAGTAGTTGAAGCTATTAAAAAGGATGGTTATGCAGTTATTAATGGTGATGATAAATATTGTAAGTTTATGATTGAACGTGCTAGTAAGTATGGAGTTAAAGCAATTATTTATTCAATGAATAAGAAGAATAAATTTATTCAGAATAATATAAAAGAGGGAGTTCCAGTTATTTATAAAAATGAAGAGTTTATAGTAGTTCAAAATAAAGGAAAAGAATATAAAATATGCGATTATAGATATATGCCTCTTACTATGAATGGTATGTTAAAACATAATATATATAATGCACTTGCAGCATGTGGAGCTTTAGTTGGAATTGGAATGGATTATGTGATAATTTCAAAAGGATTTTTAAAATTTAAAAGTGATGAAATTTTTAATTCAGGAAGATTTAATATTTATAATGTAGATGGTAGAGAAATTATTTTTGATTATGGACATAATATTAGTGGATACAAGGCCATAGTAGAATCGCTTGAGGCAATGGGTAGAAAAAATGTTTCGGCAATAATAGGAGTTCCAGGAGATAGGAGTAATAGTAATATTAAAACTATAGGAAAAATATCAGCCAAAAATTTTGCTAAAATATATGTAAAAGAAGATATAGATAGAAGAAATAGAGATATTAATGAAGTTGCTGAGATTTTAGTAGATGGAATTAAAAGTGTAAGAAAAAATTTAGAAAACACTTTTGTAATACTAGACGAAGCAGATGCATTAGAAACAGCTTTTAATAATAGTGATGCTGGAGATACTATTATAGTATTTTATGAGGATTATAAAAAAGTTTTAAAAAAATTAAATACTTTAAGCAAAACCCATGAGGTTAGGGCTTAAGAAGGAAAGAGATAGAAGAAATTCTATCTCTTTTTTTAAATTCTCTTTATGTTTATGGAATTAAATATTATAATAGGTTTAATAAAAGTTAACGTTATGAGGAAGGTTGAGTAAGTATGAGAAGAAAGGCATATGCAAAAATTAATATTGCTCTAGACGCTATAGGTAAAAGAGAAGATGGTTATCACTTATTAAAAATGATAATGCAAACAGTCGATATATACGATGAAATAGAACTTAATAAGAATAAAGAGAAGAAAATAAATTTAACGACTGATAAATACTATCTTCCAACAGATGAAAAAAATTTAGCCTATAAAGCAGCAAAGTTATTTATGGATACTTATAAAATAAAAGATGGTGTTGATATTCACATAAAAAAGAATATACCTGTCTCAGCAGGAATGGCTGGGGGAAGTGCAGATGCAGCAACAGTTTTATTTTTAATGAATAAAGTATTTAATCAAGGAGTAAGTAAGACTGAACTTGAAAAATTAGCAATTAAAATAGGAGCAGATGTTCCTTACTGTATAGAAGGTGGAACAGCACTTTGTGAAGGTATTGGAGAAAAAATTAAAAAGATAAAACCTTTCAAAGATAAAATTATAGTTATTGTTAAGCCAAGTTTTGGTGTTTCTACAAAAGATGTTTATGGTGATTTAGATATAACTAAAATACATAAACATGCAGATATAGAGGGTCTAATAAAATGTATGGCTAAAGAAGATTTATATGGTGTTTCAACTAGAATGAGAAATGTTCTAGAGAATGTAACTGTTAAAAAGCATAGAGTTATTAGAGAAATAAAAGATGAACTTAGAACTACTGGGGCCATAGGAACTATGATGAGTGGTAGTGGACCTACTGTCTTTGCATTTTTTGAGGATATGTTAGTAGCTCAAAAGGCTTATGATAGAATGAAAGAAGTTTATGGAAACTTTGATGTATTTATAACAAGAACTATATAATTAAAAAAAATTAAATCAAATGTATAAAAAGAACACTTCCTGGCTATGATATAGCTATCAGGGGGTGTTTTTATTATGAAAAAAACAATTATAGGTATTATAGGATTTATTATATTAATAGGGTTATTTATAGGAATAAAAAACAATAGTGTACAAGCAGCTGGTAGTATAGAAAGTATAAAAGAAAAGGTGATTAGATTCCATGTTTTAGCTAATAGTGATTCAAAAGAGGATCAAGATTTAAAGTTAAAAGTTAGAGATGAGGTTATAAATTTTGTTAGTCCAAGCTTAGAAAATTCAAAAAGTATAGAACAGTCAAGGAAGATTTTGTTAGGGCTAAAGGATGAAGTTATAGAACTTGCGGAAAATCTTATAAAAAAAGAAGGGTATGATTATAGTGTTGATGTAGAGCTTGAAATGACGAATTTTCCAGTTAAAACTTATGGGAATATTACACTTCCACAAGGTGAATATGAAGCATTTAGAGTTCTTATTGGTGAGGCAAAAGGAGAAAATTGGTGGTGTGTAATGTTTCCTCCATTATGTTTTATAGATATGACAAAAGGTCAGATAAGTTATGAAAAAAGTGAAAAAGAACTTTCAGAAGTTTTGACACAAGAGGAATATAGTTTGATAACAGATGAAGAAGATAGTAAAATAGAATTTAGATTTAAATTAGCAGATTTATTTAAATAAATTGTTATTCTAAAAATATTAAGATACTTAGAGGAGAAATTATGGAGAAAAAAGCAATAATATCTATATCAAGCATGCAGATGAACGATGAGGAACAGGTTGTTGAAGTTGTAACACCAGGTATATTTTCAATTACAGAGGATAGTTTTAAGGCTACTTATGAAGAAAGTGAAATTTCTGGAATGGAAGGTACAACTACATCAGTTACTATAGAAAGTGGGAAAGTTACTCTTGAGAGAAAAGGTACTACAGAAACAGTGATGTTATTTGAGAATAACGGAAGTAATATCTGTCTTTATAATACACCTTATGGAGTGTTAGAACTTACAACAAACACAAAAGTTTTAGATATTGATATAACAGAAACAGGTGGGACAGTTAAAATAGATTATGATTTACTAGCATCAAGTGAAAGTCCTATACATACAAGTTTAAATCTTAAAATAAAAGTTATATAACATTTGATGTTATATAACTTAATTTTTTAGGAAAACTATGCAATTTAGCTTTTAAATAAATAACTTGTTTATTTGAGATAATAAGTATTATAATTAGATTAATATTTCAAATGATTTTTAGAATACATAAAATTCTTATATCACATCTTTATATTCCCCAATAATAATATTGTTTAATAATTAGGAGGTGTTTGCTAAATGCAGACTTACGAGAAAATGACTCTAGTTGAGCTTAAAGAGATAGCGAAAGAACTAGGGATAAAGAATATATCAAAAAAGAAAAAAAGTGAATTAATAGAAGCAATTAAAGAAGAAAAATCAGAAGTTGCGAATATTGGTGATTCAGCAAATGAAGTAGAAAAGAATGGTGTTGTTTTAAGAGAAAAAATATCTCCTAGAAAAATAGCAGAAATTGATACAAGAAGTGATGTAAATACTATTTCTAATAATATGAATAATAATAATACAAGTAGCAATACAAATAATAATGCAGGCAGTAACAACTCTAATAATACAAGTAACAATAATAATACAACAAATAGATACTCTAATAATGATTCTAGTCAAAGAGAAGAAGATAATGTAGAGAAAAAAGAGCAATTTAAGTCTATGGTAAGTACATCAAGTAGTGCAAAAGGTATATTAGAGATGTTAGAAACTAATAACTTTGGATTCTTAAGATGTCATAATTATTTAACAGGAGAAGGTGATATATATGTTTCACCATCTCAAATAAGAAGATTTAACCTTAGAACTGGTGATGAAGTTGTAGGTAAAGTAAGAGAGGCTAAAGATGGAGAGAAATTTAGAGCCCTTTTATATGTTGAAAAAATTAATGATGAAAGACCAGAGATGGCACTTAGAAGAAAGAAATTTGAAACATTAACACCTATATATCCAAATGAAAGATTAAGACTTGAGACAGGATTTAGTGGAGATTTAAGTTCAAGACTTATGGATTTAATATGCCCAATAGGTAAAGGTCAAAGAGGAATAATAGTTGCACCGCCAAAGGCTGGTAAAACTACTATGCTTAAAAGAGTAGCACAGAATATAACAAAAAATAATCCGGATATAACTTTGATAGTTCTTTTAGTTGATGAAAGACCAGAGGAAGTTACAGATATGCAAAGAAGCATAAATGGAGAGGTTATATACTCAACATTTGATGAAGAACCACAAAATCATGCTAAGGTAGCAAGAATGGTTCTAGAAAGAGCAAAAAGGCTTGTAGAACATGGTAAAGATGTTGTTATACTTATGGACTCTTTAACAAGACTTGCTAGAGCATACAATCTTACAGTAACTCCTACGGGTAGAACATTATCAGGAGGTCTTGATCCAGGAGCTTTAATTATGCCAAAAAAATTCTTTGGAGCAGCTAGAAATATAGAAGAGGGTGGAAGTTTAACAATACTTGCAACGGCTCTTGTAGATACTGGTAGTAGAATGGATGATATGATATTCGAAGAATTTAAAGGAACTGGTAATATGGAAGTTCATCTTGATAGAAAACTTCAAGAAAGAAGGATATTCCCAGCCATTGATATATATAAATCGGGTACAAGAAAAGAAAATCTTCTTTTAACTGATGATGAGAGAGATATAGCTTATTCAATAAGAAAAAATATGTATGAGAGTAATGCAGAGAGAGTAACAGAGAAATTAATAGCATTATTATCAAAAACTAAAAATAATAATGAGTTTATAGAAATGTATAGAAAAGTTAGTTTAAGCCCTAATCAACCTCAAAATACAAATAGATAATAAAAATCCCCAAGTTACTTTTAATAAGTCAACATTGGGGATTTTTTAAACATAAATTCTCAAAGATATTTATCGTATCATCAATAGAATAATTTTCAGATAATCTTTGCATATTTACTTTTAAATTTAAAAGTTTTTCTGGATTTTCTATTAAAGAATCTATTACAAAATTCATAGTAGATAAATCTGTAACCCTAATTGCAGCATTTTCTTTAACTAGCAATTTAGAGTTGTCTGTTTCTTGCCCTGGGATTACAAATGGAATTATCATAGGCAGAGCCTTATGGATAGATTCAGTAGTTGTAAGGCCACCAGGTTTTGTTATAATTAGGTCCATCTGATCCATAAGACTTGAAACTTTATCAGTAAAACCTAAAATAGTTATATTTTTATAATCTTTATATTCATCAACTAAAGAAGTTTTTAGTGGCTCATTTTTACCACAAACTACTGTTAGTTTTAAATTATTCTTGTTATCAACAAGTTCTTTCAAAACTTTAGATATACCAGATAGACCCATGCTACCCCCCATAACTAAAATATTGAAATGATTTTTATTAGTATAGGGTTTTTCATAATGATTGTAGAAGTTTTGTCCGACAGGAATCCCTACGGGATAAATTCTATTAGCAATAACTCCAAATTTTAATAATTCAGATTTAGTAAAAGAACTTCCTGTTATGTAAGCATCAATTTTAGCACTATAATAAGTATAGTGAGGTTTAAAGTCAGTTATAACAGATATAGTGGGTACTTTTATAAGTTCATTTCTAACTAAATTTCCAAGAATAGAAACAGCTAGAGGATGAGTGCAAGCAATTGCATCAGGTTTAAACTCATTTATATATTCTAAAGTTTTATCTGTTGGCTTTTTTAAAAAGACTTCAATAAATCTATTTACAGATTTAAAATCACTTATTTTATAGAAAAAGCCATAAAAATAAGGGAATACTTTAGCTGATAATTCATATCCACCGACTATAAAGTCATTAACTGGTTTAGTTTTTTCTAAAAAATCGAATATTTCAACTTCATCATATTTATTTTTAAGAATTTCCTTTAATGACTTAGCTGCTTGATTATGACCTTCTCCAGTAGCTGTAGTCAAGATTAAAATTTTTCGCATAAAATTCACTCTCTTAATTTTAATATTCAACTAATATAATATCATATAAGAAGTTGTCTATAAAATATTTTTTTAAATTTTTGTTAAAAAAAAGGGGAAAGACATTGTCTTTCCCATTTTGTAATAATATTTAAAATATTATTTGTTAAGGTTAAATCTTTTGTTGAATTTATCAACTCTTCCACCAATGTCAACAAGTTTTTGTTTACCTGTGTAGAATGGGTGGCATTTAGCACATATATCAACTTTTAATTCTTCTTTAACTGATCCTGTTTCGAATGTGTTTCCACATGCACACTTAACTACCGCGTTAGCGTGGTACTCTGGATGTATGCCTTCTCTCATGATTTTCACCTCTTTAATCTCTATTTAATATGTGTCCTAAAGACACAACTACTGTAAAGTATAGCATGCGGAAAACAAATCGTCAATAGTTTAAAAGTATGTAGATTTAGGTTATAATTTAAGCAGTAAAAAGAAAAAAATATCTGTTTTAAGAGAGGGAGAGTTATATAAAATGAGTAAATTATATTTTAGATATGGCGCTATGAATTCAGGGAAATCAACACATCTTATGCAGGTTGCACATAATTATGAGGAAAGAGGGATGAATGTCCTTTTACTTAAACCAGCAACTGATAAAAAAGGTGGAGATAAAATTGTTTCAAGACTTGGTGTAGATAGAAATGTTGATATGTTAATTTCAGATGAGGATAACCTTTTATTAAAATTAGCAGAGCCTATAAAAATGAATAAACCACATTGTATTATAGTAGATGAGGTCCAGTTTTTAAAGAAACATCATATAGATGAACTATTCCAAGTTGCTATTGAAAATAACATACCTGTTATTTGTTATGGACTTAGAACAGATTTCTTAATCAATGGATTTGAAGGTAGTGAAAGATTATTACTTATTGCACATAGTATAGAAGAGATGAAAACTATTTGTACTTGTGGAAATAAGGCTATATTAAATGGTAGGAAGTTAAATGGAAAGTATATATTTGAAGGTGCACAGGTAGCTATTGATTCAGTAGATAATATTGAGTACCAATCATTATGTGGAGAGTGTTATTTTAAACATAAAGAAGATTAATTTTAATATTTAGGGGGTATTGAGAGAATCATGGATGATTGCCGAGTTGGGGGACAAGGTTTATTAGATGGTGTGATGATGAATGGTAAAAAAGGAATAGCGACTGCAATTAGAATGGAGAATAATAGTATAGACTTAAGATTTGAAAGACGATATAGAAATCAGAAAGAAACAGGTCTTAGGTCTTTGCCTTTTTTTAGAGGTATTCTTATTATTCTTGATGCGGTTAAATCAGGTATAAAGGGTTTTGATTTATCAGAAGATATAGTTAGTGATATTTTATCAAAAGATATACTAGACCCATTACAAAAGATACTTAATACTACAAAATCTAATATTAGTAGAAACTTAGTCATGGGTCTAGCATCATTTATAGCAATGTTTGCTTTTATGATTTTACCTAGTGTAATTATTTATTTTTTTAAAGATTATATTGGTAATAATATTATACTTGGAGTGCTAGAGGGTATTGCAACAATATCTATTTTGTTATTATACATGTACACAATAGGTAAGAGTGAAGAAATATCTACAATGTTTGCCTATCATGGTGCAGAACATAAGAGTATATTTTGTTATGAAAAGGGACATGAATTAAATATAGAGAATGTGAAGAAAGAAAAAAGGTTTCATTTAAGATGTGGGACAAATTTACTTTTTATGATGCTTATAAATTGTAGCATTATATATATTTTTTTAGGATGGAATTCTATTATAATTAGAATTCTATTAAAGATTTCTATAATTCCAATAGTAGCAGGAATATCTTATGAACTTGTAGAGTATACAACAAAGTCAAATAGTATAATTTCAAAAATTATTGCATGGCCAGGTTTAAAACTACAGTTACTAACAACTAAAGAACCAGATGAGAGCCAAATCGAAGTGGCAATTTTAGCATTAAAAAAAGCAGAGGGATTAAAAGTGGAAAAAACAATAAGAGAATTATTAAATGAAGCAAATCAAATATTTAAGACAGCAGGGATTGATAGCTATATATTAGATGCACAGCTTTTAATGTGCTATGTTTTAAAAGAAAATAAGCTTTGGCTTATGACAAATGCTTTTGAGAGAATTGGAATGGAAAAAGAAGAAGAATTCTGTGCATTAGTAGAGAAAAGAAAAAATAAATACCCTATAAATTATATTCTTGGAAATGTAGAATTTATGGGAATAGAATTTATAGTTAAAGATGGAGTTTTAATTCCAAGACCAGATACAGAGGTATTAGTTGAAGAAGTTTTAAAATATATAGAAAAATATGAAGAGTTAGATATATGTGATCTTTGCTGTGGTAGTGGTGCAATTGGAATTTCAATAGCTCAGTATAGAATAAATACAAAAGTAGATCTTTTAGATATTGATTCTATACCAGAAGAAGTTACAAGACTTAATATAGAAAATCAAGAATTAGAGGGAAGAACAAAGTTTATTCATAGTGATTTATTTGCTAATGCATCTAATAAAGGGTATGATATAATAGTCTCAAACCCTCCCTATATAAGAGAGGAAGTTATAGAAACTTTAATGGACGATGTTAAAAATTATGAACCACATTTAGCTTTATCAGGTGGTGAGGATGGACTTGTATTTTATAGAAAAATTATAGAAGAAAGTTCGATTTATTTAAAAGGTAAAAAGATTTTAGCTTTTGAAATAGGGTATGACCAAGGTGAAGAGGTAAAATTACTTATGGAAAATAGTAATTTTGAAAATGTGAGAATAATTAAAGATTTAGCGGGTCTTAATAGGGTTGTTATTGGGAATTTAATT
The DNA here is from genome assembly GCF_947039605.1 of uncultured Clostridium sp. Taxonomy (GTDB): domain Bacteria; phylum Bacillota; class Clostridia; order Clostridiales; family Clostridiaceae; genus Sarcina. The sequence continues at coordinate 38,469 of NZ_CAMQZG010000022.1, forward strand.
ATTGAATAATATAAGAAATTTATGTTATAATAAAAAAATATAAAAAATTAAAAATTTACAGTACGGAGTGATAAAAAATGCTTGATAGATTAAATTTTATCGAAACTAAATATGATGAATTGTCAGTTAAAATAAGTGATCCATCAATTATGGCTAACCAAAATGAATGGAGAAAGCTTTGTAAGGAACACTCAGACTTAGAAACAATAGTAAACAAATATAGAGAGTATAGAGATACTTTAGAAGAACTAGCTGGAAGTAAAGAAATTTTAGCAGAAGAATCAGATCAAGAAATGAGAGAAATGGTGCATGCTGAAATTAAAGAACTATCAGAAAAACAAGTAGAATTAGAAAAAGATATGCAAATATTACTTCTTCCAAAGGATCCTAATGATGATAGAAACGTATTTGTTGAAATTAGAGCTGGTGCAGGTGGAGATGAAGCAGCATTATTTGCTGGTAATTTATTCAGAATGTACACAAAATATGCTGAGGTTAACAGATGGAGCCCAGAAATTATCAGTGTAAATGAAAATGATATTGGTGGATTTAAAGAAATAGTATTCATGATTAAAGGTGATGGGGCTTACTCAAAACTTAAATATGAAAGTGGAGTTCACAGAGTTCAAAGGGTTCCAGATACAGAAAGTTCAGGAAGAATACATACATCAGCAGCTACAGTTGCAGTTTTACCAGAAGTAGATGATGTTGAGATTATTGTTGAAGATAAAGATCTTAAGATTGATGTATTTAGAGCTTCAGGAAACGGTGGACAGTGTGTAAATACAACTGATTCAGCTGTTAGAATGACTCACTTACCTAGTGGACTTGTTGTTTCATGTCAAGATGAAAAATCACAGCTTAAAAATAAGGCAAAAGCTCTTAAAGTATTAAAAGCTAGATTATTTGATATTGCTGAGAGAGAAAGACATAATGAAATAGCAGAAGATAGAAAGAGTCAGGTTGGATCTGGAGATAGAAGTGAGAAGATAAGAACTTATAACTATCCACAAGGAAGAGTTACTGACCATAGAATAAAATTAACTCTTTATAAATTAGATTCATTCTTAAATGGGGATATTGATGAAATACTTAATGCTCTTATTACAGAGGATCAAGCTCAGAAAATGCAAAACATGGGTAATAATAGCGAGTTGTAAAATTTTGAAGCCTTACATGAAAATGTAGGGCTTTATTTTTAGGTAACATCAAAGGAGAGGCAAATGTATATAGACAAAGCTTTAAAAAAACAAAAAGCAGGATACAAAAGATTTAATATTGTTATGATTTTTATGCTTATTCTTTTGCCAATAGTTGTTTTTGGGTTAGGTATGAATAAAGGTATAGCAAATACCTTTTTAGTGATACTTGAGATTGCAATTGTATTATGTATGGTTGTTATGAAGGATAGAATATCACTTAGTTATACTTGTGAGAATAATTTATTAAGGTTAAAACAAGGAATATTTAAATCATATAGAAGAATATCTTGTGATAAAATTAAATTAATACATACAGCAAATAAAAATGGTGATATTGATATTGTAATTGTTACAACTACTAGAATTGGAAATAGACAGCTTAGACTTGTAGGAAGAAGTTTTTTAAATAAATATCCTATGGCAGGGAAAGAATATAAAAAACTTAAAAAAATAAATCCAGATAAAAATTATTTTTACCTTGTTATAAAAAATGGTGGATATCAAAAATATGTAATGCTTGATGCAATATACAGAAATTCTGTGACAGCAACATTCACAGCAGATACTATAGAAAATATAAAAATATCAAGGTCACAAAGAGAAGTTTAATAAACTATAAGAAAAAAGAGGTGGTTAAAGTGGAAACTAAAAAAGCATATATAGAAGATATAATAAAAGATTCTAAATATTTAGATGAAGCTGCAAATATTATAAAAAATGGTGGTATTGTAGCATTTCCAACAGAAACAGTTTATGGTCTTGGTGCAAATGCTTTAGATTCAGATGCTGTTTTAAAAATATTTAAAGCAAAAGGTAGACCACAGGATAACCCTTTAATAGTTCATGTAGCATCAAAAGATATTTCGCAGTATGCAATCGAAATACCCAATATCGCAGGTGAACTTATGGAGAAATTTTGGCCAGGTCCTTTAACTTTAATATTTAAGAAAAAAGATATAATACCAAATAGAACATCAGCAAATCTTGATAGTATAGGACTTAGAATGCCAAGTGATGAAATTGCACTTGAACTTATTAGACGTTCAGGAAAACCAATAGCAGCACCATCAGCCAATATATCAGGAAGACCAAGTCCTACTGATATGAATAGATGTATTCAAGATTTAGATGGAAAAGCAAATTATATCTTAGGTGGAGATAGAAGTTTTGTTGGTGTTGAATCAACTATTTTAGATTTAACAGTAACACCGCCATGTATACTTAGACCAGGTGGCATAACTCTAGAAGATCTTAGAGAAATAGATGAGTCAATTTATATTGATAAAGCTCTTTTAGAGGAAAAAGCTATGGGAGATTTAAAACCTAAAGCACCAGGGATGAAATATAAACACTATGCTCCAAATGCAAAAGTTAGAGTTATTAGGGGTAAAAAAGATAAAATGCTTGAAAAAATTAGGGAAATGGTGCATAATTACAAGGATGAAGATTTAAAAGTTGGCGTTATGGCAACTGAGGAAACAAAAGACCTCTATGAAGGAGCTTTTGTCATCAGCCTTGGAAAAAGAAGTGAACCACGTGAAATAGCAAAGTCACTTTTTGAAGCTCTTAGAAGTTTTGATGATATAGGTATAGATATTATACTTAGTGAATCATTTGAAGAAAAGGGTCTTGGCATAGCTATTATGAATAGATTAAAAAAATCCTGTGGATTTGATATAATAGATGTGTAGGACAGCTTTTAGAGCTTAGTTTATGCAAAATTGAAGAAGGTAAATTTAATTTTACTCTTCTTTTTTTTATATATTTTTAAAAACTTAGGAGGGATTTTACATGAAGATAGCAGTAGGTTGTGATCATGGTGGATTTTTATTAAAAACTGAGGTTTTAGCACATTTAGAGTCAAAAGGAATCGAGTGTAAAGATTTTGGTACATATAGTGAAGAATCATGTGATTACCCAGATATATCAATAAAAGTTGCAGAGGCAGTTGCAGCAAAAGATTTTGATTTTGGAATATTAGTTTGTGGGACAGGGATAGGAATATCAATTGCAGCAAACAAAGTTCCAGGAATAAGAGCAGCTTTATGTGGAGATACATTTAGTGCAAAAGCTACAAGACAACATAATAATGCAAACATATTAGCATTAGGACAAAGAGTAGTTGGTGCAGGTCTTGCACTAGATATAGTTGATACTTTCATTGCAAATGAATATGAAGGTGGAAGACACGAGAACAGAATCGGTAAAATTTCGGCTATAGAAGAAAAATATTCAAAATAAGAAGCAGATTAAAAGGAGATTAAAAAAATGAGTAAGGTAACAGAGATAGCACACCCATTAATATTACACAAATTAACAATAATAAGAGATAAAAATACAGGTGCAAAAGATTTTAGAGAACTTGTAGAAGAAGTTTCAATGCTTATGGCATATGAAGTTACTAGAGAACTACAAATGAAAGAAGTTGAAATAGAAACTCCAGTATGTGTAACAAAGCAAAAAGTCTTAGCAGGTAAGAAAATGGCGATAGTTCCAATTCTTAGAGCTGGACTTGGAATGGTTGATGGTATGCTTAAATTAATACCAGCAGCAAAAGTTGGACATATAGGATTATACAGAGATGAAGAGACTTTACAGCCAGTAGAATATTTCTGTAAATTACCTCAAGATATAAATGAGAGAGATGTAATAGTTGTAGACCCTATGCTTGCAACTGGTGGTTCAGCAGCAGATGCTATTGGATTATTAAAGAAAAAAGGTGCTAAAAATATCAGACTTATGTGTCTAATTTCTTCACCAGAAGGTATTAAAATGGTAATGGAAGCTCACCCAGATGTAGATATCTATGTTGGTGCTATTGATGAGATGTTAAATGAGCAGGGTTATATAGTTCCAGGTCTTGGAGATGCTGGGGACAGATTATTTGGAACAAAATAGTTTATAATAAAATTAAAGTTATATTCAGTGGAGTTTGAAAAAACTCCATTGTTTGCTATACAGGTATAAATAGGAGGGGATTTTAATGGAAAAGATTAAAATATTAACTATATTTGGAACAAGACCAGAAGCTATAAAAATGGCTCCACTTGTGAAAGAATTAGAGAGAAGAGAAGCGATAGAAGCTAAAGTTTGTGTAACAGCACAACATAGAGAAATGCTTGATCAAGTTTTAGAATTATTTGAAATAACACCTGATTTTGATTTAGATATAATGAAAACAAGACAATCACTTACAGGAATAACAAATAGAATTTTAGAAGGACTTGAAGAACTTTTTGAAAATGAAAAACCAGATATGATTCTTGTTCATGGAGATACAACAACAACATTTTCAAGTGGGCTTGCAGCCTTCTATAAACAAATTAAAGTTGGTCATGTTGAAGCTGGGCTTAGAACATTTGATAAATATTTTCCATTCCCAGAAGAGATGAATAGAAAACTTACAGGGGCTTTAGCGGATTTACACTTTGCACCTACAGTTGGTTCAAGTGCAAATTTACTAAATGAGGGAATTAAAAAATCAGATATATACATAACAGGAAATACAGTTATAGATGCTATGGCTCATACAGTTGAAGAAAATTATGTATTTGATACAGAGGAACTTAACAGAATAGATTTTGAAAATAAAAAAGTTATTATGGTAACAGCACATAGAAGAGAAAACTGGGGAGAGGGAATTGATAATATATGTGATTCACTTGCTCAAATAGTTGATAACAATGAAGATGTAGAACTTGTATATCTTGTTCATTTAAATCCAGTTGTTAAAGATGTTGTTCATGCAAAACTTGGTGGAAAAGATAGAGTTCACTTATTATCACCACTTGATACAAAAGAAACTCATAATTTAATGAATAAATGCTTTATGGTCATGACAGATTCAGGTGGACTTCAAGAAGAGGCCCCACACCTTGGAAAACCAGTGTTAGTTTTAAGAGGAGTTACAGAGAGACCAGAAGCAGTTGAAGCTGGTACAGTTAAACTTGTTGGAACTAATAAGGATATGATTTTAAAAGAAGCAAATGATTTATTAAATGATGAGGCTTACTATGCAAAAATGAGTAAAGCTGTAAATCCATATGGCGATGGAAAGGCATCAGAGAGAATAGTTGATGCAATTCTTAAATATTTTGGAAAAAATGATAAAGAAGTAGAAGAGTTTATAAGTAAATAAGTATTAGTAAAAAGTACCTCAATAGAGGTGCTTTTTTTTTGAGAAAATTCAAGAAAAAGATTGTATATTTTTTAACAAATAACTTGAATATAAGAAATTATATGGTTATAATGGAATTATATTGTAAATATTCAATATAAAGTTAAATAAAGGTATTAGGATTTAGGAGGAGAACTTAAATGAGAGATGTAGTAATAGTAAGTGCAGTAAGAACTGCGTTAGGTACTTTTGGTGGGAGTTTAAAAGATATTTCTGCTGCTGATTTAGGAGCTTTAGTAATTAAAGAAGCTGTAAATAGAGCTGGTATTGCACCAGAAAAAATTGATGAAGTATTAATGGGAAATGTTGTACAAGCTGGTCTTGGACAAAATATAGCTAGACAAGCAGCTGTAAAGGCTGGTCTTCCAGTAGAAGTTCCTGCAATGACAATAAATAAAGTTTGCGGATCAGGACTTAGAACTGTTTCACTTGCAGCTCAAATGATAAAAGCTGGTGATGCAGATATTATAGTAGCTGGTGGTATGGAGAACATGTCACAAGGACCTTATGTATTAAAAACAGCTAGATATGGTCAAAGAATGGGTGATGGTAAAATGATAGATACAATGGTAAATGATGCCTTAACAGATGCTTTTGAAGGTTATCATATGGGAATTACTGCTGAAAATATAGCAGAGAAATGGGAGTTAACAAGAGAAATGCAAGATGAATTTGCAGCTAAATCACAAAATAAAGCTGAAGAAGCAATTAAAGCTGGTAAATTTAAAGATGAGATAGTTCCAGTTGTAATTCCTCAAAGAAGAGGAGAACCTGTTATATTTGATACAGATGAATTCCCAAGATTTGGGTCAACAACTGCATCACTTGGAAAGTTAAGACCAGCTTTCAAAAAAGATGGGACAGTAACAGCCGGTAATGCTTCAGGAATTAATGATGGGGCTGCCGCAGTGGTTGTAATGAGTGCTGAAAAAGCTGAAGAGTTAGGATTAAAGCCAATGGCTAAAATTTTATCATATGGTTCAAAAGGACTTGATCCATCAATAATGGGATATGGACCATTTGCTGCAACTAAAAAAGCTCTTGAAAATACAGGGTTATCAGTTGGAGATTTAGATTTAATAGAAGCAAATGAAGCTTTTGCTGCTCAAAGTTTAGCAGTAGCTAAAGATTTAGAGTTTGATATGGAAAAAGTTAATGTAAATGGTGGAGCTATTGCAATTGGACACCCAGTAGGGGCTTCAGGAACAAGAATTCTTGTTACATTATTACACGAAATGCAAAGAAGAGATGCAAAAACTGGCCTTGCTACACTTTGTATTGGTGGTGGAATGGGAACTGCATTAATATTAGGTAGATAAAAGTTAATAATATAAGATATAGAAGAAGTTCACTTTTAAAGTGAGCTTCTTTTTTTATAAATATTTTAAAAAAAAGACTAAAAAACTGAAAGAAATTAAAAAAAAAGCTACTTTATTTAATAAAAATAACAAAAAAAAGACTAAAAGTTAAAAAAAGAGTAAAAAAAAGCAGAAAAAAATGAAGCTATAAAGAAAAAAACATGCATATTTTAATATATACAAAAAAAACCAAAAAAAACAAGGTAGTAAATAATTTATTAAAATACATTTTAAATGTTAAAATGTTAAAGAAATTGCATATGTAGTATTGAAAAGGAAATTAAAGCATAGCTAGTACATATGTTGAAATAAAAATAAATCAGAATATTCTGATAATTGCAAGTTAGAAGTGTTGTAAAATCTTTTTGAACAATATATTAAGGAATAATGAATAAAAGGGAGTAATATTATCAGATTAGCAATCTAAGTTCGTTTAATTGATAAATATTCAAAAATATAAGGTTTACATAGGTTTTTAAAAAGTTGATTTTCAACATATAATAACTTAAGGATAATGATTAGGCAAGGAGGTAAGATGTGGACAAGAGGAATAAAGATATGATTTTAACTGTAACTAGGACAAACATAATATTAGCTTTTCTTGTGGCTCTTATGCTTATCTTTGTAAAGTTTTCATTTGCAATAGCATTTTTAGTGGGAACTACCACAGCAATTATTAATTTTATAATTAATTCTTATGTTATTAATAGATGCTTCAAAGGTAAGAATGCCAAGGTTTTTATCCCAATAAGCTTTCTAGTAAGAATGTCACTTATATTAGGTGTTGCAATTTTATTTAGAGCTAATTACATAGACCTTATAATGTATTTAATAGGGTTCATTTTTCATCAAGTAGCAATTTTTAGATATGCTTTAAAAAAACCAAAGCAAGTCTAGAGTTGTATTACATTATAAATATTTTACAAGAGAGGGAGTGAATTAAATGCATATTTTTGCACCTCAGTTTACTGTAACATTAGGGTCATTTGTTTTACCAAGTTATTTAATCATGCAATGGGCAGTTATGTTGTTAATTATAATATTAGCAGGTATCGTAACAGCTAAACTTAACATGAAACCTGGAAAACTACAGGCTGTTGCAGAAATGTTCTACGAAGCAGTTGAAAAACTTGTTAGTGGAAATATAGGTAAAGAAGGAGCAGTATTCATACCATTCATAGGTACGCTTATGATTTACATATTACTATTAAACTATGTTGGTTTAATAGGAATAGCTCCGCCAACAAATAACTTAAATATAACTGGAGCGTTTGCAATAGTTGTAGTATTAGTTGTACATGGTAATGCTATAAGAAAAAATGGTATATTAGGATATCTTAAAGGATATGCTAGTCATGGAATAGCTATGATACCACTTAATTTAATGGAAAAAGTAATTTTTCCAGTATCTTTAGCTTTACGTTTATTTGGTAATATGCTAGCAGCAGGAATAGTTTTAGAGCTAGTATATGAAGGGCTTTCACATTTTGCATGGGCAGCACAAATTGGTTTACCAATTATAGCACATGGATTCTTCGACGTATTTGACGGAACAATTCAAATGATAGTGTTTGTAATGTTAACAGTAATTAACATTAAAATTACAGCACAATCACACTAAGATTAACTAATTAACTAAATTAACTAATCAATTAAATCAAACTAATTAAAAAAATATTTTCAAAAATTTGAGGAGGTATCTATTATGGATATGACATTATTAGCAGCAGGAATAGCAGTATTAGCAGGTATAGGAGCAGGGATTGGTATAGGAATCGCAACAGGAAGAGCAACAGAGGCGATAGCTAGACAACCAGAAGCATCAGATAAAATACAAAGTTTATTTATCATGGGAGCTGGTCTTTCAGAGGCAACAGCTATTTATGGATTCGTTGTAGCAATCATATTATTATTCGTTAAGTAATTTTTAGTACATAAATTATTTTAATATATATATATAATAGCCGATTATTCGTTGAAAGATTACTAAATATCGGCTGTTTTAAATTTACGGATATTCAAAACAATAGTTTTGAGCACATAAAAATACATAGTTAATCAAGAAATGAACCGAAAAGTTACGGAGTGAAGTGAAAAACTCAAGGAGGAAAAGTAAACATGGAATTTAACTGGACAACAGTAGTAGCAGCTATAATCAACCTTGGAATATTAGTATTAATCCTAAGATATTTCTTCTGGGATAGAATCAAAAAAGCAATCAAAGAAAGACAAGATGCTATAAATGAAAAATTAGCAAGTGCTGATAGAGCAAGAGAAGAAGCTGCGAAGTTAAAAGCTAAAAATGAAGAAATCTTAAAGCAAGCTCAAGAAGAAGGAAAGAGAATCATAGCAGAAAAGAAAATTGCTGCAGAGGAACTTTATAAGAAAATAGTAGCAGAAGCTACAGCAGAAGCTGAAGATTTAAAAGTTAAGGCTAATGAGCAAATAGGAATAGATGTAGCTAGAGCACAACTTACTCTTAAAGAGCAAGTTGTAGACCTTGCTATTGTATTATCTAAAAAAGCTATAGAAGGATCAATGGATGAAGAAAAGCATCAAGCTGTGATCGATAAGTATATCGAGAAAGTAGGTATGTAATATGATTTCAGGTAATAAAAATCTTCTAGTAGGATTTGTTAAAACAGTAGTTCCACTTACAGAGGAACAATATAGCAGTTTAGTATCTAAATTAGAAGCTAAATATGGAAAAAAAATTGAACTTAAGCAAGAAATCGATAAAAGCATTGTTGGTGGACTTTTTATACAAGTTGAAAATGAGTTTATAGATGCAACTATAAATTCACAATATCAAGAAATGAAAGAGTTAATGCTTAATAGAAAATAAAGGTGGTGAGTCTATATGAATATTAAAACAGAAGGACTATCTTCAGAACTTAAAGAAGATGTTAAAGGTTATGAAAAAGAAATAAGAGTAGTAGACTCAGGGACTATAATGCAAGTTGGAGACGGAGTTGCAAGAGTTGATGGTCTTAAAAGCTGTATGCAAGGAGAACTAGTAGAGTTCGAAAATGGCGCAGTTGGTATGGCTCTTAACTTAGAAGAAGACAACGTTGGGATAGTATTATTAGGATCTGAAAAAGGATTAAGAGAAGGAACTAAAGTTCAAAGCACTGGAAAAGTTGTTGAAGTACCAGTTGGTAATGCACTTTTAGGTAGAGTTGTAGATGCTTTAGGAAATGCAATTGATGGAAAAGGTCCAATCGAAAATGATGGTTTTAGACCAGTTGAAGCAAAAGCTCCAGCAGTTTTAGATAGAACACCAGTACACCAACCATTACAGACAGGAATTAAAGCTATAGATGCTATGATACCAGTAGGTAAAGGACAAAGAGAACTTATCATTGGAGATGCAGGAACAGGTAAAACAGCTGTTGGAATCGACTCTATCATCAACCAAAAAGGTAAGAATGTTAAGTGTGTATATGTTGCTATAGGACAAAAGCAATCTACAGTTGCTAATGTTTATAATATATTAGAAGAAGCGGGCGCTATGGAATATACAATTATTGTATCAGCAGCAGCATCAGAAGCAGCAGCACTTCAATTCTTAGCACCATATGCTGGAGTTGCAATGGCTGAATACTTTATGTGGAAAGGTGAAGATGTATTAATAGTATATGATGATTTATCAAAGCAAGCAGTTGCTTATAGAACATTATCATTACTTTTAAGAAGATCACCAGGTAGAGAGGCTTACCCAGGAGATGTATTCTATATACACTCAAGATTATTAGAGAGAGCAGCGAAACTTTCAAAAGAAAATGGTGGTGGTTCAATAACTGCTTTACCAATAATTGAAACTTTAGCAGGAGATGTGTCAGCATATGTTCCTACAAATGTTATCTCAATAACAGATGGTCAAATATTCTTAGAAAAAGGATTATTTGATGCAGGTCAAAAGCCAGCTATCAATCCAGGGATTTCAGTGTCAAGAGTTGGAGGAAGTGCTCAAACTAAAGCTATGAAGCAAGTTGCTAAGAGTTTAAGACTTGACCTTGCCCAGTTCAAAGAACTTGAATCATTCTCACAATTTGGAGCTGAACTTGATAAAGATACAGCAGATAGAATTGAAAAAGGTAAAAGAGTTCAAGAAGTATTAAAACAAGATGAATTCTCACCAAGAGAAGTTTCAGAGCAAGTAGTTGTTATGTACGTTGCTATAAAAGACTACTTAAAAGATGTAGAAGTTGACAATGTAGTTAGATTTGAAAGAGAATTCTTAGAGTTCATGCATGCAAATTATCCTAATATACTTAGTTCAATAGATAATGAAGCTAAGTTATTAGAAACTACAGAAGCAGAATTAAAGAACGCAATAGTTGCATTCAAAAAAAATTTCTAAGATAAGCATAGCTTTTTAAGCTATGCCATCTTTTAAGATAGGAGGTGTAGTGATGCCAGCAGGTGGATTATTAGCTTTAAAGAATAGAGTTAAAAGTGTAAAAACAACAAAGAAGACAACTAAAGCTATGTCTCTTATATCAGCTTCAAAGATGAAGAAGGCAAGAGTTAGACTTCAAAAGAATGAGTTTTACCTAAATAACTTAAAGCATATAGGAACTAAAATCTTTAGATATGCAGATAGCCCAAAAAATAATATATTAACACAAGAGAATGGTGAAGATAAGAAATTATACATCATACTTGCTTCTGATACAGGATTATGTGGAGGTTTCAATGGTAACGGAGCTATGTATTTAGCGCGTAAATTTGCAAACGACTTTAAGAATGTAGCAGTAATAATATCTGGTAAAAGAGCAAGATATTATGTTAATAAACATGGTTTTGAAACAGTTAAAGAATATAAGGACCCTAATGATCAAATCACTATTAAAGAAGCAAGAGTAATGGCTTCTGATTTAGTAGATTTATTCTTACATAAAGGTTATGAAGAAGTTAGTCTTGTATATACAAAATTCTATAGTGCTGGAAAGCAAAGAGTGGTAGAAGAGAGAATATTACCATTTGAAGTTTTGCAGACAGAAGAAGTAGTAGAAGAATTAGACTTTGATTTAGAACCAGGTTCTGAAGAGATAGTTGCTGATTATATAATGAGACAGATAGAGGCACAACTTATAAATGCTGTATATCATTCAAAGACAAGTGAACATAGTGCTAGAATGATGGCTATGGATAATGCAACAACAAATGCAAATAAAATGGCTATTGAACTAGAGGCTAAATATAATAGATTAAGACAAAGTGTTATTACACAAGAAATTGCGGAAATTATAGGTGGATTAGAAGCAAGTAAAAAGAAAAAAAAGAAATAAATTAAGTAGGCAAAGGAGGTAGTTTAGATGTCAAAGAATATAGGTAGAGTTGTTCAAATTTTAGGACCAGTTGTTGATATGAAGTTTGAAGAATTAGTACCAAGCATATACAATGCAGTAGAGATTGAGTTAAACGGAAAAATACTTGTTTGTGAAGTAGTTCAACATATAGGAAATAAAACTGTAAGAGCAATCGCTATGGATTTAACAGAAGGACTACAAAGAGGTACAGAAGCAGTCGATACAGGAAATCCTATATCAGTACCAGTAGGTGACGTAGTATTAGGAAGAGTATTCGATGTTTTAGGTAATCCAATAGATGATAAAGGTGAAGTAAAAGCAGAAAAGAAAATGCCAATACATAGAGCAGCCCCATCTTTCTTTGAACAATCAATCAAACCAGAAATGTTTGAGACAGGAATCAAAGTAATAGATTTAATGGCACCATTCCAAAGAGGTGGTAAAACTGGACTATTTGGAGGAGCTGGAGTTGGTAAAACTGTAATGATACAGGAACTTATTCACAACATAGCTAAAGCTCACGGTGGATTATCAGTATTCGCTGGAGTTGGAGAAAGATCAAGAGAAGGTAAAGACCTTATACTTGAGATGACAGATTCAGAAGTTATCCACAAAGCTGCTTTAGTTTTTGGACAAATGAACGAATCACCAGGAGCTAGAATGAGAGTTGCATTAACAGCACTTACAATGGCAGAAAACTTTAGAGACCAAGGTCAAGATGTGTTAGTATTTATAGATAATATCTTCAGATATTCACAAGCTGGATCAGAAGTTTCAGCTTTACTTGGAAGAATACCATCAGCAGTTGGATACCAACCAACACTTGCTAATGAAATGGGAGACTTACAAGAAAGAATTACATCAACTAAGAATGGGTCTATAACATCAGTTCAAGCAGTATATGTTCCTGCTGATGACTTAACAGATCCAGCTCCAGCTAACACATTTGCGCACTTAGATGCAAAAATAGTTTTAGCAAGAGCATTAACTGAGATTGGAATATACCCTGCGGTTGATCCATTAGCATCAGCTTCAAGAATATTACAACCAAGAATAGTTGGAGATGATCATTATGATACAGCTATGAAAGTTAAGAAAATCTTAGCAAGATATACAGAACTTCAAGATATTATTGCAATTCTTGGATTAGAAGAATTATCAGATGAAGATAAAAAAGTAGTTGCAAGAGCAAGAAGAGTACAAAAATTCTTCTCACAACCACTTCACGTTGCTGAACAATTCAACGGATTCCCAGGATTATATGTTCCAGTATCAGAAACAATCAGAAGTTTTAAGGAAATCTTAGAAGGTAAATATGATGATTTACCAGAAGGATTATTCTATGACTGTGGTTCAGTTGATGATGTTGTAGAAAAAGCAAAAGCTAAGGGCTTAATGTAATAACGGGAGGTATGTTATGAAGGTATTTAACCTAATAATATCAACACCAGAAGATATATTCTTCGAGGGCGATGTTAGATCATTAAAAGCTAAAACATCTTTTGGAGAGTTCCAAATGTATGCTGATCATGAACCTTATATAGCTACTGTTAGACCTTGTGTCTTTACAATAGTTGATGAAAAAGGTGAAAAATTAGAATATGCTATATCAGAGGGAACTATTGAAACTAAAGGTGACAGTGTTGTCCTTTGTGTTAATTCAATAGATTCTAAAGATTCTATTAATTTAGAAAAAGCAGAAGAGGCGAAAGCTCGTGCAATGGAAAGAATTGATTCTAAAGATTATAAGGTAGAAACATCTAGAGCTAAGAATGCACTAGCTAGAGCTAATGCAAGAATAGAATTAGGTAAATAAGAAATAGTAGATGCAATTGCATCTACTATTTTTTTTATGTAATTTTAAGTAGAAGAATAAGCACAAAAGAATTTAAATCAGAATATATTTATAGTATAAGAAAATATATTGATTATTTTTATAAAATATGGTCAATACTTCTAAATGAGGTGGGGATTAAAATGAAAAAAGTGGTTTTATGTATGAGTATTATGATAATGACTTCAATTGTTTTTCTTGGAGGGAGTAAAAGTTTCAATATATATGATGTTTTAGTAAGAGAAAACTATGAGGTAGTAGAACAAGGTATTAAGCTACAGTATAGTGAGAAAAATATGGACATGTCTTACTTAAAGAATGTTCTTAACTTAACAGATGATTTTGAAATGTATAATAAAAACTTCTATTATTTAAAGGAAAATAATAAATATTCAATAGAGATTAAAGGGATAGATAGATTTATAGAAATTGAAATAAAAGATTTTAATAATGATATGAAAATTGAAGAAATAGAAAAAATAACAAAAAAAATGTTGAATAATAAAAAAGACCTAAAAGTTTTTACCTATGTGAAGGGAAAAACAAATGATATTCATAGCTTAAAAGAAACATCAAAATTTATAAAAACTGAGTTGCAAAGTGAAGGGAATGAAAGTTTAAAGCTTAGTAATGGAGAAACTGGAATAATAGAATTAAATAATGAAGAGTATAATTACTCGTTAATAAGCTATGAAAAGGACAACAATTATATAATTGTTGGAAGCCCTGTAATATTCATCACGTATTAGGAAGAATAATGGAGGACGATATGGAAAAAATATTAGTTAAAAGTGGACAAAAGCTAAGTGGACAAGTAGATATAAGTGCAGCAAAAAATTCTGTATTACCAATAATAGCAGCATCAATATTATCAGATGAGAAGGTTATTATTAAAAATTATCCAAGTCTTAATGATGTAAGGGTACTTACTGAAGTTTTATATGATATAGGCTGTGATATAAGTATGGATGAAATAAATTACGATTTACAGATAGACCCAACAAATATTAAAAAATATACAGCAAATTGTGAACTTGTAAAAAAGATGAGAGCTTCTTTTTTAGTAATGGGACCAATGCTTGCAAAGTATAAAAAATTTACTTTATCATGCCCAGGTGGGTGTAATATAGGGACAAGGCCTATTGATTTGCATCTTAAAGGTTTTGAAGCTTTAGGGGCAAAAATTGTGCAGGAACATGGATTTATTGAAATTATAGGAGAAAATTTAAAAGGAAATGAAATTTATTTAGATTTTCCATCAGTAGGGGCAACAGAGAACATAATGATGGCAGCGTCTAGGATAGAAGGTAGAACGGTTATAAATAATCCAGCACTTGAACCAGAAATAGAAGATTTAGCAAATTTTTTAAATAGCATGGGTGCAAAAGTTCAGTTTAATATTAATTCTACAATTATCATAGATGGGGTTAAGTCATTGAAGGGGACAACTTATCAACCTATATATGATAGGATTGAAGCCGGAACATTTATGGTTGCAGCTGCTATTACAAATTCCACAATACAAATAAATGGTGTTGAAGAAGAGCATTTAAAACCAGTTATTCAAAAGCTTATAGAGTCAGGAAGTGAGATAACTATAGATAGTAAGACAAAAATTGCGATTGTTAAGGGACCAAAAGAAATAATACCAACAGATATTATAACTAGACCACATCCAGGTTATCCAACAGATATGCAATCACAGATGATGTCATTATTAGCTATTGCAAATGGGAATTGTAATATTGAAGAAACTGTATTTGAAAATAGGTTTATGAATGTTGCAGAACTTTCAAGAATGGGAGCTGATATTAAAATAAAAGGAAATACTTCTATAATTACAGGAGTTAAGAAACTTACAGGATGTCAGGTTAAAGCAAGTGATTTAAGGTCAGGTGCTGCTCTTATATTGGCTGGACTTGTGGCTGAGGGTTACACTGAAATAGAAGATATATATCATATTGATAGAGGGTATATGAATATAGAGGATAAGTTTAGTAAACTTGGTGCACAAATTTATAGAGTTAAGTGAGATAAGTGAGTAAAAAATTTACTCACTTATTTTTATATTATGTAATATATCTTATTACAACCTACATATAAATAAATATATTGTAATGGTAAAAATTAATGAGGTAGTAATAGTATGAAAAAATTTGATTTAAAAAGATTTGAGAGAGCATTGAGAAGTTTTTGTATAAAGATGATTAGAGGGATTAAAAATATAAAATTACAAAAGTTAAAGCATTTAATAACTATATGTATAGCGGTTGTCATAATATTTTCAATACCTATAATTTTTGGAACTATAAGTAATAATAGTTATCAAAAAATTGAAGGCAATGAAAAAAAAGAAGTTAAAACTAAAAATAAAAAGGATATTATAAGTGGAGAATTACTAAGTATAGATACAAGTAGTGTAAAAGTTTATACAACGTCAGGAGTTCTAAAAACAATTCCCTTAGAGGAATATGTTCAAGGGGTAGTTAGTTCAGAATTGCCATTATCATTCGAAAAAGAAGCAATGATAGCACAGGGGATATTAGCTAGGACATATGTAGCAAGTAAGATGGTTACGCCTTGTGGTAGGGCAAAAGAGCATGGCGGAGTAATTTGTGATACAGTTCATTGTCAGGTATATAAACCTTTAGAAGAAAGAATTAATAGTGTTGGGTATGATGAGGATATATTTAGAAAAAAGGTAGTAGATGCGGTTAAAAAAACAGAGAGTGAGGTTCTAACTTATGATGGACTTTTAGTTAGATATCCTCAGTATTTTGCAATAAGTTCTGGGAAAACAGAAAATGGTTATGATGTATTTAATACTGATGCACCTTATTTGAAGTCGGTAGTTAGTATTGGTGAGGAGGAACTTCCAAGATTTAAAGATGAAACTATAATTTCTTATTCAGATTTTGCGTATAAAGTTAATTCTGCTTATCCAGGGGCTAATTTAACAAGTGCAAATATAAAAGAGAATGTAGAAATATTAGCAAGGACAGATGGTGGGAGTGTATCAAGAATAAAACTTGGGGGAGTAACAATAAAAGGAACTGAACTAAGAGTAGTATTAGGACTTGATTCAGCAAATTTTGAATTAGAGTTTGATGATAAAATTATAATAAATAGCAAAGGTTATGGGCATGGAGTTGGTATGAGCCAATGGGGTGCTAATGCAATGGCTAAGGATGGGAAAAAGTATAATGAGATATTAAAGCATTATTATACAGATGTTGAAATAACTAAATTAAAAAAAGTAAGGATTGGATAAAAGAAGGTATAGTCTATTGATTTCGATAGATTATGCCTTTTTTCTTTTTGAAGTGTAATAAAATGACGAATGAAAAAAATTAAAAAATTAAATAGATATGTATTAATTTTGTTTTTATAGGACAGACTACTAAACGGAGGTGTTGACATGGATAAATTAATAAACTTTTTAAAGAAACATAGTTTCTATGTAATTTTAGTAGGGTGCTTAGCTGTATTAGGTGTTGTTGCGGTTGCAACAGGAGGGAATAAAGCAGAGGAGTCTACTAAAAAACCGGTCGCTACTAATGTTGAAACTGAGGATGCAAAAACAGGTAATGAAATTATCGAAGGTGCTGAATTGGTGAAGGAAGAAGCAAAAGAAGAGAACAAGCAAGAGAAGGCTAAAGAAGAGGAATCTAAAAAAACAACAGTTAAAGAGGATGACTCAGTAGCTACAAATGCTAAACCTAAGTCAGAAATAATAAATCCTATAAAAGATGGACTAGTAACTAGAAAATTTAATATAGAGCCAAGACTTGAGAAGGATGGCAAAGTTGCAAATGTCTATAAAGGGATTGATATTGAAGCTATAAAGGGTAGTGATGTATTAGCAATAGCTGATGGTGAAATCATAGAAGCTCAAAGTGGAGATTCAAGAGAAGGTAATTATGTTAAAGTAAAACATTCAAATGGATTAATTGTAATGTACGGTAATTTAGAAGCAAAGTTAAATGTAAAAGTTGGAGACAAGGTCTCACAAGGAGCTGTGCTTGGTAAAACAGGTAACTCAATAAAAGTAAGTCCGGCTGACAGAAAGTCAAAAGAATACTTACTAATACATGTTGAAAAAGACAGAGAACCTATAGATCCACTAACAATTTTTAAAGAATTAAAAGTTAAAGAATAATTAAAAGCCAGCCATGTTCTGAAAGGAATATGGCTGGTTAATAATTAACCAAATTTAAGGAGGAGTATATAAAAGTGAAAGACTATATTGAGGAAAGAGTTTTAGAAGTAGCAAGGTATATAATAGAATCTAAATCAACAATAAGAAGAACAGCAAAGGTGTTTGGAGTAAGTAAGAGCACGATTCATAAGGACATGACAGAACGACTTCCAAAGATAAATCCTAATATTGCAGATGAAGCTAAGTTTATATTAGATGTCAATAAAGCTGAGAGACATATAAGAGGTGGAAAGGCCACAAAATTAAAATATAAAATAGTTGAAGGTGGACCTTTATAAGTATATAATGGATATAATGAGATAAAATGTAAAATAGTAAGATAAAGAGTAGAAAATGATAGAAATGGGGAGTGCAAAGGTTATGTGGTTTTTAAATAGGGGAGCAGATATGGGCATAGACTTAGGTACAGCTACGGTTTTAGTTCATATAAAAGGTAAGGGTGTAGTACTTCAAGAGCCTTCAGTGGTAGCAATTGACAAGACAAGAAACAAGGTACTAGCAGTTGGTGAAGAAGCTAGACAAATGATAGGAAGAACACCAGGGAATATTGTGGCAATAAGACCATTGAGAAATGGTGTTATATCTGACTATGATGTTACAGAGAAGATGTTACAGTACTTTATAAAAAAAGGTATTGGAAAAAATAGAGTTTCAGCACCAAAAGTAATGGTATGTATACCTTCACAAGCAACTGAAGTAGAAAAAAGAGCAGTAATGGATGCAGCAAGAAATTCAGGAGCTAGAAGTGTTTATTTAGTGGAAGAACCCTTAGCAGCGGCAATTGGAGCTGGTATTGATATATCAGAACCTAATGGGAGAATGGTTGTTGATATAGGGGGAGGAACTTGTGATATAGCAGTTATTTCACTAGGTGGAATAGTAGTTAGGTCATCTTTAAAGGTGGCAGGTGATACTTTTGATGAAGCAATTATAAGATACATAAGAACTAATTATAAATTAATGATAGGTGAAAGAACAGCAGAAGAACTTAAAATAAAAGTTGGATCAGTTGTTAAAGGATTAAAAGATGAAAGTCTTGCTATAAAAGGTAGAAATTTAGTTACTGGACTTCCAGATGAAGTTATAATATCATCAGAACAAGTTAGAGAAGCTGTAGAAGATTCAGTAAAACTTATAGCTGAAAATTTACATTCTGTATTAGAAAAAACGCCTCCAGAACTTGCGGCAGATATTATGGATGCAGGAATTCTTATGACAGGTGGAGGATCATTACTGTATGGTTTAGATAAATATTTAGAAGCTATGACAGGTGTCTCTGTCAGTGTTGCAGAGAATGCAATTACTTGTGTTGCTGAAGGAACCGGAAAGATATTAGACGTATTTAGTAAATTGAATTTAAATATGGATGAAGATGAAGTTAAACTTATAAAATAGTATAAATTTTAAGGAGCACTAGTTTAAACTAGTGCTTTTATTTTAGTTATTTAAATCAACATTTAATGTGTAGGCACTTAAAAGAGCATTTACGATAACTTTAGAAATATCCATCACTAAATTTAATCTAATAGCACGGCTAGAAAACAAATCTTTTTTTGAGGAAGAATCTATAATTCCTATAATTGAAAGATCTCCAACTGATGGAAGGAGTTTTCCAACGCCTTTTCCAGGCTTTAAAGAATCTGTTTTTAGATGTATTTCACCAATAGCTTTAATATCTCCAAGGCAAGCATCAATAGCTATTATAGTTGAGTAAGGATGAAGTTTATATATTCTTTCAAGTTCTATATCTATGTTGAGTGCGTGTATAGGATGTTCTAGTGTTCCATAGATGGGGAGTGGAAAGTTTTTTTCAAGTAAAGATGATCCAATTAAAGGTCCTAGACAGTCACCTATACATTTATCAGTCCCTATACAAATGATAATTGAATCATTTATATAATCTTTTAAAAAATGAGCTAGTTTATAATAAGATAGTGAATCTTTATAATAGCTTTTAATTTTATTCAAAAATTCGCCTCCTTCAAGAAGTTATATGAAATAATCTTTTTATTTATTTATGAAGTATAAATTTAAAATATATTGTCAATATTTAAATATGAGGTGATATATTATATGAAAAAGAAGTACTTATCGGGACTAGTTATTTTAATAACTACAATTTTAGTTGGATTAATGCTAATTAAGGGGGGGAATAAAGATAGTGATTATATAATGGTAAAAGAAGTGAATGATATTTCGAATAATATAAAAAGTGAAGATATAGATATGTTAGTAAATGAGATAGAAGCTTGTAAGGGAGATGAAAGTTTAAGTGATGAGGATAATTCAAATGATATAAAAAATGAAATTGATGAACAAGAGAAAAATGATATTCAAGAAAAAAATGAAATAGTGCAAGAGGATGAATTAGATGAGGAAAGTATAGAAGAGTTTGGACAAGAAGAAAGTATGCCGGTATTTAAAGTTGATAAAATGCTTATTATGAATAGATTATCTTTTACTGAAAAGAAAAGTTTAGTTAAAGTGGTCACAGGATTATCTATGAATGATTATGCTATTATTATGGAAAGTATTAAAAATGATAGTGAACTGAAATGTGTTACAAAAGTAAATAAAATATTTAAAGAAAGGCTTGAAAAAGCTGAATATGACTTAGTTAAAGAGATATTAGAGCCATATATAAATTTAGAAGCATTATAAAAATGAAAATCTTATTAATTTAAAGAAAAATGAAGAAAATGAGAAATATACGCAAATAAATCTTTTAAATGGGATATTTTGAAGTTGAAATATAGTCTAAGAAGAGATATACTAACTATTGTCGGTCAGCTAAGTGCTAAACGATACTAAATTTAATATGCTGGCATGGCTCAATTGGCAGAGCAGCTGATTTGTAATCAGCAGGTTATCGGTTCAAGTCCGATTGCTAGCTCCAAATGTGGTGGGGTTCCCGAGTGGCCAAAGGGAACAGACTGTAAATCTGTCGTCGTAGACTTCGAAGGTTCGAATCCTTCTCCCACTACCATTTTTTTAAAAGAATAAATTTCTCAGAATAAGGTCGCATAGCTCAGCTGGGAGAGCACCTGCCTTACAAGCAGGGGGTCACAGGTTCGAACCCTGTTGCGACCACCAAAAAAACTTAATATGCTGGCATGGCTCAATTGGCAGAGCAGCTGATTTGTAATCAGCAGGTTATCGGTTCAAGTCCGATTGCTAGCTCCAAATGTGGTGGGGTTCCCGAGTGGCCAAAGGGAACAGACTGTAAATCTGTCGTCGTAGACTTCGAAGGTTCGAATCCTTCTCCCACTACCATTTTTTTAAAAGAATAAATTTCTCAGAATAAGGTCGCATAGCTCAGCTGGGAGAGCACCTGCCTTACAAGCAGGGGGTCACAGGT
>NZ_CAMQZG010000023.1 GCF_947039605.1 uncultured Clostridium sp.
AAAAAGGTACATTTCTATATTTTAGAAATGTACCTTTTGTCTACAATCTGAAAGCTCCATCGTTTGATGGAGCTTTTTTATTACCTTAAACCTCTTTAACTTTTTTCAATTTTCTTCTTTTAATTCTTAAACTTAAAGAATCAAATATTGCATAAACAACAGGAATTACTATTAATGTAAGTAATGTTGAGAATGTCAGCCCACCTATTACTGTTAGTGCAAGAGGTAATTGAAGTTCTGAACCCTCGCCTAAACCTATTGCCATAGGTATAAGCCCCATAATCGTTGTTAGAGCTGTCATAAGTATTGGTTGAAGCCTAACAGGTCCTGTTTCTAGAATAGCCTCTCTAGTAGACTTACCTTCTTCTTTAAGCCTATTTATATAGTCTATAAGCACTATTCCATTATTAACTATAATTCCACTTAGCATTATAAACCCGATCAGAGCTGTAATACCTATATTAACTCCTGTTATATACAGAAGGAATATAGCTCCAACAAAAGCTAACGGAATTGTAAACATTATTATAAATGGATTTAGCAATGATTCAAATTGTGCTGCCATTATCATATAAACTAAAAGTATCGCTACAATTAATGCTAATGCCATTTGTGAGAATGCATCTACCATTTGTTCTACTTCTCCACCATATTGAATTTTATAACCTGACTCAAGATTGTATGAAGCAAGATTTGCTTTTACTTCTTTAACAGCATCCCCAAGTGATATTCCATCAACACCTGCATTAACTGTTACAACTCTCATATCATCTTCTCTAGCTATTTCACTATACCCCTTACCTCTTTCTATTTTTGCTATATCTGATAAAGGAATTTTCCCACCACTCATAGTATTAATAGTTATATTTTCTAAATCACTGTAACTAGCTCCATCACTTATATTTGATGAAACAACGATATCATAATTTTTATCATCCATTCCTATTTGGTCTATATTTATCCCTCTAAATGAACCTTGAACTGCTTGTGCTATTGTTAAGTTATTTAAACCATAACTCGCTGCTTTTTCTTTATCTACAATAATTCTAATTTCCTCTGAACTTTTCTCATTAGAAGATTTTATATCTATAACACCTTCTACTTTAGTTAATTCACGCTTAATTTTATCTGTTATTTCACTTAACTTATCAAAATCTTGACCTGAAACTTTTATAACAAGTGGTGAAGAACCTGTGCTAATACCACCTGACATTGCTACTACTTCTATTTTTGCTCCTGCGGTATTAGAAACTTTATTTCTTATTTCTCTAGCAACATCTTTATCAGAAACTTTTCTTTTATCCTTTAGCATAACTGAAATATTAGCACCATTTTCTTCAACCATTACAGCTTCACTTTCTATGCCTTCTATTCCTTGCATTTTTTCAACTACCTCTAAGGCAATTTCATTTACACTATTTATATTTAAGCCTTTTGGAGTTACTATCTTAACAGAAACAACACCTTGGTCTGCTGCTGGGAAAAGTTCTAATCCTACTTTTGTAAAAATAAATCCTCCAAATAAAATAATTCCTACTAAAACCCCCATAACTGTTTTTTTATGATTCATGCTCCAAGTTAATATAACTAAGTAGAATCTTTTTATTTTTTCAAAAGTTTTATTTTCTTTAATTTCTGTATCCTCTTTAAATAATCTTGATGCTAAAAGAGGTACTAAAGTAAATGATACTGCTAATGATGATACTAATGAGAAGGCTACTGAAAATGCCATTTCTCTAAATAGCTCTGATGCCATCCCCTCAACAAATACTATCGGTAAAAATACACATATAGATGTAAGTGTTGAAGCTGAAATTGCCATTGCAACTTCTTTAGTCCCCTCTATTGCTGCTGTTATACTATCTTTACCTTCTTTTCTTAGCCTATATATATTTTCTATAACAACTATCGAGTTATCAACAAGCATTCCAACTCCAAGTGCTATTCCTCCAAGAGAAATCATATTAAGAGTAAACCCTGCAAAATATACCATTATAAATGTTGATACTACCGATATTGGAATTGATACTGCCATTATTATTGTACTTCTAACATCTTTTAGGAACATAAATATTACTAAAACTGCAAGTATCGCACCAAGAATTGCATTCATTTTTACAGAATCAATTGCAAACTCAATAAACTGTGCCTGATCTAAAACTATTGTACTTCCAAGACCTTCTATTTTAGATTTCATACTTTCAATTTCATCTTTTACATTATTAGAAACTTTTACAGTATTAGCTGTACTTTCTTTTTGCACACTAAATATAAGTGCATCTTCACCATTTAGTCTTGCATAATTATCTTTAGCTTCTCTTCCTTTAACAATTGTAGCTAAGTCTTTTAACTTAAAAACTTCACCCTCTCTATTTGTTATAAGGATATCCTCCACATCAGCAATAGAATCTATTTTTGATGTAGTCCTAACTAATAAATCATAACTGCCTTCAACTATTGTCCCTATTGGCATATTCATATTATCTGACTTTAAGGCTGATGTTATATTATTCATAGTTAAACCATTCGCTGCTAGCTTGTCCTGATTTACAACTATTTTAATTTCATTATCTGAATCACCCATAATATCAACCGATGCAACACCATCTATTCTTTCTATCATTGGCTTTAGAGTTTTTTCTGTAAAGTCAGAAAGTTCTTCTATGCCTTTCCCTTCTATATTTAATGCAAAACTCATGATTGGCATCATATTAGGGTCCATTTTCATTATCATAGGCTTACCTACTCCACTTGGAAGCATCCCTGAAACCATATCAATCTTCTCTCTCATCTCAAGAGATGCAAAATCCATATCTGTTCCATCTGCAAATTCTATCATAAGCATAGATGTTCCATCACCACTTATAGAATTTATCCCTTCAACATTTCCAACTGTTGCAAGCACACCCTCTAGTGGCTTTGTAACAAGATCTTCTATTTCCTCAGGACCTGCCCCACTGTACTGTGTCATCATCATAAGCATTGGAAGATTAAATGATGGTAGCATATCAATATTTAACTTTAAATATGAAACTGCACCAAACATTAAAACGATAAGAATACCCATAAATACAGTTATAGGGCGTTTTATACTAAAACTAGTTATCTTCATTTAAATTCACCTCTTTAACTATATTTATTTTCTCACCTTGTTTTATAAACTCTTTTCCTTTAACTACTACTCTATCACCTATTTTTAAACCATTTTTTATTTCTATCTCATTATGATTTTCTGTTCCTGTTTTAACCTCAACTTTTTTTGCTACTCCATTAACATCTATATAAACATAATTTTTATCTAGCTCTCGGATTATAGAATCTTTTGGAATTGTGATTATATCTTTCTTAACTTCTGTCCCAAGCATAAGTTTAATAAAACTACCTACCTTTACCTCTTCATTATTATTATTAACAAATGTTGCTATAATTTTATATTGTTTTGTTCTTTCATCAAGTTTACTAGATATACTTTCTATTTTTGCTATCTTCTCCGTTTCTTTTCCATTTATATCTACATACGTTTTAACTTCCATATCAACTTTAAACTTATCTAAATCTTCTTTTGATACTTGAAACTCAAAATCTACAGTACTATTATTTTCTATCAAAAGACCAGGTTTAGTAAAACTTATAGGCATTTCTCCCACCTTAAGATTTAACTCTTTAACTATGCCTGATATACCTGAAATTACTGTATAATTGCCTTTTTTATCATATAACCCATTTAACATATCTGAAATTTCAGTATTATTAGAAGAACTATTTAATATACCCTCAAATTCAGTAATACTTTTATCTAAAGTAGCTTTTGTTAACTCTAATGTTTTAATCTCTGCTTTATCTTTTAAAATTTTAGTATTGTTTATAGCTTTTAATCCTTCTACTTCCAACTTTTTTTTATCATACTCTTCTTGTATAATTTCTCCACTCTCTAACTTACTTTCTAATAAAATTATAGCCTCATCATGTACAAGGTTACTATTTTCTAGTTCTTCAATTTCTTTTTCTAAACTACCTTTAGTAAGTAAAATCCCATTACTCTTTTCTTTTAATTCATCTATCTTTGTTTGAGTTTGCGCAACTGTACCTTGAAGTTTATCATTCGCCTCACCTAGTTGTGAAATCTGTTCATCAAGTTTACTTGAATCAAGTATCATTAAAACTTGTCCCTTTTTCACATAATCTCCAACTTTAACCTTTATACTTAATATGTTTGATAATGCTTTAGGCGTAACCACCTCTTTTTCACCCGCACCTACAATTCCTGAAAACTTTTTATATTTTTCTATATGTGAGTTTTCTACTTTATATATTTCAACTGCAACAGTATCCTCAATCTTCTTTTCTTGTACTACCCTAGAATTTTTATTATTATATATAATTCCTGCTATACTAGCACAAGCTATTAAACTTATTAAAACAATAATTAATTTTTTCCGCATCACTCTAACACCCCTTTAGTATTTCTAATAAATATTGATTTATTTTCATTATATAATATATAAATGCTAAGTATATTAAGAATAAATTAACAATACGCTCTATTTAGAGTATATATCATATTATTTTAATATTTTTCTTTCTAACTTAGTTTTATAAACTTATTTAATATATAATAAACTTAATACATACAAAAAGGAGACTTAAAATGGAACTTCAGCACTGGTTTGCAATGGGTAGCCTTGGTATTGTCGTTAATATTATTCTTATAATATTTTTAATATTTTTTGAGAGAAAGAGTCCTTCAACTACTTGGGCTTGGCTTTTAATTTTAATATTTATTCCAATTATAGGATTTATCTTATATTTATTATTTGGTCTAAACTTGAATAGACAAAAATTATCTAATAAGAAATTAATAGATGATACAACTAAGAATAATTACTTTAAAAATCTCAAAGAAAAACATATATGTAACCCTAGTTCAATAAAAAATCAAGATGTTATATTTATGAATTATAATAATTGTAATGCTGTTTATACTGAAGAGAACAAAGTAACCCTTCTAGCCGATGGTATAGAATTATTTAATGACATAAAAGAAAACTTAAGCAATGCTAAAGAATATATTCATATAGAATTTTATATTTTTAGAAGTGATAAAATTGGAACAGAACTACTTGATATCCTTTGTAAAAAATCTAAAGAAGGTATTGGTGTTAAACTTTTAATTGATGATATGGGTAATGGTATAAAAAGAAAGGATGTTAAAAGACTAAAAAATTCTGGTGTTAAATATTCTGTATTTTTCCCAAGTGTTCTTCACTTTTTAAACTTAAGACTTAACTATAGAAATCATAGAAAAATAATTGTGATTGATGGTTCTATATCTTATGTTGGTGGTTTTAATGTTGGTGATGAATATCTTGGAGATAGTAAAATTGGTAATTGGAGAGATACTCACCTTAAAATTGAAGGTCCTGCTATAAATGATCTAGAAGAAAGATTCCTTCTTGATTGGACATATTCAGTTGGAGAAGAACTTACAGATGAACATAAGAAATATATGTTTAAACATACTAATTATATTGATAATGAAGAAATAACACCACTTCAAATTATATCTTCTGGTCCTGACCATAGACAAGCTCATATCAAAAATGTTTATATGAAAATTATTAATAATGCAAAAAAAAACATTTATATCCAAAGTCCTTATTTTGTACCTGATGACTCAATCTTAGACTCACTAAAACTCTCAGCACTCTCTGGAGTTAATGTTAATATAATGCTCCCTGGTAAGCCGGACCACTTCTTTATGCCTTGGGTTTCAAATCAGTATATAGATGAATTATTAGAATCAAATGTTAATGTTTACTTCTATAACAATGGTTTTATACATGCTAAAACCATTGTTTCAGATTCTAGTATTTCTAGTGTTGGTACTGCTAACATGGATATTAGAAGCTTTACTCTTAATTTTGAAACAAATGCTATTCTTTATGGTGAAAAAATTGCACTTGAACTTGAAAGACAATTTAAAGATGATTTAAACCACTGCGAAAAACTTGATTTAAAATCATTCAAAAAACGTAGTATAATTACTAAATTCTTTGAAGCTATCTTTAGATTAATTTCACCTATAATGTAAAAATAGCCTATCCATTTTTGATGGCTAGGCTATTTTTATTTTCTTTTTTTCATTGTAAACCAAATTAATATTATTGAAGCGATTGTTATAAACAATCTTATAAAATTATCATTTATATTTATAAGGTCATAGCTAACAATTGCTTCAAGCCCTATAGATGGTATCTTTCCAAGTATTGTTGCTACTGTATACGGAACTATTGATACCTCACTTATAGCTGCGGCAAGTGTTACAAATCCTGATGGAACAAAGGGTAGTAATCTTGCCTCAAAAATTAGCATAGCTGCTTTTTTTCCTTTACTTTGTATTATATTACCTATCATTTTATATCTTGATAAATTTTCTGCCTTCTTTTTAAATCCCAATCTATATAAATAAAAGGTAATAACCCCACCGATAACCTCACCTAAAAGCGAAATTAAAAAGCCTTTTACCGGTCCAAAAAATATGATATTAGCACCTGTCACAAAAAATGAAGGTACAATACCAAGTAGTGCTACAATTATACTTACTAATAAACTTATTGGAATTGCTAAATATGCATAATTATTCAAAATCTCTACAAACCCATCTACACTAAACAATAAATTATCCTCCTCCTTTTTTCTAAAAAATCAGATTTTTATTTTCTTAAACTTTTAACCATAACTTTTTCACCATCATAGTCTAGTTCACCATTAAATTCAAAACCTTCTCTTTTATACATTTCAAGTGCTTTTGTATTTTTTTCAAATATACTTATATAAACTTCATCACAATTATATATATTTTCTAATTCATTTATAATATATTTTAAAGCTTTTACTCCATAGCCTTTTCCTTGAAACCTTTTGTCTAACATAAATCTATCAAGCCATACCCGACCGTTCTCATTATCTATCTTTCCATACATTGTAAATCCAATCATTTCATTATTATAATATATACACATAGGCTTCCAGTAATTATAATATTTTGACTCTGCTATTGATTGTGCATTACTCTCTATAAAATCATTTTGATTTTCTTCTACTACTAACTTTGTAACTAACCAAAAACTCTCTTTACTTACTTCAATTAATTTAATCACATCTATTCTCCCTAACTATTTCTTATAAATCATTATACAATAAAAAAAGATATAGAGAATAATTATTCTCTATATCTTAACATTATTTTTCAAGTCTTCTTAAATCAACTTTATCTAATGGAATTAACTTTGTTTTATGTTTTATCTTATATGTAAAGAATATTATTAAGAATAATGGAATTCCTACATATGCTGAAATTAAATTCCCCCACTCAATACCATCACTACCTATACTTGCATACCCTTGCCCTATTACAGAAACAAAACATAATACAAATGCGATTATAGGTCCAAGAGGGAAAAGTTTTGCTTTATAAGGTAAATCTTTTATCTTTTTACCTTGTGCAACATATGCTCTTCTAAATCTATAATGACACATAGCAATTCCAAGCCAAGCAATAAATCCTGATAACCCTGAAGCTGCTACAAGCCATGTATAAACCGTACCATCTCCAAAGCTTCCTGTTAGGAAACTAATTGATGCAACCACAGTTGTAAGAAGTATTGCATTTACAGGTACACCTCTTTTATTTACTTTTCCAAATGCTTTTGGTGCCATCCCATCTTTTGACATTGCATATAGCATTCTGCTTGATGCATACATTCCTGAGTTACCTGCTGATAAAACAGAAGTTAAAATAACAGCATTCATAATACTAGCTGCCCCTGCAATTCCAAGTCTTTCAAAAACTAAAGTAAATGCACTTGTTGTAACTGTAAGTTCTGATGGTGCTATTATTGCTCCTATAATTATTATAGTTCCTAAGTAGAATAATACTATTCTCCAGAAAATTGTATTTACAGCTCTTGGAACATCTCTTTCTGGATTTTCACTTTCTCCTGCTGCAAGTCCAATAAGTTCTGTACCTTGGAATGAGAATCCTGCTACTAAGAAAATTGCAAATACTGCTTTACTTCCACCAATAAAGGGTCCTCCACCTTGGAAATATTTTGTAAACCCTTCAGCTTTACCTCCAAGAATACCAATAATCATTAAAACTCCGACTACTAAAAATATAATAACAGTAATAACTTTTATAGTTGCAAACCAAAATTCTGATTCACCATATGCTCTTGCTGATAATAAATTAAGTCCAACAATAATTAATAAAAATAAGGCACTCCATGCTACTGCTGGAACCTGTGGATACCAAAATTTCATAACAATAGAACCTGCAACCATTTCTGCTGCAATAGTTATAGCCCAGTTATACCAATAATTCCATCCCATAGCAAAACCTAGTGCTGGGTCAATAAATTTTGTTGAATAACTACCAAATGAACCCGTTTCTGGTAAATATGTTGCCATTTCTCCAAGACCTGTGCAAAGGAAATATACCATTACTCCAACTATTGCATAAGCAAGAAACGCTCCACCAACACCAGCCTGATGAATTGTTCCTCCCATAGCTAGGAAGATTCCTGTCCCAATAGCTCCACCAAGGGCAATCATAGATAAATGTCTAGCTTTTAAGCCTCGTTGTAAACCTTCACCTTCATTATTTGTACTCATCTTTAGTTCCTCCTCTTATGGTTTTCCATAAGTTATAACAGGTAGCTAATTAATCGAAATTTAAAAAACCCCAAACTTAATATAAGTTTGGGGTTAAAAATCAAATTTTAAAATTCAAAAATTCAAAAATTCACATTAATGATAGCACCCCACAACTATATTGTGACAGTATTATATATATTCTATACAATCCCAGCTATATAAAATTCAAGCAATCTTATATACTTCGGCAAAATCCCCTTTTTTAATATTTCAAAGATGCTTACTCTCCATATTAATAGTAATGGTTTTTGCTCCTCTACCTCGTTATTAACTTTTCTTTCCTTAATTATCATCTATAACTTACCTTGCGTCAACAACTTATTAATTTTTTATTAAATTTCTAAGTATAATCCGCAATTAGCTATTAATATGCTAATTATTTCCTTTATAAAAAGTAATTCTAACACCTAATTAATTTATATTAGAATTTCGTCTTTTAAACTTATTTAAAAATCTTACGAATTTAAATATCTTTGGGTATTTTTTTTCAAGATCGATTAAATATGAAGTTTTTGCCATATAAAAAATTGGCTCTAATAATGCTATAGTATCATCATATCCATGTTTAATCCTTTTTCTTTTTGCATCCGCATCAAGATTTAAAGTTCCATTTATCATGCCTTCACTATCTACTTTAGGTCCTATTTCTATAATCTTTGTATTTGGATACAAACTTCTATCTACACTTTCATCACTAGATAAAAGTACCACTATTATAATATCACACCCCTCACCATAAACTGGCTGTATTGGTGTGTTATCTGCAATCCCTCCATCAAAATACTTCTTTTCTTCAACTCTTGTACTTTTATAAATTATTGGTAATGTAGCTGATGCCATAATTATATCTTTAGCATCCTTTGTGCTATAATCATTTAATTTAAAATATTTAGGAGTGAAATTTGGAAGTTCTGTACATGCTGCATAGCATATCCGCCCTGACTCTTTCATTTTATCTATATCTAAATATTTATCAATCATATGCATAACTCCATCTTTTGGAGCACTCTTAACAGAATCCCATCTATTTTTCATATGTTTTTTTGTAAAATTGATAGCTTTTGATCCAACTGCTAATGCTACTCCTTTTCTCATTAGCTGAAATTTTGTAAGTGGAATAAGCTTGTCCATCGTTACCTCTTCCCAAAGACCTATTGCCTTACTTTCATCTTCCTGTGCAAATAACACAGCATTAAAGGCTCCTATAGATGTTCCTGAAATTACCTTTATATATTTATGTAATCCTAACTCTCCTAAAGCATTCCAAACACCTAATTCATAGGCTCCTTTTCCCCCTCCACCTGATAATACTAATCCTACTTTCATAATAACCTCCCTAATTTTCAAACCACTTTATAACCAAACTCATTTCTTATACAAATTGTATACAAATTATTCATATATCATTATATAACATTCACTACCCCCTGTGAATATTTTTTAATTTCCAAAATCACAGAAAAAAGCGTACATACTTGTACGCTTTAATTTACTTTAATATTGCTATTAAACTATCACTTACTGAATATAATTTATTGATATACTCACATATTTGTTTTATGCTATCATCCTGATACTTTCTTATATCTCGTAAAACTTCCATTCTAAAAGTATAAACTTGACCAGTTGTAAGACCAATTTGCTTAAATCTTATTTCATATTCTTCTGTTCTTTTGTCAACGCCCTCGCAGAAATTAAATAATCTTGATTGCTCTGATGTATCATTACAATCTTTTATTTTTTTCTTTAAAAGTCCACTAGCATACCCAAGCTTCATATAATTTACTAAATGCTCTTTATAAGCAAGCGTATTTACCTTATCACCCTCAAGTTCTAATAAGCCTTCAACTTTTTGTTGTTCTTTAAGAGATTCCATCATTCTGTCACCAGGTGTATTAGGAACTCTTGGAGCCTCTTCCCCTTTCACCGGCTCATCAATTTCCACTTCTACTTCCTCTATTACAACTTTTGGCTCTTGTATTTCAACTATTGGTTCTTCTAGTGAAATTTCCACTTCATATGTATCTTCTTCATCTTCTTCAGAGAAGTTTATAGGTTCTTCTATTTCTTCTTCGTATACTATAAGGTCTTCCGATTCATCTAATAATGATACTTCTTCAAATTCCCCTTCTTGTACATCCTCTATCTCTACAGCTTCACTTATTGATAATTCAATAGTTTCTATTTTTGTATCTTCCTCTTTAGAATAAGTACTTAAACCTACTATACTATCAAGTATTCTTACAAATCTTACTATATTATAGACTATCTCCACATTAGGTTTATCAAAAACTAAATCTAAATCTAATTCTAATTCCTTATATTCTTCT
Source organism: uncultured Clostridium sp. (assembly GCF_947039605.1). Classification (GTDB taxonomy): domain Bacteria; phylum Bacillota; class Clostridia; order Clostridiales; family Clostridiaceae; genus Sarcina. The sequence continues at coordinate 11,046 of NZ_CAMQZG010000023.1, forward strand.
TTTGCCGACGCATATACTGTAGCAAGAATTGCTTCAGTAGCCTCTAAACATAATAATATACCCGTACCTTTTTTAACTATTAAAAACATAAAATTCACCTTTCTAATCTTCACATAAATTTGTTATAGTTTCATAGTTAAATATTACGTTATATCTTAAATTTATTCAAGTTTCAATTTTAAAGTATATTAATCTTTTTAATCTTTTTTAATATCCATATTTACCTTTATATTTTTTTATATAAAAATAACTTACAGCAATTGTACAAAACTCTGCAAATGGAACTATCATCCAAAGACCATTTAACTCAAATAAAGTTGGAAAAATAGCTGTTCCTATCAATACAAAAATAAAAGCTCTACTAAGTGATATTATTGCTGATACTTTTCCATTATAAAAAGCCGTAAAAGCTCCTGATGCAAATATATTCATGCCTATAAATAAAAATCCAAATGAAAATAGCTTTAATCCGATGAAAGCTATGTCAAAAGTTGGATTACTTTGCTCTACAAATATAGAAACAATATATCTTGCCCCTGTAAAACATGTCACAAATACAATCACAGAGGACACTACAATAAATTTCTTTGAATATTTAATAGTTTCTTTGATTTTCGCTTTGTTTTTAGCACCAAAATTGTAACTTAAAAGTGGTGATACTCCTGCTGTAAATCCTAAATATGTTGATATCATAAGAAAATGAGCATAAAGAATAATTGATAGTGCTGCAACTCCATTTGGCCCAGCATATTTTAAAGCTATCATATTAAAAATAAATGTTGTAATCCCACCTGATAATTCAGTAACCATCTCTGATGAACCATTTATCATAGTCTCCTTTATAAGTTTAAAATCAAACTCAAACTTTTTCATTAATCTAATATTAGATTTTCCTCTAACAAAATACCAAAGACCAAATAATAATGATATCAACGCACCTAGTAGTGTTGCATATGCTGCCCCTGCTATTCCAAGACCTAAAATAGCTATAAATACATAATCAAATACCATATTTATAATCCCACCAAGAACTGAAACAAATAAACTAAAACCTGCACTACCATCTGTTCGAATATAATACTCTATTGCAAATTTTAATATAAATACTGGTGCACCTATAATTAGAGTCCTCCCATAAATAATTGAAAAGTCTTTTAAAACTCCTACACCACCTAAAAATTTAACAATGTCATTTATATATATAAGTCCTATAAACATTATTACAAGTCCTAAAATAAATGAAACTAACATTATAAATGAAAATTGCTTACTAGCCTTTTCTTTATCTCCCTCACCAAGTGAAATTGCTACAATAGCATTACCACCTGTTGCCATCATAATTCCAACCCCTATAATAACGTTAAATATAGGCATTACTATATTTATACTAGCAAGTGCATCCGACCCTACTAAAACCGATACAAATACTCCATCTACAATCGTATATAATGATACAAATATCATAGATACTACTGCTGGCCATACAAACTTTAAAAATTGTTTCATATTAAATTCTTGCGAAAATAAATTTTCCATACTAAAGACCCCCTTAATTAATCTAACATAGAGTATAATAATCTATATAGTTACTATACAGTCAATATATTTTTAAAAGGAGACCTCTATGATTGCAACAAAACAAAAATACTTATCTATAAGTGAATTTGCAAAACTTTGTGGTGTTTCAAGACAAACACTTATATTTTATGATAAAACTGGAATATTCTCTCCTAAATGCAAAGATGAAAATAATTATAGGTATTATACTCTTGACCAATATAATAATTTTGATTTACTCTACTCACTTAAAGAAATTGGGGTACCTCTTGAAACAATAAAAACTTATATGGATTCTAGAACTCCAAATGTTTTTCTTAACTTATTAAGTGATGAACATAAAAAAGTTCAACAAAAAATAGATCACCTAAAAGATATTTCTAAAAAAATTGAAAATGCTATAGAAAGAACATATACTGGGCTTAAATACTATGAATCAAATAAACCATTTGTTAAACATTGTGAACCTGAATACTTATTTGTATCTAATAAATTAGACCTTGAACACTTTATGTCTGAGTTAGTAGATTTTATAAATTTATGTTCTGATAGTAAAATTAAATTAACTAATCCTATTGGTGCAATTGTGAAATTTTATAATCTTGAAGATAATCTTTTTGGTGTTAATTTTCTTTTTACGCAAGTTGATTTAACAAATATCACGAATAAATCTATTCTTACAGAAAAAAAGGCAGGAATTTATGCTTGTATAAATCATAAAGGAACCTACTCAGAAACTAAAAATTCATACAAAAAGCTATTAGATTTTATAAATAGTAATAACTATAAAATTATTGGTGATTCTTATGAAACTTCACTTTTAGACTTCTTATCATTCAAAGAAGAAAATGATTATTTAACTGAAATATCAATTCCTATCTCAACAATTTAAATATTACGTAATATTTAAGGAAAGCTTTAAATATACTATATTAACCATTTATCTACTTTTATGAGAATAATTAAACAGATAAAGGAAATACTACAAATATATTTAAATATTTAGAGGAGTTGATTTGAATGAAAAAATTAGCGGTTATAACTGGTGCAAGCTCTGGAATAGGAAAAGCTACTGCAATAAAACTTTCTAAAGAAGGACATCCACTTTTATTACTATCAAGAAGAAAACATCTTTTAGAAGAGTTGAATCTTCCAAATACAATATGCAAACATCTTGATGTGACTGATTTAGAAAATTTTCAATTAGCTATAACTGATGCTGAAAATAAATATGGTAAAACTGACTTACTTATAAATAATGCTGGGATAATGCTTCTTGGAGATTCTTTTAAGCAAAATATTTCTGAGTGGAATGATATGATAGACACAAACATCAAAGGTGTTCTAAATGGCATAAGCTGTGTTTTAAATGACATGAAAACTAGAAAAACAGGAACTATAATCAATATCAGTTCTATTGCTGGAAGAAAAACTTTTGATAACCATTCAGTATACTGTGCTACTAAGTATGCTGTTCATGCTATATCTGAAAGTATCAGAGAGGAAGTTTCAAATTTTAATGTTAGAGTTTCAGTTATTGCACCTGGCATAGTTGAAACATCTCTACTTAAACATACAACTAATAAGTCAATAAAAAATGATTATGTTGATATGAAAAAAGCTATGGGTGGTGGTATAGAAGCTGATAATATAGCTGATACCATTTTCTTTATATATAGCCAACCACAAAATCTTTGTATTAGAGAAATTGTAGTTGCGCCAACTAAACAAAAATCATAAATAAAAGTAGCTATACCATCTGATATAGCTACTCTTATTATTTTTCTGCTCTAAGCTTGCAACTCTGCGTATACATATTTTGAGCCATTTTAATCATAACTCTTAATGCAACTTCTTTATCCTCAGTACTAATACCTTCAGTAAGAAGTCCCGCTGAATCAACTAAAATATCTGTAAACTCTTCCCTTATCTCATTTGCCTTATCTGTTGGAAAAAGTCTACATCTTCTTTTATCAATCTCATCTTTTTGCTTTAATATATACCCTTTTTCAATTAAAGACTTAATTCCCTTAGAAGCATCAAATTTATCTATCCCAAGATTATTTACTATATCATCTTGGCAACATCCTTCTTCTATATAAACCTGAATTAATAATCTATATTCGGCTCTTTTTAAATCAAACTTTTCTAATTTTTTACCAACATAATAATGTCTGTGTCTTCCTATGCTTTCAAGAACCTTTCCAAAACTAAGTTCCTTAGTTAATCTTCTATCTAAATCTGAATTTAACATATACGCCTCCAACATTGTAATCTTAGTATTAATTTTAATACAAATAGTTGCTATTATCAACTATTTGTATTAGATGTTTACAACTCAATCTTTTATAAAATACTAGCTTTTACTATATTTAAACCGAGCTTATATATAGTAAAAGCCAGTATGTAAGCTACATACTGACTTTTGAACTATCCTAAAGTGCTAAAAAAGCTGTAAATCTTTCTTCTACTTTATCTTTACCAAGTATATTCATTATTGTATGAAGCTCTGGTGTATTAGTTCTGTGTGTTATAGCTGCTCTTACAACTCCTGCAACATCTGAAACCATTCCTTTAAATTCTTCTGGGTTTGCTTTGAATGCTTTTCTATCAGCTGTATATCCTAAAGTTGTTGCAATTGCTTTTAAATCTTCAAACCATTGCATTTTATCTGCATCAAAGTTATAAGCTACTTTATAAGCTTCAACTATTCTTTTAGCTTCTTCTATAGTCATATTCTTTGGAAGCTCTACATTTTCAGCAGTTTCTTTACTGAATAATTCATCATACATATAGAATATGTGTGCTTTAACTTCATTCCATTTAGCAAAATCTTTTCTAGGTTTTGCACTTTCTCTTTCTATATTAAACATAGCTATTGTAGTATCTTTATGTGCTACTGCTAAGTCATGCATTTCTTTATCATAATCATTTGACCAATTTACATAATAGTTATAAACTTCTTCTGCTGTCATTTTTGAAATAACATCTTTGCTTACATCATGTAATTTAACAAGGTCAAATAAAGCTCCACTCTTACTCATTTTGTTAAGTTCTACTTTATAATCCACACCTGGAAGATCTTTATTAGCTTTTCTCCAATCTTCAAATGATGAGTTGATAATATTTAATAAGTACTCAACAACTGATACTGATGGATATCCTTCTTCATTATAATAACTAACAGCACTTTCTGGGTCTTTTCTCTTAGAAAGTTTTCTCTTAGAATTTCCATCCATTTTCATTACTGTAGGTACATGTGCATATTTAGGTGTTTTAAGTTCTAAAACTCTAAACATTTGAAGGTGAATTGGAAGTGATGATAACCATTCTTCTCCTCTTATAACATGTGTTGTACCCATTAAAGCATCATCAATTGCATGTGCAAAGTGATATGTTGGAAGTTTATCTCCTTTAATGATAACAGTATCTTGAAGATTCTCTGGGAATGATACTTTTCCTTTTATCATATCCTTAAATTCCACTCTTTTTTCTGCATCTCCTGGAGATTTCATTCTAATAATAAATTCTTCACCAGCTTCTATTTTTTTCATAGCTTCTGCTGGATCTAAATCTCTATACTTCGCATATATACCATAACATCCTGGTGTTATTTTTTCTGCTGTTTGTTTTTCTCTAAGTTCATTAAGCTCATCTGATGTCATGAAACATGGGTAAGCTTTACCTTTTTTGATTAAATCTTTAACAAAGGCATTATATATATGTCCTCTTTGACTTTGCTTATAAGGAGAATATGGTCCTTTTTCTGTTGCTTCCCCTGTTATACCTTCATCAAAATCCATTCCAAAATAATGCATTGTTTTAATAGTATCATCTATTGCACCTGCAACTTCTCTTTTTAAATCAGTATCTTCTATTCTAAGATAAAAAACTCCATCTTCACATTGGTGAGCTAGTCTTTCATTGATTAGCGCTGCATAAACTCCTCCTATGTGTTGGAATCCAGTTGGACTTGGTGCATATCTTAAAACTTTAGCGCCTTCTTTTAAATCTCTTCTTGCATATTGATTAAAATAATCCTCTGGTGTTTCTATAACATTTGGGAATATTAAATCTGCTAATTTATCAAAACTCATTTTTAAAACTTCCTTTCAAACTTTATTATTTATTATATAAAAAAGCTCTCGCTCTTTTTAATGCTTAACAATTTTTTACAAATAAAAAAAAGACCCATCATCCTACATAAAATTAGGACGAAAGGTCGTTATATACAACTTTATTCGCGGTACCACCTAAATTGATTAAATAAATTTAACCCACTTAATTAAATCTTTAAGGGAATCACCCCATAGTTTTACTCCACAATGTGATTTTCAAACTATAACTCAAGAGCTTCTTTCTATAGGCTAAATTATCAGCTTCCCACCAGCGCTAACTCTCTCTAAATTTACAACTCATATACTCTTCTCTTTCAACGTTTTACAATATTCTCTTTACAAGCTTTATTATAAAACTATAACTTAATAATGTAAATAATAAATTTCTATTTTATAACTTTATTTTTAAAATATATAAATAATAAGGATTTACTCTTATTATTTATGAACACCATTGGAATCGTTTAACTCCCCTTGTGATGAGTTTCTACTGATAAGCTCTTTTGCTACCAGTTTCTTTACTCTCATCATAAGTATTCTCTTTTTTTTAGTTTTTTTATGAGTAACCATATTATGCCTCCTCTAAACTTTATTAAAATCTCTGTATCTTACATCATATTCAAAACACTAAATTCTGTTCTTCATATTACATAAAATTCTATAAAAAAAATATCTTAGCTCGACTTTTCAATCTACTACTAAGATATTTTTCTAAAAAATTATTTATATTCTGCTATTAAAAATTTAATTTTAATTCCTTTAGCTGAGAACATATCTTCATGCTCTGTTGTTATATTTCCAACAAAATCACTATTATGTAAATCACGTGTAATGTACTTAATTTCTAATCCTGCTTCATTAAAGTATTCAAGTGATTCCTCAAATAATTCGTCATCATCAGTCTTGAATCTAATCTCTTTTCCTTTCTCAAGGAATTTCTTATATGCCTCAAGTTGTCTTGTATGAGTAAGTCTTCTTTTTTTATGTCTATCTTTAGGCCATGGATTACAGAAGTTTATATATATTCTTTCTATAACATCTCCATCTGAGATAGCATTATCTATTAATGCTATCTCTTGTGACATAACCTTAACATTATCTATACTTTCTATTTCATACTCTTTATAAGACTTTTCTATATTTCTTTTCATTTCTACAATTACTTCATCTTTTATATCAATGGCCATATAGTTTATATCTTGATTTTTTGCTGCAAGAACTGCTATAAATGTTCCTTTACCAGCACCAAGTTCTAAATGTATTGGCTTACTTGGATCTTTAAAAGCATTTTTCCAGTTTCCTTTATTCTCACTTGGATTTATAACAAATAAATCACTCGCTTCAAGTTCTGGTCTAGCCCAAGCTTTTCTTCTCATTCTCATCTTTTCACATCACTCCATTATTATTATTTGCTCTTAATTATACATATTTATAGACCTTCTATCAACTTTGAACTTATATTCTTTACATAATAATATATATTTCTCACAAGCTAACTATAATAAAATTTAATATTTGAGATAATCTCTATTTTAGGATAGACTTAGATATAAAAAACTAACTAAGGATGATTTAATGATTAAAATAAACAAAAACAAATTTTTACGAAATAACTTATTATTTATAATATCAATTTTAACCTATATACTTTTCCAATTTTTATTTGGACATGAAAATGTCTTTGTAGGAATAACTGTAATTCAAGCATCATTTTTACTGCTTAATTACGATTTAACAGGTTCTATAAAATCTATGACTATAAAATTTATATCTATTAATTTATACATAGGAATTTTTTCTTATCTTGCATCACTTAATCTTTTTGCAAGTCCCTTAATAAATTTCATAGCTATTTTTATACTAGCCTATACACTTACCTATGACTTAAAAACATCAATTTCATATCCATTTATATTTGGCTATATATTTATGCTTTTACACCCCGTAGGATTAAAAGAAATGCCCATAAGACTTTTAAGTTTATTAGTTGGTGCATTAATTATAATTGCAATGCAACTAATATTTAATGGTAAAAAATCAAAAAAAACTATAAGAAAAAATCTGATAATACTTTCAACTGATACTAATATAAAAATAAATTTAATAATTAATAATAAATTTAAGGTCAAAAAAAAATCAATACTTAATAAAAATATAGATGTTATCATAAAAACTATTTATGAAAAAAGAAATAATTATTTCCACCTTAATTCAAAAGATAGAATTATTTTAAATATAGCTCTATATTTTGAAAGACTTAAATTTGACTTAGATGAATTAATTCACCCTAGCTCAGATGAAGTTTATAAAAGCTTTCTTTTAGATTTAACAAAAATAATAGAAAGCATACCAGACTCACTAAAAGATGATTCTACAATTTTAGAACTCAATAAAAAACTACATACTATATTAGAAATGTATGTACCTCTTGCTAAAAATAATTATTCTATGTATGAAATGATTCAAAATTTAAAAACACTAAAATTTTCAGTTTGTGAAAAAAATCAATTTATTAATAATAAACAGATTAATATTCCAAATAAATTTCAATTTGATAATATTTTTAACCTTGAGTTTTTAAGTTTCAATTCATTAAGATTTAGTTATGCATTAAGAGTTAGTTTACTTATCTCGGTTAGTTTCTTTATTGTTCAGTATCTAGGCTTTGAAGAAGGTAAGTGGTTACCCTTGACTATCTTCCCATTAATCCAGCCATACTCAGAATTATCTAGTAAAAAAATCCCTGTAAAATTCAAAGGGACTTTACTTGGAATTGGTATATTTTTAGCACTAACAATATTTATACCATTAAACAAATATCAACTTATAATTTTCCTTGTTTTTTATTATTTTTATATAATACTTAGTGAATCAACATTAAAAACAGGTCTTCTTACTGCAACTGTCCTTGGTCTTGTCTCTATTTCAGAAATAGACCCTCAAATTGCAGCTTTTGATAGACTTTTATTCATTAGTTTAGGTATTTTAATTGGATACCTTGCAACAAAACATATACTACCATTTACTTTAAAAGATTCACTAAAAAAATTCACTAAAAACCATTATCTTTTAACTAAAGATATTGTTCATGATGGATTTAAGTTTCACCATAACAAATTACTGTTAACAGATTTAAATGATAAAGTCTTTATATCTAAACTTATAGAAAATAAAATACTATCTAACAACTCACATTTAAATAGTACTGTTGTTAAAAAATTTATTTATAACCAACGTATTCTTAATAATGAACTTTATTTTCTATTCTTTGCACTTTGTAAAAAACCGCAAAGCAAAGAAATTATTCAAAATCTTAATGAAAATATTAAACTCTCATTTACTCGACACTCTTGCGATTACTACATAGAAGAAGATTTAATCAATGATATTAAAAATGTAGAAAAAGCTAGCTTGTTAAAATTAAAGGAAAATGAAGAACGATTATTATTCATTAGCACATACAAAATTATAAGACGATTTGAAATATCTAATAATTTATTATTATCCATTGATAAATTATTAAATGAAATTGAAGAGAGCTAGCAACTTGCTAGCTCTCTAAATTTTCTAATTCATTTTTAAAGTCTTCATCTTCTTTTTCCCATTCAAATGACCTCTTAACAGCTTTTAACCAACCTTTGTAAAGAAGTTCTCTTTTCTTCTCACTCATTGTTGATGTAAATTCTTTATCAATTTCTATAATTTCTTCTATTTCACTTTTATCTTTATAAAAACCAACTGCAAGTCCTGCTAAAAATGCAGCACCAAGAGCTGTTGTTTCAACCATCTTTGGTCTAACTATTGGAATATCTAAAATATCTGATTGAAATTCAAGTACAAAATTATTAGAACAAGCCCCACCATCTACTTTTAAACTTTTAAGTTCAATTCCTGAATCCTCTTTCATTGCTTCTAAAATATCTTTTGTTTGATAAGCTATTGACTCTAGTGTCGCTCTTATAATATGAGCTTTATTAGCTCCTCTTGTAAGCCCAACTATACATCCTCTAGCATACATATCCCAATAAGGTGCTCCAAGCCCTGTAAATGCTGGTACTACATAGACACCATTACTATTTTTCACACTTGCTGCAAAAAGCTCTGTTTCTTTAGCATCTGATACCATTTTAAGTTCATCTCTAAGCCACTGAACTGCTGCTCCTGCAATAAATACACTTCCCTCTAGAGCATATTCAACTTTTCCATTAAGCCCCCATGCAATAGTTGTCAAAAGTCCTTTTCTTGACTGTACTCTTTTCTCTCCAGTATTCATAAGCATGAAACACCCTGTACCATAAGTATTTTTTGCCATACCCTTTTCAAAACAATTTTGTCCAAAAAGTGCTGCATGCTGGTCACCTGCACAACCTGCTATTGGAATTTGTGCACCTGCAAGCATCTTTTTATCTGTATAACCATAAATTTCACTTGATGATTTAACCTTTGGTAACATAGATTTTGGAATTTCTAAAATTCTTAAAATTTCATCATCCCACTCAAGAGTATTTATGTTAAATAACATAGTTCTTGATGCATTACTATAATCTGTTATATGTGCTTTTCCTCTTGTCAAATTCCAAATAAGCCAAGTATCAACTGTTCCAAACAGAAGTTGTCCTTTTTCTGCTTTTTTTCTAGCCCCCTCTACATTATCAAGAATCCACTTAACTTTTGTAGCTGAGAAATATGCATCTATAAGAAGCCCTGTTTTTTCTTTTATCATATCTTCATAACCACTTAACTTTAGCTCTTCACATATATCAGCAGTTCTTCTGCACTGCCAAACAATTGCATTGTATACTGGTTTACCTGTTTTCTTATCCCAAACTATCGTTGTTTCTCTCTGATTAGTAATACCTATTCCTGCAATTTCATTTGGTTCTATTCTCCCAGTTTCTAAGACTTCTCTAAAAACACCACTTTGAGTTCCCCATATTCTCATAGGGTCATGTTCTACCCATCCTGCTTTGGGATATATTTGTTCAAACTCATGTTGCGCTGATGCAACAATCGCCCCTTTTTTATCAAATATAATCGCTCTTGAACTCGTTGTTCCTTGATCTAAGGCTATTAAATATTTTTTCATAACATAACTTCCTTTCAGAGAATCTACTTTATAATCTTCTTTAATTATACTATAATGGAAATTTCCTCTCAATATCAATCTTATAATATGCACTTTGATTTATCTCTTATTTAAGGTTACACTATTAGTATAATTTACTATATAGGAGTGATTTTATGAGTATTAAACATGGTGCAAATATTTTTGACCTTTGTGAAATGTATGGAGTAAATAAAAATGAACTTATGGACTTTAGTTCTAATATAAACCCATTTGGTTCATCAAAAAAAGCTAAAGATTACATAATAGAAAATATAGATATGGTTTCTTTATATCCAGACCCAGAATATAAAAAACTTAAAAATAGTATAAGTGCTTATTGTAATGCAAGTAAAGAGAATATTCTTCTTGGAAGTGGTGCAACAGAGCTTATTTCATCATTTATAGAAACTATAAATCCCAAAAATGCACTACTGCTTTCTCCATCATATTCAGAATATGAAAAAGAATTAAATAAAATTAATTGTAGTACTGATATGTATTTTGCAAAAGAAGAACTAGACTTCAAGATAGATACTACTGATTTTATAAATAAAATTAATAGTAAAAATTATGATTTAATCATTATCTGTAACCCTAATAATCCAACAGGTTTTGCTTTTGATAGAAAGGATTTAGATGAACTTCTATCAAAAACTGATACTTATATAATGGTTGATGAAACTTATATAGAATTTACAGATATGGCTAAATTCTCAAGTACAGACCTTATAGATAAATTCAGTAAATTATTTGTAATAAGAGGAACTTCTAAATTCTTTGGAACTCCTGGTATTAGACTTGGTTATGGACTTATTTCTGATAAAAATATCTTTTCTGCTATGGAAAAATCTTTAGACCTTTGGAATGTAAACATCTTTGCTACTTTAATGGGTGAGATTATGTTTACTGATAAAGACTATATAGAAGAAACTTCAAAAAAACTAAAAAAAGAGAGAGAGTATCTTCTAAAAGAACTTAACTCTATCTCTTCTTTAAAAGTATTTAATACTTTTGGTAATTTTATTTTATGTGATTTGAAAAACAAATCTCTAACTGCTAGAGAACTTTATGAAAAACTAGTAAAAGATAAAATAATCATAAGAGATTGTGCATCTTTTGATGGTCTTTCAGAATTCTACTTTAGGGTTTGTATTTTAAAACCAAATGAAAATAAGCTTCTTATTGAATCATTAAAGAAAATACTTAATTAAAAGTCACTTTCAAATAAATCAATAAGTTCATTTTCACTAAGTGATGATAGTAACCCTGCATTAGCAAGCTTACCTGTCATCACTTTTTCTATTATATTTTTCTTAGATTCCTGTAACTTTAATATTTTCTCCTCTATAGTCCCTTTAGATATAAGCTTTATAACTTCTACATTATTTTCCTGCCCTATTCTGTGTGCTCTGTCTGTCGCTTGGTCTTCTACTGCTGGGTTCCACCAAGGGTCATAATGTATTACAACATCTGCTGATGTTAAATTAAGACCAGTTCCTCCTGCTTTTAATGAAATTAAGAATACTCTCTTTGTATCACTCTCATTAAACTGATCAACTAATTCAAGTCTTTTTCTAGCCTCTACACTTCCATCTATATAAGAATACTCTATTCCTTTTGCTTCAATTTCATTTTTTATACTATCTAAAACTCCTGTAAACTGTGAGAATAAAAGTATTTTATGGCCATCACTAGCATACCCGTCTACAAGATTCATAGCCATATTAAGTTTACTATTCTCACCACTATAGTCATTATATACAATCTTTGGTTCAAGACATAACTGTCTAAGCTTCATAAGATATGAGAAAACTTCAATTTTATTATTACTATCTTTATTTTCCATATCTTTTCTAATTGATTTTACGTACGTACTATAAAGTTTTTTCTGCTCTTTTGAAAGTTCTACAAAGAATTTTTTTTCTATTTTATCAGGAAGTTCTTTTGCAACTTCTGATTTTTCTCTTCTTAGAATAAAAGGCTCAATAGCTCTTTTAAGCTCCTCATATTCATTACTTCCTTTTACAAACTTATTTGTAAACTTACTTTTATTAAATAAATATCCTGGCATAACATAGTCAAAAATTGACCAAAGTTCTAACAGATTATTTTCTATTGGAGTACCTGTTAATGCAAATTTTTGCCTAGCATTTATAGCTTTAACTGCAAGTGATGACTTTGCATTAGAATTTTTAATATTTTGAGCTTCATCTATCACCATAATATCAAATTCTAAATCTTTATATGACTCAACATCATTTTTCACAGTACCATATGTACTTAATATAACATCATAATCACCCAGATTATTTAAAACTTTCTCCCTCTCTTTTTTGCTTCCATGAATTATTCCTATATTTAAACATGGTGCGAACTTTTCAAACTCATTTTTCCAGTTATATATAAGTGCTGTTGGAGTTACAACTAAACTTTTCTTCCCCCTATTTGCAAGTATATATGTTATAGTTTGAATTGTTTTTCCAAGCCCCATCTCATCAGCAAGTATCCCTGAAAATCCGTAGTAGCTAAGTGTCTGAAGCCATTTATAACCTTCTACTTGATAATCTCTAAGTTCTGCACAAAGCTCTTTTGGAACATCAAACTCCATACTTTTTATATTTTTAAATTTAGTTGAAATTTCATCTAAAAACTCTTTTCCCTTAATAAAGCTAAGATTTTTTTCACTAATATAATCATTTAAATAAAATGCTCTATTTTTATTTACCCTAATAGAATCCTTACCACTAGAAAGTTTTACATTCTCTATATTATCTATAAGAGCTATAAAATTAAATAACTCTCTATCTGATAAATCAAGAAAACTATCCTCATCAAGTTTAAAGAACTTTTTCTTCTCTTTAAATGCTTCTAATATCTTTGGAATTTTCTTTTTATCTACCTTTTCAATTTTAAATGTAAAATCAAGATAATCTTTCTTCTCTTTCACCCCTGCACTCATAGCTGGTTTTGAAATAACTTGATATTTTTTGAAACTTTCTGAATAGAATACCTCACCAAGTTTTTTTAATTTTTCTACTCCTTTATTTATAAAGTAAAATAACTCATCATCACTTTGAGTAAATCTATATACCGCATTTGACTGTATAAACCCAAGCTCATTTAAAACCCTAGATATTTCATTTTCTTTCTCTAAATCTCTAATTATATATTTCCCATTATCAATACCAAGTGTACTCTCACCATACATTATTTTATTATCTATCTTAATTACTTTTCTCTCTCTATCAACATAGAACTCGGTTTTTAATACTCCATCTTCTACTTTTTCTTTGATTTTTTCATCAAGTATTACTTCTTTACTAATTAAATTTAAAACAGGTAATACATTTTCAAAAATAGTAGTTAGCTTCTCCTTTGGAAGTTTTATAGAATCGCCTCTAAGTAATATCTTATTTATTTTAGAAAAATAACTTCTTTGTTCATAGCTTGGAATATATAGTTTTTCAGCATAATAAAAAACATCATTATCCTCATTAAGTGAATCAAAAGGTTTTGATATAATTTCAACATCCTCATCACACTTAATAGTAAACTCTAATGGCAAGTCTGCTAATACTACCTCTGTATTTTCATACATCTGACCATCTATAGTTATATTAACCTTCATAAAAGCTATTTCTTGTAAAAAACTCCTTAAAGCTTCTAATGGTAGCTTTATGAGCTTCCCCTTTACACCAACAGTTCTAATTCCTCTAACACCATAAGACATTCTAAGTTTTTCAAGACTACTCACCTTATTTTCTAATATATTTAAAAATCTCTCGTTAGTTTCTGTAAAATATTTATTTTTAATATTATAAGTAAATTGCTTGCCTAAAGGGTATTCTAACCCTTTTTTTCTACTTTCAAAAAACTCAATAATATCTTTTACAACATATAATTTTTCATGCCCTATCTTTAAACTGACTTCAAAATTTGAAACTATATTTCTTCTATCGATACCTATAAATACTTCTAAATTTGCACTATCTTTTTTTACTAAACTATCTTTAAATATATCTAAGAATATATCCTGCGTTGCTTCATCTTCTTTAAAACAATTTTCTTCCTTTAAGCTATCAAACAAACAAAATATAGCCCCGATAATATGCTTACACATATAAGTTTTATTTCTATATGAATTATTTTTATAATCTATACAAGTGCAACTACATCTAAATAAATCTCTTTCTTTCCTTCTAACAGCAAAGCTTACATCATATCTTCCAAACCCTTGCTCTGATAATATTTTTGTATCGCACTCTATAACTGTATTTTTTTTTACTATATCAAGCTTTGTTCCGCTATTAGCACTATGTACTCTTTTTCCCTTAGCAATATTTCTATTTAAAACGCGAGCAAATAAATTTTCACTCAATAATCTTATTTCTTCTAATTTATCAAAATCTATATCTTTGTATAAACTCAAAATTTTGTCTCCTTTTTCATCTCTTAGTAATATACTAACCATTATAATACATATAATTCTATTTAGTATAAATGTTCAAAATAAAATTTATGGATTTATTTTACAAATATTTATTGACTTCGTCGCTTTAACATAGTAAAGTGTTAAATAGATAGAGTTTTAATTGCGAAATTATTAATTTAAGGGGGATATATAAATGAAATTTAAATTTAAACCAACAATACTTTTAGGACTTAGTATGATACTTACTACTTCATTATTTACAGCTTGTGGAGGTTCTTCTACTGAAACAACAGATGGTAAATCTGATAAAAGAAAAATAGTTATAGGACTTGATGACACTTTTGTACCTATGGGATTTAGAGATGAGACTGGGAAGCTTACTGGATTTGATGTAGACCTTGCAACCGCTGTTTTTGCAAACCTTGGATATGAATTTGAGTTCCAACCTATAAACTGGGACATGAAAGAAACTGAACTTAACAGCAGCAAAATAGATGCAATTTGGAATGGTTATACTAACACACCAGAGAGAGCTAAAAAGGTTGCTTTAACTGATTCTTATATGAATAATACACAAGCTATCATCACTCTAAGTGATTCACTAATAAACTCAAAAGCAGATTTAAAAGATAAAACTATTGCAACACAAATAGCATCTAGTTCACTTGATGCTATCAATAAAGATAATACTATTGTTACTGCAATAAAAGATGGGCAGCCAATACTTTTTGATACTTACAACGAAGCCTTTATGGATTTAGAAGCTGGTAGAGTTGATGCCGTTGTAGCTGATGAAATACTTGCTAGATATTATATATCAAAAAAAGATTCTTCAAAATATAAAGTGTTAGAAGATAATCTTGCAAATGAAGAATACTGTGTTGGTGTTAGAAAAGATGATACTGAACTTTTAGATGCTCTTAACTCTGAATTTGCAAAAATGAAAGAATCTGGGCAGTTTGCTGAAATAAAAGATAAATGGTTTAAATAATAATTTAAGGGAGTTTTAGTTATGGATTATGTAGGTTCACTATTACCACAAATGTTAGAAGGTCTTGTAGTTACATTAAAAGTGTTCATTGTTACATTGCTATTTTCTGTACCTCTTGGTATGGGTGTTGCACTTTGTAGAATATCACACATTAAAATAATAAAATCAATCAGTGGAATCTATGTATGGGTAATGAGGGGAACTCCTTTACTGCTTCAACTTGTAGTCATATTCTTTGGCTTGCCTTTAGTTGATATTAATTTAGATAGATTTCCTGCTGCTATACTTGCCTTTATCCTAAACTATGCCGCTTACTTTGGGGAAATATTTAGAGCTGGTATACTTGATGTTGATAATGGTCAGATAGAAGCAAGTGAAATCCTTGGATTTTCTAAAGCACACACACTTTTAAGAATTGTAATGCCACAAATGATTAAGAAAGTATTTCCTGCAATTGCAAATGAAGTTATAACTCTTGTAAAAGACACTTCACTTGTATATGTAGTGGGACTTGGGGAACTTCTTCGTGCTGGTAAGATAGCTAGTAATAGAGATGCATCACTTGTACCTTTATTACTAGTTGGGGCTATTTATCTTATCGTCATTGCAATCCTTACATTAATTTTCAATAAACTTGAAAAAAAATATTCTTATTATAATTAGGGGGCTATTATTATGTTAGAAATAAGAAATTTAAATAAAAATTTTAAAAATGTTCCTGCTTTAAAAAATATAAATATTAATATAGCTAAGGGCGATATTTTAAGTATCCTTGGTGAATCTGGAGCTGGTAAAACAACTCTACTTCGCTCATTAACTGGACTTGAAAAATGCAATTCTGGAACTATAAAAATTGAGGATACTTACCTTTTAAAAGATAATAAATACTGTTCTTCAAAAGAACTTTTAAATATTAGAAAAAAAATTGGACTCGTCTTTCAGGGCTTTAACTTATTCCCACATATGACAGTCCTTGAAAATATAATAGAATCACCAGTATATGTTCACAAAGCAAAAAAAGAAGATGCCATTATAAATGCTAAAAAACTTCTTTTAAAACTTGGTATTTCAGAAAAAGAAAATTCTTATCCATATGAACTCTCTGGTGGGCAAAAGCAAAGAGTTGCTATTGCAAGAGCTTTGATTTTAAATCCATGCTATATATGTTTTGATGAACCAACCTCTGCACTTGATCCTAAAACTACACTCGAGGTTGCAAATATTATAAAAAACTTATCAAAAGATATTGGAGTAATTATAATAACTCATGATATGGATTTTGCAAAACTTATTTCAAGTAGAATTGTAGAACTTGCAAGTGGTAAAATAATTTTTGATGCTTCATCAAGTAACTATTGGTGTCAAAAAGCTAACTAAAAAATAAAACGCGAAAGAATTTACTAAATTCTTTCGCGTTTTATCTTTTTCTTAAACCTCTTTAATATCTATAAAGGCTTCTATTTCATACTTCTTTACAAAAATAACACCTAGAATCATTTTATAAGTAATATTTCCGGTTGCAATTGCTTTGTTTTCTTCATTAATTCTTCTATAAGCATCTTTTGCAGCATCTAAAGTTGCAAAACAATTATATAATTCCTCATCATCCGTACTAGGATTTATAAGAACTATATATTTATTTTCCACTATATTTTCATGTATATTTTCATGATTTTCCTTTGCCAATCCGTTATGATGATCATTATGATTAAAGAAATTTAAAAACTCTTTTTCTCTATTATTCACCAATCTTTTAACTTCCCTAATTTTTTCTTCATCTTTTACAATTGAATTATGTTGTAATTGCTTCATTTGTACCTCCTATTAAGTCTTATGTTTTGCCTTGCCTTAAACCCCTAATATTTCCCAAGAAATTATTTTCTATATATAGGTAGAGTTGTGCATGTAAAAGCCCCTCCACCTTTTATAATTTCAGAATAATTAATATAAAATGTAGTCACTCCTTTATCCTCTAATAGTTTACAGACTTGTTTATTTCCAGAAATTACTTTATTTTTACCCAAGCAGATAATGTTAGTTCCAAGTTCCAAAGAAGTTCTGTTATCTATATAATAATAATTTTTGAAGATATTTTCAATCTTATCTTTGTCATAAATAAAATTAGATGCAATACAACTATCTTTATTTATAATATTAAGCACACAATCTAAGTGAAGCATAACATCACAATCAAACTTTATTTGTATTACCTTATATTCCTTCCCACTTTTATTTAAATACTCCTGAAGCTCTTCTACAGCTTTTAAAGAGGTTCTTTTACTCATACCAACTAAAACATATTGGTTATATACAATAACATCTCCACCCTCTATATTATTTTTCATTTTATAACTATGTAAATCTTTATCTTTTATATATTCTTCTATTGATTTATGCTCTTCTTGTCTTGCTTCATTTGTCATTTTAGAAATAAAGAGTATATCATCAATTACAAATGCTATATCCCTTGTATATACCTGATTCACACCATATATAGGATCTAAAAAATATAAATCCACACCTTCTTTAGTTAAAAGATTTATAAAATTATTATATTGTTGAAACATTAAATTAAAATTTACTGTTTTTTTAGTCACATCATAATTTACTGGATAACACATAAGTAATGTTTGTAATTTATCATATTTATTTTTATGTGATATTTTCATATAAATCACCTCTATTTTATTCTTTCCCATTTTTTTAAAATTAGTAAGAATGTCCTTAATGATAATTTAAATAAAATCAATCTTCCTTTTATAGTTAAGGTTTAGCATTTGTTAAAGTTTACTATTTATAAGTATAAAAAAGACATACCAATATTGGGTATGTCTAAAATAATTATTTTAATATAAAGAATCCAAGGGCAAGTATTATGTAAATTCCAATGAGTAATGTTCCTTCGAGCCAATTAGATTCACCATCACTAGCAACCTTATTAGCAATAACAACTGAAGCTAACAGTGCTACAAGTTCAAATGGATTAAAGATTATACTCATAGGAGTAAAGAATAAACTAAAGAATAAAGCAAGTGGTAATACAAGTAATATTATTTGTAAACTTGAACCAAGAGCTATTTCTACAGCAACATCCATTTTATTTTTAAGAGCCATAACAACTGCTGTTGAATGCTCTGCTGCATTCCCAACTATCGGAACTATTATAATACCAACAAAGAACTCACTAAGCCCTATAGTCTTAGTCATAGGTTCTACAGCACTTACTAAAATTTCACTCATTAGAGCAACAAATATTGTAACTCCCACAAGAGTTATTAAACATCTTGCAAGTGACCATTTAGCAGTTTCAGGTTCTGCATCTTCGTCTGCATCTTCAACATCTTCATGAATAACAGCAAAAACTTCTTTATGAGTAAAGAATGAGAAAATTAAACTTAATATATAAATAATAAACATTACAACCGCAACTATAATACTTAAATATTCATATCCTGCACTTTCTGCTGGCTTTACTGTATGCATAAATATAGCTGGTATACAAAGTCCTATAACTGCAAATAAAAGCATACTAGCTGTCGTATCAGTAGTTCTTCTATTAAACTTTTGTATCTTGAACTTTAGTCCACCCGCAAGCATACTAGCTCCTAATACAAAAAGAGAATTCCCTATTATAGAACCCGCTATTGAAGCTTTTACAAGCTCAAAAAGACCTTCTTTAATAGCTAAAAATGTAATAATAAGTTCAGTTGCATTTCCAAAAGTGGCATTTAAAAACCCACCAAGTTTTGCACCTGTATAAAAAGTAAGCTCCTCAGTTGCTTCTCCAATCATTCCAGCTAGTGGTATAATTGCTAAAGCTGAAACCACAAATAAAAGGGTCGGTGACCACTTTAAAAACATTCCTATAATACTTATAGGAACAAATATAAGTAAGACTTTAAGGTATTTCATTATATTCCTCCAAAATTTATTATTTTGTAAGAGAAACTTCCCCCTTAGTTAATCTATACTTAGTCTTTGAAATTTGAATCTATTTAATACATTAATACCCCTATTATGTAAATTTAGTAGCTATACAATCCAAAATCATCAAAAATTAACTTAATCCACTATACTATTATATAACTTTTATTACTTTTGTAAACTTTTCTTAACATTTAATAAAATTAACCACTATTTTTCAAGTTCCTTTAAATTATCAATCATATCCTCTAACACACTTGCAAATATATCTAATTTTTCTACTTCTATATTATTTGCAAGTGCTGCTAAAAACTTAGTTCGTGATTTTTTCAAATCACTTGTAAGTCCTGTACAATCTGGGTTTATATTTAACCTACAAATTCTTTTATCAATTTTATCTTTTTCTATTTGTAAAATTTCCTTAGAAATTAATTGATCTATAGTTCTAGAAATCATGCCTTTAGATAGCCCTAAATATTCAACTAAATCTTTAGCTGTATTTTGATTTGCAGTTCTATTTATATACATTATTATTTCTATCTCATTTTGAGTTAAATTATATTTTTTCAAATCCTTCTCAACACAATTTTTATAAAGTTTTTTTGCTTTTCTAAAATAAATTATATACTTATAACCCTCTTCTTTATTGAGCTTTGAATTTTTCATTATTACCGTTGCCAAAAATCTATAAATATCTACAAATCTTGTTTAATTCCTTATTCATCCTGTCTGATTTTACAATGAATAAATTCAAAGCTACTTTCATTTTATATGACAGTCCAAAGGCTTAAATTCCGATACAACGAATCGTACATATTAGCATTTATCTTTTAGGTGATATTATGCTAATTTATATTTTGAAAGATTTAAACTTGCGTTAAAGTCCCTATTAATAGTAAGATTACACTTATCATTGATACACTTATAGATTCTGTCTTTAAGTTTTAAATCTTTCTTAATAGCTCCACAAGCACTACAAGTTTTTGATGATGGAAACCACTTATCTGTTTCTACAAATTCTATTCCATATAACTCACATTTATATTTTATTTTAGTTTTAAAATCATATAAACATTACTCTGCAATAGCTTTTGATAAATGACGATTTTTCATCATTCCTTTAATATTAAGCGTTTCAACAACTATTCTTGATGGTTTGATTTTCACTATCTTATTCGTTGCTTGGTGAATATGATTATTTCTTATATTAGTTAATCTTCTATGAAGTAATCTAATCTGCTTTTCAAGTTTTATAATATTGCTAGTCTTTTTGAATTGACAACGGTTTTCACCACCTTTCTCTATTTTATTATTTTCGTATTTACGACTAACTTTTCTTTGCTTTCTTTTTAAGACCTTTTTAAGTCTTTTAACTTTTTTAGTTTTATTGATGTTTTTAAAGGCCATACCATTACTACAAATGGCTAAATCCTTTATTCCAACATCAATTCCTACGCTTTCATCTGTAAGTTCTACTTTTGGTAATTCCCTTTCAAGTCCTACTGAAATATACCAATACTTCCCATCAAAACTAATGCGAGGATTACTATATTTCACATCTAAAGGAATTGAGTAAGGTTTAATATTTACCCAACCTACTTTTTCAAAGTTGACTGCATTATCTTTAATTTTTAACTTGCAATTGTCATTATAAAATGATGCTTTAGATTTTCTTCTGCTCTTAAACCTTGGTTTATCAGATTGTTTTTTAAAGAATCTTTTATAACTATCACAAGCATCTTTAACTGCCTGTTTTGCTACATTGTTTGAAACTTCCGTAAGCCAAGTAAGTTCAGTTTTTTTAATAATTGTTATTTCTTTTCTAAGGTCGTTATCAGAAATAAATTTATCACCATTTTTATAATTTTCTTCTTGTCTTGCAATAGTCCAGTTATAGATAAATCTTGCAGTACCAACGGATTGCCATAGCTTTTGCTCTTGAACTTCTGTTGGGTATAATCTAACCTTTTTCGCAAGTATCATCTTCTAACAACTCCTTAATCATCTTCTTAACCTTATGACTTCTTTTACCTTGAAGTCGGGCACTAAATACAGTAACTATTTGTATCATATCCTCAACTAATTCCTGTTCACCAGTTCTTTCAGTATTATCAATAATTTCAATAGTTTTTCCATATTTTTTGCATAGATTTTCTATAAGTTCATAACCAAACCTAATTAATCTATCTTTATAAAGAACTACTATTTTATCAACCTCTGAATTAGTAATCATATCTATTAGTTGATTTAATCCTTTTTTATTGTAGTTAATCCTACTCCCAATATCTGTGACAATCTCAAAAGAATAACCTTTAGCAAACATATACGTTTTAACGTTTTCTATTTGCCTTTCTAAATCATCTTTTTGTTTATGAGAACTAACTCTACAATAACCAACAGTCTTTTTATTTAGTTGCACCTCTTATTTTAAACCTAAGAAGTGATTAAGTTGCTCTTGTGAATAATACCTTGTTCCAGCATCAGTTATATGTGATGGTTTTAATGTTCCATTTTTATCCCAATTCCTAAGAGTTTGAACTGTTTTTCCTATTTTAGTTGCAAATTCTCCTATTGAGTAATATTTCATAAATAATCACCTCAATTTAACTATACAACCATATCTATAACAATATATTTTTATAGATATTTATATATTTCATTTAACAGTTTCAACCCTCCAATTAGTTTACTAATAAACTAATTATAAATTAAAACACTTAGAAAATACAATTCTTTATATTTTCTTAATTGTCACTTTATTCTTACTTCTAAGTAAATAAAAATAATCCATAGTATTTCAACTTATAGTTTATCCTTATCTTTCATATTTTATTTTATCAATATTATTCTGATATATCACTTTCGATAGTTAATATTAATCCTTTTTTATACATACCCATGTTAGGAATTACACTAATTCTAAATCCATTTACTTCAATTTTAAACTCTTCTAAATCCTCATGAACAAGTTTTGGATAATTATCTTCTATCTGTGCATTAACCTTTTTATTAAATTCAGCAAAATCTACATTTTCTCCTACTATACCATCTATAAACTTTTTAGTAAGTCCACTATTTAAATCCATAACTGGCTTTTTAGATTTTATAATCTCTTCATCATAACCTATGAAATCTGTAAACTTAAATACTCCTGTATTATAATTTATACTTACAGAAAGACCATGATTTATATCACCATCTTTTAAAACTTGGTCTTGTGCTATTATTCTTTCAAGCCCCTTACTTTCTTCATTTCTATATTTTATAGAATTTTCTTCTAATAATTTTGTAATCTTATCTTTAGTTTTTGCACTATTTTCTTCTAATACCTCTGAAATTTCCGGTCTTACCTCTTTATCTACCTTAGTACTATCTGCTTCCTCTTTTTCATCCTCTACCTTACTATCTTTTTCTGACTTTTCCTCTTCTACTTTTCCATCACTATCTGCTTCTTTTGTTCCCTCTGATGCACTTTTCTCTTCTTGCTTTCTTTCTACTACACTTCCTTTTCCCTCTGTCTTTTTCTCATTAGCTCCACACCCTATAAAACTCCCTGTTAACGCTATCCCCATAACTGCAACTAAAAATATCTTTTTCATAAATCCTCCTAAAACTTTTATTTAAAACCCTTTTAAAGAACCTCATCTACAATCTCACTTATAGAACTCATAAACTTTACTGATTCATATATATTTTTATACACTCCATCTGCTAGCCCCTTTGCAAACATAACCTTACTAATTTGCACTTCACCTAAAGCTTCATAAATTTCTTCATTTATTTTTTCTTTTTTATATTGATTTAAAATAAACTTCAAATCTCCATCAATTCCGTAATGTTCTATATAATACTTAAGTTTTAAACATGCAACTCTATCATTCAAAATTGGAATTAAAACCTTATCATAAGATTTTAATATCCCTCTTTTTAAAACGCTAATATTAGAATCTACATCTATAATAATTTCTGAAAACATTTTAGTATCTGCTATATAATCTAATACCTTCTTTAAATCTGTAAGTTCTTTTATTTTATCCTCAAAATAATCAAAACAATACACACCTGTTTTTTCATCTTTCCTTAAGCCACTTTGCATTGTTGCTAAAAATGGTATTTCATCATTTTCCTCAAATGCTATATCACTATACTCTCTATTTTCAAAAAAGCACTCTGTACTCTTTATACGTTCTAAATTTATATATAAAACCTGTTTTCCAAGCTTTGCTAAAAATATCGCTATTGAACTTGCTATACTGCTTGTCCCAGCTCCTCCTATTGGTGAAAAGACACTTAAAACCTTAGTCTTTATATCTTTTATACTTTCCTCTTCACTAAATTCATTTACTTTATTACTATAAATACT
The DNA here is from genome assembly GCF_947039605.1 of uncultured Clostridium sp. Classification (GTDB taxonomy): domain Bacteria; phylum Bacillota; class Clostridia; order Clostridiales; family Clostridiaceae; genus Sarcina. The sequence goes on from NZ_CAMQZG010000023.1 coordinate 35,538, forward strand.
AATTATATTTTCACAAAGTAAATTAGCTGCTATATATTTGTTTAAAATTTTATTTCCATCTTTATGACCTAGTTCTTCCTTTTCACTTAGTATAATTATCTGATCAAATTTAAAACTATTTAAACTTTCAGTATACAAGCTCTCACTAACTAACACTATGCCACTCTTAATCTTTTCTAACTCAATTTTTAATATATTTTCATTACTCATACAAAATATATTAAACTTTTCACTATAATTTTTAAATATATAACTTCTCAAATTATTTAAATAAAATATATCCTCACTTAGTAGCACTAAATTAATTTTCCCCATATTAATCCTCCTTTACTATAATCTTGACGTATCCTTTTCCATATTCTTTTGTTTAAGAGCTGAAGTTGTAAGAATTATAGATATATTATCCCTTTCTTTATTTCTTTTAACTTCATCTACCATGCTATTCATCACTTCATTTATATCTTTTCGATGTAATGAATACTTCCATCTATTTATTATTTGTTGAATATATCGATTACTTAGTGTCCCATAAAAACCATCACTACAGACTAAAAATATATCTCGTTCTCTTCTTTCCCCACATTTTGAAAATATATTTATATCCTCTTTTACTCCAACACACTGTAACAACAAGTTACTCTGATTGCTTACTCTAGCTTCTTCTATAGTCATTCTCTTACATTTAACTTCATTTGCTACATACGAATGGTCTTCTGTTAATTGTTCTATACCTCCACTAATTTTGTATATCCTTGAATCCCCTACATGAACAATATAATATCTCTCTTTTAATACTAATAAAGCCGATACTGTTGTTCCTATTCTTTTTTTAATTCTATTACTATAATTTATAATGTCTTGATTAGCCTCATACACTACTTGCTTTAATGACTCTATAACAGAACTATCATGCTTTGCTAATACTATCCTAACAACCTTTTCATTCCACCATTTTCTAAATTTATTTATAACCATTGCCGAGGCTATCTCTCCATAAGCAAGCCCTCCAAGCCCATCACATACAACAAATAGTCCAAAATCATTGTTTTTATATTCCCCAACTTGCACTAATATATTATCCTCATTATTAGGCTTAACAAGTCCTGCCTCACTTAAAGCTCCTACCTCAAATCTGTTCCCCTCCATAAAAGCTCCTTTATATCTCTTTGTATGTTAATAATATATTTGATATTTTAATTTTAAAGTTTTCCTCTAATTTATAAAGTCTTCCAACATCTAACTTTTTCCCATTTATATAAGTTCCATTTTTAGAACTTAAATCCTCTAAATACATTGATTTATTTACTTTTGTTATTTTTATATGCCTTTTTCCAATTGTATTATTATTTATCACATAGTCACACTCTCCTCCAAGCCTTCCTATGATAAAATTATTTTTATTTAAATAAACTCTTTCTGTTATTCCTTCATTTATAAGTAAAAAATATGGTTCTGATTTTTCTAGCATTTCAGTTCTATAAACATTCTGACTTACTATTTCTTTTTTCCCTATATTTATAAAACCTTTTTCATCATTTTTTTGCTTATCCAAAAATTCTGACTCCTCTTTCGCGATACTTATCTCATCATGATTCATTTTGTGTTGCATCAAAAATCTTACTATGATTAAATCAACTAAAATTAAGATACATGAACTTAACATTAGCATTTTTGTTTCAATTTCCATTACTATTAACATACTCACTATTCCGATTGCAAATACCTGCACTAGAATAATTCCATACCTAACCCAATTTAGTGCTATATGTCTTTTCTCTTTTCCACCCTTATTTACACCGCTAATACTAGACTCATCTAAACTATCACTATATTTATAATATTCACTAGCCCTATTAGTTTCTGTAACACCTATCTCCTTAACTATTTCTATTTTTTCTGAATCTAAATATATTGCTGAACTTATACTTTTTTTAGTTTTAGCTAGATGCATATTTAAAAGTTCTTCTATTCTCTGTTTGAAATTTTCTATACTTAAATTTTTCTCTTTAGTTAAATTTAATAAAATACCTATAAACCCATCTGTTTCATAAATTTCTGAAAAAGTAATTAAATCTACCATTACATCTTTAACAAACTTTCTAAACTCTAAGTTTATATCTCTATTAACTTCCTCATTAATTGGGATGTAAATTAAATTAATATCTGTACTCTCTGATTCATAATATATATATCTTGAATCTATAATAAAATTATTTTCACTTAATAAATAATTCACTGACTCTAAAACTATATCTATTATCTTAATTAAAAGTTCTAATGCCTCCTCCTTAGTAAACTCTTTGCTTAATAGATATTTTTTTAATGAAATTCTACCCGTTAAATCAAATAATATTATATTTTGACTATTCATTTTTATGTTATCTATTTTCATTATTTTTATTGCATCATTTCTATTAACCATACCTATTTGATAAGCTAAAACTTCTTTTTTATTCACATTAATCTCAAGTGTATTGTTTTTTATATCTTCCTTTATATTCAAGTTTCTTCTCCCCACCTTTTTCTTAAAAATACTATCTTAAAAAGTCATCTAAAAAATCCGTATCATCTTCTAAATAATCTGTATCATTTTTACTTCCTGCTACAATTTCTTCTAAATAATCTGTATCATAATTAAAATTTTTCATTTCCTGTTTAGATATATTTATTTCATTTTTCATATACATATTTTTTCTTACTTTTCTCATATCCATTTTATTTTTTTTAACTTTAACCCCTTGTTTTACATACATATAACAAAGAATTCCTGAAATAATAAGCCCTAGAGTACCTATTATCATTTTCAAAATCCCTATACTCATTTAAACATCACCTATCTTAAACTCTTTTTTAATCTTTTATATTCAGTATTATTTTTATCAAATCCTACACACTGTTCAGCTTTTTCTAAATTTTCTTTTGCTTTATCAATTCTTCCCTGCCTATAATATATATTTACTATTCTTAAATTAGCTAAATAACTTTCACCCTCTAAACTTATTACCTTCTCATAACTCTCAATTGCCTCTTTATAACTTTCACTTACACCTTTGTTATTCTTAATTTCACCATTATAAATTCCAAGTTCTAAGTAAATATCACCTATATTCATGTATATATCTACTTTGGGGTGTATCTCTATACATTTTTTATATTTTTCTAAAGACTTTTCTAAAGATTTTTCATATTTACTTTTACTTTCATTTCCGAGTATATCAATTACACCATGTTTGCCCTCTTTTTTTATCTTTTCAGCTTGTTCTTTATAAGCTATTGCCAATTTTTCTGCAATTATATAATCGCCATTTAACAGATCATCAGCCTTTTCTAATATAACTATTTTTTTACTTATACTATCTTCTACAATTTTAGAAACTTCAGAACTTGAATATATATTAGCTATTGCAGAGTATAAATTTATTGCTAATAATTTATCTACCTCATTCTCTTTTATAAATCTTTCAAATTCAGTTATTGCATCTACAATAATTTTGCTACTATTAGGTTTAAGTGGTTGATTAAGTTCATTACTCAGCCTATTTAATGCACTAAAGTCATCATCTACTCGCTTTTTATTATCAACCTTATTAAAATACTCAACTGCTTTTTCATATTCCTCATTTAAAAAAGATAATTTTCCAAAAAGATAATTAAAATATTCATCATCCTCAAACTTTTTATCAGTATCTATCAAATTATTTAAATAAATAATTCCTTTTTCAATTTCCCAGTTACATATATATGCCTTCACTATTTCATAAGAGCTCGCCTCATCACCTGGTTTATACTTTTGTGCTTCTTTAAATTCTTCTATTGATGCTATAAAATCCATTTTTATTTTTTCTTCGCTTCCAGCTTCCATATAATCATCATATTTTTCATTTAATTCATTTCTATAATTTCCAAGTCCACTTGAAATTGTATTAATTGAAAGTATCATAACAGCAATAGTCATTAAAGTTTTAGCTCTTCTAATATTATTTTTTCTTTCAAATTCGATTCCAATATTTTTAACATTATCTAAATCGTAAAGCATCTCTCTAATATTTTTATATCTTAAACTAGGGTCAAGTGCTGTAGATTTTATCACTATATGTTCTATACCTTCACTAAGCTTTTTATTTATCTCTCTTACTGGCTTAATTTCATAGGGCGGCTCATCTGGAGTTTTATCTGTCAAAAGCCTGTACATAGTAACCCCAAGTCCATATATATCTGTTCTTGCATCTGTTTGACTGTTACTTATTCTGTACTGCTCTGGAGCTGCATATCCTCTAGTCCCAAGATAATCAGTATCTTCACTTGCATCAACTTTAAACTCTCTTGCAATACCAAAATCTATAACCTTTATGCTACCTTCTTTTGTAAGCATTACATTTTCCGGCTTCATATCTCTATATATTATTGGATTGGGCTTTAAATTATGTAGGTAATCAAGTGCATTACATATTTGTTTTGCCCATTCAATTACAACTGCTTCTTTTATAGCCCCAGTTTCCTTTGCTATACTCTCTAAAGTTCTTCCATCTACAAAATCCATAACTATAAAAAAGTATTTATCAGACTCGCTAATATCTGTAATTCTTGGAAGCATTGGATGTTGTAACATTTTTAACATATTAGGTTCTGCAAGTAAATTTCCACCATCTTTATTCTTTTTTATTACCTTTATAGCCCAATACGTATTAAGTTTTAAATCTTTTGATAAATAAACTGCTCCCATCCCACCTTTTCCAACTGTTTCTATGAGTTGATATTTTTTTTCAATTATTATCCCTGCTAAATCTTCCATCTTATCACCTAACTTACCCTATAAAAAAATTTATCTATTATAAATAATACAGTTATCACATCTACCGATACTGTAAATAAAATTAATCCTAGAACTCCTATTGGATTAGTCCAAATACTAAAGTAAATACCAGCTCCAAATACAATCATAAGCAGCTGTAATATTAAAATTAATATACTTCCTATTACTATCTTCACTAACATCACCCCTAAAGCTAATATATTCTATATATATACTAAAAAAACCTTTTATATATACAAAATTTCCCTAAAAACTTATGTAAACCTAAAATAATACAAAAAAAATAGCCTAATTTCTAATTAAGCCATTTTTATACATCTAAAACTTTATTCATTTTTGCATTAGACAACATTAGTTTTATTCTATTTTCTTGATTAACTTTTGTTCCTGATGGATCATAATCTATTGCAACTATATTAGCATTTTTATACGTGCTCATAATTTTTCTAACCATGCCTCTTCCAACTATATGATTAGGCAAACATCCAAAAGGCTGTGCACAAACTATATTATTAACTCCATCTTTTATAAGTTCTAACATTTCAGCTGTCATAAGCCACCCTTCACCCATTTTGACACCTTCATTTATATAACCTTTAGCATAACTTCTTACAGTTTCAAACTTTGTTGGCGCTTTAAAATCACTATATTTTATAATAGCCTTTATCATTTTTTTTTGCTGTATAACCAAATAATTATAACCTATCCTTGTAATATTCTTTGATTTTTTATTCATTCCATAAAGCTTATTGTCTACCTGTGAATTTGCAAGGCAATACATAAAAAAATCACAAACTCCAGACATCACAACCTCACACCCTTCATTTTGAAGAAACTCTTCAAGTTTATTATTTCCAAGTGGAGAATACTTCATATAAATTTCCCCTACAATTCCAACTTTAATTTTTTCTTCTTTAATAAGTTCTATCCTAGAAAAATCACTTAACATAAGTTTATATATCTTATCACTCTTAAACACACTAATATCTTTAGATTTTTCTGCAATTATATCAATCCATTTATCTACTACTTTTATAGTACTACCTTTTACTTTTTCATAACTTTTACACTGATTAGATATATACATAAGTGCATCACCATAAAACATTACATTAACAAGTTTTAAAAGAAGTATAGGTGATAACTTAAATCCTGAATGTGACTCAAGTCCTGAACCATTTAAAGAAATTACAGGTACACTAGAAAATCCATTGTCTTTAAGTGCTTTCCTAAGTAAATGAATATAATTTGATGCCCTGCACCCTCCACCTGTCTGAGTAATTATAAACGCAGTTTTATTTTTATCATACTTACCACTTTTGATTGCATGTATAAGTTGCCCTATAACTATCATAGCAGGATAACATATATCATTATGCACAGTTTTAAGCCCCTCTTTTAAAGCAGTTTGTGAATCTCCTTCAAAAAATTCAAGATTATAGCCATATTCACCAAGTAGTTTAGATATTATTTTAAAATGTATAGGAAGCATTGTTGGAGCTACTATTGTATAATCTTCTTTCATCTTCTTTGTAAACTCTGGATACCTTCTACTTTTCAATACCCTCACCATCCTTTTCCCTTATAGCCTCTAAAAGACTTCTTATCCTAATTTTTGCTGCACCAAGATTACTTGTTTCATCAATCTTTATCTGCGTGTATATCTTTCCACTCTTCTCTAAAATTTCTTTCACCTCATCAGCTGTAACTGCATCTGTCCCACACCCAAATGATACAAGCTGTATAAACTCCATATCTGTCTCTCTTGCAACTCTTTTAGCCGCACTATAAAGCCTTGCTTGATAAGTCCATTGATTAAGAATATTAACCTGTGCTATATCATCTGTGCTACTTAAACAATCCTCTGATATTATAACCACTCCAAGTTCTGCTATAGCCCTATCAATTCCATGACTAACCTCTGGGTCTATATGGTATGGTCTTCCTGCTAAAACTATAATCTTCTTGTTATTTTCTCTAGCAAAATCAATATATTCCCTAGCTACATCTCGAACATTATTTTTATATAAATTATATTCCTCAAATCCTAGCTCAACTGCTTTTTTAACATCTTTTAATTTAATATCAAAAATATGTTTAAGTGAACTGTATAATTCTTTTGCTAAAAGTTTTTTATCATTCAATGCTAAATATGGCATTATAAAATTCTTATTCTCTAACACTTTCATATTTGCATTTAAAAGTTCTGGGTAATATGCAACCACAGGACAATTAAAACAATTATCAGCAAGCCCCTCATCTAAGTTATAACTCATACATGGATAAAATATATTCTTAATCCCCTTATCTAAAAGACTTTCTATATGTCCATGAGCAAGTTTTGCTGGATAACATACCGTATCAGATGGAATTGTATGTTGTCCTTTTGTATACAGCTTTCTTGTAGAATCATCTGATAAAACTACCTGTATATTTAAACTTTCAAAAAACTTACTCCAAAAAGGTAAAAACTCATACATATTCATAACTAAAGGAATACCTACCTTATCTTTTCTTTCTTCTTTTGAATTATATTCTCTTATTTTCTTATACTTATAAGCATATATACTCTTTATATCACCTTGATTCTTTTTTCCCTCTGGTCTTTTGCATCTATTACCTGATATAAATCTTATTCCACCATTAAAAGTATTTATAGTAAGATTACATCTATTAGTACAAATTCCACACCTTGTTACAGATGATTTATGAGTAAAGTCTTTAAGCTCCTCTTCTCTAATAAATGATGTTTTAATATTTTGATTTTCTATAGCATAAAGTGCTGCACCATATGCCCCCATAAGTCCTGCAATACTTGATCTTATAACTTCTCTACCAAGCTCTAGTTCAAAACTTCTAAGAATTGCATCATTATGCATTGTTCCACCCTGAACAAGTATATTCTCCCCAAGCTCTTTAGCATCACTTATCCTTATAACCTTATACAAAGCATTCTTAACAACACTAATAGAAAGTCCAGCTGATATATCATCTATAGTAGCCCCCTCTTTTTGTGCCTGTTTAACTGATGAATTCATAAACACTGTACATTTTGAACCAAGGTCCACAACATTCTTTGCAAAAAGCCCCATTTTAGCAAACTCTTTAGCACTATATCCAAGCTGTCCTGCAAAACTTTCTATAAAAGACCCACAACCAGAAGAACATGCCTCATTAAGCATTATATTTGAAATAATCTTATTCTTTATCTTAAAACACTTTATATCCTGCCCACCTATATCTAAGATAAAGTCTACATCAGGATTAAAAAATGCCCCAGCCTTAAAATGTGCTATTGTTTCTACTATCCCAAAATCAACTCCAAAAGCTGACTTTATAAGTTCCTCTCCATACCCTGTAACGCATGAAGAAATAATTCTTTTATCATCATCAAGCAAATTATATATATGAGTAAGCTCATCTCTTATAACCTCTATTGGGTTCCCCCTATTTGATGAGTAATACGTATGTAAAATTTCTTTACCCTCACCAATAAGAATAAGCTTTGTAGTTGTACTCCCTGCATCTATACCAAGAAATATATTTCCTTTATATTCTTTTATATCTTTATAATTTACTGTTGCTTTATCATGTCTTTCTTTAAACTTTATATAATCCTCTTCTAAGTTAAAAAGTGATGGAACTATATCAGTTGTTTTTCTAAGCTTTGATTTATCATTCAAAAGCTCAGTAAGTTTTTTATAAGAATACATCTTCTCACTATCTTTTGCATATATAGCACTCCCAAGTGCCACAAATATCTGTGCATCTTTTTCAAGCACTCCTGTCTTTTCATCAAGATTTAAAGTTTCTCTAAATCTCTTTCTAAGACCTTTATAAAAATACAAAGGTCCCCCAAGAAATAGTATATTTCCTTTTATCTCTCTCCCTTGTGCAAGACCTCCCACAGTTTGGTCTACAACTGATTGAAATATACTAGCAGAGATATTTTCTTTTTTAGCACCTTGATTTAGAAGAGGCTGAATATCTGTCTTAGCAAAAACTCCACATCTTGAAGCAATAGGATAAATAGTTTCTGCCTTTAAACTTAAATCATCAAGCTCTTTGTTTGTAACATGCATAAGATGAGCCATCTGATCTATAAATGCACCAGTTCCCCCAGCACAGCTAGAATTCATTCTCTCCTCAAAACCATCAGTCAAAAAGATTATCTTTGCATCCTCACCACCAAGTTCAATAGCGACATCTATATTAGAAAGTCTTTTTTTAATCGCAAGAGTACTAGCAAAAACTTCTTGAACAAAATCAATATCAGTTTCCCTTGAAATTCCATACCCAGCAGAACCTGTTATAGCAAGTTTAAACTCTTGATTTTCTACTATACTTTTAATATTATCTACCTCAGATAAAATTACATCTCGTATCTTAGAAAAATGTCTATTATAACTCTTATATATAATATTATCTTTATCATCTAAAACAACTAGCTTAACAGTTGTAGAACCAGCATCTATCCCCACTCTTAAACACACAAAATTCACCCCTCTATAAATCACTTTAATCTATCTCACTATTTTTTATTTTTACATCTAAAATAACTTCTAATACTTTTAACTTCCTCACCATATTTTTTATGCTCTAGTCTTGGAAAAGCTTTTAATATCCTTTTTTCATACTTAAATGAAGCTTTGATTTTATTTATCTTCTCTTTTAAATCATGTTTTCTTTTATCAAACTCAAAATCATGCTTTCCACTTAACCTATCTCTTAAACTTATATTGTATTTTTTAAGCTCTATATTTAAATCTCTAATCTCATCTAACTTAGAATTAAATACCCTAAGTTTCTTAACACTACAAATAAAATCATAGATAAAAATCACAAGTAAAATAATAGCTACTATAAATAAAGTATTATCACTTATCCCAGAAATAATACCCTCAATTTCTTTATGAACATACCTTATAAGAAAAACTACCATAATACCAAACATACCAGAATTTAAAAGACAGATACGACCATTAATATTTAATGGATATGTACTGTAATTCCACCACCTAGCATTAAATAACTTTTCTAAAGCAAAAGACGTAAAATACTCAATAATAGAAGTAATAAGAATCCCAAGAAAAAATACTAATAAAATATTCTCACTAAACCTGTAAATGGAAAAAATAAGAATACAAGAACCAACTCCGTAAATAGGACAGACTGGCCCCTTTAGCATGCCCCTATTCACAAACTCCTTCTTCTCAAAATCAGAACAGTAAATAACCTCACAGCACCAACCAAGAAAAGAATAAATGAAAAAATATAGAATGTACTCTAAAAATATAATCAAAATAACACCCTTTAAATATTGCTTATTAATAAGTATAGTAAAATTATTTTATAATTATTATTATTTTAACGATTAATCATTATTTTTTAATATTTTGCATTTAGATAAAAAAGAAGATGAACTTTTTAAATTCACCTTCTTCCTATCAATTACAAATCTCTATTTCCAAAAATCCATAATAATTATATCTAATATAGTTTAATTTATACTCACTTTTATAATTTTATAATTTATATCTAGTATAGTTTAATTTATACGAAACTAGATGTTTGAATCGAACCTTATATCTATATGTTTATATCTAATATAGTTAAATTAATACTCGGAGGTTTAATTTGTTATCTAGCTGGATTTAAAAAGTTTATATCTAATATAGTTAAATTAATACCTGAGTTTTCTAATACATCTGTTTGCTCATCTAAACTGTTTATATCTAATATAGTTAAATTAATACTTGATAAAAATACTTTAAATTCATCAATAATTACAAGGTTTATATCTAATATAGTTAAATTAATACCCAAAATTTTTAGCGCTTTTTTGACTATTTCAAGCCATTTGTAGTACCTAAATTTGTATTTTCCAAGTTCCCTTTGCAGTAGACCGCCGGTCCTATTTTTGAATCTTCCTAAAAACACCCTCTAAAGCATTGATATGACTAGTTTCAAATTGCTTTTATCCCCAAATAGGTCTACTGCAAATTGCTTTTATGCAAAATTATCTTATATATTTCCATCGAATTTAAGTCCAGTTTTACTATCATATTTATAATTGGCTATATAAATATAATTCTCTGTATCATAAGTGAATAAATCCTTATCTACAAACTTTTTAACTTTTCTTACATTAACTTTTAATGATTCAGCTTCAAGGAATTTCTTTTCTTTAATTAAATCTTTAAATTCTGTATATAAACACTTTGGTAATATACTTATAGTTTCTGATCCACACATATCATCTGTAGCATCAGAATTATAAGAACCAATTTTTAAACCTTTTATTAGTAAATCAAAATATTCTATATATTTATTATACTCATCCCAGTTAAACTCTTTATATACTTTATCAAGATAATAATTAACTTTTTCTTCTAAAATTATACTAGAATCTTTTTCTATAACTTCGCTTATTACTTTATCTGTATTTTCTATCAAAACTTCATCATAAATAGTCTTAATATTATCATAAACAAATATATCCGCTATGTCTTTTTCAGCTTTTCTATTTACTCTTCCAAACCTTTGTAGCAAAGCATCCCATGGAGCTATTTCAGTAAACATTACATCATAATCTATATTAAGTGAAACTTCTATTGCTTGTGTTCCTATAAGTAATTTATTAGTTTTTAATCCTTGTTCTGCAACCTCTCTATCTCTTGTATTAAATCTACCATGTATTAATTTAGTTTGATATTTCACAGAAAACCTTTCATATAACTCTTGTGAAGTTTCAACATTATTTACACATAAAATCACTTGCTTTCCCTCTTCTAAACATTTTTCTATTTTATCTAAATCATCTAAAATAGTTTTTCTTACTCTATGAATTTTATGCCTTATTCTTAAATCTTTTTTATCAGCAGTTATAAATTTAGTTATTCCCAACCTTTCTTTAATAACTTCTTGTAGACAGGTCGGAATACTAGCACTCATAATACATACACTTGCACCTAAATTTTCTTTAAGCCATTTTAACATTTCTAATATATAACTTAACTCTTTCATATCAAAACAATGAATTTCATCCACTATAAATATTGAATTTTTCATTTGAGCCAGTAACATTTCAAATCTTTTACACCCAAACATAGCTTTAACTAATTGAAATATAGTACAAATATTAATTTGCTTCGTACTTTTCTTAAACGCCTTATAATCATCTTTTGTAAAATCATCTTTATACTTGCCTAAAAAATATTCAGCTTTACTATGTAGCATTGCTACACTTAACCCCATTTCATTCATATCTTTATATTGTGAATTTATACTAGCTGTATATGGAAGTATGTAGTATATTCTTTTACTCTTATCTGTATTCTGAACTATATCACTCCAAAACATTGAAGTTGCAGTTTTTCCCAATCCTGTCATAGCCATAATTAATATATCAATTTCTTCTTTTAATGCTATAACTTCTCTTTGAATGGAGTTAGGTTTACCTTGAATTTCAAATTTATTTATTGTATCTAATCCTTTGTCTATTGTAGTTATTCCAGCTGATGCCATATGGTCACAATAGTTCAATAACCCTTTTAAAATTATATTATCTAAATCAGTAACTAATTTTTTACCTTTTCTTGTTTTGCATAAATCTATAAAGTGAGTTATATCTTCAAATTCTAAATTAAACTTTTCACTTAACTCATCCATTTCGGATTTATACTCATTTCTTACTATATTTTCCCTAAGTTTATCTAAATCTTTATGATGTGTTAAGATTGCAAGTTTAATATTATCAGGCAAACCTTTAATGGATGCTCCATAAATTTCATGTCTTATTGTTCTCTTTTTAGTTTCTAAGTTATCCTGAAAATACTTAACACATTTTCCTATATCATGAAGCTGGCAAGCTAAATCTAATTTTCTCTCTATTACCTCATTTAATCCAAAAACTTCTTTTATTTCTTTTCTTATCACATCTAAATCTTGATTATGTTCAAATACATTTTTATCTTCTTCTATTGATTTTGCATTATACTTCTTACATTCATTTTGAATATCTTTCAATTTTTTTTCATCTAACATTTTTTATTGTAGCTCCTTTTTATAAAATCTAATATAGTTTAATTAATACTTCCAAGTTGCTGTATAAATATTATTGACGATTCGGTCTTTATATCTAACTTAGTTTAATTAGTACTCTCAAAAATAAATCTACTGTGAAATTCAAATTTCTATTGTAACATCAAGTGAATTGGCTAAAAACTCTCTATAAGCCCCAAAACTTCTATGAACATTATCTACTTTTACAAACTCAAACTCCTCTGTTATTACCTTTAAACTTTCTTCAATCTCATTATAAGATTCTGCATTAAATCTATCTACACCTATAAATACATCACTTACTCTAAACTCTTCATTTTTTTCTAGTGTTTGTCTTAACATCTTTATATCTAACCCTTTACCATTCATTAATCCTTGGAATACATTATTACCCCATGAATATTCACCTAAAATTACAAACTTTGGTTTAGTGTCAGTTAAATAGTTATTTTGATTCCCTTGTATTGCTAAGTATTCTAAAGCTCTAAGAGTTGAATTTATTCTTTTAAATATTTCATCATTCTCTAAATCCTTTACATTTAAATTTTCTGCTGCTATTTTTGAATAATCTCTAAACTCTAAATCTTCATCAGCCACAACAAACTTACCAACTTTATCTATGTTTAAATTAGCAATTCCATAACTTACACCTGCATATGTTTCTATATTTAAAGGTAAGTTTTTTCCTGTTTCATCTTTTGAAACGCACCATTCTGTATTAACTCTTTCATTTCCAACTGCTACAACTGGACTCATTTGCATTCTTGATTTTCTTTTCATAGTTCCTGAACCAATCTTTTCATATTTTAAAGTTTTTCCTTTTCCTTTTTCACTATACATTGCCTTTAAAGCTTCATCTAACGCATTATAATCTTCCTCTGTTATAGTATCCTTTTTTGTAGCCATCATATATCCAAATATATCATCATTAGCAAATTTAGCTGGATGTGGATCACAAATTATTCTACTTTTATTTCCATTTTCACCAGGTTGCATAACTTTTTTAGACTGCTCTAACCCATCAACTTCTCCCATGAATTGTTTTAGCCCATGCTTAGCAGATACTGTTGAAAGCATCCCTTTCCCGTTTATCTTCTTAACAAATGTCGTATTAGTTGAATTGCTTTTTTCCACATCTAATGCACTTCCTGAAAGCCTACCATTTATAATTTCTATACCATAACCTATATTTAAAAATCTTTTTGTACCATTGCTTATCATCATAATTTAACCCGCTCCTACATTCTTTCTATTAATTTTACTATCATTAAATTTTTTACACTTCTATATTTCATTCTATTAGTTAATACTAATAATTCATCAGAATTAAATAGTTTTTCACCTGTAAGCTCTAAGTAACATCCTAAAGTATCTATAAGGAAATCCTCAAATGGACTTATACCTTCTTTCAGATACTTTAAAGTCTTATAACTTTCTTGTATTTTCTTTAGTTCTACAACTCCATCACAAATTTTGTCTATTAATTCAATTGTTTTAGTATTCAATCTATTTACCTCCTTATTTAAAAATTCTAATAATTCTTTACTGCATTTTATCTCAAATCTATTATTAGACTTATCAAACTTTATAATATTTTTTATGTAACTATCTGTGAGCCTTCCTTCTAGCATATTTACAAGCAAGTAATATTCCGGTGTAGTAAATTCATCCCACAAACCATTGATTTTAAGTTTATTAAACATTTCTATATCTTTATAATCTAAACCTTTTATTTCAAATGTTGGCATGCCTAAACCTATGTTGTTAAATCTAACTTGCTCAAGTGAGCCATTATAATATTTATTAACTTTAATTCCCCACATTTCTTTTATTAAGTCTACTTTTGTTGCTTCATTTTTCTTATCCTTGGCTATTTTCATGGATATATCTCTATTGTTTTGCACTTGAATTTTTTCAGTATAATCATACATAAAATCATTATCTGTGTGATTATATAAAATAACATCCTGCACAACTCTGCAATTAAGCATAGAAAATACTGTTAAAGTTAAGCAATGAGAACATATGTTAACACCTTGTAGGTTATTAGAGTAGTTATACATTGTAAGTGAAACTATCCCTGGCACATATGTTTTATTGATTAAATTAAATATATTAACTTTTTTTTCACCACACCTACAACAAGTTTCTGTGCCTTTTAATTCAAATGAAGTTTTAATACTTTCTGAGAGTTCTTTGTAACCCTTCCCTTTTTGTGTTAGTGCCGAATTAGGAAAAACCATACTTTTTAAATTTGCATACTTTTCACATCCAGTAAAATCAAATATTCTCTCACTCATTTTTTCTATATTATCTTCTATATCTTGTTCTGTAATATCTTCTATTTCTTTATCTAAATAGTAAGCCAATATAAAAAGTCCATTATCAACAAATACATTGTATGTTCTTTTCACAACTACTCATTCCTTCCACATATATATGAAAGATGCCCCATACCTAGTGAATTATTTTGGCCTAAACCACAGTTATAAGCTATTTTTTGCATATCTACATCAGCTTGAATATATATTTCAAAATTTGAAAATCCTATGACAAATCCATCTTTATGTATATCTTTTATAAACTTTTGTTTTATCTTGCAGAAATCCTCTATTTCAAAGAATAATTCCCCTTCATATTTTTTACTATACACTGCTTCGTATTTTCTAAGTAGATTTCTCCCTAATGCTTCATAATATCTCATATCACAAGGATTTAAGAATTCTGCTTTTTTCATATCAGGATTATATATAGATTCAACAACTGGATTTCTAACTTTGTATAGCATTATTTTATTGAATCTAAATTTCTTATCATCTTCAACTGATTTAAGTGTTAAATTACAATTATCTATTTGTATTACTCCAGCTTTTAAAATACCTTTGAATAATAAATTTAAAACTTTATTTGCTCCACTAATAGTAAACTTCACCGCACTACCTTTTTTAATTTCAATTCCTTCTCTTGTATAATTTGCACCTTCAAAATACACATGAAAATTGAATAGTTTATATCTTTTGTTTTCAACTTTAAATCCTTCATTATGAATTATTTTAGTTTTTTCAGCATCTATCATAGTCATTAATTTATACGCATCTTGCATTGATTTATATTGATAGTTATAATTTATTACACTATCTTCATTTGCTATGAAGTGAATTACTTTTCTATCTAACTGCATTTATTTCACCATCCTTCCAATTCCATAAGAATATGTTTTGTTCTTCTTCTTCATCATAAAATTTGTCATATTCAAATTCTTTATTGTTTTTAACAAGTTCCGTTTCATAATCATATGCACATTTATCAGAATTAAATTTAGTCAAAGTATTAATTCTTACCGGCATTCCACCTTCAATACTCATATCTGTCCACTGATTAAAACCTTGAGCTTTTTGATTTATAAGATTTACTTCTTCATCACTTACTAATGTTGCTAAATAATTTGCTTTACCCATAACTAAAGTTTCATCTAAAATAATTTTCTTATCTATATCTGTGTAAATTATCAACTCTGTATCAACTAGATGTTCTGTTATAAAGTTATCACCTGTAAATCTTCTTCCAGCTGTATATTTGTTTTTTCTTCCATCAACTTCTTTATATATTTTATTAAACTCTTTACTTATATTTTTATATTCAAAAGTAAATCCCAAAATAAAATCATTTATATTTTCTCCAAATAAATTTTGGAGAATTCCAACTATTGATGAAATTGGTGGTTTGTCATATGTTTTTTGTAACTTTCCTTGAAGTGGAACTTTAAAATGACCTAACGGAGCTATAATCTTAGTTTTTCTTAATTTCATTTTTTCACCTCATTTTCTTTTATAATATTATATGGATTTATTTTTAATATTTATCTATACTATTGTTCCAAAGTTTTCTAAATATATTCATAAATATTATTTTTATTTTATAGTAAAATAAGCTGTGCTAAAATTTAAATTCTAGCATAGCTTTCTTATTCTTATATTTTATTCTAACTATTCAGGTGTTGTAATTAGTTAATTATTTCGATAACTTAAATACCTCTATAATTTTTTTTCATTTACAACGCCCTATTCTTTACACTTATCTAACATCTTTCAATAGCTTTATTATTTTTATAAAGTTAAAAACTTTATTAGAAGAAAATATTTCAATAAACTCCGTATCATTTATATTCATTAAAACTATCTGATTTGCTTTTATTTTCACACTCTTCATAAATTCTAATTCAACTTGACCTACTTTCCTAGTTTCTAATTCACTTGGAAATAAAAATATATTATATATATAGTCAATATCATTTTCTTTTATATATTTTTCACATATTGTTTCATACAAATATTGTTTTGTTACATCAGAAATACCTGGGTTAGCACTTATTTTATCATCTTCATATTTCATACAATAATACTTAGCATCAAAGATCAATAAATATTTTTTCCCCTCATATACACACATCGTCATAATATCCGGCTTTAATATATTTCTTTTATTATACATTTCTTTATTATCAATTACCCATTTTGGTGTTTCAAATTTATACTTGTCTTCAATGCTTTTTATTTCATTATTTAAAACTCTTGAGCATAAAGTTTCCCAAATATACTTAAAATTTCGAGTTCCATAAAAATACATTTCATTATCAACTTCACTCACACTCTTCATTTCCAGATAATTAATCATGTATGTTATTGTATTTATTTTGCTATCTTTAAATTGTACTTCTAACTCTTTTTTCAATATTTCAGCACAAAATATAAAATCTTCTATTTGTATAATATTCCTTAAGTTTATATCTATCTCATACCCTAATATATC
The DNA here is from genome assembly GCF_947039605.1 of uncultured Clostridium sp. GTDB lineage: Bacteria > Bacillota > Clostridia > Clostridiales > Clostridiaceae > Sarcina. Next base: position 53,224 of record NZ_CAMQZG010000023.1, read on the forward strand.
TATAATTTCTTTTTTTCTTAGGAATTCAATTGCATCATTTAATATAAAATAATGCAATTTTGTAATAAAATTATCTTCTTCATCCATGTTTTCCTCTGTATAATACTCTGTATAAATATATTGTCCATTAAATACTAATGGATCTAAACTATCTATCGTATCTCCCCAATCAATAGCCCCATTTCCATTTATAATTTTTAATTTATATTCCTCAAAATATATCCCGTTACTTATATAATCTTCTAAAATTAAAATTGAATTATATATTTTACTGTTCATCTTCTTACTTTCTGCCCATTCACTACCAACAAATATATTTCTTTCAACACTTTTTTCTAAATACATCTTTTTTAGTATTTTAAATATAGTCTTAAAAGAACTGTACTTATTATCACCTAAACTCGTATATTTAGGATTTATGCTAATAATAATCTCTCTCCAAGCTATTATTCCAACATAGTCAAAACAAAATTGCTCTTTGTTGTTATATTTAATAATGTTTTTTTTAATTAAACACGCCCATAATTCATCTATATTTTTAGTAGGCAATTTTTTCTCAAACTCTAAACTAGTCATATATTCCAACTCTTTAAAAAATATCATCATATTATCACTACTCTTCGCACAAACTTTCTACTACTTCTTTATTGCTTAATATAGTGTCAGCCAAAAGATCAAAAGTAAATAGTTTTTCTTCTTCATAATATTTTTTTATATCAGATATTCCCATCACATTTTCATTGAAAAAGTCTATTTTTCTATTTTTCAATATATCCTCGTATATATAAACTAATAACTTATCGATAAATATCTTTTCAAACTCTTTCACATCTTTCTTTAACTCTTCTAAGCTAAAAAAGTATGCTCCAATCAGCTTGTCTTCATTTATTTTATTCTCCAATAATTCTTCATTTATTTTCTTTCTTACATCATTCCAAAAACATTCTTTTCCATTTAATATAATTTTAATACTCTCTATTCCCTCACTATTTTCATTTATTCCTATATATTCTGGTGTCCACCTTCTTTTAAATGCCGAATCCATATGGTAAACCCCTTGATCAGCACTATTCATTGTAGCCCAAATATACATATTCCCTGGAATTTTCAATGTATCAATTTTTAAATTTTCTTCAAATAAATAATCTTTTATATCTTCTGATATACTTATTCTATATCTACTTTCACCATTATTTTCTCTGTCTAAAAGTTGAAAAACATCACCAAACACAGCTGCTGGATTAGCTCTATTTAGTTCTTCTATAACTAATAAATAATTATTTTCCTTATCCTTCATAGCCTTTACTAAAGTTCGCAAAAAAGGTCCTGGTATATATTCATAAAACACCTTTTTTTCACCTTCTATAACTCTACTAACTGGTTTATATGACCCAACGAATTGATTAAACGTATAATTAGGATGAAACGTTACTCTTTCGTATCTTTTCTCAAGCTTATATTTTTTTATATCACAACTAATTCTATAGCTTTTCCCAGTCCCTGGCGCTCCAAAAATTAATCTATTTAACGCTATATCTATCTTTTCACTATTACTACTATAGTTTAATTCTCTATTTCCTTTTACAAGTTCAACTAATTCACTATATTTTATTTGCATACTTTGACTTACCTTATTAGGGTGAAC
>NZ_CAMQZG010000024.1 GCF_947039605.1 uncultured Clostridium sp.
CTCTTACTACTAAATTATCACCATTTATAGCTTGATTCGTAGTTGGCGTATCTATTCCACTTCTAGCTGGTTTCTTACTATTTGAATAAGAAAGCAGACTATTATATAAATTTCCAATTTCTACTCCATATGACTGACTTGGAGCCCATGCTCCACCTAATTCTCTGACCGTTTTAGCTTTACCTAAAATTGATGGAAAATGCCTTGGATCAAAAGTCTCTGTTCTAGGATATCCTGTTGCACCAGCATATAATGCTAAATGATCTAAATGTGCTTGTACTCCATCATTCCAACTTTTAAATCTCATATGTGCATCTGGGTCACTATCATCCCCGCCTGCTGTTGTTTTTAATCCACATGGATTATTATAAGTTTCATTAATAATTCCACCAAATTTCCCATAACCAGTTTCCTTTGCTGCTTGAACATATGCAACTCCAGGATTCACACCACCATTAGCATCAAAATATTTCCAATATAAATCTGCTAAATTAATGAATGTTTGTGTAGCCCCTCTACTTTTTGCCCATTCTTTTGCATCTTGACCTGTTATACTTGTCTTAGAAATTATGTATATATCACTTTCTGCCTTTACATAAACTGTTGGAATAAAATTAAATATAAAAACAATTAAACAAACCATAGATATTCTTTTTTTCATAATCTCCCCCCTTCCACAATATAATATAATACAAAAAATGCCAAATTGATATATCAATTTGGCATTTTTAACATATTATTCAATTTATTTACACAACTTAAATCATCTTTAATCTTACTTGTCGATATTCCCTCTGTACGTTCTAAATATACTACCTCACAATATTCTTTTAAATAATCAAATTTTCCAATCCAATCATTCCCTATTACAAAAGTATCTATTTTCTCATCTACAATATCACTTAATTTCTGTTCCCACGAATTTTCAGGAATTATTTCATCTACATATCTTATTGACTCAAGTATTAATTTTCTTTGTTCATATGTAAAATGTGACTTTTTATCTTTTAATAAATTAAAATCATCTGTAGATAACCCTACTATTAAATAATCCCCTTCTGCCTTCGCTCTTTTAAGTATATTAATATGCCCATAATGCAACAAGTCAAAAGTTCCATACGTTATAATTTTTTTCATTTTACCATCTCCCTACTTTTATCTTTTTTATATAACTTAAAATCATTTCTCTATCAGAATTTATAGGTGATTTTATAAAACTCATTACATAAAACCCTATTACAACTATAATATTTACAACTATCCATATCCAAAAATTAGAAATCATTGCTATACTACACAATATTATTCCTTCCACAACTGTAAGCATTAAAATATATACAAAGCTTTTTTGTTCATATGGCCAAATATTTATATACTTTTTAACTTGAAGAGTTTTTATTATATTAACAAAAATTTCTGAAGCTAATATTGAAAATGCAATTGTCCAAGTATATTGCGATCCTATCAATGTCATAATCACTACTGATACCAATAATTTCAATATTCCATTTATAATTTCATTTTTAGTAAAATCCGCCATAACTAATAATGTTCCATTTGGGCCTGTAAAAGAATTGATAAATTGTGATAACATTATTAATGAAAATATTGTCCCTCCCCCTAAATAGCCTTTTCCTAGCACGCCTAAAATCCGTTCACTATTGATCAACAATAAAAGAGCTATTGGTAAAACCAAATAACAATTAAGTCTTGTTATTTGCTTATAAGTACTTTTTAACATAACAAAATCTTTTTCTTTCCACGCTTTTGCAAATATTGGCATACTTATTTTAGCAAATATATCCCCCAACATTGCTACTATAGCTCCTAAAGTTAGTGAAATTGATAATACAGCTACCGTTTCAAATGTTCCAAAATCTTTTTGTAATATTTTTGAATACCCTAAATAAATTCCATATATTATTTGTATCAAATAATAACTTGAACTTTCTTTTAATATTCTAAATTTATAAGATCCACCTTTTAAATTCTTAATTAAAAAGGGTGTTGTTGTTAATAAATAAGAAAAAATCATAACTATGATATAAATATAATACTCTTTTGATATACAGAAAAATGTAATTAAAAATAATATTAAATTTAAAAGACTATATAAAAACTTTCTAAAAAACATCCCTTTTGATGCATTACCTGTCGATATATTATAAATTAATATCAACTCTGAAATTATCGTCAAATAAGCTAATAATATAATACAAATTTTTATATATGTAAGTCCCCCACCAATAACTCCAAATATACAACTTATCCCTAAAAAAACAACTGTATATGTACAAACAACATCTGAAAAAAACTTTTTTTTATCTGGATATTCTTCAATTTTTTTAGGTATATACGTTTGTAATCCAAAACACATAATTATTGTTAATGTTGAAACGTATCCTAAATAATAATTGGCTTGTCCATATTTATCCGCCCCTAAAACTTTTGCTGATATCATCTGAAATAAAAAACCTAAAATTGCTCCACTTATATTCCAAAAAAAACTTTTAAATGAACTATTTATAATCCCCATATTAAATCCATCTTTCCTCTGCTATTTTTTTTATAAAATCATAAACTCTTTCAGAACTACAATTATCTGAATTTTCATGAAAAATACTTTTCATTTTTGCTCTTTCTTCTGCAAAATATTCTTTATTGTTTAATAAGTGTACTATTTCTTTTTCTATATCACTTTGTATTGTAACTTTAGGTCCTGGCGTCCATACATCGTATGGTTCTAATAAAAACCCTCTTTTTTCTCTATATTCTTCTTCATCTGGATTTATAAATAATATTGGTTTATTGGTAATTAAATAATCTAAATATATGCTTGAATAATCTGTTATCAAAATATCTGACTCACTTAAAAATTCATATAAATCACTATCATTTTCCTTTAAAATTTCACTGCTCATGAAATAAACATTTGGGATTTTCATGTTCATATATATTTTTTTATATAATTGTTCCTCAAATGGATGCATTTTTAAAATAAAATTTAATTTATTTTTAGATAAAAATGCAGAAAACTCCATAATACTAAAGCTATCTATCCCAAAAAAATTTTGTTCTTTACTATTTCCCTCATTCCTATTTTTATACCCATTTTTAAATGTTGGAATATAAAAAATATTTTTATTGGTTATATCAAACCCTTCAAATAATCCCTCTAATTTCACAGCACTCACAGTCATCATAAAATCATTCCTAGGATATCCTAAAATTTTATACTTATCAGCTATTTGTCCAAGCGTAGCATTTAAGATAGTATTATAAAACTTTGATGTTGAAATAAAATAGTCACAACTATCAAATATTTTTTTATCTTTGTCATTCCATTTACTACAATAATTGATATCTAATAACCCCATGCTTTTCAAAGGAATTCCGTGCCATAATTGTATTACTTTTTGTTGCTTTTTATATCTAATCACAGAGTGTGTTGTTAGTATAATATTACTAGTTCCTATAAATATATGTTTTTTTATTTTTTCAAATATCTTATATCCTTCTTTATTATTAAAAACTCTTACTTCAAATTCAGATTTTTTTTCAAAAACTTTCCTCATTGCAGTAGAATTAGATCCTGAGAATTCAGTTTCATCTAAAATCGTTATTCTATTTTTTTTAATCTTCATAAAAAATAAAGCCATATTCAAAATTTTATTTTTCATAATTCCCCCCTGCAATATTTTCATATATCTCATTTGTTATTTTCGCTGCATTTTCCCATGTGAAATTTTCCCTAATTTCTTTTGCTAAATCCCATTTCCCCTCACTATCCCATGCTTCTTTTATTGTTTTTTCCATCTTTGTATATTCATTAGGATTACAATAAAAAGCTCTTTCTAAAAAATATTCATGTGCACACCCTATTTCAGTTGAAACAATTTTACATCCCATTGCACCAGCTTCTAAACTTACTAACCCTGGTGTCTCTCGCTCACTCGGCAAAATGTGTAATTTACTTTTGTTATAAATATCAACTAACTCCTTTTGAGTTTTCACTCCTAAAAATTCAATTTCACTACCTTCTATCTCATCTAAACATTCATTATAGTAATCTTTGTCAATTATTCTACCAACAAGTTTCAATGCTATTCCATTTTTTTTACACGCTTTAATCGTCAATAATGTATTTTTGCTTGGCTCTATCCTACCTACTTGGAGAGCAAAATTACGTGCACCATTAACCTGAATACTTTCATCTTGATATATTTTTGAAATTCCATTATAAACAACATGCATTTTCCCATTTGAAATTCCAAATTTTTCATTTATTAATTTTATTTCAGAATTTGAATTTGGTAAAATAACATCTACCTTATTAAGAATTTTTTTCATCCTTTTATATCTCATCATTAAATTTTTTATTTTTAATATTTTAATATTTTCTATTCCAATTATCTTACTTGCCAATATTGCTTTTTTACTATACCCTTTTTCATTTTTTATATTTTCTTCTTCAAAATCCCACCAGATAGGTGATAAAACTAATTTTGCTTTTGTTTTTTTAATTTTTTCAACTTCCTTTAATGTAAACTTATCAGTTTGCATATTAAAAAAATGAATAACATCAAATTTTTTATAATAGCTAATACTATTTTCCCCTAATGAAACTTGAATATCATTACCGAGTAATTTTAATTCCTTCATAGTATTTTCCATTTGCATAGTATCTCCACCATTTAATGTATACGCATTTTTTCTATTTACAAATAAAATTTTCATTAGTTCTCACTCTTACTCCTTTTTACCTTTAAATATATTTCTAATAATATTGGAAATATTAATTGAAATGACATTCCTGAAAAATTAACCATATTTGAAAATGCACATAATGCTACTAGATTACATAACATTGCAATAGCAATAACTCTTAGTGGATTATCATCTGATATAAAATTCATATACAGGTATGATCCACCTATTAATATTGCAAACATTAACCAAACACCTAGCCAGCCTAAATAATAATATGCCCCCGTATAAACTGTAGATACTGTTAAATGTGGTGTTATTAACGGAATTTTTTTTTCTGATTTATTTTTCTCATAATTTTTAAATACTCTTTTTGCTATAAAATCAATAGTAACTTCATTAGATAAAAATTTATAGAAATTTCCACCATTTATTTTAGGCTTATGTTCTATTATCGTATTTTGCAAATTAGCAAGTGGTGATGATATATATAGATATCCCCAAAAATATTCTTTTGGAATTATAGATTTTTTAAATTCCTCTCGTGCTCCACCAACACTCATAATATATGAACTATCTAATTTGTTATTTGCTCCGTTAATTGAATTATTTCGTATATTTCCATAAACTCCAAACCCAAATAACCCTACTAAACATACAATAATTAATTTTATAAAATTCTTTTTATAAAACTCCCACTTTCCATATTTAAGAATAAATATTATACCTGAACCTATTACTATATTCATAATCATACCTCTAGAAACTAGTAGAAAAGCTGGTAAAAAAGTTATTGTATATTTAAGAAAGTTTTTAATTGTTTTCTCTGAAATAAATATGTGGAATAAATATATTCCTAAAAATATATTAAATGTATATATAAAAACATGCACCATAGGTATTCCAGAAAACTCTAAATATTTCTTCATATCAAACATAGGAATATATCCTGCATAGATAAAATCTGCTACAAAAAGTAATGAATTAATAGCTAATGCTATATCTCCTATTCTATTTTTTTTTATATCTTTATACTCAAATTTATTTTCTTTCGACATCTTTAATGATATGTATCCACAAATTAAGGAACTTACACCTAAAAAAAAGACCAAAGAAAATGTTAATTCCGGATATAAATTAGACCAATTAAATATATAAAGTCCTAATGCAGATCCAAAAGCTAAAATATATATTATAAAAGGATTCATATAATTAAACCTCCTATTTTATTAAATGTCTTATAGACTTTATTTTATTTTTTTCTTTTAAATTATTACTTTTTTGATTCATCAATTTAAATTTTAATTTTGCTTCTTTTCTAAATTTAAATATAAATTGCTCAAATATTAATGAATATATCAGAAGCATTAATTGTCTTTTATTGATTTTAAATTTATTTTCAATAATAAAATCCGAATTTTTATTTTTCTCTAACATCATTAAATGATTTCTATAAGAAATTCCCCTTAAAAATTCTGATTGTTTTTTTCTATGTTTTATAAACTTAAATATACCTTTTTCACTTCGACCTAAAGCACGTCCATGATATGCAATTGCTTCTGGATAATAAATGTTTTTTTGTCCTATAAGATTTAATCTCCATGATAAATCTACATCTTCTTTATATGCAAAAAAATCTTCATCAAAATATTCATCTTTATATTTAACTAAATCTAAGGCATTTCTTCTATACATTGGTGCTGCACCACAAACGCCAAATACTTCTTCTGTTTTATTATATTGACCTTCATCTAACTCATTTTGACCTCGATCAATACACCTTGTACTTTTATACATTTCTATTCCAGCACTATCAATATAATTAAGTTTTTTATTATTACTAAAATCATACTTCAAAAGTTTTCCTGTTATTGCTCCAACTTCTAAATTATTGCTCATATAAAATGCTAATTTTTCTACAAAATCCTTTTCCATTACTATGTCTGGATTTATTATCATTATGAATTCACCTGTAGATAACTTTATACCTTGATTTGCAGCCCCTGCATATCCATTATTTATATCATTTTTAATTAGAAGAATATTCTTATTAGAATATTCTTCTTCCATATACTTAAATGAACCATCTTTTGATTCATTATCAATAAAAATTATTTCTAGTTCCTCATATGTTTGCTCAAATATAGAATTTAAACATCTTGATAAATAATCCTTGTTATTATAATTAATTATTATTAAACTCACTAATTTTTTTTTCATCTATTTATACATCTCTTCATAATATTTTTGATAGTTACCTGAAGTTATATTTTCCATCCATTTCTTATTATCTAGATACCATTTAATAGTCTTTTTAATTCCAACTTCAAATGTTGTTTCTGGATACCATCCAAGTTCTTCTTTTATTTTTGTTGGATCTATCCCATATCTTCTATCATGACCTTTTCTATCTTCAACATATTTAATTAAAGTTTCTGTTATCTCTTCATTTACATTTTCATTTAAATACCCTATAACAGTTTTAACTATCTGAATATTTGTTCTTTCATTATGACCACCAACATTGTAAACTTCACCTAGTCTACCATTATTAATTACCATATCTATTGCTTTTGCATGATCTTCTACATATAACCAATCTCTTATATTAAGTCCATCACCGTATACTGGTAAATTTTTTAACTCTAAGCAATTATTAATTAAAAGTGGTATTAATTTTTCTGGGAATTGGAATGGTCCATAGTTATTTGAACATCTTGTTATATTCACTGGCATTTTATAAGTATCTGCATAAGCTTGTACTAATAAATCTGACCCTGCTTTACTTGCTGAGTATGGGCTATGTGGGTCTATTGGTGTAGTTTCCATAAAGAACCCTTCATCCCCAAGTGAACCATATACTTCGTCAGTTGAAACATGCAAGAACTTAACTCCTTCTTTCCATCCTTCAATAGTTTCCCAAGACTTTTTAGCACAGTTTAATAAATTATTAGTTCCCATTACATTTGTTTGTACAAATACTTCTGGATTTTCTATACTTCTATCAACATGTGACTCTGCTGCAAAGTGTGCTACATAATCAATATCATATTTTTCAAATAAACTTGCTACAAGTTCTTTATCACAGATATCTCCTTGAACAAAGATATGTCTTTCATCACTTTCTATTGATTTAAGATTTTCTAAGTTCCCTGCATATGTTAATTTATCTAAATTTATTATTTTTATATCCTCATACTTGTTAAGCATATATAAAACAAAGTTTGATCCTATAAATCCTGCACCACCTGTTACTAAATATGTTTTCATAAATTACTTCCCCCTACTTACTAGCCTTATTTATAAATGATTTTAATGCTTCTTTCCAATCCCTCATATCATCACCAATAGTTTCTCTAAGCATTTTATTATCTAATGATGAATATTCTGGTCTTTTTGCTGGTCTTGGAAACTCTTCTGTTGTGCATGGACTAACTTTACAATTTAATTTTGATAATTTCATTATTTCACTTGCAAAGTCATACCATGAACATTCTCCTTTACCAGTACAATGATATACTCCATAATTTTCAGTTTCTATCATTCTAAGTATGTGATAAGCTAAGTCATTTGCATGTGTTGGATTTCCTCTTTGGTCATCAACAACCATCAAACTTTCTTTTGTAGCTCCAAGATTTCTCATTGTATAAACAAAGTTATTTCCAACATATCCGTAAAGCCATGCTGTTCTTACTATAAAGTGCTTACTACAAAATTCACTTGTGAATTTCTCTCCATCAAGTTTTGATCTTCCATATTCACTTTGAGGATTCAAATTAGAATCTTCTGTAAATGGTACATTTCCTATACCTTCAAATACATAATCAGTTGAAACCTGAACAAACTTTGCTCCTACAACTTCACATGCTTGTGCTAAGTGTCTAGGTCCTACAGCATTAATTTCATATGCTATATTCTTACACTCTTCACACTTATCAACATTTGTATATGCGGCACAATTTATTACTACATCTGGTTTTTCTTCTATAATAAATTCTTTAATTTGTAATTCATTTGTTATATTAAGCTTATCCACATCTACAGCTATAACTTCTGCATTTACTATCTTTTCTGAAACTTCTCTGATTTCTGAATAACCTTTTCTTATAATATCTTGAAGTTCATTTCCTAATTGTCCATTTGAACCAGTTATCAATATTTTCATAATTTTATCCCCTAAAACACTAATTTAATTTCACCTATTTATTATAAAGAAATGGTACTTCCAATTCTTTTAAAGATTTTTGTTTTTTATCTTTTTCAGATAATAAAATTTCTTCTATTCCATCAAGTGGCCATTCTATATTAACGTCACTATCATTCCAAATTAATCCACTATCATACTCTGGAGCATAAAAATCTGTACACTTATAATTAAAAGTTGCATACTCTGATAAAACTAAAAATCCATGTGCAAATCCTTCTGGAACATAAAATTGCTTTTTGTTTTGAGCTGTTAAAACAATTCCTTCCCACATTCCATATGTAGGTGAACCATTTCTTAAATCAACAGCTACATCAAAAACTTCTCCCTCAGTAACTCTTACAAGTTTCCCCTGCGTATGTTTAGTTTGAAAATGTAACCCTCTTAAAACACCTTTTTTAGATTTTGATTCATTATCCTGAACAAATTTCATAGTAAGACCTGCTTCATTAAAGCTACTCTCATTATATGATTCCATAAAGTATCCTCTTTCATCTCCAAATACTTTAGGCTCTATAATATATAAATCTTTTATTTTAGTTTCTATAAAATTAAAATTACTCAACTTTAATCCCCCTCTAAACAGTTACTATTTTTTTAGCTTCTATTTCTTCAACTATTTCTACTAAATACTTTCCATATCCAGTTTTCATTAATGGTTTTGCAAGTTCTAGAACATCTTTATCTGATATCCAGCCTTTTCTATATGCAATCTCTTCAAGACATGCTATATATGTACCTTGTGTATTCTGAACTGCTTCTACAAAATTTGATGCTTGAAGCATTGATGCATGTGTTCCTGTATCAAGCCATGCCATCCCTCTACCAAGTAAATCAACTCTTAAAGTTTGTTCTTCCATATAAATTCTATTTAAATCTGTAATCTCAAGCTCACCTCTAACAGATGGTTTAAGTCCTTTAGCTTTTTCTACAACACTATTATCATAGAAGTATAAACCTGGAACTGCATATTTTGATTTTGGATTTTCTGGTTTTTCTTCTAATGAAGTAACTTGTCCATTTTCACTAAACCCAACAACTCCAAATGCCCTAGGATCTTGAACATAATATCCAAATACCATAGCACCTTTCTCAAGTTCTGCTGCTTCTTTTAAATGAGAACTGAAATTCTGACCATAAAATATGTTATCTCCAAGTATTAATGCAACATTATCATCACCGATAAATTCATCTCCAATAATAAAAGCCTCTGCTAAACCATTCGGTTGTTCTTGTACCTTATATTCTATTTTAAGTCCTAATTCTGAACCTGTTCCAAACAATTCCTTAAAATTTGGTAAATCTCTCTCTGTTGAAATTATTAAAATATCTTTTATCCCAGCAAGCATTAAAACTGACATTGGATAGTAAATCATCGGTTTGTCATAAATTGCTGTCATCTGCTTTGACATTGCCTTTGTTACGGGATAAAGTCTTGTACCTGATCCACCTGCTAATATAATACCTTTCATATTCAATATCCTCCTTCTATTCTCCATATACTTTTTTACTTAATGATGATTTATTCACAATTATTTTTGATAAGTTATTATAACGTTTGCCTAACTGACTACCAATTAATCTTGCTGCAAAGTTAGGCATAATATTTATTGTTACTTTATAATTCTTTTCTTCTATAGATCTTTTCAAAGCATGTTTAGCCATCGCTAGCCCACTTTCACTACTTTTATATTTTAAAAACTGTGAATTCTGCTTAAAAAATACTCCAGTATCAAAATATCTCTTATAAAGTTCTTTTAATGTAAATGTATGTGAGTGATATACTTCTGAATCTGAACAATATTTTATTTTATATCCAGATGTTATAAGCTTTTCTGCTAAATACATATCCTCATTTATCAAAAGTCTTTTATTATCATAACCTTTAACTTTTCTATATACATCATCTCTAACCGCTGATGATGCATCTGAATAGAAAAATGTTAATAATCCCATCTTAGCTATATCAGCTTTTGAGACAACTCGCGAAGTTGCTGGATAATTTTTTTCTCTTATATATTTCTCTATTGTCTCATTTTCAGGAAGTTGTCTGCTAAATGAAGCTTCACACTCCCCTTCAATAATGGGATTCACTAAATTCTCTAACCATTTATCATCTTTTATTTTTATATCCTGAGAAATAAAAACTATAATATTATTATTTTCTAATTCCATTGCTGCTTTTTCTCTAGTTTGACTATGTGAAAATTCTTTCGCTGTTATTTTTTTATAATTTGACTCTAATTCTTTTAAAATATTCTCGGTGTTATCTTTTGATTCTGTCAAAATATACTTTATAAAAATCTTATATTCTTTATCTACTTTTTGGTCTAATAACTTTTCATTTAAATCTCTTATGTATCCACTAGCATTGTAAAGTGGACAAATAATTGTTATATTCACCTTTACATTGCTCCTTCTTTTTTAATAACAGATACTACAGTTTGTAATATTATTTTTATATCCATCATGAAACTTCTGTTATCAATATAATACATATCCATTTGCACCCTTTCTTCATAAGTAGTATCACTTCTTCCATTTGCTTGCCAATGACCAGTTAATCCAGGCATTACCGAAAAAAATTTATCTGCAAATTGACCATATTTTTCAACTTCAGCTTGTACTATTGGTCTTGGACCTACTACTGACATATCACCTTTTAATATGTTTACTAGTTGTGGTAATTCATCTAAACTAGTCTTTCTTAAAAAACTACCTATCTTAGTTATTCTAGGATCATTCTCTAACTTAAAATTCTTTTCAAATTCTGCTTTTTGCTCTGGAGTAAAGTTTTCTAAAACTTCTTGTGCATTTATTACCATAGTTCTAAATTTATAAACACTAATTTCTTTTCCATTCTTCCCCATTCTTTTATGACCAAATAATGCCGCTCCCTTTGAATCTAATCTTATTAAAATAATTAATAAGATAAATATTGGCGTAAACATTATAATAGCTATCCCTGATGAAATAACATCAAAAGTTCTTTTTAAAAATAAATACCCTTTACGTTCATTTACCTTACACACATTCATATTTCCCTTAACATTTAAATTTTGCATTTTACTCCCCCAAAAGTTAAATAATCAATAATTATATTTTACTTTTTTTTCAAATTATAGATAATTTTGTGCCCTTTTCTTTTCTAAAAATATTATATCATAACCTTACAAATACTTAAGTTATTTAGATAATCTTTTACGCCTTATTAATACTTTTTATTACTAAATTCATCAATGTATTATCATATTAATAATTTGTTAATCTATTTTTACATTTTTTGGTATTAATAATTTTTATTGTATTATACTTTTTATATGCTTTACAAAATATAATTATTAACTATAAATTTTCTCGCAACCTATATGATGACAATCTATTTAGAAATTGTTATAATCATAGTGTATTTAATTTAAAATAAACACGAAAATATTCGTATTACCTGGGGGTTTAATTTATGCCAATTAGAATAGCTATTCTTGGAGGTCCAAGATGTGGTAAGACAACTTTAATACAACAAATTTATGTTGATATGAAAGTTAGAGGACTTAATGTAGGTGCTGAGACTGAATATAGTACAGAATATTTAAAAGAAAAAGGAATGATTGAAACTATATCTGAACAATATGGTATCTATCTTGGTCAGGCTAGACTTGAATCAAATCTTAATAATTTTGATTATGCTTTAACAGACTATGCAACATTTGTACCATATATATATGGTAGATTTATGCTTGGGGATAAAAAAAGAACTCAAAAAGAAATTGAAATTCTTAATGATTTATATAAAATAGCATTAAATGATGTAAATAAGTATGATCATATATTCTATGTTCCAAGAGAATTTGGATATGAAAAAGATGGTGTTAGATGGCAGGATGAAGATATTGCTATCGCGATAGATGAAGCTATCAGAATATTCCTTGATTCAGAAAACATCAAATATACTGTTTTAACTGGTTCAACAAGAGCTAGATCAGAATCAATCCTTAAGCATGTTGGTTTAGATAAACTTGAAGTAATTCCAACAATTACTGATACTATGAAATCTAAAAACCAAACAGAAGCTAAATAATCTTTAAACTCTATATAAAACTAGGCTAAGTTGAACTAAGCCTAGTTTTATTTTATGCCAATATGTTATAATGTTTAAGTTAATAATGAAATAAAATGTTGAAAACACCTTATATAGATTATTTAAATAGCCTATATAATTTTAAGGAGGAAAATAGATTTGTCTAATTTAATTAATGAAATTGAAAAAAGAAGAACCTTTGCTATCATCTCTCACCCAGATGCTGGTAAAACAACATTAACAGAGAAATTCCTTTTATATGGAGGCGCTATTAGAATGGCTGGTTCTGTTAAAGCTAGAAAGGCATCTACTCATGCAGTATCTGACTGGATGGAAATAGAAAAACAAAGGGGTATTTCTGTATCATCATCAGTTATGCAATTTAACTATGATGGTTACTGTATCAACATCCTTGATACACCTGGTCACCAAGATTTCTCAGAAGATACATATAGAACACTTATTGCAGCAGACTCTGCTGTTATGGTTGTTGATGGAGCTAAAGGAATTGAGCCTCAAACAAGAAAGCTTTTCCAAGTTGCATCACTTAGAGAAATCCCAATATTCACTTTTATAAATAAAATGGATAGAGAAACTAGAGACCCATTTGAGCTTTTAGATGATATAGAAGCTGAACTTGGAATCAAAACTTACCCTGTAAACTGGCCTATAGGTTGTGGAAACAATTTTAAAGGGGTATATAATAGAAGTAACGAAACAATTATAGCTTTCTCAGGTGGAAATCATGGGCAAACTGAAGTTATTGAAACAATTATTTCAGTTCATGATGAATCTGCTAGAGAACTTCTTGGAGATATCTTATATGATAAACTTATGGAAGATATTGAACTTCTAGATATAGCTGGAGATGATTTTGATGATGAAGCTGTTCAACTTGGTGAATTATCACCAGTATTCTTTGGATCAGCTCTTACAAACTTTGGTATAGCTCCATTCCTTGGTGAGTTCTTAAAGCTTACAACTGGACCTTTATCAAGAAATTCAAGTAAAGGAACAATAGTTCCAACTCAAGAGCCCTTCTCTGCTTTTGTATTTAAGATACAAGCTAACATGAATAAAGCTCATAGAGATAGACTTGCTTTCATGAGAATTTGCTCTGGTGAATTCAAAAAAGGTATGGAAGTTTATCATATGCAAGGTGGTAAAAAACTTAAACTTGCACAACCTCAACAATTCCTTGCACAAGATAGAGCAGTTATTGAAGAAGCTTATGCAGGAGATATCATTGGTGTATTTGATCCAGGCATATTCTCAATAGGTGATACACTTTGTGCTAGTGCTGAGAAATTCAAATTCGAAGGAATCCCTGTATTTGCACCTGAACACTTTGCAAGAGTTAGACCTGTTGATACTATGAAGAGAAAACAATTCATAAAGGGTATCACTCAAATAGCTCAAGAAGGAGCTATCCAAGCTTATAAAGAGCTACACATTGGTATGGAAGAAATCATAATAGGTGTTGTTGGAGTACTTCAATTTGAAGTTCTTGAATATAGACTTAAAAATGAATATAACGTTGATATCAAAATGGATAGACTTGCTTATAAATTTGTAAGATGGATTGAAACTGATGTAGACCCATTAACATTAAACCTTACATCTGATACTAGAAAAGTTAAAGATATGAAAGATAGAAATCTTCTTATATTCCAAAATGATTGGGGTATTAGTTGGGCTCTTGACCATAATGCTGGACTTATACTTTCAGATATCGGTAAATCAGACGACTAATTTTGATTTTTATATAAAAAGACCTAGATTTCAAATTTTGAAATCTAGGTCTTTTATTATTTTAAACTTCCTCTTCTAATATAAACTTCGCAATCATCTTACCAACCCCACAGTTTGAATTAGTATCTGTAATATAATCTGCATTTTCCTTAACTATGTCAATTGCATTTCCCATAGCTACTCCAAGACCAGCATATTTAATCATGCTTAAATCATTTTCACTATCACCTATGCAAATAACCTCTTCTCTTTTAAACCCAAGTATCTGTGCAAGTTTTTTTACAGCACTTCCCTTTGACGTCCCTGCTGGCATAATCTCAAAATTATTCTCCCATGAACTTACAACTTCTAAATCCTCAAACTTTGAAAGTTCAGCCTTAGCTCTCATAAGTTCACTTCTATCATTCCCCTCTTCAATGCAAATAAACTTTAAAATATCATTGCTTTTTTCTTTGTACACTTCCTCAAAACTTCTTCCCTCTATGAACTGTATTTTCCAAGCATCATCAAGTTCATTATTAACAAGTTTATAAGCATGATTTTCTGGAACTACTTCTTCTGAAATAACAGTATCTGATGTATTCATATATACTCTAAAATTATATTTTCTAATAACACTTATTACTCTCTCAAATTGTTCCTTTGATAAATTTGACTCATAAATAACTTCTTCACTATTCTGTTCTCTGATATAAGCCCCATTTGAAGAAATTATAGGAGCATCAACACCTATAACTTGTGAATACTTTCTAGCTGATGCAAAAAGTCTACCTGTAGTAATTGCTATTTTAACACCTTTTTCAGTCGCTTTTTTTATCATTTCCTTGTTAAACTCTGGAACCTCATGCTTATTACTAAGCAAAGTCCCATCCATATCAATCGCTATTAATTTATACTTCATAATTATCACCTCGACCCTTTCCACTTAACAAAATATTACATTTTTCACCATAATTCATTATATCATATCTTAATTATTATTTACTTAATAAATTTAAATATCAAAAAAGCCTAGAAATAAATTAATTACCTCTAGACTTTAATATTACTCTTTTATATCTTCAAAAATCCACTTATGAATTTTATCTGTTGTAACTGCTTTATCAAATGTTAAACAAGACATTCCATTAATCATTTCACCTTTTAAATCATCATCTGTTGGGAATCTATTTTGCTCAAGATTATTACCTATGCTAAGAACATCTGTACCCATTTCCATAATTGCCCCAGTCGATAAACTTGTCTTAACCATTGGGAACACTTCATTTAATAATCCTGGATACTTAGTTGGTGACATACTAAATATTTTCTTTAATATCCCATCAATTACTTCTCTTTGCCTATCTGTTCTTGCAAAATCATCACCTACCCCATATCTAATTCTACAATATGCTAATGCTTGTACGCCATCTAAATTAGTAAGTCCAGCATTATATATATTTCCTGAATTTCTATTTAATCTCCTATTATTATCACCAATATATCTATTTAATTCATTTAATACATTAGCTTCTATATTTATTTCAATCCCACCAATTTCATCTATAACCTTAGGCAAACTTGAAAAATCAACAGTAACAAAATCTTCTATATTTAAATCAAAGTTTTTATTTATAGTTTGAATCGCAAGTTCCTCTGAACCAAAAGCATAAGCTGCATTAAGTTTATTAGAACCATTGCCTGGAATCTCAACATATGAATCTCTCATTAAAGATGTAAGCTTAATCTTATCATTTTTAGTATCGATAGTTGCAACCATCATAGAATCACTTCTACCACCTTCACCATCAGCTTGATCTACTCCAAAGAATGCAATATTTTTTATATGTGAATATTCATCATTAAGCTCTACATTTGATCCTAAATTTTCTTTATCTAAATCTACCTTATCCATTTTTCCAAATAGTGCCCATACATATCCACCAATACCACCAACAACGGCAAGTATAGCAATCAATGCACCTATTAATATTTTACTTTTTACAGAACCTTTTTTTTTAGCTCTTTTTGTTCTATTTAAACGCATATTATGAATCCCCCTTAAAAAATTAATTCTACTACTTCTTAATTATTCTTCCCTTTACAGAAATATTCCCCCTAAAACACAATTCTACATTTTCATATTATATAATGTAAATTTTTTACTATCAACAATTTTAAATAAGATTTAATTCTATTAATACATAGTTTACAAAGAGGTGGGTAAAATACATTTATAAAGGAGGGTTCGCCTATGAATGATAATAAGAATCCAAAATCAGTTTACCCACCAAAAATGAGGAGTTTTTCAACAACATCTAATGATGAAAAGTTATTTTCATGTAATACTAATACTTTTTCTAACATATCAGAATTTGAAGAAGACCCAATAGTTGTTAACAATATTGCCTGTCCTGAATTTGACTACACAGAAAATCTAGCTGATGAAGAAACAACTAAGTAAAAAAAGGGACTCTCTCATCCTATGAGAAAGTCCCTTTTTGCTATATTTATTTAAACAAAAACTTTATTTTCTATTTTATCTTTAAGCTTTTTATTTCTTCTACTTCTATATATATCTATAATCATAAGAGTCCCTATAGTAGCAAATTCAACTATTGGGATAGTTAACCATAGCCCAGTCATTCCAAACGTTTTTGATAGCACTCCAAGAACTATTAATATATAAACAAAACCTCTTAGCATAGATAAAGTTGTTGATAACTTAACTTTTTCTACTGATTGAAGTGCTGCTATATTTAAAATATTAACCCCCGCAAGAATAAAGGATGCAAAGTAGATAATTATCCCCTCTTTAGCAACTTCTAAAAATGACCCATGAGCATTGGTAAATATATTTATAAGCTGTACTGGGAAGGTTGCACCTATCATAAAGAATACAATTCCTGTTACAAACATTATAATTCTACCTTTTCTAATAAAGTGATTTACCCTTGCCTCTTTTTTCGCACCATAATTAGTACTTACAAGCGGTTGAATACCTTGAGCTACCCCATTAAATATAGCTACAAAAATCAATGCAATATTATTTACTACTCCATAAGCTGAAAGCCCTGCATTACCCATTAATTTAAAGCTTACAATATTAAATATCATTATTACTATTCCAGCTGTTATCCCTGAGATAAAACTTGGAATTCCTGTTCTAACTATTCTTCCCATGAATCTAAAATCATTATTTTTAAAATCAAATTTAAAACTATTTTTCTTTTGAATAAAATGAAATGCAAGTACTACTATTCCAGCAAATTGCCCTATTGATGTTGCAAGTGCTGCCCCACCAATCCCCATATCCAAAGTAAACATAAATACATAATCTAAAATTATATTTACAATATTAGTTGCTATAACTGCTATCATAGCAAGTTTTGGATTTCCATCATTTCTTATAAAAACATTTAAAGCATTAAGAAGCATATAAGCACCACTAAAAATGATTAAAATATCTAGATAACTTTTAACCATATTAAAAGTTTGTGGTGAAGCCCCTAGTGCCCAAACAAGATCATCTATAAAGAATACTTTCACAATTAAAAATCCTATATATATAATTCCTATCCCAATCATTGATGTTGTAAAAATCTTATTTACAGACTCAAACTTTTTCTTCCCTATATATATACTCAAAACAGTCGCACCACCAACCCCTAAAGTTAGCCCAAGTGCACTCATTAGACTATATATTGGAAGAGTTATATTTAACGCACCAATCCCAATAGCTCCAAGCTTTTTACCTATAAACATAGTATCAAATAAAATACATAATGATAGACCCATCATTCCACCTACAGAAGGTAAAATATACTTCATTAGTAATGTACTTTCTTTATCATTTAATAAATCATCTTTTCTCTTTGTCATACCCTTTCTCTCCTACCTAATTACAAATTTAACTAGATTATTGTAGCACTTTTTACAACGAAAAAAAAGATGGTTTTACAAGAAATTTTTGTTAAATTTATTAACACATAGCGTGCATCATTCCCCTACTTTTTTATAAGAAAAAACTCCCATTGAATTATTAAAATTCAACAGGAGTTTTATTAATATTATCTATTTAAAATCTTATTAAAATCACTTAAAAATTCATTAACCATATCTTCTCTAGTTGCCCATGAAGTACAAAGTCTTATACAGCTTTTTTCTTCATCAACTTTGCTCCAAAAAGTATAATCATAACTTTCTTTTAAGATGTCTAAATCTTTATTTGCTACTACTGGGAAAATTTGATTTGTAGGTGAATCTGTTAAGAATTCAACCCCAAGTTCTCCAAGGCCTCTTTTAAGTTGCATTGCTCTATCATTAGCATTTTTTCCAAGTTCAAAGAATAAGTCATTTTTAAATAACTCTACAAATTGAATTCCAAGAAGTCTACCTTTTGCAAGTAATGCTCCTCTTTGCTTTATGTGATATCTAAAATCCTTACCTAAAGCAGAATTATTTATTATAAGTGCTTCTCCAATAAGTGCTCCATTTTTAGTAGCTCCTATATAAAAAGCATCACTTAAATGTGCTAAATCTTCTAAAGTCATATCATTTTCATAACTAGTTAATGCTGAGCCAAGTCTTGCCCCATCAACAAATAATGATAGCTCATTACTTTGACAGAAATCGTACATTTCTTTAAGTTCTGCCTTTGTATAAACCGTTCCAACCTCTGTTGATTGTGAAATATATACCATTCTTGGCATAACCATATGCTCGTCAACATGTTCATCTAATATAGCTTGTACATCTTGTACTCGAAGCTTTCCATCTTTTCTAAAAGGCGCACTACAAACTTTATGTCCTGTTGCTTCAATAGCTCCAGTTTCATGTACATTTATATGCCCTGTATTTGCTGCAATAACAGCTTCAAATGGTCTTAATGCTGAAGATATCATTATTAAATTAGTTTGAGTTCCCCCAACTATAAAATGAATATCTGAATCATCATTATTTAATCTTTCTTTGATTAATTCCTTTGCCTTTGCACAATAAGGATCATAGCCATATCCATCTGTTTGTTCTAAATTACTACTAACTAATGCTTGAATAATATTTGGATGTGCCCCTTCGCTATAATCGTTTTTAAAACTATACTTTAATGTCATTTTAAATCGCCCTCCATTTTATCTGCGTAAGCTCTATCTTTTTATTCCCCAATAAAAGAGCTTACTAAAAATTTATATTTAATTAATTATACACTCTAACGAATCATTTTACACTATTAATTTTAATTATTCGTTTTCATAAAAAAAGTCATGCTACTTTCATAGCATGACTAGATTTAAATAGGAAACTTTACTCACATTCGTTCGCTGAGTAAATTCCACCAACCAAATTAAAATTTTTGGTGCGGGAAACTCGACTCGCTTTGCTCGCTGAGTAAGTTCCACTAGCCAAATTAAAATTTGGGGTGCGGGAAACTCGACTCACATTCGTTCGCTGAGTAAGTTCCACCAGCCAAATTAAAATTTGGGGTGTCACTTAACGCTTTCCTGCATCAAATGGCTCTCCTGCCGCTTTTGGTGCTTGTGATGATTTAGAGAATATTATAAGTGCTATTAATGTTACTACATAAGGGAACACTTTTAATATAACTGGTGGAATTGTTGCAAGTTCTGGTATAGCTTGTGATATGTTTGCTATTGTTATTGCAAATCCAAAAAACATTGTTGACCCAAGTATGCCAAGAGGCTTCCATTGTCCAAAAATTAATCCTGCAAGTGCTAAGAATCCAAGTCCTGCTACACTTCCATTAAATTCTCCAGCATAAGTTACTATTATTATAGCTCCTCCAAGAGATGCAAGTCCTCCTGAAATCATAACTCCTATATATCTCATCTTTAATACATTTACCCCTGCTGCTGATGCCGCTTGAGGGTGTTCTCCACATGCTCTTAGTCTCATACCAAAGCTTGTTTTATAAAGAATAAATGCACTTAATAATATAATTCCTAAAACTAACCAAGTTGTTGGGTAAGTCTTTGTAAATAATAGTGGTCCTATAACTGGAATATCTGATAATATTGGAATATCTCTACTTATGAATCCCATTTGAATTCCTATATTTCCACTTCCTGTGATTGCTCTTGCAAGGAATATTGTTAGAGCACCAGCTATCATATTTATAGCTGTTCCACTAATTACCTGATTTGCACTAAGATTAATACTTGCAAATGCATGTAATAATGAGAATAATGCTCCTATTATAACTGCTACAAGCAGTCCAATCCAAAGATGATACGAACTTCCTGCCGGAACTTTATCTTGTAATTCTGATATTGTAAAAGCCCCTGCAAATGATCCAACAATCATAAATCCTTCAAGACCTATATTAACAATTCCACTTCTTTCGCAATATAAAGCTCCAAGTGCTGTTATTAATAAAGGTACCATATATGCCATAGCATATGGAAAAATCTGCTCAATTATATCCCACATATTAAGACTCCCCCTTTGATGAACTATTACTTAACTCTTTTTTTAATTTTCTCTTTTTCTCTATCTTATCTATAAGTTTACTAATAACTACGCTTGTAGCTGCAAAGTAAATTATTATTGATATTATTGTATCTGCTATCTCAGGTGGAATTCCTGTCATAGCGCTCATAAAGCCTCTTCCTGTATATAAAAGACCAAAGAATAAAGCTGAGAATACAACCCCTATAGGTGAATTTGCCGCAAGAAGTGCAACCGCTATTCCATCAAAACCTTGAGTTGGCATAACACCAATCTGCATAGCTGTTGAATTCCCTGTGTACTGAACAACTCCTGCAAGCCCTGCAAGTGCCCCAGCTATCATCATTGATAAAATAATATTTCTATTAACTGGCATCCCAGCATACTCTGCTCCATCTTTATTAAAACCAACTGCTTTAAGTTCATAACCTAAAACTGTCTTATCTAAAATAATTGCAATTATAGTAACTGCTATTAAAGCAATTACAATTCCAAGATTTATAAATGACCCATCAAACATTTCTGTAAGAGATTTAATGTGTAAAGTTGCAAACTCTGGAAGTGCTCTTGATTCAGTTTCCATAAACTCACCCTTAAAGTAAGCTGGCACTGCATAAAATACTATCCAATAAGCAATCCAGTTCATCATAATTGTAGCAACAACCTCATGAACATTAAATTTAGCTTTTAAAATTCCTGGGACAATAGCCCATAAAGCTCCACCAACAATACCAGCTAAAGCCATAAGAATAATCATAGCCCCTTGAGGTAATTCTAAAGTAAGCCCTGTAGCTAAAGCACAGAATCCACCAAATAACATTTGCCCTGGAGCCCCTATATTAAATAGCCCTGTCTTAAAAGCAAAGGCTACTGAAAGACCTGTTAAAATAAGGGGGACTGATGTAGCAATAGTATTACCTATTCTCTCCATACTTTGAGTACCACCCTTAAATAAGAATGTATATCCTTCCATTGGGTCATATCCCATTACAAGCATAAGCACACCACCTGCAAAAAGACCTAGCACCATAGCAAGTAAAGATAAAAATGTCTTCTTATTCATTGTCCATACCTCCTTTAGCTGTACCTACTTTTGTAAGTTCTTCATTTTTTTTAATTCCAGCCATCATTAACCCTACTTCATTCTCATCAGTAGTCCTAGCATCAACTATACCTATAAGCTCTCCACCATTCACAACTGCAATTCTATCAGCCACATTTAAAACTTCATCAAGTTCTAAAGATATTAATAATACTGCCTTCCCCCTATCTCTCTCCTGAATTAATCTTGTGTGAATATATTCAATAGACCCAACATCAAGCCCTCTTGTAGGTTGAACTGCAACTAAAACTTCTGGGTTCATCTCAATTTCTCTACCTATAATAGCTTTTTGTTGATTTCCACCAGACATAGACCTAGCACTACTTTTAGCACCTTGTCCTGATCTAACATCAAAAGCTTTAATAATCTTTTCTGCATGTTCTCTTATTGCTTTTCTATTAATAAATCCTTTATTTGAAAAAGGTTTTGTTTTATAACATTTAAGAACCATATTATCCTCTAAGTTATAATCAAGAACTAACCCTCTTTTATGTCTATCCTCTGGAATATGAGCAATTCCCTTATCAATTCTATTTCTTATTGATAAAGTAGTGATATTTTCACCCTTATAATCAATAGTTCCAGAAATAACTTTTCTCATTCCTGTAATAGCCTCAACAAGTTCACTTTGTCCATTTCCTTCAACTCCTGCTATTGCAAGGATTTCTCCTGCTTTAACATCAATTGAAAAATCTTTAAGACCTAAAACTTTCTTATTATTATTAACAGAAAGATTCTTTATTTTAAGCACGACATCACCTGGAGTCGCATCCTTTTTTTCTACTTTAAATGTTACTTCTCTACCAACCATCATCTTAGCCATTTCTGCTTCGCTAGTATCCTTAACATCAACAGTTCCTATGTACTTACCTCTTCTAATAACAGTACATCTATTTGCAACTGCTTTAATCTCTCTAAGCTTATGAGTGATTATTATAACTGACTTACCCTCTTTGATAAGGTCTCTTATAATATTCATAAGTTCATCTATTTCATTTGGAGTTAAAACGGCTGTAGGCTCATCAAAAATAAGCACATTTGCATTTCTATAAAGCATCTTTAAAATCTCAACTCTTTGCTGCATTCCAACTGAAATATCTTCAATTTTTGCATAAGGGTCTACATTTAAATTATACTTTTTTGAAATAGCTTCAATTTTTTTTGCAGCACTTGTCTTATCTACAACAATTCCAAACTTCTTTGGCTCACATCCAAGTATTATATTCTCTGTAACAGTAAAATTCTCAACAAGTTTAAAATGCTGATGAACCATACCAATACCAAATTCATTAGCTTTATTTGGGTTAGTAATTTTAACCTCTTTACCATTAATTTTTATCTGTCCCCTCTCAGGCTTGTACATACCAAAAAGAACACTCATTAAAGTGGATTTACCAGCTCCATTTTCTCCTAAAAGAGCATGAACTTCACCTTTTTTCAACGTTAAAGTTATATTGTCATTGGCAACTATTCCAGCAAACTCTTTACGGATATTAAGCATCTCTACTACATATTCCATCACTATTCCTCCTAATAACAAGCTCATTGCAAGTTATGTATTTTAAAATAAACTATCTCTAGTTAAAAAAATAGGCGGAATTAAAATCCCGCCTATATAATAATTAAATTACTTGATTAAATCACCTTTTTCACCAGAAACTTTGATTTCTCCTGACTTTACTAATTCAACTGTTTCATTGACCTTAGCCATAGTTTCAGCTGATAAATTAGGATTTTCTGCTGGAAGTCCAACATCATCAGTTTTAATATCAACTATGAAAGTTTCTCCACCTGGGAATTCACCTTTAAGCTCATTATTAATCATGTCATAAGCTGACTTACCAATCTTCTTAGTCGCTGATGTAAGAACTACTGATTTGCCTTCTTCATATATTCCATCTTCATATTGATCAACATCAACTCCAACAACCCAAACTTCTTCGCCTTTAGCTGCTCTTGTCTTAGCTTCTGTGATAACACCAACTCCAACTTTTCCAGCTGAAGCAAATATAGCTTTAACGCCTCTATCATACATAGTAGCTGCTATTTGTGTCCCTTTAGCATGATCTTCAAATGATTCTGCATAAATTACATTTTCTTCTTTAATTGTTACTTTTGTTCCAAGCTTCTCATTAGCATAAGCTATACCTTGTTGGAATCCCCAGTTAAACTTTTGAACTGGAGGTATTTCAAGACCACCTATAAATCCAACATCACCTTCTTTAACTTCTAAAGCTGTAGCAACTCCTGCAAGGAATCCTGATTCATGCTCTGCATAGAATATTGAAACTGTGTTTTCTCCTACAGTTGGCTCCATTGTATTAGCATCTTTTTTAGGTGCTCCATCTATTAATACAAACTTAGCATCTTTATATTTTTCTTGTGCTTTGTATATAGCTGTTTCAAACTTAAACCCTGGAGTTATAATTAACTTATTACCAGCATCGTATATGTTAGTAATTTCGTTTAAATAATCTGCCTCTGTTTGTCCTTTTGGTTGTAAGTACTTCTCCTTAATTCCAAGCTCTTCTTTAGCTTTAAGAATCCCTTCCCAAGTACCTTGATTGAATGATTTATCATCAATCGTTCCTGCATCTGTAATCATTCCTACTTGTAATGTAGCTTTTCCACTATCTGTAGCTGTATCTCCACCCTCTGATGAGCTACCACAGCCTGCTAAAACACCTGTTGCCATTAAAGCTGTTACTGCCATTGCAATTACTCTTTTTTTCATGTAATCGTCCCCCTAAAAATTTAAATATTTATAATACAAAATCAACATTAACCAAATTAGCAATTTATTATCATTAAACATATTCTAATAATCACTTTTCTAATATTTATTGATTTTATTATCACTTCGTTAGTTATTATAGCATATCTTTATCACAAAAATATTTATATCATTTTAAATTCTCTATATATTAACGGTTATTTAATATTTTTTCCGAACTATCATTCGTAAAGAAATTTTTCATCTTTTTTTATAATTATATTAATCAAACTTGCTATTAATTCAGAAAAAACACATCTAAAATTTTTGAAACAAGTTTCTTTTATTAACATTTTTTACCACAATTCTAATCTACCATTAAATGTAAAAGATTACAATATTATTTTCAAGGAATTTTACTCTTCCATTATTTTAAATACAAAAAAGGCCAAGATAATACATAAATTATCTTGACCTTTAGATACAATTTTATTTTTTTAATACAACATCACTTAAACTATGAAGTGCTCTTGTACTCATTATATACTTAATTAAGTCTTCTTCTCTTAAGTCCTCTTCAAAATCTGCCATTATAACACCATCAAATTCTAACCCTTTTGCAAAGTAAGTAGGTATTATAAGATTTCCACCTTTATAGAAAATATCCTCATTATCAAACTTAACAAGATGTATGTCCTCTTTTAAAAGATTCCATACTTCTTTTAATCTAGTTGCATTTCTAGTTATTATTGCAACACTCTCTAAACCTTGTGCATTAAGCTTTTTAATTTGAGATACTATCTTTTCTTTATACTCTTGAACATCTGAAGTACGTAAAACTTCAACTTTTTCGCCTTCTCTAACAAGAGGAACTATTTTATCTTCTTTTAAGAATTTATTTGCATAGTTCATAATCTCTGATGTACTTCTATAACTATTATTTAAATTATAAACTTCTGTTTCTACATCATTAAATATATCAGCAAGTTCAATCATTGCTGCTTTTTCTGAATACTTAATAAGTCTTTGGTTAACATCACCAACAACTGTAAAGTACTTGCTTCCGATAAGCGCTCGTATAACTTTAAACTGTAATGGAGAATAATCTTGTGCTTCATCAATTACAACATGTCTAAAATCTTTACTAGCTTTTTTACCTTCAAACTTAATCATAAGATATAAAATTGGAGCTAAATCATTTACTGTTATAACTCTATTTTTATTAAACTTATTATAAAGTGATACACAACTCTCTGTTTGTATCCACTCATCAAGTGTTTTTCTAATATCCATAACTTCTTGAACAAGTTCTCTTACCTTAATCTTTCTTTTAAACTCAATATCAGTTTCTTGGATTACAAGTTCTTCTTCACTTAATGATTCTTTTAAATCTTTAATTTCTTTTATAAGGTCTCTAAACTTTTCATCTCTTTTATCTTTTATCTTCATTGTAAGAATTCTTTTGATTTTTTCAGCTCTTCTAAATAGAGGCATATAAGCATAATGTTTATCGAATAATTCTCTAATTTCATCAACTGAAACTATTATATCTCCATAACCTTCAACTGGCTTTATATCAAAATATCCTTGTGATAACTCTTCTGTAAACTTATCTAATTCTTCAATAAACTCATGAGAGTTTTTAAAAGCTTCTCGCTCTACAGTTTCACCATCTTTTTGAACTATCTTCTCTAAGTACTCTTCATATGGCATTATTGATATCTCTTCATCAATTTCAGACATTGCAAATCCAAGGAAAGTTTCTTGCTTAACCCCTACTTCTCCAAGACTTGGTAGTACTTGTGATATGTAATCCATAAAGATACTATTAGGTCCAAGTATTAATACTTTCCCCTCTAGTTCTTCTCTATTATTATAAAGAAGATAAGCTACTCTATGAAGTGCAATTGTAGTTTTTCCACTACCAGCAACTCCATTAACAACTATATTTTTAGTTCTTGGAAGTCTTATTATTTTATCTTGCTCTGCCTGAAGAGTCATAATAACATCTTTAAGTTTCTCTGATGTATTATTACTTAAAACCATTTGTAAAATTTCATCTTTTACATCTACCTCTGAATCAAATAATCCCTCAAGCATAGCCTTTTTAATAATTAATTGTCTTCTAGCAGTTATATCAACATCTATATCCCCACTTGGTGCTACATATGATGCTTCTCCTAAACTACCATGATAGAAAAGTGATGCAATTGGTGCTCTCCAATCTACTACTACTGGCTCAAAAGTTCCCTCCGGTGTAACTCCAAATCTTCCTACATATAAAGTTCCAATTTCATCAAACTCTTTATCTGTATATCCAATTCTTCCAAAGTAAGGTGAATCTTTTAAAATAGTAAGCTCTTTGAGTTTTCTATCTATCATTTTGAAAGATTCTTCTCTAACATAAGATTCATGATCAAAATACTCTATAAGTTTATCTTCATCATCTCTATATTCTTCAATTGCTGCTTTTCTTTGAGTTACAATATATTCTGTAAGAAATTTTCTTTTATTTACATAAGATAGCATTTCTTCTGCTATTATTTTTGATGTTTCCTCAAGTTTTCTTTCTTCAACTAAAAACTCGACATTTTTTGTTCTATCTATATCATGCTTTGACATTTAATCAAATCCTTTCACACTCTATATTTTAAGTATATCCATTATACCATGAATTCTAACACTTTATTTTTTAATACTTACTTCTATAAGCGAAAAAAGAGCTGTCTTATAAAAGACAGCCTTTTTTACTAGCTTAAAATTATTCTAATTCATCATCTTTCTTTTCAGTGATGACTTCATCATTTTTCTCTTCTAAAGCTAATTTTTTCTTTTCTTCAAGAAGTAGCTTTTCCTCAACTTTTTTATCTGCATCAAAGATTATCTCTTCTTTGTCAGTAGCTGGTCCTGCAATCATATCTAATTCATCTTTAGCAGCTTCAAGTTTTGCAAGTCTTTCTTCTCGCTCTAATGCTTCAAGTGCTACAGCTTCCTCTTCAATTCTCTCTCTTCTCTCTTCTTCTCTTGCCTGTGCAAGTTTAGCTTTTTCTGCTCTTCTTATCTTAGATCTTTCTTTTAAGAATTCTTTTTCTTTCTTAAGTTCATCATATTTTTCTTTTTTCTCTGGATACTTAGCATAAACTATTTCTAAGAATTCATCACCCATGATAGTTTCTTTATCAAGAAGTACACTTGATATTTCATCAAGTAAATCTTTATTTTCTGTAAGAATATCAACAGCTTTTTTATGAGCTGCTTTAATAATTTTCAGAACTTCTTCATCAACTATTGTAGCTGTTGCAGCAGAACAATTCATAACATTTCTACCATCCATATATCTACTTGAAGCAGACTCAAGACCCATCATGTCAAATCTATCACTCATACCATAAACAGTTACCATATTTCTAGCTGTTTGAGTAGCTCTTTCAATATCATTTGAAGCTCCTGTTGTAATTCTTCCGAATTCAACTTCTTCAGCAGATCTACCACCAAACATAACAGAAATTTGATCTATCATTTCATCTTTACTAAGAAGATATTTTTCTTCTTCTGGAAGTTGCATTGTATAACCAAGCGCTCCCATAGTTCTTGGAACTATTGTTATCTTATGAACTGGATCTGTATTATTAAGCATTGCTGCTACAAGTGCGTGACCAACTTCATGATACGCTACAGTTCTAAGTTCTTTATCATTCATTATTGTATCTTTTTTCTCTTTACCTGCAATTACCATTTCAGCAGCATCTTCTAAATCTTCTTGTATAACAAGTTTTCTACCATGTTTAACAGCTCTTAATGCAGCTTCATTTACTATATTAGCAAGGTCTGCTCCTACTGCTCCTGGAGTTGATTTAGCGATTGCCTCAAGTGATACTTCTTTTGAAATTTTAACCTCTTTAGTATGAACTCTAAGAATAGCTTCTCTACCAATAAAGTCTGGTTTATCAACTATAACTCTTCTATCAAATCTTCCTGCTCTTAATAAAGCTTTATCAAGAACTTCTGGTCTGTTAGTAGCTGCAAGAATTACAACTCCTTTTGAACCATCAAATCCGTCCATCTCTGTAAGTAATTGATTAAGAGTTTGTTCTCTCTCATCATTTCCTTGGATTGAACCTTCTCTACTTTTACCAATTGCATCAATCTCATCTATAAAGATAATACATGGTGCTTTTTGTGCTGCTTGTTTGAATAAATCTCTTACTCTAGAAGCTCCCATACCAACAAACATCTCAACAAAATCTGAACCTGCAAGTGAGAAGAAAGGAACTTTTGCTTCCCCTGCAACTGCCTTAGCAAGTAAAGTTTTACCAGTCCCTGGAGGACCTACAAGTAATGCACCTTTAGGAAGCTTTGCCCCTATTGAAACATATTTGTCAGTATCATGTAAGAATTCAACAATTTCTTTTAATGATTCTTTAGCCTCTTCTTGACCTGCTACATCATCAAAAGTTTTACCTGTTTCATCCTCTGCATATAATTTAGCATTATTTTTTCCGAATGACATAACTCCGCCACCCATTTTCTTATCCATTTTACCAAACATAAGTTTTCCAATGATTAAGAAGAATACTAATGGACCTACCCAGTAAAGTAATAATTCAAATATTGGGAATGCTTGTGGAAGCGCTGCACCAAATTTAACATCTTTAGCCTCTAATTGATTTATTAATTGAGGACCTTCTCCAACATTTACTGCGTATAGAGTTTTTCCATACTCTGGAGTATCTTTTTTAGGAGTTATTTTAATCTCTCCATTTACAAACTCAACGGCTTGTATTTGATTTGCATTTAACATTGTCTTAAACTGACTGTACGGTACTTTTTGAGTAGACATTTCTACCTTCGCATAGTTGAAACTTATAATTAAACCAGCAACTATTGCACCATAAATCAGAATATACTTAAGTTTTTTATTACCCTTAAACATCTTCTCGCTTCCTTTCTACAGTCTTTCTTCAAATAGTTTAATTGTTATCCTTCAAGAACCCAATTTTATCAAAAGGATATACTCTTAGCCACGCTTTGGCTATTATATTACCTCCTGGTATATATGGATCTTTCCAATACCTAGAGTCTCTACTATTTGCCCTATTATCACCTAGCATAAAATATTCACCCTCTGGAACATGGAATGTCCCGCCTAATGGATCAGAATACTTAACATAGGGCTCATTTAAAAGCTCTCCGTTTATGTAAACTTTTCCGCCATCTTTTATTTGTATAGTATCTCCTGGGAGACCTATTACTCTTTTAAGAAGTAATTCTTTTTCGCCTTCTTTTTTAAAGACTACTATTTGCCCTCTTTTTATTTTAGATGGATTGTAAATTTTTACAGCAAAAATTTGATTACCTGGCATTACCGTTGGTTCCATAGAACCTGTTGGTACCACAACCTTAAAAATAAGAAACTTATTAATCAAAGTTGCAAGTATAATAGCACACACTATAGGTATTATCCAATCTTTGATAATTTTTATAAACACATTGTTATTCGTGTTCATTACACCAATCCCTTTCTATTAAAAGTCTAGTTACTCCAAACTTCCTCAGAAACATTGATAAATTTCTCTCAAATCGGGTGGGTATTACATTAATACCTAACCATAACTTTATTGTTTTATTGATGTACAATTCTACTCTTTAATATATGTCGTAATACTACCATATTTTTATAACAACTATATGTCAAACATCCCTTAATGCATTGAGTTCACAGTAATTTCACCAATATAAAAAAATCAAGTTTTATCTCCCTCTCAAGATTTCTGATTGATTTTTTGTTAATAATAAGTATATCATATTTTAGATATATTTTCTCTTACATATTTATTATTTTTCCTATAAATATTATACTATATACTAATTAAATCACAATTTTTTTTGAATAATTTTGAAACATTTCTAAAAAAAATTAGCATTTGACTATATTTACTTAAAACAATATAGTCAAACGCTAAATTAACCCTTTATTAATGATATTATTCTAAAAATCCGATACTATTAAATGGATAAATTCTAAGACCAGCTTTTGCTATAATATTTTTTTCTGAAATATATGGTTCCTTCCACATTCTTGCATCCTCACTATTTTTTCTATTATCCCCCATCATTAAATAACTATCCATTGGAACTGTAAATATACCTGTCAATGCATCTGGATTTTCCACATAAGGTTCATCTAAAAATACTCCATTAATATAAACGTTACCACCATCCTTAACCTCAACATTTTCACCAGGAAGTCCTATAACTCTTTTAAGAAGTAATTCTTTCTTACCATCTTTTTTAAAAACTACAATATCCCCACGCTCAATTTTAGATGTATTATAAACTTTTCTCACAAATATCTGATCACCTATCATAACCGTTGGTATCATAGACCCAGATGGTACTTCTACCTTAAAGATTAAAAACTTATTAATCAAAAAAGCAATCACCACAGCACAAACTACCGGTACTATCCAATCTTTAAAAAACTTCATAATAATCCCCCTTTTTCTTTTACCATTTTTATCCATAATTATTATAACATATGTGGGTATTACATTTTTTTAATATTTTACTACAAAACAAAAAAACTCTACTTAAATTAATATTTAAGCAAAGTTTTTCTAAATCTATATTGAGTTATATATATTTCAAATTATTTTTAGTTTTTAAATACACTCATTTTTAATCATGTCATCAAAACTTTCTTTTTTGCATACTACTCTTGATAAGCCATTTTGAACCATAACTACTGCTGGTCTTGGCATTCTATTATAATTACTAGCCATTGAATATCCATAAGCCCCTGTTGTCATCATAGCAAGAATATCTCCTGTTTCAAGTTTCGTTATATTAGCATCATTTACTAAGACATCACCTGACTCACAGCATTTTCCTGCAATTGTTACAACTTGATTTTCACCTTCCATTCTGCTAGCTGTACAGCATTCATACTTTGCACCATATAAAGCAGTTCTAATATTATCACTCATTCCCCCATCAGTTGAAGCATAAGTTCTAACACCTTCTATAGTTTTAACAGCACCAATTTCATATAAACTTGTACCAGCATTAGCAACTAAACTTCTACCTGGCTCTATGCTTAATAGGGGTAATGGATAACTAAGTCTTTCACATACTTCCTCAACTTTATTTAATATAGCCTCGCAATATTCTTTAGTAGTTCTTGGATTATCTTCGCTTGTATAATAAACTCCAAATCCACCGCCAAGATCTAACTCATGTATCCTAATTCCACACTCTCTATAAATGTTATCCATAAGATTAAGCATAACTTCTGCTGCATCCTCAAATGGCTCTAAATCAAATATTTGTGAACCTATGTGACAATGAAGTCCAACTAACTCAACATTTTTAAGTTCTTTCACTTCATTCATAAGTGTAATTATATCATCACCGATAACTGGGAATCCAAATTTTGAATCAAGTTGTCCTGTTTTAATATAATCATGTGTATGTGCCTCAATTCCAGGTGTGATTCTTATATATATTTTTTGAACCATCCCTTTATCTCTAGCAATTCTATCTATATTATATAATTCATTATGATTATCAACCATAAATCTACCTATTCCATATTCAAGCCCCATGTTTATCTCTTCTACTGTTTTATTATTTCCATGAAAATAAATTTTTTCCATAGGGAATCCACTTTTATAAGCTGTATAAAGTTCTCCTCCTGATACTACATCAAGACATAAACCTTCTTCTTCTGCTATTTTACACATAGCCATAGTCATACAAGCTTTTCCTGCATATACTACTCTATTATTTCTAGCCTCACACTTAAAATTATTAAAGAAATCTCTACAATTATTTCTTACAAGTTCCTCATCCATAACATATAATGGTGTTCCATGAGTTTTTGCAAGCTCTGTGCAGCTTACCCCTCCAATATAAAGTTCATTGTTTTCTACTTTCATTGCCCCAAACATTTTCATCTTAAATTACCTCCATATATTTTTTAAAATTAGTCTAGTCTTAAAACTCAACTGATAATAGCCCCCACAAAATATAAAATTAAAATAAAAACCCACTGTTTTCACAGTGGGTACAAATTACAAATGTTACAATAAAAATCTATACTAGCCCAGCACAAACCTTATTTAAATTAACACTTAGTAGCACTCCACTTTATTATTACAATTATTTTGCAATTAATGTGACAGCCATATACATGTTATGCATATGTCCAGAATGATATTTTGCACTATCAATCTTCGGCCAATTTTCCTTTTAGTATTAATCAAAGCTTGCGACTCCTAATACTTACTCTTAATTTTGGCACCTCTACAAAAGTTTACTTTATTAAGTTTTCTATATATTATATTAATATTTGATTATAATGTTACCACAATAAGAAATAAAAGCAATACTTTTTTCCTGAAAATTATCTTTTTTTTGGAAATTTTAAACTTCCTCTATAAACTCAACTTGTTTAAATGGATAAATTACTCCATCACCTTTATTCTCTAAAATCTTTTTAATTACTCTTTGTCCAATAGTATCTTCCTTCATTTCATCAAGAGCATCACAAAGATTAACCCAGTCGATAAATTCAACCTCTGCTGACTGATTAATTTCTCCACTTTCGTACTGTGCAACATATGTAAGCATTGAAAGTTCTTTTCCTTCTACATAATCACTACCTATATATTCTATATTTTTAACTAAAATCCCAGCTTCCTCTTTTACTTCTCTATAAACAGTCTCTTCAACTGTTTCATCTATCCCAACATAACCTGATAATAATACTTTGCTTTCTTTAAAAATATAACTTTGTTTCAATAATAAAACCTTATCACCCTTTAAAACAGCTACAACCATACATGACTTTGGTAAATCAAAATATAATGTCTTATCTTCTTTACAATATGGGACCAATCCCTCATCGTAATTATCTCTAAGTTCTAACTCTGAACCACATTGTGGACAAAATTTAAATTTCATTTTATCACCCTCATCCCTTTTCTTTTGTTTTCATCTCTTTATTTTATATATTATCATAACTTTTTTTAGTTTATATTTCAAATTTTATATTTATTATGTATGGATTTTCTTCAAATTACGCTATAATTATACTAATTACATTTTTTAGGAGGTTTTAATGAACAAAAAAAAATTTATTATTATATCATTTGATGCTGTAGATGGAAACGACCTTGCTTTTTTATCAAAACTTCCACACTTTGGTAAACTTTTAAAAAGGTCTTCTTACTCAACGGAAGTCGAAAGTGTTTATCCATCTTTAACATACCCAGTTCATACAAGTATTATAACTGGTATGCTACCCAAAAATCATAATGTTATAAATAATATAAAAATCCAAGTAAGCAACTGTTTAAACCCCGATTGGTTTTGGAAGAAGAGCGAAATTAAAGGTGATACACTCTTTGATGTTATAAAAAGAAACAAACTTACTTGTAGCTCTATCCTTTGGCCTGTAACTTGTCAGGCTAATATTAAATATAACATGCCAGAGATATTTCCAAACAAAGGATGGCAAAATCAAATAATGGTGTCTGCACTAAACGGAAGTATTAAATATCAGCTTAATTTAAATAATAAATTTGCTTCTATCAGGGAAGGACTAAGACAACCACAACTTGATAACTTTTCTATGAATTGTTTCTTATATACATTAACTGAATATATGCCTGATGTAGCCTTTCTTCATCTAACAGATGTTGATACTAATAGACATAAGCACGGTTATAAGTCAAAAGAAGCTAACTATGCTTTAATGCGTCATGATGCTAGACTTGGCGATGTAATAACAAAACTACAAACTATTGACTCACTTGATGATGCTTGTATAATCCTTTTAGGTGATCATAGTATGAAAGAAACCCATAGTGTAATAAAACTCAATAAATTATTTCTTGATAAATGCTGGCTTGGACTTGATAAAACAAATAAAAAAATAGACTATCATGAAGTCTTTTGTAATTTTTGTGATGGTTCTGCTTATATTTATTTAAAAGATAAAAATAATAAAACTTTACTAGAAAAAGTAACAATGGAAATAAACAAGCTTTCAGAAACAAACTTTGGTTGTATTAAAAGTATATATAATAAGCAAGAAGCTACAAAGTTTGGTGCTGATCCAAATTGTGATTTAATGATTGAAGCAAATGATGGTTACTATTTTATTAATAACTTTGATGGTGATAAGGTTATTGAAAAAGTTGGTACTAAATATGATAAATCAACACATGGTTATAAGCCTTCAAATTATGAGAATGGAACATTTTTCATAGTTTGTGATCCAAGAGTTAAAGAAGATTTTAACATTGGCCCTATGAGAATAATTGATATAGCTCCAACAATCACAAAGCTTCTAGATGATGCTATGCTTGATACTGATGGAAAGCTTTTAAGATGCATATTTAAATAATATAATACAAAGAAGTGGCTCGAATAGTTTCTAGCCACTTCTTTTTTTCATTTCACTCTTTTTACTTTACTAATATATTCATTCATCATAAGTTTATTTTTAAGCATTGATACTTTAATTTTCTTTGGCAATATTATTTTATACTCTAATGTCCCCTCACTATTCTCCTTACTATTATCATTTACTTTAAAACTTTCTATTTGAATATCATGGGTAAAAAATATGTTTTCAATATGCTCTAGAACTTCTTTTTTATTGGTATATACAACTTCTAATTTACACCTTAAATCTTTATTCATAATTTTTTCTTGAACTACTCCAAGCAGTACAAGCGTTGTTAATGCAAGACCCACTCCCAAAAATGCTACCCAAATCTGACCATAACCTATTGCTATTCCAAGACAAGCTACAACCCACAATGATGCGGCGGTTGTAAGCCCTTTTATAGAACCTTTATGGACCATAATAGTTCCTGCTCCTAAAAATCCTATTCCACTAATAACCTGCGCCGCAAGCCTTCCTCTTGTAACTTGAATTCCAACAGTATCAATCCCATACGCATAATATTCTTTTAAAAACTCTTCTTCCATTCTCATTTCAATCAATGATATTATACAAGCACCAACACAGACTAATATATGAGTTCTAAACCCTGCTGCTCTATTATGTTTCTCCCTTTCATATCCTATTATTCCTCCAATAAAACAAGCCATTAAGAGTCTTATTATCATAATATCAATTCCAATTTCTATAATCATATATACCCCTAAACAATAGATTTATATATAATATTCAAATTTTTAATTTCTGACATAAAAAAACTCCTTACTTAGAAAATCTAAGTAAGGAGTCAAATTTCTTATTTTAATTCATCTTTTATAAAATGATGCTTAGATTTTTGGAATAATATAAGTGCTATTATAGCAAATATAATTGGTCCTGCTATCATCCATAATGTTGATTCCCAATCTCCACTTTGAATTACAGGTTCAATTACTGTCATTATGTTACCAAGTCCTACAACTATGATAACTGATAAAACTCCAACTAAAGCCATTCCTTTTGATTTATATAATTCAAAAGGTTTTTCAATAGATTTATTCTTTTTAAATTTATAGAACGCTCCTGCTATAAACATATTTGGAATAGTCATTGCAACGTTAGTCATAAGAACTAACTTTGAGAAGAACTCTGAAGCATTTTCGCCTCCAAATGATGTTAAGAAAATCATAACTGCAACTATAGCACATTGAACTGCCATAGCTCCAATAGGCATTCCAGCTTTATTTTCTTTTGTGATCCATTTTGGCCACATTTCTTTTGGTGTTCCTTCAATTAATTGTTTTACTGGTGAGTAAGTTAATGTGAAGAAAGCTCCTGTTAAAGCTATAAACATTGAAAGTCCTACAAATCTAGCAACCCATATTCCAATTGTAGCCGCTGTAGCAGCTGTTGTTCCAAGGGCTAAGCCTAATTGAACTCCAAAGTTTTTCATTAAAACATATGCAACGTTTGCCATATTAACTGAACCACCAGATAAAGCTGAGTCCCAGTTTGTAAACATACCACAAACAAATATTCCAATTGCATAAGCAACCGCAATTATTATAGCTGCAAGAGTTATTGCTTTAGGGAAAGTTTTTGTAGGGTTTTCAGACTCATCAACAAGTCCTCCAACAACTTCTATTCCACCAAAAGCAAATATTGCAAATACTGCAAATGACATCATAGCAAGTGGACTTCCATAAGCAGGGTTTGGTCCTACTAAGAATTCTTTAGCAGATGTTATAGGCTGTGCAAATTGACCCTTATTAAGTATAAATATTAAAATTGCTCCACCAATTAAAACTACATTTAAAAGTGCAACTACTGTCCCTGCTATCCCTGTAATTTTTTTAATTTTATCAAGTCCTCTTGATCCAACTATTGTTACAAGAATAATCCAACAAACTCCAAGTAAACCTATAGTTTGAGTTGAACCAAGTCCAAATAAACTCCAAGTAGATGTTGTATCTGAACCAAATATTGCATTTGAAAGTGGAATCCAAATACTTGATGAAGTACTAACCATCCAAATTACATATGATGCAAACCACATGAATGTACCAACAAAAGCATATCTTGGCCCTACTGATTTAGCCATCCATGAGTATATTCCACCTTTTTCATCCTTAAACGCTGCTCCATATTCAGAAACCATAAATGCATATGGTATTACAAACGCTATTGCCCCTAATAAATACCAGGGTATTGCTGCATACCCCATTAAATAAAAGGCTCTAGGCATATTAGCAAATCCAAATACTGATGTAAATATCATTAGAACTAACGGTATTAAGGTTAACTTCTTCTTCTTCTTACTATTATTGCTCATTCTTTTCCCACCTTTTTATTATTACTATCTTTAATTATACTTTAATATATTAATGTGTAAAATTCAACTTAAAACGACATTATTATTAAAATTTAAATATTTAAATTATTTTATCAATATATTTTCTTATTTTTTATTAATTATTGTATATTAAAAACCTTTTCTTAAAAATAATCATTTTATTTTATTTTTAACAATCTTTTAAAAATATCAATTATTTCACCATTTTTATACTCTACTTGCAATTTTTCTTGCAAATTTCATTATTTTTAATATTTATACTATTTTAATATTAAATTTGTCATTTTTTATTAAAGATTTTTGCTAAATTAAATTAAAAATTTATTATAATTATTTTGAATTATTGTTATAAAACATTTTTTATGTATAATTATAATAAATGAAGATATTTTCCATATCTTTTTTTCAAATTTAGGAGGCCTTTAATGAAACTTTTTAACAATGATAATTCAAAGTATTTCAAAATCTTTGCAGTTGTAATTCTTTCTTACGTAGTTATAAAACTTATAGATAACTATGCTAGTTTATTTAATGGGATTAACACTATTTACAACTTACTTTTCCCATTTGTAGTAGCCTTTGTCATAGCTTACATACTTAATCCTGTTGTTAAACTTTTTAACAAAAAATTTAAACTCTCACATGGATTAAGCATTGCTCTTACTTATATCTTATTTGTAGGAATACTAGCTATAGGAGCTTTCTTCTTATTCCCTAAGCTTTATATAAGTATAATAGACCTTGTAGATGCTATACCAACATTGACAACGGAATTCCAAGACAAGCTTACAGTCATATTATCTAATGTAGAAAATCAAGCTCACTTATCTCAGCTTAACGCGTTTGATTTTGATGTAAATACAATAATCGAGAAATTCTCAACTGTCTTTACTTCTATGTTTAATGGAATCTTAAATACAGCAATTTTATTAACAACTTCTATTGTTAATATAGTTTTTGGATTTTTGATATCAATCTATGTATTGACTGATAAAGATAATTTCTTGGCTTTTGGTAAAAGAATCACACTTACTACTCTTGGTAAAAAAAATGGTACAAGAACTATAACTTTTATTAGTATACTTAATAAAAAAGTTGGTACTTATATTTCAATAAAAGCATTTGATTCACTTATAATTGGAGTTATCGCTTTTATTGGTTTATACATCATGAATTCAAAGTATTTACTACTACTTGCTGTAATAGTTGGTATTACAAATATGATTCCATACTTTGGACCATTTATAGGAATGATAGTTGCATTCTTTGTAAATCTTTTTGCAGCTGATTTTAAACTTGGTTTAATGTCACTTATCTTCCTATTTATCTTGCAACAGTTTGATGCTTGGTATCTTGATCCAAAATTAATTGGTAATAAGGTAGGTCTTAGTCCTTATCTTGTAATTCTTGCCGTCACTATAGGTGCTTTTGTCTATGGACCTATTGGTATGATACTTGCAAGTCCTGTAGCCTCAGTGATTAAAATTTATACAACTAAACTTCTTGATAGATATGACTATCGTAGAACTGGTCATAAAAAAGAAGAAATTGAAGTTGAAGAAATTGAAGTTTAACTTTTTTCAAAAAAGAACTCAAGCTAAAAAATAGCTTGAGTTCTTTTTATATCAACATATGACTCTTTTGCAAGTGATACAAATGCACTTATTATAAGTAGTATAAGTATTATTTACAACAACTTCCCTTTGTATAAAAGGAATCATTGCATAACCACCACCAAAGCCAAACATTCCTATTTTTAAAAAAGAAAAAAACATTTGAACATATTGTTAAAATTTAAAATATACTTTAAATTTTAATTTCTTTTTCTAAAGTATTTTGTATACTTTTTTCCTTCTAGCAAATACTAAAAATGCAACTAAACTATTTTGCTTAGGAGGGAATCTTTATGGAAAATAATAATTTAGAACAATCTGGAACCATTTGGGGTATTTTCATAGTAATGGCTCTTAGTCTTATTGGCCTTTTAGTACCTGTATTTTAAATAATTAGTTTTCTTTTATCTTTAATTTTCAAACACAACAGAAAAAGCAACCCAATTAATTTATTTGTTGGATTGCTTTTTTTGTTATTCTTTTTATTTCTCCGCCTCTTCCTTATGTCTTTCTTTTATTGCATCTTCTAAATCTGAATTGCTAAATATCATTTTTATCTCTATTTTTCTATCAACTGTGTGTTCATTTTTATTATAATTTTCTGTACTTTTATTTCTTTCCTCTGGAGTCGTAT
Organism: uncultured Clostridium sp.; assembly: GCF_947039605.1. Classification (GTDB taxonomy): domain Bacteria; phylum Bacillota; class Clostridia; order Clostridiales; family Clostridiaceae; genus Sarcina. The sequence goes on from NZ_CAMQZG010000024.1 coordinate 40,054, forward strand.
TAGTTTCAAACTCTGACATACCTGCTGCTTTAAACTTAGGTCCATATTTATTCTCAAGTCCACTATTCATAGGCATTATTTCATTTAAAAAACTTATAGCCCTCATTGTTGATAATTCTCTATTATCAAAAGTTGTACCTGCATAATCTGTATGGCCTATTATCTCTATATAATCTATTTCATTATTTATCTCTTCTACATCTAAAAGACTTTCAAATATTTGACCAAATATATTAGCAACTCTCTTTCCTTCACCTTTAAGCTTTGCTGAATCTGTATCAAAAAATGTTTCTGTTTTTATATCTATTTTACCTTCATCTCTATTAAAACTTATCATACTAGGGTCAACATTACTTTCTTTAAGTTCCATTTCAATCCTATCATATAATTTTTCTCTTTTAGTTGATATATCATCTACATATACAGTTAAAAAACCCATAGCAAGTATCATTATAAAGAAAAAAACTAAGGCTGTTATAGACATAATATCCACAAAAGATGGCCAGTATGATGGGCTTTCTTCTATTTCCTTATAATTTTTTCTTCTTAGCTTCATTCTCTTTTACTCCTATAATTGTTAGTTTCCTTTCTTTTTCTATTAGTACTATTAATTATTTCTCTTGAAGAATCTATAACATTCATTGTTTCATCAAGAGTCCTACTTGCACCAATAATATCGCTTCGTATAGTTCCCATATTATTATCTATATGTTTAGTTATCTTAATCCCCACATCATCTAAATACTCTTTTAAAGCATGAGAAAATCTCTCTGCAAGGAATATTGGTATATGCTCTGAACTCTTTGAGAATGTTCTAAGACTATCATCTAATGATTTAGTCTGTTTATTAAGAACAACAGTCTGATATGCTACTTCTTTATTACTTACATCATTATTCTTTTTAACTTCTGCTATTAAATCTTTTATATTATTTTGGTTAATTACAAGATTATCTGTTTCTTCTTTAATCGTAGCTGCAACCTCTAGGGAACTCTCTGCATTTGTTAGAACTGCATTACTTATTCTTATTATGCTATCATCAATACCATCTTGCATTTTCCCCATTGAATTTTCAAATTTAACTGATATCCCTGTAAAACATTGCCCTAGATTTGCTGATAAATTATCTAATGATACATCCATAGACCTGCTCATAGCTTCAAATGATGTATCTATATTATTTGTTAAATCTACCATAGCTCTATCTAAGTTTTCTGCTGAATATACAAAATCTCTAAATCCTTTTTCAACACTTCCACTTAAATTCTCTGATGTAATTACAAAACTTGATACCGATTCATTAAATGATTCAACCGGTGCCTCAAAACTATGCACAGTATGAGAGAATGTTTCAACAAGCCCTTTGAACTCTTTTGTATACTCTGTAAGCCCATTTGCTGACTCTGTTAGATCAATAGAACTTGCATTAATTTTACTAACTAATTCCTCAACTCCATTTTTAAATAAATTAGTCATTTCCTCTGTTAAAGTTAGCATTGTAAGTTTAACTGTTTTGCTAAACTCTTCAAATATTGTATTAAATGTTTTTGCATGATTTGCAAATATCTCATTATCTAAAAAGTCTTCCATTTCATTATAAAATTTACTTTTAGAATGTTTTACTGATTGAGTCATAAAATTTAAAACCATTGATGTAAGAACCCCAAATATACTTGTCCAAAAGGCTGTTGCCATACTAGCTATTGGTGCTTGAAGCTTCTGTGTAAAAACATTTATACTTTCAATTCCTGTTAAAGCTTCTTTTGTTTCAAAAATTGCAAGAGTTAGACCAAGGAATGTACCAAGAAGCCCAAGGGCTATTAATATTGATGGAATAAGCTTTGCAGTATCCTCAAATTTTGTAAATTTATCATCAAGATTTTTTTCTATAATTACCTGTGTATTTATGTTGTCAGTTCCACACTCTGTACTCTTTTTAAATCTATTAAATATCTTATTAAGTTCTGGAATCTGAAAGTAAACCTCACCCTCTCTATTTATTCCCGCTAAAATATCCTTATTCAAATCATCATAATATCTTTTTATCGTAATATTTAATACAATTCCTATTATAAAAGTTATGATAATTATTCCTATAACAAGCCATCCAAGTAAATTTTGTGCTGTTATAGAACTTATTGTTTTTGACAAAACATCCATTTTACCCTCCTATTTTAATAAATTACTACTATATATTTATATGTTAGAAAAGTTATGTAATATGCAATAAGTCATTACTTAATATTTTTTTAATATGCAAAATCTCTATCTATTTTCTTAAAATAACTCTTGCAACTAAAAAAACTATCCTAGTAGATTTTTTCTACTAGGATAGTTTTTTTAACTAATTATTTTCATTTTTTTGATTTGTGCTACTTGTATTTGTACTGCTTGTATCTGTTATAGGATTTTTAATATTATTATTTTGAGATAAGCTATTATCATTGCTATCTTTATTAGCTTCCTTATCTTTAGCTTTCTCTTTTTTTAATATTTGTGTTGTTATCTGCACAACTTGTTTTAAACTAGCATTATAGCTTTCTATATTATTATAATCTGCCATATTAAGCATTAATGTTAGGAATGCTAAATTCCCCTTATCAGTATTATAGAATAATACTATATCTTTTTGGTCAATGCCCTTTGAACTAAATAAATCTTGTAATTGACTTACAGGTTTTATAGTTCCATTAGGATTTAACATATCACTTAGCTTTATTTGTATAACACCCTTTACTGGCGGATCAATTTTTGTATCTTGCTCATTTGTTTTAAGTTGAACATTTTCTGAATCTGAATTTGTTTTATTACTTACATCAGTTGTATCATTGACTTTATTTTCCTGAGCTTGTACATTAATTTCACTACCCTTTACATCATTTACAAGTTCTAATATTTTTATCTTAGAAATATTTTTTTGTATATCTTCTTTCTTAATCACTTTAAGAGGTACAAAAGAATCTATTATCATATTGCTCTTTTCAATACTCGGAATTTCTGTTGTAGTTTTAAAACCTTGCGATTCCCAGTTTTTATAACCACCATTAAGCATCTTTGATTGAATACCAACCATTCTAAACATCCAAGAAAGTTTACCAAGCTCGCCTAAATCATCTCCATTTGAATCACCATAAATTACAACTGTTGAATTTTCTGTTACACCAAGACTATCTAACTCTTTTGTTAAAGTATCTTTATTTATAAAATTAGTCCAGTTTGTTGTATAGTTTGAACCCTTGGCTTCCTGATTATTTTTTTTAGTTGAATTTTTATCAATAAATTGATTCCATGAAACATCTATTGCCCCTAGGATATGTCCTTGATTATATTCTTTTTCACTTCTTATATCTAGTATTACTAATCCCTTTGCACCTAGTGCATTTTCTAAAGATTGAATCCCCATTAAATATTCATTATTTATACTATTACTATCTGAAACTATTTTCTTTGCTTCAACAACGACCTGCTCTCTTGTAGAGCCAAAAAATGTTGCAAAAAAAACAATTATAGCAACTATTGCAACCACAGCCTTCTGAATTTTATTATTCATGCTAACCTGCTACTTAAAATATAGACAAAAATGTCCATATCAAGAATTTCACTGCGTCTTTGTCCCTTGTTTCGCATACACTACTCCAATTTGATATAGAACTATGTGAACAACTAAGTGATTCACATAAAACCAAAGCTTTTTGTTCTCTACTTTTCCACAGTCTTTAGATCCCGACTAGCCATCGGTACTTAAGTAGCTTTCCCCTTTCTTTATTTTTTTATTCTTTTAGCTAGTTCTATTGCACACTTTCTTGATTCGAAAGTATGTTTAGATACTTTTATATCTATAAATTTGCTAACTATTTATATTCCCTGTTATATTCCCTGAAAATTCTCTCTAAGAAATTTTATCACCTTAAAGTGTCTAATTCAAAACAAAATATCTTGAAAACAATAATAACACAGCATTTTAATTGATATACTATCAGTAGAAGGCCTACTTAATAGATAGTATATCAATTAAATAGCCTTTCTTTTATCATTAGCCAAAATTTATAGCCTTTTTTTTATCAAACATTATTTATTTTAAATTTACTCTAATTAAAACTCTTGAGATTTCTTTATTTTATTTTATATTCATTTCTTTTCCCATTAATAAATCCAAGTTATTTTTTATTTGAGATACCTTTAACTTCTCTCCTGGGCAAAGTGTTTTTCCATTATCTCTATGTCCCTCAAGTGTTGATATATCATACTTTAAAAATAAATATCTTAATAATTCCAATAAGCTTCCATTCTGCTTACTTGTTGGTTCTCCATTCTCAAAATTCCCTTCAAGACAAATACCTAATGTATTAATATTATTTTTTTTCACATGAGCCCCAATAATATTCTCTTCTCTACCTTGATATATTTTCCCATCTTTTCCTATAAAATAATGGTATCCTATACCAGCCCACTCATTTTCCGCATGTTTATTATGAATATCCTCTATAGTCATATTCTCTATAGCTGAATGATGTAATATTACTCTATTAGGCTTATTCCCTTTTTCTAATTCTCCATCCCACTTAAAATCTGTTTTAATTATATTTAATGAGTTATATATTGTTTTTAATTCTTCCAAACTTATATCAATATTATATGAATTTTTAATCTTTGCTACCTTATCACTAACTTTTTTTCCACTTATTCTTCCCATACTTATAATACTAAAAAAGCCTGTAACTAAAATACCTAAGCATAAAATCCTTCTAACTAAATACTTTGTTTCTATTTTTTTTTTAACTTTTCTCAAAATTCTTACCCCTTACTTTATAAAATTATACTCATACCATCCTTTGCAAACTCTATTTCCCCATTATATGTTTTTTCTAATAATTTATAATCATCATAACTAAGCTTCCACTCTTCTTCTAAATGAGTTATTATAACTCTTTTAATTCCTAAATCTTTTTTTATCTTAATAATCTCATTTGCTGTATATAAATCACTATACATAACTATATCTGTACCAAATATTTTTTCATCAGTTATAAAATTATCTGGTACAAAACAACCTATTATTAGTAAATCAACATTTTCTAAATCCTTAATATAAGGAAATGGTTTTATATCACAAGGTGCATATATAACTTTAACTCTATTTTCTTCAAACAAAAAAACTGTAGCTATTATATTACCCCTTACAGGATATAACTTCACAGTCAAATTATTTACTTTAAAATTCTCACTATATTCAAATTTACATAGGTTTTTGCTTTTATAATACTCAAAATATCCACCAAACTTATTTTGAATATCATTTATATCATTATAGACCTCTCTCAAAGCTCTAATCTGAACTGGATTACCACCATCTTTTATCCACGAAGACTCCTGTAGTTGCTCTACAACTCTCATACCAAGTGTGTGATCTGGATCCCAATGTGAATATAATATATAATTCACTTTTTCTATTCCTTCTCTATTTAACTGGTAAACTATTTCCTCTGGTGTATCTATTAATATATTCTCTCCCTCTATAAATAAAGATGGACCAGTCCTTTTAAAAGGTTCACCTTTTTTTCTAGCTTCAATACAAACTTTACATCTACAAGTTGGTCTTGGTAGTGCCCTACATCCACCTGACCCTAATATTTTCAGCTTCATAAATACCCCCTTAACATACTTTTAATACTAATAATACCATATTAATACAATTTTTATATATCCATTTATATTTTATTTTCCTAATATTAACCTGATACAAATATAATTTTAAAATAATTTCGATTCTAAAAAAGTATAAAAAAATAGCCTAGAATTAAAATTCTAGACCTTTTTAAACATTTGAGTTTAACTATTTTTAATTTTTAAAATTATTATGATATCCTATGCAGTTTTCATAATAATTCCACCTATAATATTTACAACAGCTTCAAAAGAATCTACTGTATTTTCAAATGCCTGATATAGGTCTTTCCATTTTATAATTTCTAAGACATCTATTTCTTCTTCTCTAAACATCTTACCAACAGTATCCCTAAAAAGAATATCTGCTTTATGTTCAATTTTATTTATTTCTATAATTTTATTATGTATGATTTTTTTTTCGTGCTTTTTCTTCATTAGACTCAATATTTTCATTAACTCTAATACCTCTTTTGCACACTCAACAATATAATCTGCAAAAACCTTTGCTGCATCTGTACACTTACTAACATTATATATTATAAAACTATTCACAATTGAATCTGTATAATCTATACAATCATCAAATCTTTTAGTTAATTTATATATATCTTCTCTATCCATTGGTGTTACAAATGTATCATTAAGCTCTGCTATTACTTCATGCACTATCTGATCGCCCTTGCGCTCTAATGTTTGCATTTTTTGAGTATAAATAGTTTCATTATCCATAGTATTTAGAAAATCCTTAAGTACTATTGTTCCTTCTAATACGTTCTCTGCTTGTTCAATAAACTTTTTATAGAACTTATCTTCACTTTGGTTTTTATTAAACATGTCTACAACTCCCTTGAAATAAACTTCAATTTAACCATATATTATTGTTCATAAAACCATACCCTAAGTCCCCAAATACATATATGATAACTTTAATTGTACTATTTTAAGTATTATTTTTATTGATAACTTAATTCTTAGTAGATTACTTTTTGATAAATACTAAATGATATAATTACAAATAACCTACTTTTGTAATGTAAATAAACTAAACTTATTGCTATAAATTAGAATAATACTTTAGCTATAAATTGACCTATTATAACTCCAACTAAACTTAATCCTAAGTTTAATATTATGTTTAATGATCCAAGTCCAATATTACCATGTGAGAATATTGTTATTGTCTCTAATGAGAAAGTTGAGAAAGTTGTTAATCCTCCCATCATTCCTGTTGTTATAAATGTCTTCGCTGTTGGTGAAACTACATTTGTTCTTAAACTCATTTCTGTAACAAAACCTATTATGATAGCTCCTAAAATATTTACTATTAAAGTTCCAAATGGGAAGCCTGGTCCTATTCCCTTTGTCGCCCATAATGATATAAGATATCTTAATGATGCTCCTATAAATCCTCCGCAACCTACTACGAATACTAATAATGATCTTTCCATATTATAGTCCTCCTAAATATTACAAGTTTTTCTTCGCTAGTAATAAACTAAGAATTAAGTTACTATCCTATCTTTAGCCCTACACTATTTTACAATAAGGATAAATATGTAGGAGTCATTAGCATTTCTGCAGTTAACGGTTGACTCCATAACCTATAATAAAGCTATATTTTTTCTCTTTTAATATACTATAAGTATAATGATTCTTTATTACAGTTTTGTGTCTACTGTTCAAATTTTATTAATATATTTTTCAAAATAAAATTACTCTTTAAAAAAAATTTTAAAATTTAAATTTATATATTACATATTTCTCATTTAATTGTATATATTATTACTTCTTTCATCTCTAATGTGCAATATATTTAAATTCTATTTTTATCATAGCTAAAAAATTTTTCACACAAAAAATATTATGATATAATTAAAAATGCAAATTTTCGGTAAATAAATTTACTAGAAAAAATTTAACTTAGGGGAATAAGATTATGAATTTTACCAATGAAGAAGAAAATAGCAATAATATTCAAAAAAAATCTTTTATTCATAACTTACTTAAACTAATGAGACCAAAACAATGGGTGAAAAATCTCTTTGTTGTCGGACCTCTTATTTTTTCAGTCAGCTTTTTAGAGCCTAAAAAAATAGGATATAGTCTTTTAGCTTTTGTATTATTTTGTTTAATTTCATCTACAGTATATATAATGAATGATATTGTTGATGTTGATAAAGATAGAATACATCCAAAGAAAAGGCTTAGGCCAATAGCTAGTGGTGCAATTAAAGTTCCTGCTGCTATCGTATCTTTCTTAGTTTTACTTACAATCAGTTTAGTTGGATCTTATCTGATTAATTTTGAATTGTTTATTGTAATAATACTTTACTTTATCAATAATGTACTTTACTCTTTCAAAATAAAACATATAGTTATTGTTGATGTTATATCAATTGCTATTGGGTTTATTTTAAGAGTTGTCGCTGGTGGAATTGCTATTGATGTAAAACTATCAGGTTGGATTTTACTTTGTACTTTCTTTATCTCTTTATTCCTTGGCTTTGAAAAAAGAAAGAATGAGATTATAAAATTACAAGGAAATGCAAACGAACATAGAAAAATTCTTGATGATTATTCTGAGGATTTACTAAATGAAATATCAAATATATCTATACCTTGCACACTTGTAAGTTATGCAATGTATACTTTTATAGGGCATCCAAATCCTTATATGATGATAACTAATTTATTTGTAGTTTATGGATTATTTAGATATAAATATCTTGTTATAAAAAAAGGTGAAGGTGGTAGTCCAACTGAAGCACTTATCACTGATAAACCTCTTATCGCGAATATTATTTTATGGGCCATTACAAGTATGATTATACTTTTATGGTTTAGTTAATAGGAGGCTTCAATGGAAAGATTAAAGGATAATAAAATTTCATTTTACTCAATACTTATATCTTTTATGTTTTTAATATACATAGGAAGTATTTTTATAGGTAGTACACTTCTTTTTGCAATACACGTGTCTATGACTAGCTTTAACTTTTTTGTTTTCCCTATCATAGCTATGTTTATTTCAAAACTGTTCCTTGATAAGGATAAATCAAATGTTACATGGAAATTTATGATTTTCTCACTTATATTCTTTTTTATTAGTGCTGCACTTTTAGCATGGATAAATAATATAATTTGGGACTACTCATACGATTCTATGGCTTACCACCAAGAGGCTGTTATGGCTATAAAAAATGGATGGAATCCATTTTATCAATCACATATACCAATGAATATTTGGGTAATGCACTATGCAAAAGCATCTTGTGTATTTGCAGCAAGTATTTTTAAAATTACTAATAGAATTGAAAGTGCAAAAATACTTTCTTCATTCTTACCATTAATACTACTTGTATTAAGTTTTGGTACATTCTATTTAATAACAAAGAAAAGAAAAATCTTATCAGCATTTGCTGCTCTATTATTAGTTCTTAACCCAGTTGTACTTGGGCAATCTTTTACTTATTATGTAGATTCAATGCTTGGTATTTATGTTATCTTCCTTATAATAAATTTAATATTAATATTATTCTATAAGGATTTAATGTTCTTTAAATATCTAACACTTGTGAATGTAGCAATATTCCTTTCAAATATAAAATTTACAGGACTTGCCTATGCAGGAGTAATTCTTTTAGCATTCTTAATTTGTAGTTTCTTCTTTAATTCAAAGAAATACAATATAAGACTTCTAATATTCCTTATTGCTAGTCTTGCTATAACTGTATGCGTTGTAGGATTCAACCCATACATTACAAATACTATTAATAATGGAAATCCTCTTTACCCACTTGCTGGCACAGGGAAAATAAATATAATGACTTCTAATACACCATTAGACTATAGATATGATGGACAGTTTGAACAATTTTATAAATCTATGATAGCAGTACCTTCAAACACAAATCCAGATGGTAAATCTGCAACATCTCTTAGAGAACTTTTTGAAGTTAACTCTCATGTTCTCACTTTCTATTCTGGTGTTGATGCTAGAATAAGAGGATTTGGAGTTTATTCTATCATATTCCTACCTCTATCATTTATAGGTATGCTTTATCTACTTGCATCATGTAGAAATAAGAAAGCTCTTATTTACAGTGTTCTAACACTTGTATTTACTATTGGAACTTTCCTTGCTGCCGGTGCTTTTTGGTGGGCTAGATATATAAACTTTGTTTGGCTTATCCCTGTTGGAGTTGGAACTCTGATGATGATAAAAAAATCTAAAATATCTAGAATTATTGGATTATTGCTTTTAATTTTAATTTTTGTAAATTCAGCAATGATACTTCCAACAATGATTTATTTTAAAATCAATCAATCAAACAGAGTGAAAAAATATATATTTACAAAACCTTTAGTTATTTATCAAAATAACTTTGAACAATCATTCATAAATAAGGCTAAAGAATTTGATTTGAAATATACAATAGTAAAATAAACTAACTAATCACTTGAGTATCTTACTCAAGTGATTATATTTATACTTTAATATAAAACTACTAAAGACAAAATGGAGGCATTTACTTATGATATCTAAAAAAGTTGCAATATTTGATATTGATAAAACAATAATCAGTGGTGATTCAATGTTTCATCTTCTGCAATATACAAAAATAAAATATCCAGCCTCAAAAGCAAAGCTCCCTTCACTTTATATAAAACTTGTTTTATATAAACTAGGGCTTATTAATACACAAAAAGCTAAAGAAGCTATGTTCTATACTTTCAACTATTTAAATAGTGATGATTTGAAATCTTTTTATAATTCTATTTTAAAAGAAAAAATCTTTTCAAATGCACTCGATAAAATGAAAGTTCTTAAAAACAATGGATACTTTATTCTTCTTGTTTCAGCTTCTCCTGAAGCTTATCTTAAATACTTTGAAGATGAAGAATATGTTAATTTTGTCATTGGTACAAAATTTAAATATGCTCAAAATAAAGTTACTAATCAAATGGATGGTATAAATTGCAAGGGTGATGAAAAGGTTGTGAGAATAAACACTTATCTAAAATCTCAAAATATATCAATTGATAAAGAAAATTCTGTAGCTTTCTCTGATTCACTATCTGATACACCTATGTTTAACCTTGTAAAAAAAGCTTATCTTATAAACTTCAAGAAAAATAATGATACTTATGAAGTATTGAAATGGAAATAGGTGATAATATGAAAAGTACAAACTTAACAAAAGGAATTATTCTTATAGTACTAGCAGCTCTTTGCACATCTTTTGGACAACTTTTTTGGAAAATGGGGGTAGGTGGTAACATACTTTTAATATTGCTTGGCTTTGTCTTATATGGTGTTGGTGCCTTATCTATGATAGTCGCTTTTAAATTCGGAAATTTATCAATACTTCACCCTCTTATGTGTGTTGGATATATTTTTGCACTTATAAATGGAACACTATTCCTTAATGAGCAAATAACTACTAATCATACAATTGGAATAGTTATTATAATTATTGGAGTTATCTTTATAGCAAGGGGTGAAAAAAATGAATAAAGCATATTTATTGTTCCCTATAATGACATTATTTGGAGCACTCGGTGCCTTTTATTTTAAAAAAGGCACAGATACTTTAACTGGAATTTTATCTTTATTTACCAATTGGAAAATTTATGTTGGTGGCTTTTTCTATGTAACAGCTGCAATTTTAAATATTATTGCATTAAAATATTTACCTTATAGTGTTGTAATTCCACTAACTTCAATAACTTATGTGTGGACTTTAATTATTGCAAGACTTGCACTTGGTGAAAAAATAACAATTAAAAAAATTATTGGAATAGTGCTAATATTAATCGGTTCTATCTATGTAGCCATATAAATAGTATCAATTCTCCTAAAATATACAGAATTATTTAACAATAATTCTGTATATTTTATTAATTTTATGGTAAAATAAACATATAACTTACTCTTAATAGAGTGAGAATTTGTTTTAACAAAAGGAGAATTTGTTTTATGGAAGATAATATAATATGCCACTGCTTAAACATAAGCGAGGCTGACATAGTAAATGCTATCAATGATGGTGCTAAAACATTAGAAGAAGTTCAAGATGTAACAGGAGCTGGAACAGCTTGTGGATCTTGCATTAATGATATAGAAAATATAATTGTTAAAAATACAAAATAATTTATAAAAAAGGACTACCTCAGAATAGAATTTTCTATTCCGAGATAGTCCTTTTCTTTTTATTTGTTATATGACTTTAATACTTCCTCTTCATCTTTTATAACTATCTTATCGCTCGTAAAATAGTAATCCTCTACAGAATCTCTTGAAATTCTTTTCTCTAACTTTATCTTCATACCCTCGCCCATATCTGCCTCTATAAGCTCTCTACTTTCATTTATATAGTAAAATTTATTTTTATTTTGCTCTGTTTTATTTAAATCACTTTTTAACTCAAATGATTTTCTATCACTTAATTTTTCTATATTCTCATTTGATTTCACAAAATATAAACTATTATTGTCATCACTATTTGTAGCTAGTACAAAACCCTTTACCACAGTGAAACTTTCAACTGAAAAATCTGTTAATTTATATCTTTTATTTTCTAATAAATTTATTGCATATAGATTATATCCATCACTCGCATTTTGATAATATAACACAGAATCAGATACAATAAATTTTGCTCCCCTATCTTGTGTTACAGCTTTATCAATACTCCCATCATAACTTACAAAGTATATTTTCTCATTATCATCCTCATTAATATAAAATATTCCATCAGTACTTGCAACAAGGTCTCTACTACTACTAATATTTAGAGCTACTGCTTCTATATCTTCATTAAAATCACTTTCATCAAAATAGTATATCTTCCCCTCATCTTGAGTATTAGAATAATACATCTTCCCCTCATTATGTATTAAGTCCTTTCCAGATAACATAGAAACTTCTGACTTTGGATTATTTATATTATCATTTTTAATAACCTCTCTATAAATTCTATTATTATCTTTTATAGATGAATAAAAGTAATTAATCTTTGTTTCTGCAATCCTTGATGAATATGTTTCTTGTGTTTTTGCATCAACTAAAAAAAGTTCTTCCTTTATAGTCGCATCCTCTGCTTTAACATAACTATTAACTTTTATATTATTATCTTTTTTCTCTATTTCCTTTGGTTCTTCTCCACAACTAACTAGCATCCCACCTAATAATATAGGTACTAAAAGAATTATCTTTTTCATCTTTCCACCATCCAAGTATATTTTTTATATTATCGTCTGTCCCCTTAATTAACTTTATCAAAAAAGATACACTACGTTATAAACATACTGTATCTTTTCTATAAAAAAATAGCTATCAATCAAATTGATAGCTAACTCTTTTAGTATACTTGTTTTAATAATCTTTTCATTACATCATTAAGTTTTAACTCTCCAAGTCTTTCAGGACATGTAGCAACTACTAACTTAACAACATTCTCAAGCTCATATATTGTATAAGCTCTAGCATCCATAAATGCATAGTCTGGCATAATATCTGCTAAACCTTCAGCAATTTCTTCTGCCGCATTTAAATATGTATCAAATAAATCATCCTCAGACATTGCGTCTAAATCCACTTCATTCTCCTCTAAAACAGCTTTTACATCTTTTAATGATATTTCAAGTTCAAAAGCTGCAAAGTCTTCTCTTTTAGTAGCATTTGCAAGGTCTGCAACTACCTTAAAAGAACTTTCAGTTTCTATCTTTTCTCTTAACTCATCTGTATCTACAACTTCTCTTATAAAATTAACGTACATTATAAATCCTCCTAATTATATCTTGCATAAACTTTATGCAAAATAAGAATACATTTAATTTTAAAACTTAAAACATTATCTGTCTAGTATTAAATTTATCTTCTTAGTACGCAAAATAATATTTATATTCTTTATATTTAAATGTTATTATATATATAATGGATATTTGAATAATTAAGGAGGAAGGTACTAGTTACTAAAATTATGTATAAATACAGTCATATGTAGAACAATATAATTAGAGGTGATTATATTGAAAAATAATAACTATAAATTTAATGAATTTGCAGGACTTCTAAATGTTTCTGTAAGGACTTTGCATCGTTGGGATAATGATGGAATATTAAAAATATTTAGAATGCCAACGGATAGAAGGTATTATACCTACGAACAATGTTAAAAGCATACAAAACCGAGATAAAACCAACAGAGCAACAGAAACTTAAAATAGAACAAAGTATTGGGGTTTGTAGATATTTATATAACTTTTATATATCAAAAAATATTGAACTTTATAATCAGTTCAAAGAAGAAAAAATTGATAAAAAAGATGCATTTATTAGTGCAAATAACTTTGATAAATATATTAATAACGAGGTTAAAGTATTAGATGAGTTTTCCTTTATAAATACTGGTGGCTCTAAAGCTAGAAAAAAAGCTATATGTGATGCAGAAACATCATTTAAAAGATTTTTTAAATGTCTTGGTGGATTTCCTAGATTTAAGAAGAAAAAGAATCAAGATATTAGTATTTATTTTCCCAAAAGTAATAAAACAGACTGGGAAATAGATAGACATAGATTAAATATTCCTACCCTAAAATGGGTAAGATTAAAGGAGTTTGGGTATATTCCGACTAATGGAAAAGTTAGAAGTGGTACGGTTTCTAAAAAAGCTGGAAGATATTTTGTATCTGTGCTAATAGAAATTAAAGAAATAATTAACGATAAACCTTATTCGTGTGGTATAGGTTGTGATTTAGGAATCAAGGATACCTTAATCGCAAGTAATACCATGAGGTTTAAGAATATTAATAAAACCTCAAAAGTAAAAAGATTAGAGCGAAAATTAAAAAAAGAACAAAGAATTCTTTCAAGAAAATATGAAAGTTTTAAATTCAGAAAAAATAAAGAAAAAGGAGAAGCTACTAGACAAAATATCCAAAAACAAATAG
>NZ_CAMQZG010000025.1 GCF_947039605.1 uncultured Clostridium sp.
TTTTATGAGGATGTTGTACCAAACTATGATCAGCAATATACTGCAAGAAAAGATGTTTATACAACTACTGAAAACTTAGAGAAGTTTTTTAAAAATAAAAAATTAGAGTTAAATGATGTATTATATTTTGATGTAGAGACTGATGATTATGTAGTTCCAGAGCTTGAAGTGAATGAGTTTTTAATTATTCATAGTAATGATAATGAAAAGCAGACAGCTCTTGGAAGATTTGATGGAAAGAAAATAGCTCCATTACGTTATAAGAATAGTTATAATATTATGGGGATTTCTCCAAGAAATGTTGGGCAAAAGTTTATGCTTGAGTGTCTTAGTGTTGAGGCTAAACTTGCACCACTTGTAATTGTTAAGGGGCCAGCTGGTACTGCTAAAACTTTATTCTCTTTAGCTGTTGGTCTTCAAAAGATTTTAGAGGAGCAAAGTAGTGAGTATAGAAGGATTTTAGTTTGCAGACCTAATGTTACTATGGATGAAGATATAGGTTTTTTACCAGGTTCAGAGCAAGAAAAAATAGCTCCATTTATGAGACCTATATATGATAATTTAGAGATATTAATAGATTCTGATGAGGATTCTAGATATTCTAATGAACTTGAGTTAAATGATAAAATAGAAGAGTTATTTGAGCGTAGGATTATCACTACAGAGGCTGTAGCATATCTTAGAGGACGTAGTATTGTGAAGTCTTGGGTTATTATAGATGAAGCTCAGAATTTAACTCCAAAGCAGGTTAAGTCAATTATTACAAGAGCTGGTGAAGGTTCTAAGATAATTTTAATTGGTGACCCAGAGCAAATAGATCAGGCTTTCCTAGATAGTAGAAGCAATGGTTTGTGTTATGCTTCTGAAAAAATGAAAGGAAGCCCTTTATGTTATCAGGTGACACTTGATTATGATGAATGTGAGAGAAGTGATTTAGCTTACGAAGCTTCAAAAAGATTATAAGAAATATAGACTCATAAAATTATATACAGATAAGAAGATTAAAGTAGTTGATACTTTAGTCTTTTTTTAGTTTTTTTCTATGAATATAAACAATTTGTTATGACTAAAATAAAATATACCCATATTTTTACAATATAAAAAGGTTTTTATTAAGGAAATAGAGAACTTAATGGAAGTAGCTATATTTTAAAAATTTATACTCAACTAAATATTTTTAAAAAGGGAGATGAATATGGAGTCAAATCTTGAACAATTATTAGAAGGACAGCAACTACTTAAAGATAAAATTAATGCTGCGTTAATTGAGTCGGCAAAATTAAATTTGGATATATTAAAATTAGCAAATCAAAAACAAGAACTCGAACAAGAAGAAAAACAAAAGAGAGAGCAATGGGAAGAACAAAAGGAAGTGAAAAATACTTTTGTTCCGGTAGATAGGATAGAAACTAATATTAGTAGAATATATCATTTATTAAATGATGATTCAAAATCATTAAGTGGTGAGCAAAGAAAAAATCTATTTAGGTGTAGAGCAGATCTGATTTCACTGCGAACTCAAAGAAATTTACTTTTGCAAAAAAGTGAGGAGTTTGTAAATAAAGTAGAACAGTCGACCTCAAGAATTACTAAAATTGAAAGGTCAGAAGTTTTAAAAGTTTCTAAAACATTAGAAACTACAGATGTGATAAATTCTCCTCAAGTAAGCAGGCATGAAGATAAAAGCAAAATAAAAAATAATGAGTCATTTATAGAAACTTTAAAAAATGAAATAAAACCTCAAATTGTTAATAATGAAAAGATAACTAGTAATGAAGAAAATTCTAAAAATACTAATGAAAATAAAATATTAGAAAGTGTTATAGCTGATAATATCAAAAAAATGAATAGAGTAGATACAACTAAGAAAATAGAACCTGTTAAAAAGAAGGGTGTGAAGAAGCGTGAGAAAAGTGCGGTAGTAAAGAAGATAGAAGCAAACCTTGGTTTGTATTTTATGATTGCTATTGGAACTTTACTTTGTTTATTTGGAGTTTCAGTATTTGGGAAATATGTTTATTTAAATATGCTTGGAAACGTTGAAAAAGGAATGATAATGTATGTAGTATCAGTACTAGTATTACTTACAGGGCAATTATTCTTAAAGAAGGTCAAAGATATTGTTATTGTAAAAGAATCGATTGTAGGGCTCGGACTTGGGCTATTATATTTAACTACACTTGTGAATTTTTTGGTGCTTGATAATATTAGTTATATTGTCACTCACTGTTTATTAATTCTTATATCTTTATATGCCTTATATTTAAGTCGTAACAGTACTTTTGATGTTATTAGGATAGTTGGTATGATTGGTATTTATATTGCATTAATCCCTATTTCAGAGCCGACTATTGGAAGCTCACTTTATATTCTTTTACTTGGGTACTTCTTTACAGTTCTAAATATACTTGTGCCACTTAAAAATACTAAGTATTTTGAATTGCTTAATATAATAGCAATTATTGCATTTAGTATTTTAGTAAATATATATACTTCTATTTTGGTAGTAAATATATTAAATTCTGTAATTGCGATTGGTTTAACTTTATATATATATTATAAAAGTGAAGTTAAATCACCTGAACTGTATTTATTTTCATTTGCTGCAAATATTATAGTTCTTAGTGATATAGTTAATCATTCAGAAGTATTGTCAATCTTAATTACGGTAGTAGTATTATGCTATCTTCCTTTATTAAATGATATTGCAGATGAGAAAAAACAAATTACTTATAAAACTATCGCACTTGTAATAAGCACAATATTATTATGTACTTGTGTGAAGAATAGCTCATTATTTATAATATTATTGAATGTAGTATATTTTGCTAATATTTACTATTCGTCATTAGTTAAAAATGTTTATGAACACAAATTTGAATTTATATTACTTATAAGTTTTAATACTATATTACTTGTAAGTAATTCATTATCAATTATATATTTAATATCTGGGTTAATACCTACTTTATATACACTATCTAGATGTAATTATAAAAAAGAGATTAATTATATAGTAGCAATTATACTTGAGATATTGTCATTTAGAATTTATTTTGATGCTTTTGATGTAAGTAATGAGTTTACTGTTGATATGATTATAATTGTATATTCTATAGCTGCAATGCTATATAATTTTGTTTTATTTAAAGAACAGAAGGTAAGAAAAATAAATATGTTAGTATTCTTCTTATTCTCAATGATTTTATTTAGAAGTATAATATTTGTTTCAATAGTACTAATGATATTTGTAGCTCTTTTATTTAAAAGGAAAATTCAAAATAATATGAGTTTATATATTACAATGATTTCAATTATAAAATTATCATATGTATCTTATTATTCAATTGAAAGTAATTATATCTTAATATTATTTATGATTACAGTATTCTTAGCGGTGATATATATGTATAAATTCTATAGTGACTTCCCTAGACAAAATGTATTTATAGTATCATTAATAACATTTGGAGTTGTTAGTTTTGTAATTAAGAGCCCAATATTAATAGTTATATTAATACTTGCGATTTTAGGAGTATTTTATAAAAGAGAAAAATCATTATTAGATGTTTTGAATTTAGGTGTTGTAGCATTCTTTGTTATGACTGCAAGTTATGAAAATTCATATATGATTTATATATTATTATTTGCATTATATATAACTATAAGTCTTTTAAAATGGAGTAAGATTGAATTCTTTAATATTAGTTATTATGTATTCTTTACACTCATCATTCAGATGGTTCTTAGGACATCTGATAAATGGTTTATATTAATAGTTATAGCTATTAATATATTAGTAGCTCAACCTGTTTTAAAGAATATTAGAAAGCATTTTAAGACTGGTTCCTATGCTTATAGTGTATTCTCATTAATTGGACTTATTATATTTGGATTTATTTTTAAAGATACTATAATATTGTGTGGTTTAACTCTATATTATTTAGGGTGTTTAATAGTTTGTAGTGAAGAGGATTCAGAATCTATATCTATAATTTTATTAGTAGCTTCTTGTGTATTAGCATTTAATGCATCAGGGTATATCATACCAATAATTTTAATATGTATTTTAAATTATAAAAAAATAATTATTCAAAAAAATATAGATCCTTTTATAATAATATTGCTAATTATATCTATGCTAAAATGTATTGGCTATAAAAATCCAATTATATTTGTTTTAGCTACAGTAATTATTTGTATATCAAGATATATAAGTAGTATAAAAGATTTAAATGTTTATAAAGAATATAAGCAGATTAAATTCACTATATATACACTTATTGGTATACTAGCAATAATAATTAGAGTATTTGTTTATGTATATCTATTAAATAACGTTATTGGAACATTTATATATGCTATAGTTTCTGGTTTTGTTATTATTTTAATAGGTTTTTATGTTGATGTGGCCTGGTTTAGGAAACTAGGGCTTGGCTCTGCTATGGCAACTTGTGGTTCTATATTAATCTTTATAAATGGTATGGACACAATTCAAAAAACTTTTGTTTGTTGTGGTGTAGGGGTTACCTGTATTATAATTGCTATAGTATATTCTAAACTAGAAAAGAAATATATAAAGCAAATTTAGTTGTAGTAAAAAAGAAGAGATTTAGCTTTGTAAATATAAAATGTTAAACACCTAGCAATAAGTTATTAACTTGTTGTTGGGTGTTTTTACAGTAAATATATGATATAATTATAATAATAATTAGGAGGTGTAATTTATTGGGTAGTTATCTATTGAAAATGTTTTTAATGATACCAGCGATACTTATAGCATTTACAGCTAAGGAGTATATAAGAGCTAGAGTAGCATATAATTTAGGGGATAAATCACAGAAGTTACAGGGCAGAATGACATTAGATCCATTCGCACATATAGATATAATTGGTTTTGTACTTATCGTATTAACAGGGTTTGGTTGGTCAAAACCATCTCAGATAAATAGATATGCATTTAAGAAGCCTAAAGAAGATAGTATAAAGGTTAGTTTAGCAGCCTTTTCATCTTATTTAATAGTAGCTTTTATAGCTACATTACTTGCAGGTATTATTATTTTATCAGGTTTTGCAGGAAATGAAGTTGGAAGTATACTTCTTTTAGTCTTACAAGTAACTGCTAGTGTTAATATAAGTCTTTTTGCATTTAATATTATACCTATGCCAGGTTTAGAGATGCATACATTACTTGTAGAATTTGCACCAAGTACTGCTTATAAAATAAGTGCTTTTACAGCGCAGTATCAACTATATATTTTACTTGCAATAGTATTTTTAGCACAATATATTTTAGTAGTACCAGTTCATTTAGTAACATCTGGTATGGATAAAATAGTACTATTAATACTTAGTATATTTTTCTAATAAAAAAGAGTGGAAAATCCACTCTTTTTTTGTTTTCTATAATTTAGTTATAAAGAAATCTCTTCTATAAAGTTCTTTAAAAGCATGTTTAGCTCTTAGTGCTTCTTGAATTTCTAAATCTATATTTTTATCGGATTTAATAATAAGTTCTACTGATGTTTCTGTTAAATTTAAATCTACAAATTCTACAGTTGATGCTAAACTTCTGTCTAGACCTTCTGCAATTCTTATGATAATTCCAATGTACTCTATATATTTTGCATCTAATTTATTTATTAAAGAAGAATACTTTGCAACTGGTACAGTAAAATGGTTATTTCTATGTAGTGCTGAAGCAAAAGCACTCATTAATAATTCTTTGTGACTTAATCCATTTATAGGTGAGTTTAAAATAATATAAAATGAATGTAAGTGATGATTATAATATCTTATACTTATCCCTGAGTCATGAAGTAATGAGGCTGTCTTTAAAATACGTTTAAATTTATTTGAGTCAAGTTTATGAATTGGCATTAACGTATCAAATAATTTTTGTGATAGTGAGTAAACTTGCTGTGCATGTTTAACATCAATATTTAAAGAGTCCATAACACCTGTAAGACTAGAGTCTAAAATATCTTTCTTTGATTCTAAGTTAGTTTCTAGATGATCAAATACAAGACCTTCTCTTAGTCCATTTCCACAAATTTCGATATCATGAGTATCAGTATATGTTGCAATTAACTTTAAAATTGAAGCTGATGCTAAAATGGTAGGTACAGCTTTTGCTGGTAATCCTGAAATTTGTTTTCTATGTTCTAAATCTTTACTTTTAAGCAAATTATAAATTTCTTTTACATCATGTAATTCAAAGTTATAACCATGAGATACATGAATTGGGTAATGTTTTTTAGCTCTATCTATTTTTCCAAGTGAGATTATAGAATCTCCCATTCCAATAATTGAATCAAATTTTATTTCTGTTAACCATTCATGTTTAGTTAATTCGTCATTTATATAAGTTTTTAAATTAGCTAATGTCGCAAAATCAATATTGTGGTTTAAATCAAATTTATTTGAAATATCTACAAATCCAAATGGTAAAAATGCTTTTTCTTTTATTATATTATCTTCTATAAAAGCCATATTTATAGAATGGGCATTTATATCTAAAAGAAGTGATTTTTCTATAAACATAGAGTTACTTGCACCAAGATAAGTGTAATATAAATCTTCTTCATTTGATAATATTCTAAATTCTGTATCAAGAACCTCTGAAAGTTTTTTTCTAAAATTCATTTGACTATCAGATTTTCTTACTTCCTCAGAGGCAACAAATATTATATCTGTAGCACCTGCATTTAAACACATATTTTTAAAAATATTTAGTATTGAGATAGTTTTATCCATTTTTTCGCTTGATATCTCACAACAAGATATTGCATCTGAACCAAAAGTTATATATTCCTTTAATTCATCTATTATTTTAAAATATCCTTTTTCACTAGTTGAAGCGAGTAGCATGTCTATTGACTCAGCTCCAATATCTATAATACCTACTTTATTCATAATAATAATCCTTTCAAAATTAAACAAGATAGTTATATCTTAATTAAAAATTACTTATTTTTCAAGTTTTCAAATATTAATTTTTTAATAAGATAATATATTGACATAACTGATTTTTATTTGTTATAATTACGAGTAAAATGAATATTAAAAATCTTTGAAGAGGGAAGTAACTTAAATGAGATCTTAAAGCGAGTAGGAGTAGAGTGTGAGTCCTAAGGAATAGTTTGAGTGAAGAGAGCCTATGAGATATATACCATATATATTTATGGTATGTCGTTTAAAAAGCGTTAATTTACAAAGTGGATGTTACATCAAGTAGAGTGGTACCGCGGATTATATTCGTCTCTTATTTTAAGAAAATAAGAAGGCGTTTTTTTATTACCAAAAAATAGGAGGATTTAGTATGAATAATAAAAATATTATAGCAAGTAGATTAAAAGAACTTGTAGATTTAGACATTGAAAAAATAGAAAGTTTAGTTGAGGTTCCTGCTAAAAGTGATATGGGGGATTTTGCATTTCCTTGTTTCCAGTTGTCAAAAGTTATGAGAAAAGCTCCTAATATGATAGCTGCTGATTTAGCACAGAGCATCAATACGGAAGGCTTTGAAAAAGTTGAGGCACTTGGACCTTACTTAAACTTCTTCTTAGATAAATCAGCATTTAATAAAGTTGTTATAGAAAAAGTTTTATCAGATGGTGATAATTATGGTTCAGGTACAGAGGGTGAAAATAAAACTATTTTAGTTGAATTCTCATCACCAAATATTGCAAAGCCATTCCATGTTGGACATTTATTTACAACAGCTATAGGAAATTCATTATATAAAACATTTAAGTTTGATGGATATAATCCAACTAGAATCAATCACTTAGGTGATTGGGGAACTCAATTTGGTAAGCTTATATATGCTTATAAAAACTGGGGAGATGAAAAAGCTTTAGAGGAAGATCCAATCAAAGAATTATTAAGAATATATGTTAAATTCTATTATGAAGCTAAAGAAAATCCAGAGCTTGATGATGAAGGTAGAATGCACTTTAAAAGACTTGAAGATGGTTGCGAGGAAGAAACAGCTTTATGGAATAGATTTAAAAACTTATCATTAAAAGAGTTTAATAAAATTTATGATATTTTAGGTGTAGATTTTGATTCATGGGCTGGGGAAAGTTTTTATAATGATAAAATGAATGATGTTGTTGCATTCTTAGAAGATAAAAAAATCCTTGAAGAGAGTAATGGTGCAAAAGTTGTAATGCTTGATGAATATAATATGCCTCCATGTCTTGTAGTTAAGTCAGATGGAGCATCTATATATGCAACAAGAGATTTAGCTGCTGCTAGATATAGAAAAGAGCACTATGATTTTGATAAATGTATATATGTAGTTGGAAAAGACCAAATACTTCACTTTAAGCAAGTATTTAAAACATTAGAACTTGCTGGTCAAGAGTGGGCTAAAGATTGTATACACATACCATTTGGTGTTGTTAAGTTTGCTGATAAAAAGCTTTCAACAAGAAAAGGGGATGTTATTCTTTTAGAAGACCTATTAAATGGTGCTATTGAGAATGCACAAAAACTTATAGAAGAAAAAAATCCAACACTTGCAAATAAAGAAGAGACTGCTAAAAAGATAGGTATTGGTGCAATAATATTCACATACCTTAAAAATACAAGAGAAAAAGATATTACATTCAACTGGGAAGAAATGCTTAGTTTTGATGGTGAAACAGCACCTTATGTACAATATGCTTATGCAAGAGCTAATAGTATAATAAAAAGAGCTGGTGATAACTTAGCTACTCCAGACTTTAGTAAGTTAACAACTAAAGAAGAATTTGAATTAAGTAAAACATTAGAGGACTTCCATAAAGTTATCTTATTAGCAATAGATAAACTTGAGCCTTCTGTTATAACAAGATACGCACTAGATGTTGCTAAAGCTTTTAATAAATTCTATAATGCTCATACAGTTATAAATGTTGAGGATGAAGGACTTAAAAGTGCTAGAGTTGCTCTTATAAAAGCATCTGCACAAGTAATTAAAAATGCACTTGGTTTAATAGCAGTAGATGTTGTTGAAGAAATGTAATTAGATAAATAAAAAACTCTCAGGAATTTTTCCTGAGAGTTTTTATTATTTATCTTTATTATCTTTTTTCATAGTTAAAGGTGCATTGTGATTACAACTTCCTTCTTTTGGACATTTAGCAGAACAACTTCCACTACAACTACATGACCCTTTTGCAGATTTTTTTATGCTTTTAAATAAAATATACACAACAGCGATTATTATTAAAGCAGTTATTATTATTTGCATATATACATCTCCTTTATTTAAAATATTAATAAACCAACATTATATATTAAGAATGCACAAACCCATGCAAGAGTAAGTTGGAAGAAGAATGAGAATAGAGTGAATTTAGTACCAAATTCTTTCTTCATAACTCCTATAACACTTACACATGGTGTGTATAAAAGTACAAATACCATAAATGAGTAAGCAGATAATGCTGTAAAGTGTGAAGATAATAACACATGTAAATCTCCACTATAGATTACTTCCATGCTTGAAATAACAGTTTCTTTAGCCATTATTCCTGCAAGTAATGATACTGATGCCTGCCAGTTTCCAAAACCTAATGGAGCAAAGAATGGAGCAATAAATGATCCTATACTTTGAAGGAAACTATCAGAAACATTATCAGTTAAACCATGTATATTAAAGCTTTGTAGGAACCAGATAAGTACACTCATTGCAAATATGATAGTTCCAGCTTTTATAAGAAAGGCTTTACTTTTGCTTATAATTTGTTTTGATACGTTTCTTGCACTTGGTATTTTATACTCTGGTAATTCAACTATAAATGGTTCATCATCTTTTTTAAATACTGTATTTTTAAGAGCTAAACCACATAAGAAAGCAACTACTATTCCTATTAAATACATAGATACTACTACCGCCCCCCTATAATCTGGGAAGAATACAGATGCGAAAAGTACATAAACAGGTAATCTTGCATTACACGACATTAATGGTGCTAGTAAAGCAGCTAGTTTTCTGTCTTTTTCACTTTCAAGTGTTCTTGCAGAAGTTATAGATGGTACAGAGCATCCAAATCCAATAGTCATAGTTATAAAAGCTTTTCCTGATAAGCCCATTTTTTTCATAAGACTATCCATTAAGAAAGCAACTCTTGCCATATAACCACTATCTTCTAACAAGAATATGCAGAAATATAGTGAAACTATAAGTGGTAAGAATGCTACAATTCCTCCAACTCCTGAGATAATACCATCAACGATTAATGATTTAAACCAGTCAGCATTTCCAGCTAGTAGAGTAGTTGTATGTGGCATGATTACATTATCTACAAAGTTGGCCATCATATCAGATAAAGGTTGTCCAACCCATTTAAATGTGAATTGGAATACAACATATAAAATTAAAATAAATAATGGATATGCTAAGAATGGATTTAAGAATATAGAATCCAATCGTTCTGTTAATTTTGTAGAACTTTTTTCTAAATCACGATTATAAGTACTAACTAATTTTGTTTCAATAAATTTATATAAATCTTCTTCATCTTTAAACTCATAAGATTTATTATCTAGGTAATCAGTAAATATATCATTTTTTATTGAGCTTTTTAGATCTTCAACTCCGATAGATTTTGTAGCTGAAAGTGGAATCACTTTTATATTAAAGTTTTTTTCAAGAGATTCAAAATCTATTGAAATCCCCTTTTTTTCTGCGACATCTATCATATTAACAACTAATATAATAGGTTTATTGAATTTTTTTAGTTGCATAGTAAGATATAGATTTCTATCAAGGTTAGAGGCATCTACTATATTAACTATTGCATCAACATTACCTTCTTCAATAAATTTTTTAGAAACTTTTTCTTCATTTGAAAAAGCATCCATTGCATAAATTCCAGGTAAATCGATTATTCTAATATCTTCAAAAAAACCTTCTTTTTTATCAACAGTAACGCCTGCCCAGTTACCAACATGTTGGTTAGAACCCGTTAACATATTGAAGAGAGTAGTCTTACCCACATTTGGGTTCCCTATTAAGGCTATAGTCTTCATTTTGCAATCTCCTTATGTCTATATAATTTCTTTTAAATAAATACTTTTTGCATCATTTTTTCTAATAGCTATATCAAATCCTCGTATATTTAAAATAATAGGATCTCCTAAGGGTGCTTTTCTTTTTAGCTTGATGCTTGTCCCGTTTGTACATCCAAGAACTAAAAGCCTTTTTGTTAATTTATCATTTCCTTCAACATGGCTAATTATACCGGTTTGTCCAACTTTAAGATTGAGTACATTCATTTTGAAACCTCCGCTCGTTATTGAAAACTGTTATCATTACAATAATAATATCATTATGAAGAAACTATGTCAAATACTTTAAAAATTAGATACTTAATTAAAAGAATTATTAAAAAAAGACAACTAAATAGCAAATATAAGTTATGTAATAGATATTAAAATTCAAATTAATAAGGACTATTAAAGAATATAGTGTTATAATGTTTTTAGTAGATTCTAAATTATTAGATTAGAAAAGAGTGATAAGGTGATTATAAGAGAAAGAGATGTCGAAGCAGGTGAATTTAATAGTGATTTAGCTATTAAGTTTGGTAAGCATGAAGAGATATATAAACAGGCTGTTTATTTTGACTTAGAGCATTATGTTTATAAAAAGCCTAAATGTATAGGTGTATTTGGAGCTTGTTACTATGATGAAGCTACAAATAAAATAAAAGTAACACAATATATGATTGAAAATAAAAGCGAAGCTAAAGATGTTTTATATTTAGCAAAAAAATATTTTATAGATGTATGTGCAAATAAAAAAAAGAAATATATCGTAACTTTTTCAGGAAATAACGATTTTACAGTTATCAATTTCCTTTTTGAAAAATATGGAATAAACTTTAACTTTAATGATTATTTTACATCTGTAGACATACAAAAAGTTTATGAAAGTACTTTCAAAAAAGGTATTGGTTTAAAAGTATTAGAGAAAAAATTTGGGATTATTAGAGAAGGGGAGCTTATTTCAGGTTCTAATCTTGCAAAAACTTTCCATAAAGTTTTAAAGGATAAAGAATACTTTAAAAGAATGCCAAAAGAAAAAATAGAAAAAATTCTTATTTACAATGAACAGGATGTTGTGAATTTATTCCATATTCTTGTTAATTGGGATAATATAATGGAAATTGAAAGTGAAGAGCTTAAAAGATTGGAAGCTGAAAAAGCTGAATTAGAAGAAATTAATTTATTAGAAGAAAATGAGCACTAAGTTAAATTTGACGAAGTGCTTATTTTTTTTTTATATTTTTACCGTTGCTAGCCAAAATGATAGTACCATCTTCATCGGTTCTATATATAAGACTATCTTGAAAATTAAGATTTTCTAATGTTTGACTATGAGGATGATTAAATTGATTATTTATACCACAAGAGATTATTGAAATTTTGGGTGTTACAATATCAAGAAATTCTTTAGTTGATGATGAAGCACTTCCGTGATGTCCAACTTTTAAAACATCACTATCTAAATTTTTATGTAAAATTGAAAGCTCAACTTCTTTTTCAGCATCACCTGTAAAGAGAAAGGAATTATTTCCATGTGTTAGTTTTATTATAGGTGAGTAGTTATTTGTATTTTCATATTTTTTATTTGGCGAAAAAAAATCAATATTAATAGAAGCATCTAAATTAATTATATTTTTTGTACTTCCTGAGATAACATTTATTTTTAAATTTTCAGCTTGAAGTTTTTTTATCATATTAGTAAAATCTTGTGACTCATATAAAACTTTAGGTGCTAGAAAATTTTTAACTTTAAAATTTTCTAGAATATAATCGATATTTCCAATATGATCCTCATGAGGGTGTGTTGCTATTAGATAATTAATAGTTGTAATATTATTTTTTTTTAGATATTTTGAAATTTTTTCTTCAGCTATATTAGGGCCAGAGTCTATTAGTAATGTTTTCTCATTAAATTCTAATAAGGTTGCATCTCCTTGCCCTACATCTATAAAGTGTATAATTAATTGGTTTGAATTTGAATTACAGCTAGCGAAAAGAAATGATAAAGTGATACTTATAATAATTTTTATTAATTTAAAATACACATTAATACCTCCTAGATAGTTTTACAAATATTGTAAGTGTAAAAATTACGTAAGTAAAGTGTGAAATATTGAATTTTTTAAAATTAATGAAGTATAATGTATATATTAGAGATAAAAGAGGGAGACGAGGATGGATAAGATTTTAAAAAAAATAAAATATGCCTTTGCAATAGGGGGCTATATGCTGTATATGGGATTGTTTTTTATTAAAAGTTGGATTGTTCCAATTATAAGTAAACTAAGAGGCAAAGAAGCAGCGGAAAGATTTAAACATAGATCAGTTCAAAAGTGGTGTAAATTCACTTTTGATATAATTGGAGTTAAAGTAGAATATGAAGGAATAGAAAATATACCAAAAGAACATTGCTTGTTTGTTGGTAATCATCAAGGTATTTTAGATATACCAGCACTTATGATGGGTGCAAATAGAACTGTTGGGTTTATTGCAAAAAAAGAATTATTAAAAACACCTATTATGGGTAGATGGATTAAACTTTGTCATAGTGTTGCTATAGATAGAGAAGATCCTCGTGATGCTGTTAGAGTTATTAAAGAAGGCGTTGAAAATCTTAATGCAGGATATTCATTAGGGATTTATCCTGAAGGAACTAGAGCTAAGGATGGTAAAATTAAAGATTTTAAAGCGGGGAGTCTTAAACTTGCAATTAGAGCAAAAGTTCCAGTAGTTCCAGTTATGGTTGATGGAAGTTATAAAGCTTATGAACTTAATAAAAAATTTGAAGCTACAACTATAAAGATTAAGTATGGAAGACCTATTTATACAGATACATTATCTAAAGAGGAACAACGTGATTTAGCTAATTTAATACATAATCTTATTGAGAAAGATTTAGAAAAATGATAAAAAAAGCAGTAACACGTATATTTTTGTAAAAAGATATATGTGTTTTTTTATTAATTAATACATATAATAGTAAGAATATAGTGAAAAATGTTTTTATGTTAAAAATATAACCTATGCAATAAAATATAGTTAAACATTCAAAAATAGCGGTATAATTTTCTTAAAAGGTTATTTGAAATAAAAAAAATGAAAAAAATGAAAAAAAAGTTTTGAAAAATTGCAAATTGATGTTATAATAGATAAAAATGACATAGGAATAAAAATAACTTTATAGTAAAAATGTTTGGGGAATAAGGGGGTATACTTATGAGAAAAGAATTTTCTTTAAGTAATGATAAGGTAACTATAAATTTCACAGCTAAATACTGTGATAGTTTTGAGTCAATAATGAACAGTGAAGGTTTTAAAAGAATCGTTGAGGCTTATTTGAATAAGGCTAAAGATAAAAAGACTCATAATTTTAAGTTTTTAAAAAATTCATTAGGAACAGATGACGTTAAACTTTTAAGATGCGAACTTATAGGGGCATTTAAACTTTTATCAATGATGAAAGCGGAAGAGGTTATAGCTGTAAATACAAAATATGAGTTATTATTAGAAACTGAGAGTAAGTTATTAGCAGTAATCGAAGATATATATTCTTTCTGGAGAAAAATGGAGAGATATACTGTTATTCATAATAATAAAGTAAAAGCTGGAATTGCAGCAGTAAGTTTTGCAGAAGCTAATACATCATTCTCACAGTTAATATTAAGATTCTATAGAAGAATTACTAAAAACTTATTAAATGAAAGTCCAAGAGTATATAGACAGGTTCCAGCTGGTGGAAATGCATGTTTAATGTTAAATGAAGTTTTATGGCCAATTCCATCAGGATATGAAGTTTTAGAAAATATAGGATTTATAGATTCAATTTCATTAGAAACTCCATTTATAACATATCCTAAGAGAAATACAAGAGATGGGATGTTTAATGAAACTTTTGAGAATCCAATTAAAGGTATGAATATAAATAAGGACCATTGGTTCTGTTACCCTATCAAAGTAGGAAGTTTAATAGCACATATTTACTTCCATAGAGATTTTATGTCACATGGTATAACATTATGTAACTTATTTGAAATGGCAAAACCTTCAGAGTATAGAGGTAAAAAACCAGATCTTATATATGCATATGGTGATAAAGATGGTGATGAAGTTAAAACTGTATTCTACAATGATAAGAAGAATGATTTAATGGTAGGTTACGTAAATTATAGTGAAAATGTTGATTATTTTGGTTATATGAAAAAAATGATATTAACATTACACAATTTAGTTATGATTCAAAGAGAAAGTTTACCAGTACATGGTGCTATGGTAAAAATACTTCTTAAATCAGGAAAAGAAGCGAATGTTGTCATAATGGGAGATAGTGGAGCTGGTAAATCAGAGAGCTTAGAAGCATTTAGAACATTAAGTGAAGATTATATAAGTGAAATGACTATTGTTTTTGATGATATGGGACGTATTAGCATTGAAAATGATAATGTTTATGGATATGGTACTGAAATAGGTGCATTTGTTAGATTAGATGATTTAGATCCAGGATATGCATTTAAAGAAATTGATAGAAGTATATTTATGAATCCAGATAAAATAAATGCTAGACTTGTAATTCCGGTTGCAACATATGAAGAAATAATGGAAGGTTATAAAGTTGATTTATTCTTATATGCTAATAACTATACTGATGTAAGTGATGGAAGAGATTCTATAAGTTACTTTAAAACACCAAAAGATGCTATAGATACATTTAGAAGAGGTGCTAGAGTAGCTAAAGGAACAACTACAGAACTTGGACTTGTTGAATCATATTTTGCAAATCCATTTGGACCTGCACAAAAAAGTGAAGAGTGTGATATTCTTTTAGAAAGATACTTTAATAAAATGTTTGAAAAAGATGTTAAAGTTGGAGAAATTAATACATGCTTAGCGATAAGCGGAATGGAAAAAGAAGGTCCTAAAAAAGCAGCTTTAGAATTATTTGAAATTATAAAAAATCTATAAAATAAAAAAAGTTATTCTGAGGAAACTCAGAATAACTTTTTATAATCTAGAATATACTTTAAAGTCTTATATTTCTATCGATAGGTTGAGATAATGATATAAATGTATCAGTTCTATTTATCCCATCGATTACGTTTACCTTGTTTAATAATATGTCTTGTAAGTCAGATATGCTTTTACATACTAACTTAGCAAAGATAGTGTACGCTCCTGTTATTAAGTGAAGCTCTACAATCTCTTTGATTGCTGACAGATTATCAAAAATTTCATTGTATGATGAAGTACAATCGACATATATTCCAACAAAACAAGTTACATCGTAACCAAGTTTTGAAAGATTTAAAAGTATTCTAGTTCCTTTTATTATTCCTAAATCTTCCATTTTCTTCATTCTAACATGAATAGTACCACCGGAAACGTGACATATTCTTGCTATCTCAAGATATGGAGTTCTACAATCTTTGATCAGTATATCTAAAATTTGTAAGTCTAATTCGTCTAAATGCATTGAATTTGATAAAGACATAAAACCACCTCGTATTATATAATATTTTTTGATATTATTATTCTATCAAATTTCTTGGAATTTTTAAAGGAAAACTTACAGAATATTAAAATAAAATCAATAAAATCAATAAAATGTTCAAATTTAAGCCTAAATTTTGGAAAAAAAGTGCAGTTTTTATTTTTTTTTGTTGAAAATACAAGTAATTTAATTTAAAATTATACATAAGAAGATTTTTATGTATAAAGGAGGGGACGATTTTGTTTGAAATATTATTAGTAGTAGGATTTGCTATCGTTATATTCGCAGTATATGCGTTATTAAGTAGGTATGTATTTCCAAAAGTAAGAGTAAACAAATGGGTATTACTTGGAGTATCTATAGTAATCTTTGCGATTTCTATTTTTATCCCAGGAAACGGATCAAGTATTGATGTTACTAAAATATTATTATCAGGGCTTGCAGCAATAATATTCTTTTGGTTCTTTGATGTTAATAAGGATGGACAGCCTAGTATGAAAAAAGGCGAGAAGAAAATTAACATAAAAGCAAAAGCTAAACCTAATAGAGTTAAAAATAAAAACAATAAATAAAAAAAGAGTAGTATCTAATTTAATATTGATACTACTTTTTTGAATTTATAATGTATAAAGGGAGATATTATTATGAATCTAGAAATTAAGAATTTATTAGAGAAATCTCAATTAACTAGTAAAATGGTTGACTTAAATAATATAAAAATTGAAAATTTAGAAGATATATATGAAGATTACATAAAATATAGAGAATCTTATGAAAATCAGGCAGAGTTTATCGCAAGTATTTTAAGGTCAAATTCTAAGGTTCATAGCGTTAAATCTAGGATTAAAAAAAGTGATAGACTTATAGATAAGATAATAAGAAAAACTAGTGAACGTAAAGAAAAATATGGAAAGGATTTTGCATTTACAGTTGATAACTATAAAAATGAGATTAATGATTTAATTGGAATTAGAGTAATTCATATTTTAAAATGTGAATGGGAAGAAATTCATAAATTTATAAATGAAACTTGGAATGTTATAGAAATTACAGCAAATGTGCGTGAGGGGGATAATACTACAACTTTTAAAGAACTTGGAATAGAGGTTAGATCAAGACCATCTGGTTATAGATCAGTTCATTATCTAGTTGAGTTTTTTCCAACAAGTCAAAGAGTTATAGCAGAAATACAAGTTAGAACTATATTTGAAGAAGGTTATGGTGAAATTGACCATAGACTTAGATATTCTCATGATGAAATTCCAGAAATTTTAAAATCAAATTTATTATTGTTTAATAGAATAATTGGTAGTTCTGATGAAATGGCTTCACTTATAAATACTCTAAACTGTGAATTACTAAAAAAAGAAAATGAGATTGAAAAACTGAAAGGACTGTTAAAAAACAACTAAAAATAAAGAAAGGCTTTGATTAAATTTGTAATCAAGACCTTTCTTTATTAAAATTCCAAAAAAATAGGAGAGCTTATAGCTTCTCTTTTATCATTTAGAAGTATTTTTACAACATACCATTTTTCAGCAAATGAAGGTATCTGTTGATACATAAATTTTACTGTATGAATTTCTAAATTAGAAATTTCCTTCACTACTCTACCCGTTGAGGTTATTATTTGAACTTTAGAAATTTTCCTTATAGAATCTTCAATATTTACAAAGAATTTTAATAGTTTAGAGTCTTTAGCTAGAATTGTTGAACCCATAAAAGCAGAATTAATAGTAAAGTACATTTTAAGACTTTTGGATTCTGTAGAAAAAGTATGGTGATTTTTAAGTGCATATATTAAAGATTCTTCTGTTAAGAGAGGTGAAATTATCGCAGTTAGATTTTCTTCTTTACCTATATTTAATTTATGATTATCTTGTCCATTAATGGAACTGAGTTTCCAGCCTTTATCAAGCATATTATAATAAATCTTATCATGTTTAGTATATTTTTTCCCAAATATACCATTAGCGACTTCAATATTTGTAATAGCAGTATTTATTAATGGTGAAAAAGGAATCTCTAATACTGAATTATGAGGATGATTTATTGAAATTAAAGTGTTTTTATCTTTTAAACTCCAAAGCACAAGCGCATTTATATTAGTTACAGTTCCAGAAAAATAATTTTTAGGGTTAATTATATTAAAATGCCCCCATTCAGAGCTGTGGGTTTCAAAACCATGTAGTACTAAAAAAATACTCGCTCTTTTATTATATTTAGAAATTAATTTATTTGTTGTACTCCAATGTGACATTTTTGTATCTTTTTCAAATGCACTATTATGATCTGTTAATATTAAAAAATCTAAATCGTTTCTATAAGCCATTTCTATACATTCTGATGGACTTCCTTTCCCAGTAGAAATATTAGTATGACAATGTGGAACCCCATAAAAAAAATTAATTTTATTTATATCAACTAAATAAGGATTTTTTTTTGATTTTTTTTTGCTCAAAATTACACCTGCTTTCAAATGCTTATTATTCTTTTAAACTTTACTTTTTAAATAAACAAGGTTATATTATTAAGATAGATAGTAGACTTGTATTTTAGTAATATTGATAAAAAAATATATATAATAGCTTATTCAAATAATAATAGGCTTATAACTAAGAGAAGTAAGTAGTTTACCGCAGGAGGAAGAAATGATAAAAATAGGTGATTATAACATATTAAAAGTAGTAAGAAAAGCAGAAATTGGGATATTTTTAGATGGAGGAACTAGATCATCAAGTGATGATATACTAGTACCTAACAATAATTTGATAACTAAAGATATTGAAATTGGTGATAATTTAGAAGTATTTATGTATAGAGATACTTTTGATAGAATTATAGCTTCAGAGAAAAAACCTAAGGCTATAGTTGGAGAGGTGGCATACCTTGAAATTAAAGAAATTAAAGAGAGTCTTGGAGCATTTGCTGATATTGGACTTGAAAGAGATGTTCTTGTTCCACATAAAGAGCAGGGATATGATTTAGAAGTTGGAAAATCATATTTATTATATATGTATGTTGATAAAACAGGCAGACTTGCAGCTACAACAAATGTTGATAGATATTTAGAGAATATGGAAGATCCTCTAATGCATGAGGAAGTAACAGGAGTTGTTTATGGATTCCAAACAAATGGTTCTTTATGTGTTGCTATTGATAATCAATATAGAGCGGCTGTCTTAACAAGAGAGTTCTTTACAGCTTTTAAAGCAGGAGATACTATAACTGGAATTATAAACAGAGTTTATGAGGATGGAATGGTTACTTTAAGATTAAGAGCTAAGAAACTTGATGAAAAAGGTAAGTTAGAGGGTCAAATTTTAGATTATTTAAAAGCGAATAATGGAGAAATGAAACTTTGGGATAAGAGTTCTCCAGAGGATATTAAAGATGTATTCCAGTGTTCAAAAAAATATTTCAAAATGGCTTTAGGTGGATTATTTAAAGATAAATTAATAACAATTGATGAAAATGGAACAAAATTAGTATAAAGTTAAAGGATGTCTTAAAATAGACATCCTTTTTCTATTGTTTGTAGGTAAATAGCATATTATAATTGATGATATAAAGTTGCTTTTTGGAGGTAAATATGGAAATTAATAATATAGCTAGAAATAATAGAGCACAAATTAATAAGGAAAAAAAAATTCAAACAAAAAAAGATTTTTCTCAAAGTTTTAATGATGCTAAAGATCGTAAATCAGATGAGCAACTAAAAAAAATGATTGATAATATAAAAAACAAGGGGAATAAATTAGTTTTAACCAAATGTTATGCCGATGTTAGAGCTTATAAAAGGCTTATAAAAGAATATTTAACTGAAGTCTTAGAAGATATGTATAAGATAAAGAATAATACTAGTTTTTGGCAAACACAATATTTTATAACGGTTGATACTATTGATGAGAAATTAGAAGAACTTACACAAATTCTTTTAGCAGATGAAAAGGAAAATATATCTGTTGCAGCTACAATAGATGAAATTCAAGGGATGATTGTAGATATATATAGATAACTCGTCATTTTTTTATTCGGTGAAATCATAGTATTATTTATAGTACTATATAGGGTGAGAATTTTATGTTAAAACAAGGGACGTTAGTATTATGCATAAGTAATGAATTTGGAGTGCCCATTTATAATGCAAGGATAAGAATTGTAAATAAAGATTTCAAAACAACTATAAATACTAACTTATGTGGAATTACTACTCTTAAATTAGAACATGGAGAATATATTATAACGGTAACAGCTAATGAGTATAAAGGAAGAAAGTTCAAGGTTAAATTTTATGAAAAATGTTCTTTTTTATCTTTTAACCTTAGATTCATGTCTAATAAGATTTTTGGTTATATTCTAGATGACTTTAAGGGTGAAAGTTTAAAAATAAACCTTTTATATGAAGTAAGTGAAGGTACTTATATAAAAGTAAATGAATGTAAGTGTGATGAACAGGGGAAATATGTCTTTTATAATATTCCAAGAGGACATTATAAAGTTAAAGCAGAAAAAGAGTAGGGGGGAGTGTTTGCTAAACACTTCTTTTTTTGTAGCATTTTATGCGTGAAAATAATATAGATATAATATATGTATATAATAAAGGTTATTATAAAACTTATATTATAATAAAAAAAAACTCTTTTTATAGTAAAAGTATTGACAATGTAATATTTTAGGAATAGAATTTAAATAACTTAAAATAAAGGAGGATTTATATGGAGTGGATATGGCTTTTTGTGATAATTATAGCTGTTATACTTGATTTTGCAACATCAGATTTTATATTTGCCGGATTTGGAGTTGGTGCTATTTTAGCCCTTATTCTTAGTGTTTTTGAAATTTCTATACCAATTCAAATTATAACGTTTGGAGTAGTTGGAGCATTGTTTATTTTTGCAATTTACCCAATTATAAAAAAGAAAATAAAAAAAGAAAATTTAGGAACAAAAGTTATGGAAGCAAATTATATAGGACAAACTGTTATATTAGATAAAGATATTACAACAGAAATTCTAATGAAATTTGAAGGTATTTACTGGACATTTAAAAATACAGAAGATGAATCTATAAAAAAAGGTGATACTGCTGAGATTACAGGGATATCTGGAAATAAATTATTAATTAAAAAAAATAAAATATAGGAGTGATAATTATGGAAGGTTTAATAGTACTTGCGGTAGTGATAATTATTGTATTAATAGCAATTTTATCATCAATAAAAGTAGTTAATACAGGATATGTATATATTTTAGAAAGATTTGGGCAGTTTTATAAGGTGTTAGAGCCAGGTTGGCATATGACTATTCCATTTGCTGATTTTGTAAGAAGAAAAATTTCAACTAAACAACAAATTTTGGACATACAACCTCAAACTGTTATAACAAAAGATAACGTAAATATTCAAATAGATAATGTTATTTTCTATAAGGTTTTAAGTCCAAAGGATGCCGTTTATAATATAGAAGATTATAAATCAGCTATAATATACTCAACTATTACAAATATGAGAAATATAGTTGGTAATATGTCTCTTGATGAAGTTTTATCAGGAAGAGATAAAATAAACTGTGAGTTACTTGAGATAATAGATCAAGTAACAGATGCATATGGGATTAAAATTTTATCAGTTGAGATAAAAAATATAATGCCACCAAGAGAAATTCAAGAGGCTATGGAAAAACAAATGAAAGCTGAAAGAGATAAAAGAGCTCACATATTACAAGCTGAAGGTATGAAAATGAGTGAAATAGCTAAGGCTGAAGGAGAAAAAACTTCTAAGATTTTAAGAGCGGAAGCAGATAAAGAGGCTAATATTAGACGTGCTGAAGGTTTGAAAGAATCTCAATTATTAGAAGCTGAAGGTAAGGCAAAAGCTATTGAAGCTATTGCTTTTGCAGAATCTAAAGCTATTGAACTTGTAAATACAGCGATTATAGAATCAGGAACAAATGAAGTTGTAATAGCTTTAAAACAAGTTGAAGCACTTAAAGAAATGGCTAGTGGTCCAGCTAACAAACTTATCTTACCAAATGAAACATTATCTTCACTTGGTAGTATAGCGGCAATTGCTGATATATTAAAAGGATCAACAGATTCAAAAGAAATCAAATAATTCATAAGCACATGGTTATACTAAATAATCATGTGCTTATTTGTTATATAAAGTCTAGTTGATGATAACTTTTTTTTATTATGTTATAATATTATTAAACATTAAGAAAAAAAGTATTTGGAGAGGTTTTGACTATGAATTTTTGGTGCGAAGTTTATTTAAATCGATTAGAAAACAATATAGAAAAAATTAAAAAATTAACAAAAGAGAAATCACTTATAGGTGTAATAAAAGGTGATGCTTATGGTTTAGGACTAGCTGATATAGCAAACTTTATTGAAGATAAAGTTGATATAATAGCAGTTGCAGATATTGAAGAGGCTAATAAGGTATCATATGAAACTGATGTACTTATATTATCACCCCTTTGTCAGGAAACATGTTTTTCTCATAATAGAAAAAATTTAATATTAAGTATTGATAATAAAGAAATTTTAAATTCAATCTCAAAAGATGAAGAGTATAGAGTACATATTTATTTAGATACTGGTATGAATAGAATGGGAATTAAGCCAGTTGAACTTGATGAGTTTATAAAGTATATAAAGACAAACTATACTAATGTTAAGATAGAAGGTTTATATACTCATTTACACAAGGCTGCTGATGAGGAATACACTTTAAGACAGATAGCAGTATTTAAGAATGCAACAGAGAAATATAATGGTGAAATACCATTAATACATTGTCTTGCATCAAGTGGAATTATAAATGATAAACTTAGAGAGGCAGCTAGTTTTACTACTGCTGTTAGAGCAGGGAATATTCTTTATGGTTACATTGGTGCTGGAAAAGGTATGCAAAAAGTTTTTGATTATTATGCTAAGGCAGTTTCTGTTTATGAAATAAAGAATGGTGAAACTGTAGGCTATGGAGCAAAGTATAAAGCTAATAAAGATATGACTGTAGGTATCCTGCCAGTTGGGAATGTTCAAGGTCTTGGTGTTACAAGAGAAATACATAAAAATATTGTATATGATGTTGTAAGAGCCTTTATCAGATCATTTAAAGAAAGACCTATAATTTATCAAGAAAAGAATGCAGTTCAAGTATTAGGAAAGCCTAATATGAATGTTACTATTATAGATTTTGAAAATTATAATAAAGATTCAAAATTTAAGTTAGAGATGTCACCTATTATTTCTAATAGTTTAGTAGAAAAAAAATATATTTTAGAATAAAAATAAAGCTCATAATTCGAAAAAACGAATTATGAGCTTTATTTTTTAAAAAAACGTTTGACTGTAAAGGAATATAATGGTAATATATACTCATAACACGAATAATAATCATTATAATTAATTTAAAGTTCGTAATTGGGGGTAATTATGGTAGGGATGTTTTTTGTAGAAAAGAAAGCCGGATTTGATGTGGAAGCTAAAAGTCTTTTGCAAGATTTTAAAGAAAATTTAGCAATTGAAAGCCTAAAAGATGTAAGACTTTTAAATAAATATTTGGTTAGTGGTGATTTGATAGAACGTATAGAGGAAATAATACAGGAACCGCCGGTAGACAATTTATATGTAGATAAATTCCCTTTAAAAAAAGATGATATTTGTTTTGCAGTTGAATATTTACCAGGACAATATGACCAAAGAGCTGATGCTGCAAGTGAATGTTTTGCTATTTTAAATAAGGGTAAAAAAGTTGATGTGAAAAATGCTAGGATAGTAATTTTAAGTGGAGATTTAAGTGATAAAGAAATAAATGCTATAAAAAAATATTATATAAATACAGTAGATTCAAGAGAGGTTGATTCTTTAAGTACATCTATTGATGATTCATATTCTACACCAAAAGAAATTGAGATATTAAATAATTTCTTAAGTTATACAAAAGAGGGAATAACAGAATTTCATAAAAATAACTCATTAGCAATGAGTATAGAAGATTTATTATTAGTTCAAAATTATTTTAAATCAGAAGAGAGAGAGCCAAGTATTACAGAAATTAAGGTAATTGATACTTATTGGTCAGATCATTGTAGACATACAACTTTTGAAACTAGTATAACTAAAATCGAGGTTGAGGAAGGTCCTTATTCAAAGGTTATAAATACTGCGATAAAGAGTTATTCAGAAAGTAGAGAATATGTTTATGGAAAAAGAAAAAAAGATATAACACTTATGGATATTGCAGTTATATCTATGAAAGAAATGAGGAAAAGAGGCACACTTGCTGATTTAGATTTATCTGAAGAAATAAATGCCTGTTCAATAAATGTGAAAATAGAAACTGAAAATGGTATGGAAGATTATTTATTGATGTTCAAAAATGAAACACATAATCATCCAACAGAAATTGAGCCTTTTGGTGGTGCTGCAACTTGTCTTGGTGGTGCAATAAGAGATCCTTTATCAGGACGAACTTATGTATATCAAGCTATGAGAATAACGGGGAGTGCAAACCCAACAGTATCAATAAATGATACTATTGAAGGTAAATTACCACAAAGAACAATAACTCTTGGAGCTGCTCATGGTTATAGCTCTTACGGAAATCAAATAGGACTTGCAACTGGTGAGGTAAGAGAAGTTTATCATCAAGGCTATATGGCTAAGAGAATGGAAGTTGGTGCTGTCTTAGGTGCTGCTCCAAAAGAAAATGTTGTTAGGGAAACTCCAAAAGAAGGAGATTTAATAATATTACTTGGTGGAAAAACTGGAAGAGATGGCTGCGGTGGTGCTACTGGTTCTTCAAAAGAACACAATGTAGATTCTATAGAAGAGTGTGGGGCTGAGGTTCAAAAAGGTAATCCTCCTACTGAAAGAAAAATACAAAGATTATTTAGAAATAAAAATATAACAAAGCTTATTAAAAGATGTAATGATTTTGGAGCTGGTGGAGTTTCGGTTGCAATAGGTGAACTTTGTGATTCATTAGATATTAATCTTGACTTAGTACCTAAAAAATATGCTGGTCTTGATGGTACAGAGCTTGCAATATCAGAATCACAAGAAAGAATGGCTGTAGTAGTAAGAAAAGAAGATGCTAAGAAATTTATAGCAATGTCAAATGATGAAAACTTAGAGGCGACAATAGTAGCTAAGGTAACTAATACAGGCTATATGAGAATGTACTGGAATGAAAAGCAGATAGTTAGTTTAAAAAGAGAATTTTTAAATACTAATGGTGCAAAACAATATATGACTGTAAATGTAGTTAGTCCAAGTAAGGATGAAAATTATTTTGCTACAAAAAAAGTTACTGATCTTAAAGAAGAAATAATTTCAACATTGAAAAACTTAAATATAGGGTTACAAAAAGGTCTTGTAGAAAGATTTGATTCCACTATAGGTACTGGAACAGTATTAATGCCATTTGGTGGAAAATATCAATTAACACCATCAGAAGGAATGGCTTGTAAAATACCAGTTTTAAATGCTTCTACAAATACATGTTCATTAATGGCATCTGGAATTAATCCATATATTTCTAGTTGGAGTCCTTTCCATGGAGCATATTACAGTATTGTAGAATCTGTAACAAAAATTGTAACTATGGGTGGAGATTATAGAAATATAAGATTAACACTTCAAGAGTATTTTGAAAAACTTGGGACTAACCCTGATAGATGGGGCAAGCCTTTTGCTGCACTTATAGGAGCTTTTAATATTCAAAAAGAACTTAACCTTCCAGCTATTGGTGGTAAAGATTCTATGTCAGGTAGTTTTGGTGAAATGGATGTTCCTCCAACTTTAGTTTCTTTTGCTGTAACAACTGAGGAGAGCAAGTTTATTACATCTCCTGAATTTAAAAATTCAGATTCAAAAATATTACTTATCAAAACAAATAGAAATAATGATGAACTATTAGATATAAATGGATTTAAGAATAACTTAAATAAAGTTTATAGTTTAAATAAAGAAAATAAAATATTAGCTATGACATCAGTAAAGAATGGTGGATTAGTAGAAGCAATTTCTAAAATGGCTATTGGTAATAAAATTGGTGCAATAATTAATAGTATTAATAATGATATATTATTTGAAGCAAATTATGGGTCTATAGTTTTAGAAGTTTCAAATGATTTTGATTTTAGTCAGCTTGAAAATATAAACTATGCCCAAATTGGTCAAACAACTTCAAATCAAAATATTATCTTTAATAGTGAGAGCTTTGAAATCGAAACTGTAATTAATATGCTAAAAGAAACTTTAGAGGGTGTATTTAAAATAAAAACATCTGATAAAAATGAAGTAGTTGAAAATATAACTTATGAGGCTACGGATATTAAAAAATTTAAATTTAAAATTGAAAAGCCAAGAGTTTTAATTCCAGTATTCCCAGGTACAAACTGTGAGTATGATAGTAGAAAAGCTTTTGAAAAAGCAGGAGCAGAAGTTTGTGAAGTTGTATTTAGAAATTTAAATGCGTTAGTTTTAGAAGAGTCTTTAGATAGATTAGAGTCTGAGATTAAAAAATCACAAATAATAATGATTCCGGGTGGTTTTTCAGCTGGAGATGAGCCAGATGGTTCAGCTAAATTTATAGCAACAGTATTCAGAAATGAAAAAATTAAAGATGCTGTAACAGATTTATTAGAAAATAGAGATGGTTTAGTTCTAGGTATCTGTAATGGCTTCCAAGCATTAATAAAACTTGGACTTGTACCTTATGGAAAAATTGTAGATATAGATGAGAGTATGCCAACTTTAACTTATAACAACATTGGTAGACATATGAGTTCTATAGTGAAAACTAGAATATGTTCAAATAAATCACCTTGGTTTGCAAATGTGAGTGTAAATGATAATCACAATGTTGCAATATCACATGGTGAGGGGAGATTCTATGCAACTTCTGAAGTTTTAAATAAACTTTTAGAAAGTGGACAAGTTGCAACTCAGTATGTAGATTTAAATGGAAATGCTACACCTAATATGCCATATAATCCGAATGGTTCAGTAATGGCAATAGAGGGTATAACTAGTTTTGATGGAAGAGTGCTTGGTAAAATGGGACATTCAGAAAGAGTTGGTGAGAATCTTTATAAAAATATTATTGGTGAATTTGATCAAAGAATTTTTGAGGCAGGAGTAAATTACTTTAAATAAAATTAACTAAATAGAGAGTATTTAAAATTCTCTCTATTTCATTAAAACATTAGGGGGAGAGTTTTTTGAAAGTAGCAATATTTTTTGGTAGTAAATCAGATACAGAAATTATGAGAGGTGCAGCTAATGCATTAAAAGAATTTGGAATAGAGTATAAGGCATATGTTTTATCAGCTCATAGAGTTCCAGAAAAACTTGTAGAAACATTGAAAGAGTGTGAATCACAAGGGTGTGAAGTTGTTATTGCAGGGGCTGGGCTTGCAGCTCATCTGCCAGGAGTTATAGCATCTCAAACTATTATGCCGGTTATAGGAGTTCCTATAAATGGTGCGATAGGTGGACTTGATGCTCTTTATGCAATAGTTCAGATGCCAAAATCAATACCAGTTGCGACAGTTGGTATAAATAATAGTTATAATGCTGGAATGCTTGCAGTTCAAATGCTATCAATCAAATATGATGATATAAAAGAAAATTTAAACTCATTTAGAGTAGAAATGAAAAAGAAATTTATTGAAGAAAATGGACAAGGGGTGGATTTATAATGGAAAAAAGAGAA
Source organism: uncultured Clostridium sp. (assembly GCF_947039605.1). Taxonomy (GTDB): domain Bacteria; phylum Bacillota; class Clostridia; order Clostridiales; family Clostridiaceae; genus Sarcina. Next base: position 28,260 of record NZ_CAMQZG010000025.1, read on the forward strand.
ATGTTATATGAGGGAAAAGCAAAAAGGATTTTTGAAACTGATGATGCACAAAAAGTAGTTGTTTATTATAAAGATGACGCAACAGCATTTAATGGAGAAAAAAAATCTCAAATTGGTGATAAAGGTATCTTAAATAATGCAATAACATCAGTTATATTTGAAATGTTAAAAGAAAATGGAATTAGAACTCACTTTATAGAAAAGTTAAATGAGAGAGAACAATTATGTGAAAAGGTTGAAATTATTCCTTTAGAAGTAATAGTTAGAAATGTTGCTGCAGGAAGTATGGCTAAAAGACTTGGACTTGAAGAAGGATTTGCTCTTAAAACAACTGTTTTAGAATTATCATATAAAGATGATGCACTAGGAGATCCTTTAATAAATGATTATCATGCTGTAGGGATTGGTGCTACAACTTTTGAAGAGCTTGATGTTATATATGATATGACAAAGAAAATAAATGAGCTTTTAAAAGCATTCTTTATAAAGCAAAATGTTAAATTAATAGATTTTAAAATTGAATTTGGTAGAGATATAAATGGTGATGTAGTGTTAGCTGATGAAATTTCTCCAGATACATGTAGATTCTGGGATGCAGAAACAAATGAAAAGCTAGATAAAGATAGATTTAGAAGAGATATGGGAAATGTTAAAGATGCCTATGTAGAAATTTTAAATAGAATAAGCAAATAATTATTATATAAAGAGGGGTATTAATTATGTACGATGTTATAAATGATAAATTAAAAGATGAGTGTGGAGTTTTTGGAATGTTTGCAAAGAATGGTGCTGATGTAGCTAAATATGCTTACTACGCATTATATGCGTTACAACACAGAGGACAACAAAGTGCTGGGATAGCAATATCTAATGGGGAAGAGATAGCTATACACAAAGATTTAGGACTTTTAACAGATGCTTTTCAATTAAAAGATTTAGATAAAATGAAAGGGCATATCTCAGTAGGACATGTAAAATATTCAGCAGAAACAGAGCCTAAAATAGAAAATGCACAGCCATTAGTTAGTTCAACTAAATTAGGTAGTATTGCAATTGCAAACAACGGAAGTTTAGTAAATTCTGATATTATAAAAAGTTTACTTGAAGATTCAGGATATGTATTCCATACAGATACTGATGTTGAAGTTTTAATGAGTCTTATAGCTAGAAGTGCTAAAAGAGGAATGGTTAAATCAGTTTATAGTGCTGTTCAAGCAGTTAGGGGATCTTTTGCTGTAGTTATGTCTACAAAAGATCAACTTATCGGAATAAGAGATCCACATGGAATAAGACCTCTTTGTATTGGTAAATTAGAGGATGATTATATTTTATCGTCAGAGAGTTGTGCTCTTGATGCTATCGGAGCAGATTTTGTGAGAGATGTTTTACCAGGAGAAATTGTTGTTATTACAGCATCAGGACTTGAGAGTATAATTTATTCTGAAAAAACACAATGTGAAACTTGTGCATTTGAATATATTTATTTTGCAAGACCAGATAGTACAATGGATGGAGTGAATGTCCATACTGCTAGAGTAAATGCTGGGGCAATGCTTTATAAGCAAAATCCAATAGATGCTGATGTTGTTATAGGAGTTCCTGATTCAGGTTTATCTTCAGCTATTGGCTATTCAAAAGCTTCTGGAATTCCATATGATATTGGATTTGTAAAAAACAAATATATTGGAAGAACTTTTATAGCTCCAAATCAAGCATTAAGGGAAAGAGCTGTTTCAGTTAAGTTAAATCCTTTAAAAGTTAATGTTGAAGGTAAAAGAGTTATATTAATAGATGATTCTATTGTAAGAGGTACCACTTCAAGACACTTAGTTGAATCTTTAAGAAGAGCTGGAGCTAAAGAAGTTCACTTTAAAATAGCATCTCCAATGGTTAAATATCCTTGTTACTTTGGAATTGATACTCCATATAGAAAAGATTTAATAGGTGCTAATAATTCTATGGAAGAAATAAAAGATATTATAGGTGTTGATTCATTAGATTACTTAACAATCGATAATCTTTTAGAGAGTTTATCTAGTGGGTGTGAGGGTAAAGGTTATTGCCTTGGTTGTTTAAGTGGAGTTTACCCAGTTTCAACACCAACTGAAGAGAGTGGAGATTATTTAGACTAGAATTTAATGTTAAGGGGGAGTTTTTAATATGATAACATATAAAGACGCAGGAGTTAATATAGAAGAAGGTTATAGATCAGTATCTTTAATAAAAGATTATGCAAAGAGAACTTTAAGTGAGCATGTTTTAAGTGGGCTTGGAAGTTTTGGTGCTTTTGTTGAGATACCAGAAGGGTATAAAAGACCAGTTTTAGTATCTGGAACAGATGGAGTTGGAACTAAACTTGAAATTGCTTTTAAAACAAAAAAATATGATACTGTTGGAATAGATTGTGTTGCTATGTGTGTTAATGATATTTTATGTCATGGAGCAAAGCCATTATTTTTCTTAGATTATATTGCTTGTGGAAAACTTGAGGCAGATGTTTCTTCAGAGCTTGTAAAAGGAATATCAGATGGATGTCTAATGAGTGAATGTTCTTTAGTTGGTGGAGAAACAGCTGAAATGCCTGGTTTCTATCAAGAAGGTGAATATGATATGGCTGGTTTTGCAGTTGGTGTTGTAGACAAAGAAAATGTAATTGATGGTAGTAAGATAGAAGAAGGTAATGTTTTAATTGGTTTAAAATCTTCTGGAATACATTCTAATGGATTCTCATTAGTAAGAAAAATATTTACAGATTTAAATGAAGATTTTAATGGTGAAGAGGTTTGGAAAACTTTAATAGAGCCAACAAGAATTTATATAAAACCAGTATTAGAGCTTATGAAAAGCGTAGATATAAAAGGAATGGCACATATTACAGGTGGTGGATTTATTGAGAATATTCCAAGAATGTTCAATAAAGAGGGCTTAACAGCAGTAGTAAATACAGATTCTTATGAACTTCCAAGTATTTTTAATACAATCATTAGCAAAGGCGTAGAAAAATCTCATATGTATAATACATTTAATATGGGAATTGGATATGTAATATGTATCGCTAAAGAAGATACTTCAAAAGTATTAGAAGTATTAAAATTAAATGGAGAAGACCCTGTAGAACTTGGCTTTATAACTTCTGGAGGTGAGGGTATTTGCTTAAAATAGCAATACTAATCTCTGGTGGTGGAAGTAATATGGAGTCTATACTAAATAGTATAGACTCTAAATTCCTTAGCAATGTAGAGGTTATAACAGTAATTAGTGATAGGGATGCTAAAGGTATTGAAATTGCAAAGCAAAAAGGTTTTAATACAAGAATTTTAGATAGAAAAGTTTATAAATCAAATCTTAGTGATAAAATTTTAGAGATTTTAGATGGAAATGTAGATTATATTGTTCTAGCAGGATTTTTATCTATAATAAGTAATAATCTTATTAGAAAATTTAAAAATAGAATTATAAATATTCACCCATCATTAATACCAAGCTTTTGTGGTGCTGGGATGTATGGTATGAAAGTACATAAGGCTGCAATAGATAAAGGTGTTAAATTTTCAGGATGTACAGTTCATTTTGTAAATGAAGAGGTTGATGGTGGTGCAATAATAAAACAAGAGATTGTTGAAGTTTTAGAAACTGATACACCAGAAATATTGCAAAAAAGGATATTAAAGAAAGAACATATAGCACTTCCGAGTGTTTTAAAGTTAATTAGTGAGAATAAATTAGAAATAATTAATAATAAAGTTAAAATTTCATTATAATTTAGGGGGATCAACAATGATAAAAAGAGCTTTGATAAGTGTTTATGATAAGACAGGTATTTTAGAATTAGCTAGTAGCTTAGCTAAAAAAAATGTTGAAATAATTTCATCAGGTGGAACTTATAATTACTTAAAAACTAATGGGTTTGATGTAAAAGAAATAAGTGAAATAACTGCAAGTGATGAGATGTTAGATGGAAGAGTTAAGACATTACATCCTATAATACATGGTGGAATACTTGCTATTAGAGATAATCAAGAGCACATGGAAACTTTAAAAGATAGAAAGATAGGAACTATTGATTTAGTTGTGGTTAATTTATATCCTTTCTTTGAGAAAGTTAAAGAAGATTTAGAGTTTGAAGAAAAAGTTGAGTTTATTGATATTGGTGGACCTACAATGCTTAGATCTGCTGCTAAAAATTTTAAAGATGTAGTTGTTTTAAGTAGTACAACTGATTATAGTGATTTTATAGAAATGTATTCAAATACTAATATAACATTTGAATTTAAAAAGAAAATGGCAGCAAAAGTATTTAATTTAATGAGTGCATATGATGGTGCAATTGCTAATTTCCTTTTTGAAGAAAGTGAGTACCCAGAGTACCTTTCAATATCATATAAGAAAATGCAAGATTTAAGATATGGAGAGAATCCACATCAAACTGCTGCTTATTATGGTGCAACTGAGTTTGATGGAGCTATGAATACTTTTGAAATCTTAAATGGTAAAGAATTATCATATAATAATTTAAAAGATGTTGATATTGCATATAAAGTTGTTTCAGAATTTGATGAAGTTACATGTTGTGGTTTAAAGCATAATACACCTTGCGGGGTTGCTATTGGTGAAAATGATTTTGAGGCTTATAAAAAAGCTTATGATTGTGATAATATTTCAATCTTTGGTGGCATAGTAGCTTTTAATACAAAAGTTACAAAAGAAACTGCACTTGAAATGAGTAAAACTTTCTTAGAAGTTATAGGTGCACCAGAGTATGATGATGATGCATTAGAAGTTTTAAGAGCTAAAAAGAATTTAAGAGTTATTAAGTTTAAAAATAGGCCATGTGCTAAAAAATTCTTAGTTTCTGTAGATGGCGGAATTTTAGCACAAGAAGAAAATAATAAATTTATTGATGAACTGAAAACTATGACTAATAGAGAAGCAACAGCAGAAGAACTTGAAGATATGATTTTTGCTATGAAAGTTGTTAAGTATGTTAAATCAAATGCTATTGTAGTTGCTAAAAATAAAATGGCAATTGGAATAAGTGGTGGTGAGGTTAATAGAATATGGGCAGCCTGCCAAGCTTTAGAGCGTGGAGAAGGTGCTACAGTTATGGCTTCAGATGCTTTCTTCCCATTTGATGATACAGTAAAAGAAGCTAATAAATATGGAATTAAAGCAATTATACAACCAGGTGGTTCTATGAGGGATAAAGATTCTATAGAAGCTTGTAATGAGAATGATATGACTATGGTAATGACAGGTATAAGACACTTTAAACATTAATTAATATAAATAAGGATGCCTATTAATAGACATCCTTATTATTTTAGGGGGATTTTGAAAATGAAATTATTATTAATAGGCTCAGGTGGTCGTGAACATGCAATAGCTAGAAAGTTAGCTAAAAACAATCAAGTTGAAAAAATATTTTGTGCACCTGGTAATGGTGGGACTAAAATTGAAAGTAAATGTGAAAATATAAATCTTTCTAAGATTGATGATTTATTGAAATTTGCAAAAGAAAATAATATTTATTTAACTTTTGTAGGTCCAGAAGTACCGCTTATTGATGGTATTGTTGATATATTTAAAGAAAATGGATTAAGTATCTTTGGGCCAGATAAAGCTGGTGCTATGCTTGAGGGAAGTAAAAGTTTTTCAAAAGATTTTATGAAAAAATATAGCATCAAAACTGCGAGATATGAAGTTTTTGATGATGCAAAAAAAGCTTTAATTTATTTAGAAAAAGAAGAATATCCTTTAGTAATAAAAGCTGATGGTTTAGCTGCTGGAAAAGGTGTTTATATCTGTGAAACTTTAGAAGATGCTAGATTGGCAATAAAAGAAATTATGTTAGATGATATATTTAAAGGGGCCGGAAGTAAAATTGTTGTAGAAGAATTTTTAGATGGTGTAGAAGCTTCTATATTATCAATAACAGATGGTGAAACAATTTTACCTTTTGTAAGTGCTAAAGACCATAAACAAATATATGATGGCGGAAAAGGTCCTAATACTGGTGGAATGGGTGTAATTGCTCCTAATCCATATGTTACTAAAAATGTTGAAAAAGAGTTTATAGAAGATATTATGCTACCAACTCTTTATGGAATTCAAAAAGAAAATTTTGATTTTACAGGAATTATTTTCTTTGGCATAATGATTACTAAAAAAGGAACATATCTTCTTGAATATAATGTTAGAATGGGAGACCCTGAGACTCAATCTATTTTAGAACTTATGGAATCAGATCTGTTAGAACTTTTAAATTCTGCTATGAATAAGTCTTTAAAAGATTTTAATTTAAAATGGAGTGAAAAAAGTTGTTGTAATGTAGTTTTAGCTTCAGGAGGTTACCCTAGCTCATTTATAATTGATTATGAAATTAAAATAGAAAATAATTTATTAGAAAATATATATTTTGCAGGTACAAAAGAAAAAGATGGCAAGCTTTTTACAAGTGGTGGACGAGTATTATCAATTGTAGCTACTGGAGAGTCTTTAGATGAAGCTATTATTAGTGCTTATAAAAAAGTAAAATTTGTTGATTTTAAAAATAAATATAATAGAAGTGATATTGGAAAGTAATTTTTTTATTTATACTCTGTAAAATAAGGATATAAAGGTAATTTTATCTTTTAAAGAAAAAACTTACAAAAATTAAATTTATATTGTAGAATGATAAGTAATGATATTTTATTCTTGGAGTTTGAAAGGGGTATAAAAATGTTGAAAAAAGTTACAGAAAGAGTTTATTATATGGATTATGAAAATACTCAAAGACCTGTTATAGGATTAGTTATTGGTAATAATTCATGTTTAGTTATAGATGGTGGGAGTTCTAAGGAGCATTTTAATGAATTTAAAAGATATGTAGAAAAGATGGATATACCACCATTAAAATATTTAGCATTAACTCACTCACACGAAAATCATGTTGCAGGAGCAGTAAGTAGTGGATTAATTAATATAGTGAACGGCATGACTAATGAAAAATTGAAAAATAAATCATATGTAGATAATAATATTTTTATATCAGATATTATATATGATGAATTTTTAAAAATAGATTTAGGTGGTATTGTTGTTGAACTTGAGAGAATACCAAGTGATCATACTAGAGATTGTTCAATTATTTATATCCCAAGTGAAAAAATTGTGTTTCTAGGTGATGCATTATATTCAAATAAAAAACATAAAAATCTTTGTTATACAAATGAATTAATGATTCCATTATTAAAAGAATTACAATGTTATGAAGCAAGCTCTTATATTCCAGCTCATAGTATGGTATTTAATTATGATGAATTTTTATCATATTCAAATAAAATGATTACTATTGCAAAATCTACTAAGGATTTAGTCTCTTTTGAAGAAGCAGAAAAAAAAGTTAAAGAAAAGTTAAATTTAGAAATTGACTCTTATGATAAAGAGTTGATATTAGCATTTTTAGCGGGAAATAAAAATTAACTTAACTAAAAAAAGGTATGCACTTGCATACCTTTTTTTAGTAAGATTAATTTAAGGAACTAGTAATTTATTAATAATTACAGTCGCAATCACAATCACAGTTATCTTTACATTTGAATGAACCATAAAAATCACATTTTGAGCATTCTTCATAATTATCGCTCATGCAAGGAATTGGCTTGCTACATCCATTATTTGGAACCACTACTGATTCTGAACCACAATCATAAGATTTTTCAATTACTTCTCTATCATAATGGAAAACATCTTTATTATAATAAAAATCATTTACATAGTAAAAATCTTTAACATAATGATTATTAGTGTTAGTATGATGATTATTTCTAACATAATGGTTATTTGTTTCAAAATCTTTTGATGTGTTATAGTAGTTATCATTTCTCATATATTTATCTTTTGTTGAAGATTGACCGTTAGCATTTCCTTGACCGTTGTTAATACCACCTTGACCATTGGCATTTCCATTATTAAAATTACCTTGACCGTTTCCATTAGTATTACCTTGACCATTTCCATTAGAACTACATTGATTGTTTTGACCGCTATTATTTCTTGGATCTATATACATAGAACCATTTCTATTATTTTTAAAATTACTCTTACTTTTTTCACAATTGTTACAATACATATTATGCTCCTTATTTCTTCCTTAGATTTCTTATTATTTCTGATTTATAATATATACTATGAAAAAAAATATAAGTGGTGACATAATATTAATTTGGTTTAATAATTAATTTCAGAACTTTCTACATTAATAATATCTTTTGAACTACAAGGTGTAACTCCAAAAGTCATAGAACATTTAGGACACTTACAAACTAAAGTTTCCATTTTAAAAATTTCGCCACAAGAACAAGTTATAGTTAAATCACCCATTGGTGCTTTATTCTCAAATCCTTTACTTCTGACTAAATCTATTATTTTTTTTCCATTATTATTTAAATCTTTACAAGAACAATTACTCATAATAAAATCTGCTACTTAAAATATAGACAAAAGTGTCTATATCAAGAAAATTACTGCTTCCTAGCACCTCATTTTGCCAAAGCTACTCAGTGCTCCACAGTCATAAACTCCCGACTCGCCATCGGTACATATATAAACATCCATTTTACGTTAGATATTTTATACTAAGTAGTCTCTCCTTTCAATTATTTATTTTGTTTTTAGTATTGTTAATCATCTACAAATAAGCACCAACAAGGTTTTACCCTATAATTATCTCAGCCCTTACGCTCTGATTTTGGCTTTCATTTTCGCTTGTTCCATACCTTTTTAAAATCATTATAGATTATATACTAAAAATTCAAAAGCTTCTATCTTTTGAATTTAGAAATTTTTAATTATGGTTTTCCATTCTATTTTATTTTATAATATTAACTGGAAAGAATATCTAATTATTAAGTTATTGGGGGAATAAGATTTATGGAGTTTATAAAAAAATATAATGAAGAAAATTTTAATTGGGATAATGTTGAGAAAGTTAAAATAGGAAATTATCCATGGGATTCAACTGGATATATGCCAGATACTTTCATACAGATGGCTATAACTAATAAAGGAATGCTTGTTAGATTTATAGGTACAGAAAAAAAAGTTATTATCACTAATAAAATATTGCATTCTAGAGTTTATCAAGATAGTTGCGTTGAGTTATTTTTGAATCCTGACTTTAAAAATAGTAATGATTATATAAATATTGAAATTAATGCACTAGGCACTGGTTTATCACAAATAGGACCTAATGCTATAGATAGAGAATTTTTAACAGCAGATGATATAAAATCATTAAATATACATTCAGATGTAACAGAAAAAAATGTTAATGAATTTGATGATTTTAAACCTTGGAATTTAGATTATATAGTGCCTTTTGAATTAATAGAAAACTATTATCCTAAATTTAATAGAAATAATTTAACTAGCTTTAAATGTAATATTTATAAATGTGGTGATAAAACACTAGCATCTCATTATGGTTGTTTATTTATGATAGATTACCATAAACCATCATTCCATAGACCAGAATTTTTTAATGAAGTTACTATTAAATAAGTATAATAAATCTAAATATGTAGATACTATAAGAGATAGTTAGCTACTATTACGAATTATAATTTCATTTTATAGATTATGCGTATGTATTATTGTGGATATTTTATTTTATTTTTTAAAAAAAGTTGAAATGAACTTGCGTGTGATATATAATCTTAATTGTAGAAGAAACAAACACGAATGATGTGTTTGAAATTTAAAAATCAGTGTAATACTGAGGGGGAGTTATAAATGAGAACAATTGGAACAGTAGCAATCGGAGTAAGAGCACCTATCGTAAAGGAAGGAGATAATCTTAAGGAGATTGTAGTTGACTCACTTTTAAAAGCAGTAGAAAATGAAAATATAGAATTAAGAGATGGCGCTGTAGTTGGTGTAACAGAATCACTAGTTGCTAGAGCACAAGGAAACTATATTAAATTAACAGATATCGCTCAAGATATTAATAGCAAATTTGAGGGAGATAGTATTGCAGTTGTATTCCCAATTTTAAGTAGAAATAGATTTGCACCAATATTAAAAGCTATTGCATTAACAGGAAAGAAAATTAAGTTATTCTTAAACTATCCATCAGATGAAGTTGGAAACCACTTAATGAACTTAGATGTAATGGATGAAGCTGGTGTTAACCCATATACAGATCATTTAACAGAAGCAGATTATAGAAGAATATTTGGGGAGAATGTTATTCACCCATTCACAGGAATAGATTACGTTCAAATGTATAAAGAAGTTGTTGGAGAAGATATGATTGAGGTTTACTTAACAAATGATCCAAGAGTTGTACTTAAATATACAAATGAAGCTATAGTATGTAATATACATGAAAGATTTAGAACTGAAAGGATATTAGAAAAAGCTGGTGCTAAGGTACTTACATTAGATGGTATTGCAAATGCTTCAGTAAACGGTAGTGGATATAATTCAGAATATGGTTTACTAGGTTCAAATATGGCGACAGATGATTCAATAAAATTATTCCCAAGAGATTCTAAAGAATTAGTTTATGATATTCAAACTATATTAAAAGAAAAAACAAATAAAAATATAGAAGTTATGGTTTATGGAGATGGAGCTTTCAAAGATCCAGTAGGGAAAATTTGGGAACTTGCAGATCCAGTAGTTTCACCAGGATTTACAGCAGGACTTGTTGGTACTCCTAACGAAATTAAAATCAAATATATTGCTGATAATACTTTAGTAGAAGGTATTTCAAGAGAAGAGCAAATAATTGAAAAAATTAACTCTAAAAAAGATCAAAGTGAAATTGGAAATGATGCTTTAGGAACAACACCTAGACAAATAACTGATTTACTTGGAAGTTTATGTGACTTAATGAGCGGGAGTGGTGATAAAGGTACTCCTATAATATTAATACAGGGATACTTTGATAATTACGCTACAAAATAAGAGAATATAATGTATAATGTACTAAGAAACTATCTTTTAATAAGATAGTTTCTTAATTTTTGGAAAGAAAAAGGAGTTTTTACTATGAATTATAAATTATTATTACAATTTGATGGAACTAGATACTTAGGATGGCAGAAACAAAAAACAGGAACACAAACTATACAAGGGAAAATAGAAGCGGTGCTAGAAAAATTATTTGATGAAGAAGTTCAAGTAATTGGTTGTAGTAGAACAGATTCAGGGGTTCATGCAATAAACTATGTTGCGAGTTTTAAAGCAAAAGATATGGATGTTAAAAAAGTACATAGTTATTTAGAGCAATACTTACCAGATGATATTATAGTTAAAGAAGTTACTGAAGTTAGTTATAGATTCCATGCAAGATATAATGCTAAGTCAAAAACTTATATTTACAAAATTGATAATTCTAAATACGGAAATGTATTTGAAAAAAGATATGCTTGGAATATAAAAGAAAACTTAAATATTGAAAAAATGAAATCAGCAAGTGAATTATTCATAGGAACTCATGATTTCAAAGCATTTACTAATAAGGCTAAAAATAAAAATATCACAAGAACAATAAATTCAATTGATATAGAACAAGATAATAATATGATTACTATTAAAATAAATGGAAATAGTTTCCTTTTAAATATGATTAGAATAATAGTTGGTACATTAGTAGAGTGTGGAATGCACCAAAGAACTAATCAAAGTATATTAGATGCTTTAGAATCTGGTGATAGAGAGCAAGCTGGTGAAAGAGCTGTTGCAAAAGGATTATACCTTTGTAATACAGAGTATTAAAATAGGAGAGAAGTTATATTTTTTAACTTCTCTTTTTTTATTATTATATAAGTATTAAAGTTAGGGGGCAAAATGAAATATATATATAATTTAACATTTAAAATGGCAATATCAGCAACTATTTCATTGATTTTATGTCAATTAATAGGGATAAAATATGGAACGGTGGCGGCAGTTATTTCTATTTTAAGTATTCAAAGTACACGAAAAAAATCTTTTAAAGTCGGAATTAATAGGCTAATAGCATGTTCAATAGGAATTTTACTTTCAGCAATAATATATAAATTTATAGGAAATAATTTTTTGATATTTGGATTATTTATACTAATATTTATTCCGATAACTAATAAATTAAAAGTTGAGGAAGGTATGATAGCTGCTGTAGTTCTTTCAAATCATATATTAGTTGCAGATAATATTACTTATAATTTATTATTAAATGAATTTGCTATAATGGTTATAGGAATAGGTGTAGCATTTATAGCTAATTTATTTATGCCATCATTCTATAATGAATACACAGAGGACAAGCTATACATAGAAAATAGTTTTAAAACTATCATATTAGATATGAGTAAAAATTTACTGACTAATACTGTAGAATTGCATGAAGAAAATTTATTTTATGATTTAGATAAACGTTTAATAAATAGTGAGCGAGTAGCTTATGATATTGTAAATAATAAGCTATTAAAAACTAATACATATTTTTTAGATTATATAACTATGAGAAGAAATCAATTTAATATTATAAAAAAAATGAGAAGACATTTTGAAAAATTTTATATGTCATTTGAGCAAACTGTTTTAATATCTAATTATACAAAGAAAATATCTGAAGATATGCATGAATATAATAATTGTATAGATTTATTAGAAGAATTAGATATATTAAAATTAACTTTTAAAAAAATGGATTTACCTAAAAGTAGAGAAGAATTTGAAAATAGAGCTCAATTAATCCAATTTTTAAATGATTTAGAAGACTTTTTAAATATAAAAAGAGAATTTGTTCAGAAAAATAAAAAGAGTAACTTTTAAAAAAGTTGCTTTTTTTACAAAGAATTCTTACCGCTTGGAAAATTTTTAGGTATATAAAAAATAAATAGCTATAAACAAAAATATTTTTAATTTTTATTAAAAGTGTTTTTGTTTATTTATTATAAATATTCGTTTAAAATAAACTAAAGAGTATATTAAGGAGGTAAGAAATAGTTATGAAAAGAACAGAATATATATCATGGAATGAATACTTTATGGGAATAGCTTTAATAAGTTCTAAAAGAAGCAAGGACCCTAATACACAAGTTGGCTCTTGTATTGTAGATGCAGATAATAAAATAATAGGAATTGGTTATAATGGATTCCCAATTGGATGCTCTGATTCAGATTTTCCATGGGAAAATGAAGGAGATTTTTTAAATACAAAATATGCATATACATGCCACGCAGAGTTAAATGCAATTTTAAATAGTATTGGAAAAGAGTTAAAGGGATGTAGGCTATATGCTACTTTGTTCCCTTGTAACGAATGTGCTAAGGCTATAATACAATCTGGTATATCAGAAGTTATATATTTATCAGATAAATATAAAGATACAGATATTGTAAGGGCTTCTAAGAGGATGTTTGATACTGCTAATTTAAAATATTATCAATTAAATACAGAACTTAAAAATCTAAACATATCATTTGATCCTAAAGATGTATAAACAAAAAGTAGGAATAGTTAATTACTATTCCTACTTTTTTTGTATAAAAATTTTTAATTAGGTAATACTTAATAGTAAAATGTTATTTTAAATAATTTTTTAAATATATTGACAATATATTTTGTTTGTAGTATATTTTGATTATCAAAGTAAATAATTTGATAATCAAAATATATATTAGTCTATTTAAAAATCCTTATAATATTGCTATTATATAATAAGTAATAACTATTCATAAGGAGATGACTTTATTGATTAAAAGCGAAGAAATACTAAATTCATTATTTGTAGAGGTGTTTAATGACATACTACTAATAGAACAAAAAACTTTGAAAGCTGGTGTCTTATCAGATTTATCAGTTACAGAAATGCATACACTTGAGGCTATAGGCTATAAAGGTTCTAGAACTATGTCTGAGATAGCCCATGATTTAAATATAACAGTTGGAACATTAACAACAGCTATAAATAAACTTATAAAAAAAGAGTATGTTTCAAGAAAAAGAATAGAAAGTGATAGAAGAGTTGTTCTTGTAGAACTTACTAGAAAAGGGAAGGTAGCTCATAGATTACATGAGAGATTTCATAGAGAGATGATAAAGGCAACAGTTGGATCATTAACTGAAGACGAAGCATTAGCTTTGGGAAAAGCATTAAATAATATGATAAGCTTTTTTAAAGTTCAGTGCTTAAGTGATGAAAATTAAGGAGAATTAGTATGTTTAATTCTAAAATAATAGGGGTTGGGGCATATACTCCAAGCAATGTTGTTTCAAATGAAGATTTAAAAAAAGTAGTTGATACTAGTGATGAATGGATAAAGTCTAGAACTGGTATCCATGAACGAAGAATTTCAACAGGAGAAAACACTTCAGATTTAGCAGCTAAAGCAGCTAGGGTAGCCTTAGATATGGCTAATATTAATTCAGAAGATATTGACTATATAATAGTCGCAACAATTACACCTGATAACTATACACCATCTACTGCGAGTATGGTTCAAGATAAAATAGGAGCAAGAAATGCATCAGCAATTGATATAAATGCAGCATGTACAGGATTTATGTATGCTATGGAGATTGCAAATTGTTTAATTAAAAATGGCTCTTATAAAAATATTTTAATAATCGGTGCTGAAACTTTATCTAAAATTCTTGATTGGAATGATAGAGCAACTTGTGTACTATTTGGAGATGGTGCTGGTGCAGCAGTTCTTACAAGAACACAAGAAAGAGGTATTCAGTCTATAATTACAGGTTCAGATGGTTCAAAAGGTGCTTCACTTGTTGCACAAAATTTAGCAATGATAAATCCATTTATAAATGAATGCAAAAGCATTAATCCTTACATAACTATGAATGGTGGAGAAGTTTTTAAATTTGCAACTAGGATAATGGAAGATTCTATTCGTAAAGTTTTAAATAACGCAGGTGTTTCACTTGATGAAATAGACTATATTATACCTCATCAAGCAAATTATAGAATTATAGAACATGTAAGTAAAAAATTAAAAATTGATATATCTAAGTTCATTATAAATTTAGATAAGTATGGAAATACATCAGGTGCTAGTATACCAATAGCTCTAGCTGAAGCTATCGAGCTTGAAAAGATAAAAAAAGGTGACAAGATAGTATTAGTTGGATTTGGTGGTGGACTTACTTGGGGTTCTGTACTACTAGAATATTAAAAAAACGGAGGAATAAAGATGTTTGAAAAAATTAGAACAATAATATGTGAGAAATTAGAAATTGAAGAGGAAAAGGTTACTCTTGAAACAACATTTGAAGATTTAGGGGCTGACTCATTGGATTTATTTGAAGTTATAATGGATATTGAAGATGAGTTTGATGTTAAACTTGAAGATCCTACTAAAATTAAGACTGTTAAAGATGCTATTGATTATGTTGAAAGTGCATCTAAATAATTATTAGGAGGCTATTTATAGCCTCTATAATTTTACTTAAAACTAGGAGGTTTATATGAAAAAGATAGCTTTTTTATTTGCAGGACAGGGGTCACAGTATATAGGTATGGGAAAAGATTTTTATGAATCTTTTGAAGAATGCAAAAAAATATATGAAATAGCTGATTCTGAATTAGGATTTAATTTATCTGATATTTGTTTTTATGATAAAGATGGAAAGTTAAATAAAACAGAATTTACACAACCTAGTATTATTGCTACAAATATGGCTATACTAGAAGCACTAAAAAAATTTAATATTAAAACAGATATAAGTTGTGGGTTAAGTCTTGGAGAGTATTCTGCACTTATAAATGATGGGATGATTAGTTTTGAAGATGCTGTAAAGTTAGTGAAAAAAAGAGGTCAATTTATGCAAGATGCAGTTAAACCTGGAATAGGTGGAATGGTTGCAGTCTTGAAATTAGAAAAAAAAGATATTGAAGAAATAATTTCAATATGTTCGAAAGATGGAATTGTTGAAATAGCTAACTATAACTCACCAAGCCAAATTGTGATATCTGGTGATTTAAAAATATTAGATAAAGCTAGTGAGCTTATACAAGAACGTGGTGGTAGAGCAATTAAATTAAATGTTTCAGCGCCATTTCATTCATCTATGTTAGAAGCTGCTGCTAATAACTTATATGAGGAATTAAAAGATATTGAAATTAATAAACCTAATGGTATAGTTTTATCTAATTTAAAAGGTGATTGTTATACAAAAGATGATGATGTAAAAATTATTCTTAAAGACCAAGTACAAAAATCAGTTTTATTTGTAGATAATATAAAATATATGCAAAGCTTAGGTGTAGATATATTTGTAGAAATAGGTCCAGGGAAAGTTTTAAGTGGATTTGTAAAAAAAATAGATAAAACAGCAACTATTCTTAATATTGATACTATTGAAAGTTTTTATAAAACAATTGAGAAATTAAAAGAATTGGAGGTAATTACTTAATGCTAAAAAATAAAAATATAATAATAACAGGTGCAACTCGTGGGATAGGAAAAGCTATTGCTTTAAATCTTGCTAAAAAAGGCGCTAATATAGTAATTGGGTATAGAAATTCAGATAATGAAGCTTTAAAAGTAAAAACTGAGCTAGAATTACTAAATGTAAAAGTATTATTAGTAAAAGGTGATGTTAGTACTCCTGAATATGCAAAAGAAATAATAACTCAATGTAAAAAAGAATTTGGTAGTGTAGATATTTTAGTTAATAATGCTGGTATAACTAAAGATGGTTTAGTTATGAGAATGACAGAAGAAGATTTTTCTTCTGTTATAGATGTTAATTTAAAAGGAACATTTAATTGCTCTAAAGAAGCTGCTATTGTGATGTTAAGACAAAAAAGTGGGAAAATAATAAACATTTCTTCTGTTATTGGCTTAATAGGTAATGCAGGTCAAGTTAATTATGCAGCATCTAAAGCTGGAATACTTGGAATAACAAAATCATTAGCAAAAGAATTAGGCAGTAGAGGAATTACTGTAAATGCAGTTGCTCCAGGGTTTATTCAGACTGATATGACATCAGAATTATCAGATGCAAATAAAGATTTTATTAAAAATAATTTGCCATTGAAAAAAATTGGGAAAGCCGAAGATGTTGCAAGTGTTGTTAGTTTCTTAGCCTCAGATGATGCTAATTATATAACAGGTCAAGTAATAAATGTTGATGGCGGAATGGTAATGTAAGGAGTTTTATTAATATGGGAAATAGAGTAGTTATAACAGGTATGGGTGCTATTACACCTGTCGGAAATGATATTTTAAAGTTTTGGGAAAATATAAAAGCTGGAGTTTGTGGTATTGATAAAATAGATGCAGAAAACTATTTTGATACAACAGATTTTAATGTTGATATAGCTGGTATGGTTAAAGATTTTAATGCTGATGAGTATATTGGAAAAAAAGAAGCCAAAAGAATGGATAGATTTACACATCTAGCTATCAAAGCTGGAGATGAAGCACTTGAAGATTCAAAATTAGATATAAAGACTTTGAATGCTAATAGAGTTGGTGTCATTATTGGATCAGGAATTGGTGGAAATGCTACTATCGAAGAGCAAGTTACTAATTTAATAACTAAAGGACCAAGAAGAGTATCGCCTTTTTATATTCCTAGTTCAATAATAAATAGTGTTGCGGGAATGTTATCAATGAGATATGGAGCAAAGGGAATCGCTGCATCTGTGGTTACAGCGTGTGCTAGTGGATCGAGTGCTATTGGAGATGCTTATAGACAAATAAAGCATGGTTATATGGATGTTATGATAGCTGGTGGTACTGAAGCTGCTATATTACCCTCTTCAATTGCAGGGTTTAGTAATTTAAAAGCATTAAGTACAACAAAGGATCCTAAAAATGCATCTATACCATTTGATAAAAACAGAAATGGTTTTGTTATGGGTGAGGGTGCTGGAATTGTAATTTTAGAAAGTCTTGAAAGTGCAAAAAAAAGAAATGCTAAAATTTATGCTGAAATAGTAGGTTATGGAGCAACTAGTGATGCTTATCATATAACAGCACCAGCGCCTGATGGTGAAGGTGCTGCAAGAGCAATGGAGTTAGCTATCAATGAAGCCTTGATAAACATTCAAGAAGTTGGTTATATAAATGCTCATGGTACAAGTACACCTATAAATGATAAAACAGAGACTAAAGCTATAAAATTATGCTTTGGTGATTATGCAAATAATATTCCTATATCATCAACAAAAGGAATGACAGGTCATTTGCTTGGTGCAGCCGGTGCAATCGAAACAATTATTTGTGCAAAAGCACTAGAGGATAGTTTTATACCTGCTACTATAGGTTTAAAAACACAAGATGAAGAGTGTGATTTAGATTATGTCCCAAATGAAGGTAGAAATCAAGCTATTGAATATGCTATGACAAATTCACTAGGCTTTGGTGGTCACAATGTATCACTATTACTTAGAAAATGGAACTAGAGGTGTAAATTAATGAATTATAATGAAATAGAAAAATTAATAGAAAAAATAACTAATTCTGATATTAGTTTATTTGAATTGAATATAGATAATGTTTATTTAAAAATGGATAAATCACTTACAAGAACAAATAATCAATCTGAAAGTGAAAAAAAGGAATTTAACACTATATCAAAAGAATCTTATGAAGTAGCTCAACCAATAAAAGAACTAAAGTCAATAGAAACAATAGTTGAAAGTAAAAAAGAATTAGCTATAGATGATACTATAAATAATGAGAACACTAAAATAATAACATCACCTATGGTTGGAACTTTTTACTCTGCACCAGGCAATAAATTAGATGAGTTTGTAAAAATTGGTCAACTTGTAAAAGTTGGCGAAACACTTTGTATTATAGAAGCTATGAAATTAATGAATGAAATCGAAGCTGATATTGCTGGAGAGATAGTTGAGATATTAGTTGAAAATGGTCAAATGGTTGAATTTGGAACTGAATTATTTAGAGTAAGGAGTTAATTAGTATGTTAGGAATAAAAGAAATAAAAGAAATTTTACCACATAGATATCCTTTTCTTTTGGTTGATAAAGTTGAATTAATTGAAGAAGGTAAAAAAATAATAGCATATAAAAATGTTACTGCAAATGAGGAGTTTTTCCAAGGCCACTTCCCTAATCATCCGGTTATGCCTGGTGTTTTAATAGTTGAAGCATTAGCACAGGCGGGTGCAATAGCATTGCTTACAATGGATGAATATAAGGGAAAATTACCATTATTTGCTGGGATAAATAAAGCAAGATTTAAAAAACAAGTTCAGCCAGGTGATGTTTTACGTTTAGAGGTTGAAATTATTAAATTAAGAGGACCTGTTGGAATCGGGAAAGCAACAGCAACAGTAGATGGGAAAGTTGCTTGTGCTGCTGAAATAATGTTTGCTATACAATAGGATGGTGAAAATATGTTAAATAAAATATTAATTGCAAATAGAGGCGAGATAGCTGTTAGAATAATTAGAGCTTGCAAAGAGTTAGGCGTAGAAACTGTAGCAGTATACTCTGATATTGATAAAGATGCTCTTCATGTTAAATTAGCAGATGAAGCAGTTTGTATAGGTCCTTATATATCAGCAGAAAGTTATTTAAATATACAAAATATTTTAAGTGCATGTGTATTAACAGGTGCAGAGGCAATACATCCTGGATTTGGTTTTTTATCAGAAAACTCAAAATTCGCAAAAATGTGTGAAGAATGTAATATTAAATTTATAGGACCTTCATGGAATGCTATTGAACTTATGGGTAATAAAGCACGAGCTAGAGAAGTTATGAAGGCTGCTAATGTACCTGTTGTTCCAGGCTTTGAGGGCAGAATAGAAACAGAGATCCAAGGGCTTGAGATTGCAAAAGAAATAGGTTTTCCAGTAATGATAAAAGCAGCTGCTGGTGGTGGTGGGAAAGGAATTAGAGTAGTTAGATGTGCAGAAGAATTTATAGATAATTATAATAGTGCACGACTTGAAGCAAAAGCTAATTTCTCTGATGATACTATGTATATTGAAAAATTCATAGAAAATCCTAAACATATAGAAATCCAATTATTAGCTGATTCATTTGGAAATACATTACATTTCTTTGAACGAGATTGCTCTGTTCAAAGAAGAAATCAAAAGGTTATTGAGGAAGCTCCATCAACTATATTAACTGAGCAATTAAGAGTTGAAATGGGTGAAACAGCAGTAAATGCTGCGAAGGCTGTAGGTTATGAAAATGCTGGAACAATTGAATTCTTAGTTGATTCAAATAAAGATTTTTATTTTATGGAAATGAATACAAGAATTCAAGTAGAACATCCAATAACAGAGATGATAACAGGTATTGATTTATTAAAAGAACAAATAAAAATTGCTAGTGGATATGAATTAAATATATCTCAAGATGATTTAAAAATTAATGGTCACTCAATAGAATGTAGAATAAATGCAGAAGACCCTGAAAAAAACTTTAGACCTTCACCTGGATTAATAAAAAATGTAATACTTCCAGGCGGATTTGGTGTAAGAGTAGATTCTGGTATCTACCCTGGCTATAAAATACCTCATTGCTATGACTCAATGATAGCTAAACTTATAGTTCATGCTAGTACTAGAGATGAAGCAATTCAAAAGATGAAAAGGGCTCTAAGTGAATTTGTTGTTGATGGTATTAAAACGAATATAGACTATCATTTAAAAATATTAAATAATGATAAGTTTATTTCTGGGAAATATGATACTTCATTTTTAGCAAATGAGTTGGTGGATTAAATATGATAAAAAGTTTATTAGGAAAAAAGAAATTTATAACAGTTAGTACAGTTAATTTAAAAGAAGAAGTTGAAGTTAAACCGAATATTCCAACGGGAATGTGGAGTAAATGTACTGGCTGCAATAATATAATTTATACAGAAGATTTAAAAAAGAATTTATATGTATGTCCAAATTGTAATTTTCATTCTAGAATAAATTCTAAAATGAGAATTGCTAATTTGTTAGATGCTAATAGTTTTATTGAACTCAATGAAAGCTTAATTGGTAATGATCCATTACATTTCCCAGGTTATTCTGAAAAACTTAGTTCTGTTAAAAATAGAACTGGTTTAAGTGAAGCTGTAACTACTGGTTTTGGAAATATAAATAATACTAAAATTGTTATTTGTATAATGGATTCAGAAGTTTTAATGGGAAGTATGGGAAGTGCAGTTGGTGAGAAAATTACACGTGCTATAGAAATTGCAACTAAAGAAAACTTACCTTTAATTATATTAACCGCTTCAGGTGGTGCTAGAATGCAAGAAGGGATTTTTTCATTAATGCAAATGGCAAAAATCAGTGGGGCTATACAAAAATATTCAGAGAGTGGAAATCTTTATATTACAGTTTTAACTGATCCAACAACTGGTGGTGTTACAGCTAGTTTTGCTATGGAAGGTGATATAATACTTAGTGAGCCTAATTGTACCATTGGATTTGCTGGTAGACGAGTTATAGAAAAAACTATAAATGAAAAACTTCCAGATGATTTTCAAAAGTCAGAATTTTTACTAAAAAAAGGTTTTGTTGATAAGATAGTTTTTAGAAAAGATCTTAGAAACGTATTAGATAGAATACTAAAAATGCATGAGGTGGATAATGAGTAGAGAGTTAATAAGAACTATGGATCCTTGGGATAAAGTTTTAACAGCTAGAAGAATTGATAGACCTAATGCAGAATTTTATATAAATAATATATTTGATGATTTTATAGAGTTTCATGGTGATAGAAATTTTGCTGATGATAAAGCTATAATTGGTGGGATTGCAAGAATAGGCAGTGCTAATTATACTGTTGTTGGTATCTGCAAAGGAAATAGTACTAAAGAAAATTTAGAAAGAAATTTTGGAATGCCTCATCCTGAGGGTTATAGAAAAGCTTTAAGGTTAATGAAGCAAGCTGAAAAATTCAAAAGGCCTATAGTATGTTTTGTGGATACGGCTGGTGCTTTTTGTGGAACTGGTGCTGAAGAGAGAGGACAAGGGCAAGCTATTGCTCAAAATTTAGTTGATATGATGGGGATAAAAGTTCCTATTATATCTATAGTTATTGGTGAAGGGGGTAGTGGTGGTGCATTAGCATTGTCTATTGCTAATAAACTATATATGCTAGAGCATTCAATATATTCAATATTATCCCCTGAAGGCTTTGCAACAATTCTTTGGAAAGATGTTACTCGTGCTAAAGAGGCTGCAGCAGTTATGAAAATAACAGCTCAAGATTTAAAAAACTTTGGAATTATTGATTCAATTATCAAAGAACCTTGGGGGGGAGCACATAAAAACCCTGGAAGAATGGCTATAATGTTAAAGAAAGTTATCATTGAGTCAATGTTAGAACTAAAGAGCAAAACAACTGAAGAAATACTTAATGAACGATATAATAAATTTAGAAATATTGAAAATACTTTATAATATATCTAATAAAAAGGAGGTACTAAAATTTAGTATCTCTTTTTTTGCAATCCTTTAAATAATTATTTTTTTTTTGGAAAAAATAATTATATAACAAAAGGAGGATTTTAAAATTATGAAAAAGAATACGAAAAAGAATATGACTAAATTCTTAGTAATGCTAATAGCTATTATAACTTTATTTTCTATAGCTATTCCTGTATTTGCAGATACTGACCTTATAAAGGTTGAAGCTAATTCAGCTTTATTAATAGAGGCAACAAGTGGTGATATAATATTCGAAAAAAATTCAAATGTTAAATATGCACCGGCGTCTGTTACAAAGGTTATGACTATGCTACTTACTATGGAAGCTATTGATTCTGGTAAAATATCATTTAATGATAAAGTAACTATAAGCGAAAATTCTAAAAGAATGGGTGGAAGCAGTATGCTTCTAGATACTGGAGAGATACGAACTGTTGAAGATTTAATTAAAGGTGTTGGAATTGCATCTGGTAATGATGCTGCAGTTGCTCTTGGTGAATACTTAGGTGGAAGCGAAGAAAATTTTGTTGGAATGATGAATAAAAGAGCTAGCGAATTAGGTATGAAAAATACTCACTTTAAAAATTGTACTGGACTTCCTATAGATGGACATATATCAACAGCAAATGATATATCTATAATGTCTAGAGAATTACTTAAACATGAAAGTATATTAAAATATACAAGTACATACATGGAGACTATCTCAGAGGGGAGGAAATCACCTATAGAGCTTGTTAATCATAATAAGCTAGTAAGATTCTTTAAAGGATGTGATGGTCTTAAAACAGGCTTTACACAAGAAGCTAAATATTGTATAACTGCAACAGCAAAAAAAGATGGTACTAGAATGATTGCAGTTATAATGGGTGCTCCAACTTTTAAAATAAGAAATAGAGATGCTAGTATGTTAATGAATTATGGTTTTTCAAAATATGAAACGCTAAAATTAGTATCAAAAGATGAAGAAGTGCAATTAGAATACTTAGATAAATCTAATAAAAAATATCTTATTCTAAAATCAGAAACTGATTTAAATGTGACACTTCTAAAAGGTATAAATACTGGCATAGAAGTTGAAATTAAAGTTAATGATAATTTAAATAAGATTAAGCGTGGAGATATTGTTGGAAAATATATTTTCTACTTAAAAGATAAACAAATAGGAGAAGTTTCACTATATTCAGATAGAGATTGTAACTATAGTGGCTTTATAAATAAAATAAAAAGATTATTTATGTCATAATAATAGTAAAGTAGCCGTTTTAATTTTTAAAACGGCTTTTTTTATTGCGTTATCTAGTAATATTTTGATATTATAGAATTTGAGATTTATTTAGTTAGGAGTACTTTATATGAAAATGCCAAAAATTAAAATTTCTAATTTTGATGGTCCATTTGATTTATTAATACATCTTATTAAAAAAAATGAAATGGATATAACAGATATTAGAATTGAAGAGATAATAAATCAATATTTAGATTACATATCATTAATGCAAGAACTTGATTTAGAAATAACATCTGAATTTATAGTTATGGCTGCAACTTTAATAGAAATAAAATCTAAATCACTTTTACCAAAAGAAATTAAAGAAACAGATAGTAATGAAATTGTAGATTTAGAAACTGAACTAAAGCTGAAATTAATTGAATATACAAAGTTTAAAAAAATATCAGACTACTTTAAAAAGAAAGATTTAATGTATGGTGAAGTTTTTACAAAGAAAGCTGAGATTATAGAGTTAAAAGAAGATGTAGATATACTTTCTACAGAGTTTTTAAATAAAATAACTATGCGGACTTTATATACTATATATATAAACCTCATACAAAGGTATAATGATAAGCAGAATACATCAAGTATAATAGAACGAAATATAAATGTAGATAAATATAAGGTTAATGATAAAATAAAATCTATAAGAGCAAAAATGAAGTTAAATAGTATCATAAGATTTTCAGATTTATCTTATGAATGTGAATGTAAGTTAGAGGTTGTAGTTACATTTTTGGCTATTCTTGAAATGATAAAATTAGAAGAACTAAAAATAATGCAATATGATAATTTTGAAGAAATAATTATAGAAAAGGTGGAAATACATGAGTAATTACTCTGAACAGATAGAATTCGAAGAAATTTCAAACAAAAATAAGATATATTCGATAATAGAATCTCTGCTTTTTGTTACTGGAGAACCTTTGTCAGTAAATGATATATCTAAAATAATAAAATGTAATTTTAGTGAAACGCTAAGTTATCTAAAAGAAATGACGATAATATTTGAAACTACAGAGGAACGTGGACTAAAAATAATATCAGTCAATGGGAAATATCAATTAGTTACTAAAAATGAAAATAGCGCCTTTATACAAAAATTATTAAAAAAGAATACACGTCAATCGCTATCACAAGCTTCTCTTGAAAGTTTATCTATAATAGCATATAAACAGCCTATTACTAGAATAGAAATTGATGAGATACGTGGTGTTAAAAGTGATAGTGCTATTCAAAGATTAGTTGAAAAAAATTTAGTTGAAGAAACTGGTAGAAAAGAAGTTGTAGGAAAACCTATCTTATATGGGACTACAGATGAATTTTTAAGACATTTTGCTTTAACTGATATAGAAGAACTTCCATCATTAGAATTATATGCAGAGGCAGAAATAGAAGAAGAGAATTAGGTTAACCTAATTCTCTTCTCAGGACGTCGACAAACTACAATGTCGATGTCCTTTTTTTTGTTTTTCGATT
>NZ_CAMQZG010000026.1 GCF_947039605.1 uncultured Clostridium sp.
TTGAGTAGGAACTTAATTATAACAAGGATTTACTATGAATGTTTTTTATTTTATACAAATGTAATATTATTCAAGTGTTTTTGCACTATTATAGTTAGTTGAATTAAATATCCAATAAATGGTGTGATGAGTGAGAGGTATTTGATTATATTTTAAGATTTTTTATAAATGGATCATAGATGAGATCGTAATAAGATTTTCATTATCCATATTTCAGGAACTAAATACTGAAAAGGAAATATCTAAATGGTTTACAAAATTATTATCAGGAAACAGTCAAGTTATGATTTAGCTATTTTCTTTTTTTGTATAAGATAGATTATCAAGTTAAGTGTAACACTTCCTTAAAGAATACTTGGATGAGACTTTTCCAAGTTAGGCATTTAAACGCTCTACGAAAGTTGCAAAACACTCTTTATTTGAAACAACAGTAATAAGCTCCCAATGTCCAAAAACCTCTCTTTTATTAAATTTATTTGGAGCAGTATATATTTTATTCAAAATAAAGTACCCCTAGTTTCTTTAGGTTTATAATTTCCCCTTTTTATACGTAATTTTTAAAAATCTCCCTTTATGATTTTTATAGATAACTGAAGTTATCTATAGTTTTAAATGCTAATTTAGTTATAAAAATTAGCAAAAAGGTGCAATTTAGATTGCACCTTTTTGCAAAATTAATATTAATATAGCTATCTTAGTTTTGTATATTATAGTTGTAACATTTATATTTATTGGAAAGAGATACAACTATATAAACACATACGTTTGTAGAAATGTTTACAAAAACCTTTGTGGATGTAGAAGTGGAAATAGATCCACAAAATAAAATGAAAATATATTTATGAAATATACAGTATTAAATAGCTATATAGAGAGAGTTATAGGACTTTAGGGTTAATAAGATTTAAATTAGATATTAATTAAAATTTAGTTAGTTAATTGAAAAAATATTAAAAGAATAATTAACTAACCATACTATATAAAATAAAAGAATAGAATTATAAAAATAGAAGTTAAAGTTTATTTAATAAACTCAAATTAATACTTTACATTAATAACATATTATCAAATGTAAAAATTTCTGAAATATGGAACTATTAAAAATGACTACATTTTTAATAGAAATTGCTATTTTAGTTATAGGGCTGGATATTTAACTTTAAAGTTTGCTAAACAAAAGTTAAAAGAAAAATTTATAGGGTAGTTTTGATAAAAATTTGGTATAAAATCTATTGAATTTATTAAAATAGTGAGCGTTTATTTGAAAAAATGGAAAAAGAAAGAAAATATTTGAATTTTCTATTAATTTTGTTTATAATTAATTCACAATTTGAAAATATTAAAGATAAGGTGAATCATTGATGAAGAAAGTAATAGGTAGTTTTTTTGTAGGACTAATAATTTTAATAATAGGAATATGTATATACAATTTAGTAAATCAAAAACATAACAGTAGTATAATATTTTCAGATGGAAATCAACCTACTACTAATGTAGCAAATAAAAAAATTATAGATTTAACTAATAATGTAGCTTTAACTAAAGATGGAGTTAAGGTATATTTAGGAGTTCCAAAAGGTTATGTTAGTGATAAAATAAAAGCATGTAGAGTAGAGACAGTTGGAAAGTTACGAAATTACATTTTATCTTGGTACAATGATGGTAATCAAATAGATTCGTATAAAGAAAGTGTGAATTATAGTATCCCGAGTAAGGAATATCAATCACAATTATATTTATTTTCTATGGATAATCAAGATAAAAAAGACTTTTTGAAAAAATATGGAGCAGAAAATATTATGATTACAATTGGAACGGCTAATAGTTCTAGTTTAGATTCTGAAAATGTTTGTTCTGCTATAATGATAAATGGTATCCCAGCTTTTGGATTTACAGTTTTTAATAATAAGATGATGGTTGAGGGAAATAAATTATTTTATTATGGCTTTATTACAGGGGATGGAGTTGTTATTCCAGCACATCAATTAAAAGAGTATGGAAGAGAAGGTAAGGTTCAAGTTATTGAAACAGGTCAAGCTATTGATTTTAATGGAGCAAATAATGGTCAAGCAGCTTGGTTAGTCTAAATATAAGAGTGACTATGAAAAAATTCATAGTCATTTTTATTTGATTTTTTAAGAGTTTTAGTGTATTCTATAAATAGTTAGCATGCTAACTAAAAGGAGATTTAGTTATGAATATGGATGAATTTAAGATTTGCCTCTATATAAAGGAGTTTAATACAATTATAAATACAGAGGTATCTGAGAGATTAAAACACAAAGGACTTACACAGTCACAAATTACAGCTATAAAATTTGTAGCTCACAAACATAAAATAACATTAACAGAGCTTAGTGAAAAAATGAGTATTAAAAAGTCAACTTGTTCTGGAATTGTAGATAGACTTGAGGCTATAGATGTTTTTGAGAGAATAAAAGATGAAAATGATAAGAGAATAAGTTATATACAGTTTTCTGAAAAAGGAAAAACATTAGCATTTGAGATTAAAGATGATATGAATGGAGTTTTTGCAGATATATTTAAGGATGTTCCAAAAGAAACTTTAGATTTAGTTGGCACAAAACTTGAAGAAATTATAGAAATTATAAAAAAATAATCATTAACATTTAAAAAACAAAAGATAAAAGGAGTGGTTTTTAATGCCTAAATTATTAATACCAGCAATTATATTTATTACAGCAGCACTTGTTTTTTATACTATAGGAGTTTGGGGAGAGAATAGAGCGAAAGTTCTTAAGAAGAAACATGTAGTTATATTCTGGCTTGGACTTGTGTGTGATACTCTTGGGACTTTTACAATGAGTAGAATTGCAGCAGCGGGGACAGATAAAGGAATTACCCCTATTCAACTTTTAATACATCAATCAACAGGAACTCTTGCAATCGTGTTAATGCTTATACATGCTGTATGGGCAACATTTATTATTACTAGAGGCAGTGAGAAGGCAAAAGCAGTATTTCATAAGTTTAGTGTAATAGTATGGGTTATTTGGTTAATACCATATTTTGCAGGTATGTATATTGGAATGACATCTTAATACAATATTAGAGTAGACTATTTAGTCTGCTCTTTTTTTGTAAAGAAAAGATTAATTATAAATGTACAAGCATAAAATGGAAGAAAAAGTTAATTAAATAGATATATCTTTTTAAAGTTAAGTCAACAATTTTAACTTTTTATAGTGATACAATATTTTTATAAGATTATTTAGGAGGGAAAATATGTTACAAGTTAAGTTTATTTTAGTTGATGGGGCTGAAAATTTAAAATTATATTCAGAGATAATTAATAAGGTTTCAAGAGAGTATGCAGAGTTTAAAAACTATAAGATAAATAATAATTTAGAGGGTTTATTATTAGAATTTGATGTTAATAATAAGTATAAGGGTTTTAATCTTACTTATTTAATTAGGTCATATGATTATGATGAAAACAGTATGGGGGCTGAATATTCAGTAAATTATTTTAATAATGATAGACCTACAGATGTTAAGATAGTAATCGATAAATATGATGAAAAACATATTAGAGTAAAAAGTATAAAAAATAATCAAGTTATGAATGTTCTTACAGTATCACAAAAAGATTCAATTGAATCAACAGTTTATAATTTAAGTATTTATTCTGAAAATTTAGTTTCAGATGAAGCTAAAAAAACATATAAGAATTTAAGTATAGATAGTTTATGTGAAAGGGTATTAGAGCATTTTGGAGTTGAAATAGGATATTTATTTAGTAGAACATCAAAAGAATGGTTGCTTGAGGATATAGAAAGATTTTTAAAATAGACTTTTTATGTTTATAAATAAAAACCGAATGTTTGTTCTTTTTTTCTATTTTAATTGCAAATATTATGTTATAATAAATTTACAAATCGCGATAGAAATGAAAATTCTAATAAGTTTTTTACATTAGAAATAGTAGTATTATTATTCGCAAGGTAATAGAAGATGTTTGAGTGGAAGGAGATTTTAGAATGGAATTAGAAGAAGGTAAATTAAAAGCACTACAGAATACGCTAAATCAAATTGAAAAGCAGTTTGGTAAAGGTGCAGTTTTCAATTTAGGTGATGCGGGTACAGAAATGGAAACTATAAGTACAGGTTCACTTCAACTTGATGATGCATTAGGAGTAGGTGGACTTCCAAAAGGAAGAATTGTTGAGATATTTGGGCCAGAGAGTTCAGGTAAAACAACAATAGCACTTCATGCAATTGCAGAAGGTCAAAAAAGAGGAGAGCAATGTGCATTTATAGATGTAGAACATGCTTTAGATCCAGTTTATGCGAGAAATCTTGGAGTTAATATAGATAATCTTATAGTTGCACAGCCAGATAGTGGAGAGCAAGCGCTTGAAATTACAGAGGCTTTAATATCAAGTGGGGCTGTTGGTATAATAGTTATTGACTCAGTTGCAGCACTTACACCAAGAGCTGAGATTGAAGGAGAAATGGGACAGTCACATGTAGGGCTTCAAGCTAGACTTATGTCACAAGCTTTAAGAAAACTTACAGGTACTATCAAGAAAACAGAATGTATAGCTATCTTTATTAACCAATTAAGGGAAAAAGTAGGAGTTATGTTCGGGAATCCTGAGACAACACCTGGGGGTAGAGCACTTAAGTTTTATTCTTCAGTAAGATTAGATATTAGAAGAATAGAAACTCTTAAAAAAGGCGATCAAATGATCGGTAATAGAGTTAGAGTTAAAGTAGTTAAAAATAAGGTTGCACCTCCATTTAAACAAGCTGAATTTGAAATCATGTTCGGTGTAGGTATAGATAGACTTGGAGAGATTGTTGATCTTGGAGTTAAGTACGAATTAAAAAGAGTGGGTCATGGTTCTCATATGGAGAGACAAGACTTGGTCAAGGTAAGGAAAATGTAAAAGCATTACTTGCTGATAATGAAGAATTATACAAAGAGATTGAGAATTTAATTTTAGATAAAATGTAACATAATATTTAAAAGTCCTAGAATGTAAAAATTCTAGGACTTTTTTTTGTTTTTAATTTAAAAAAATTTAAAAATGATGAAAATTTTAAAAATAATTTTTAGAAAAGTGAAATATTTTGAATTTAAATACGAATATAAGGGTGAAAGTACTTTCAAGGGGACATAAAAAGTTATGGGGGAATAGATTAGTGAGAGATTTTGATGATTTTATAAAAAAACTAAAAAGAAAAGATTTAAAGGCTTTAGATTATTTAGTTTTAAATTATTCTAATATTATTTTTAAATATTGTAATGGGGTTTTGAATAATAGAGAGCTTAGCCGCGAATGTGTTAATGATGTTATTTTTAAAATTTGGAATAATATAGATTCATTTGATAGAAAAGAAGAAAAATTTATTGTTTGGGTTTTGGCAATTTCAAAATATACAGCTATAGATATTTTAAGAAAAGAGAGTAAATATTATAATGCGAGTGATATATCAGAAATTGCGATTGCTTCAAAAGATAGTATTGAGAAAGAATTTATATGTACTGAGGATATACAAGAAATCAAAGAAGAAATTAACAATATGAATGAGGTTGATAGAGAGATATTTTTACGAAAATTTTTTGATGATGAAAGTAGTATTGAAATAGGTAAAAGTCTTGGTCTTACAGAGAAGTTTATTAATCTTAGAATTTTTAGAGGTAGAAAAAAACTTAGAGAAAAGTTTGGTGTTAGAGGGGTGTAATTATGAAGAGATTTAAAGATGGTGAGAAGAAAAATGGTTTGAAATTTTCTAATGAAGATTTAACAGAATTTGAACTTGAAAGCATTAAGGAGGAAGTAAGAAGAAAAGTAAGGGTGGAAAATAAGAAAAGTCTTAGAAAGATTGCAGTGGTAATGATAGGGATAGTACTTATAGGTGGAGGTATAACACCTGTTATTGCAGAGAATGTTCCATTTATAAAGGAGATTTATAATAAGTTTGGAATGATTAAAGAATTTAAAGATTATACAGAATATGTAGGAATGAGAGAAGAATTTGATGGCGGGACTGTAACTTTAGATAATTTAATTATAACTAGAGATAAAGTAATGGTTTTAGTAGAAGTAAAGACTGATGAAAAAATTTCAAGTTTAGATAAATTTATGATAACTGGTAAATTCGGAGAAAAGGAAGAAAGAAAGTCTATGGGAACATTTGTGAGTGAGCATAAAGTTGATGATAATACTGTGATTATTGAAGCGATATTAGATTTTAATGGGAATAAACTTAAAAAGAATGAAGAGCTGATTTTTAGTATAGTTAATGAAAAAAATAAAAGTTTAGTAGAGTTTGATATAAAAGCTGATATTAGTAATACATTAGATAAAGTTTATGATTTTGAGGTAAATAAGAAAGTTAATGATGAGTATAAATTAAAGAATATAGAATATAGAATCAACAGTTCTAGATACTACATTAATATTTGAGTATAAAGATAATATTATCAAAAATGGGGAGTACACAAAATTTGATGAACCTTCTGATAATATATTAAGTGTAGATGGTAGATTATATTTTATGAATAGGTCAGAACCTGATGTTGAAAAGAATTCATATTCAGTAACTTATAATGGTGTTAATAAAGAATTATTAGAAAATGCAAATAGCATAGAATTAATAACAAGTAATGGGCTAGTAGAGGATAAGAAAGATTTAGAGTTAAAAAAAGAGTATGTAACTAAAAATAATGTTAAATATCCTAAAGTTATAAAGCTTTCAACAGGAGAAATAATTAAACTTGATGATGTTAAGAATGATGAGAGTGAAGTTACTTTAAATATAGAAAGTGAGGGGATTGAAGAATTAGCAGTAGCAAGAAGTTTAAATAAAATCGGAGAATTTGAAGATGAAAGCAAAGTAGTGTTTAATAGTTTTTTCCATCATGAAAATATTATACAAAAAATAGATAATGGATATTCAATAACATTTAGAAAGTATTTAGGTAATGAAGTTAATTATAATATAGATATAGAAGAAACTGATATAGGTATAGAGTATGAGAGGATAACTATAAAGTAAGGTTTGTTAAAAAATGATTAGTTCAAAAAATTATGAAGATGGACAAGGAATATAAGTCCATCTTTTTTTGTATATAAATTTATAAGAATATTAAAATTATATGGATACTAGATAGATAGTCAATAATAACAATTAAATTAAGATTTATAATATTAGTACTCAAATATAGAAAGAAAAGTATAATAAGTATCATATAATAATTTAAACATAAAAAATAGGGAGATGTAGTTATGGAGGGTTTTAAACCAGTATTTAAATGTATTTTCTTTGGGCTAATATGGCATTTATAATTTTTGAAATTTGAAATATTGTAAAAATAAGAAAATAGATAAAATTTCAATATCAGATAAAGTAGCATTATAAATATATTCTATATCTGATGATAAATTTAGTGCTATATTATAGGTTTTAGGATATAAAGTATTTAATCTTAGTAATAGTGGTTTAATAGCTATATTTAAAATTTCAAGTCTGTCATAAATCATATCTATATGCATTTTAAAAACTTTTTCAAAATCAAAAATATTAGTTAGTTCTATATCATAACTTGTAAGTTTAACAAGTAATCTTTGAAAAGCAGTATTATCTAGTCTAAAGTGATATTTTTCATTAGCTGATTTTAGTGTGGTGATATAAGCAGAAAATAGGTCGTTAGTGTGTTGGTAATTCTTGCTTTTGGGTAGAGTATAAATTGATATTATCATATTAGAAAAACTGTTGATGATATCATCTATAATTTTAACATTACCATATTTGATGATATCAGTAGTATTATTGTATAAAGCATAGTTGTCTTTATCAAAGCCTATTTTCTCTAAAAGTTTAAGTGCTTTAACTTCATTTTGGGTATTAAATGTCTCTTTATCTGTTACATGTTTAGTTAGGTCTACTCTATTAATTTTTATATGTTTTTTATTACGAGCTATATATTCAAAGTATGAATTTGCAATAGCTAGAGTGATATCATTTTTAAGTTGTCCTATGTTGTTTAGGCATTTATATAGCATTAATGAAAGAAGTGCATTTTTAGATATAAAAATATCTTCATTAATTTTTTTGCTTTCTTCTTTTAAAAATAACTCTATCAATGTAAGCCTTTCATGAAGATTTCTTTCTTCAAGTGATGGTAAATCTATTTTAATAGGTATTCTTCTAGTAAAAGTTGCAAGTAGATGTGTATTAATGTCTTTATTTGTAGCACAAATTATTAAAGCTGAAGATTTTCTTTTCTCAGAAACTTCTCCAAGTCTTCTAAAATAGCCAGTATCCATATATAAAAACAACATTTCTTGCCCTTCATTAGTAAGGTTGTGTATTTCATCTAAAAAAATAATTCCATTGTCAGCTTTCTCTAGTAGCCCTATTTTATCAGTGGAAGCACCTGTAAAAGTCCCTTTTTTTACACCAAATAAATGAGAAACTAAAAGTTGTGGGTTAGCACAGTAGTCAGAACAATTAAAGTGAATATATGAAATTTTTTTGTTTTTTAAATCACAAGCATATTCATGCATAAGTTTCGCAAGCATAGACTTACCAACACCTGTATCACCAATTATAAGTGAATTCATACCACTAGGTGGGTACATTATAGCTGTTTTAGAAAGCGTGATTGATTTTTCAAGTGAGGGATATAGCATGGACAAAATATCTATTTTTGATTTATTAATTGATTTATTACTGATATATGGATTAGAAATAAAATATTTTACAGGTCTTGAAATCTGTTTGAAAACTTTATTGTTTAATACAAGTATATTTAAATCTTTACTGATATTAGAACGTTCTAAATTAAGCTTTTCACTAAGCTGTGATGTTGTTACACCAAGCCCTTTATCTAAATTTTCAAGTGTTTGAAACACGATATCTATTCTTTTCATTTAGTGCACCTATCCTATTAATTTTTTACAGAGTTTAAAGTCATATATTAATTGTAAAAGTTAAAGTCTTTTTTTCCTAGTGAAGAATTTAAGAAGTATATGACTTTTTATATATAGTTTTATGAATTATTTAGTTAAAGGTTAAAAAATTGTGGATTGGCATAAATATTGCGTATATAAATTAGTATAGAAAAATAAAATTTGCATTAAAAAGGGAGATTAGATATATGTGGGGAATAATAGCAACATGGCGTATGGCAGTTGAAGGAGTTACAATAGCAAGTGAAATGCTTAAAAATAATGAGAATGCTGGAGATTCAATAGAAGTGGCGATAATGGAAGTTGAAGATTTTCCATATTATAAATCAGTAGGATATGGTGGACTTCCAAATGAAGAAATGATAGTAGAATTAGATGCTGCTTATATGGATGGGGATACTCTTGATATTGGAGCAGTTGCTGCAATAAAAGATTTTGCAAATCCTGTTAGTATAGCAAGAAGACTTTCAAAAGAAAAAGTTAATAGTATGTTAGTTGGTGCTGGTGCTGAAAAGTTTGCACAAAAAGAAGGTTTTGAGAGAAAAAATATGTTAACAGATAGAGCTAAAATTCATTATAAAAATAGAGTTAAAGAAATACAACACTTAGAAATCAAACCATATTCAGGACATGACACAGTAGGAATGGTATGTTTAGACACTTTAGGTAAAATGACATCAGCAACTTCAACTAGTGGGTTGTTTATGAAAAAAAGTGGTAGAGTTGGAGATTCACCAATTTCAGGTTCAGGTTTTTATGTCGATAGTAAAATTGGGGGTGCTACTGCAACAGGTCTTGGAGAAGATCTTATGAAGGGCTGTGTTTCTTATGAAATAGTTAGACTTATGAAAGATGGTATGCATCCACAAATGGCCTGTGAGAAAGTTGTAAATGAATTTGATTTAGACCTTAGAGAACGTAGAGGACAAGCTGGTGATATGTCACTTGTAGCAATGAATAATAAAGGCGAATGGGGAGTTGCTACTAATATTGAAGGGTTCTCATTTGCTGTTGCAACAGAAAATGAAAAGCCGACTGTCTATATAACAAAAAATATTGAGGGTAAGTGTATTCATGAGGTTGCAAGTAAGGAATGGCTAGAAAATTATATGAGAACTAGAACAGGGGTTTTAGTAGAAAAGTAATTATAAAAGTTAGATTTATTAAACCTTGGAGGAAAGCATAAGATATGAAAGATAAAATTATAAAAGAAGTAGAAAATATATCTGATGAGATGATAGAAAGTATTATTAAAATAGTAAAAATTAATAGTGTGAAATCTAAAAAAGAAGAAAATGCTCCATTTGGTAAGGGAATAAAAGAAGCTTTAGATGAGACATTGAAAATTGCTAGAGAGTTAGGTTTTAACACAAAGAATATAGATAATTATATTGGGTACGCAAGTTATGGGGAAAGTGAAGATTATATTTGTGCTATAGGTCACTTAGATGTAGTACCTGTTGGGATTGGCTGGAAAAATGAACCTTTTAGTGGACATCTTGAAAATGGAGTTATATATAGTAGAGGGATTTTAGATAATAAAGGTCCTATCCTTTCAAATTTATTTGCTTTGTATGCATTAAAAAGATTAAACTTAAATTTTGATAAAGAGATTAGAATTATTTTTGGCTGTGATGAAGAGAGTGGATTTGAAGACTTAAAATATTATCTTACTAAAGAAAAAGCACCTATAATGGGATTTACACCAGATTGTAAGTATCCAGTTGTATATGCAGAGCGTGGAAGGGCTACAATAGAAATTAAATGCCCTAATACTAGGCTTAATGATTTTTTTGAATTAGTAAATAATTATATTTTAAATTCTAAAAATAATGGAGAACAGTTTAATATAGATGTTAATGATGAAGAATTTGGTATTTTAGAGTGTAGAAATTATAGTATAAATTATGGAGAAGTTTTGTCTTTAAAGTTTAATGTAAGCTATCCAGCTTGTATTACTTGTGATGAGATTATTAAAAGAATTAAAGATACTAATAAGAGCTTTGAAGTTGAATGTCTTAATAATTTTAACCCAGTAAGATTTGAAAAAGATTGTTTTTTAGTTGATACTTTAACTAAAACATATGAAATGATAACAGGTGAAGATGGAAGCCCTGTAACTACAACAGGGGGTACTTATGCAAAATTAATGCCAGGTATAGTGCCATTTGGTCCATCATTCCCAGGGCAGAAAGGAATTGGACATGAAGCTAATGAATGGATGAGTGTAGAAGATATAATTTCAAATGCAAAAATATATGCTTTAAGTTTATACTATTTAGCAAAAGGAATTGAATTAAAATAACTTTAGGAACTAGTATAATCTAGTTCCTTTACATTTTTCGCAAAAAATTTAGAAAAACTTAATAGAAAATTCAAAAACACAAAAATCTAAAATATGGTAATTGTGATATAATAAAAATATCGAAAAAATATAGGGCTTATATGAAGTGAATTTAAATAAATAAGAAGTTAAAATAGGGGGTTTTGTTATGAATATTGGAATTATTGGTGCTGGAAATATAGGGACATACCTTGCAACTTACATGTCTATTAATGAAAAAAATAAGGTTTGGATTCATACATCAAGAGTAGATTCTTTTGCAAAAGAGCTTACACTTGTAGAAACAGAAAAAGAATTAGAGCATAAGGTGAAAATTCATAAAGTAACTGACAACTTGAGTGAACTTGTAAAGAGTTCAGATTTAATCCTTATAACTCATCCATCATTTATGATAGAGAAAACTATGAATCAAATTTTAGAGAGTGTTAGACCAGGTACTATGGTTGGAACAATTCCAGGATTTGGTGGAAAAGAATTTTATATAGAGAAGCTTCTTGCAAAAGGTTGTGTATATTTTGGAACACAGAGAGTTCCGGCTATCACAAGACTTGAGAAGTATGGTGAGATAGTTCATTTAAGACAAAGAAATAAATTTATGAAAATAGCAGCAGTTCCAGGAGATAAAACACAAGAAATCTGTGATATATTAACAGATTTAATTGATATACCATGTCTTCCACTTAAAAGTTATTTAGCAATAACATTATCACCATCTAACCCAACAATGCATCCATCAAGACTTTATGAGCTATTTAAAGACTATGATGATACAATTATATACCCAGATCACTCATTATTCTATGAAGGGTGGGGCACAATAGCATCAGAAACTTTACTTGCACTTGATGAAGAACTTAAAGAAATAGTTAAAAGTTTAAATGAATTCTCAGACTTTGAAGAAAGTGATTTTGAAGAAATAAAATTAAGATATAATATTGAACATCCAGAAGAACTTTCAGAAAAGATTCAAACAGCAGTAGGATTCTTAACTATTAAAACTCCTATGAAAGAAGATAATGATGGGTTTATTCCAGATTTAGAATCAAGATACTTTACAGAAGATTTAGAGTATGGACTTTGTATTATAAAAGCATTTGCAGAGCTTTGTAATATAGCAACTCCGACAGTAGACAAAGTTGTTTGCTGGGCTCAAAATTTATTTGGAAAAGAGTATATAGTTGATGGAAAACTTTGTGGAATAGATGTAAAAGAACTTGTAATTCCACAAAATATGGGGATTACAACAAAGAAAGATGTAATTGATTATTATAAAAATAAATTAAAATAAATTAAAAGGCTACTCATACGAGTGGCCTTTCAAATTTGCACTGAAAAAGGTTATTATTTATTTTTTTGAAAAATTTTGATTAAGTAATTTAAAGTTAAAATTATAGGAAGTGAAAACATCATAAAACAACCTAATAAAATAGTATATATATTTTGGGTGTAATTAATGTTTAATCCAATTAAAGTTGAAAAATAACCTTGAATTGAACTTAATGTTAGAAATGATAAATCTAGATTATTAAAATTCCAAAAGCCTTTAATATAGAGCATTGTAAGGATTATCATAATAATTGTTAATAGAGATATTATGATATATTTATAATATAACGATGAAAAGTTTAGGATGACTAGAGTTAGTATTAAAGTATATGATAGCATAAAATAATAATATCCTGGCGCAAAAGAATAAGTTATTAGACTAAAAAGACTTGCAAATAGTAAAGGAATAAATAAGAGTAAATTTAATTTTTCTAAAAGGGTATATTTCATCTTTAGTAAAACTCCTTATATATAAAATATTCTTTTTTTATATTAGTAAAATAATGAATAATTGTCAAATGATATTGATGGAAAGTTTTTAGCGAGAATAAATATGATTTATATAGTATAATTTATTCAGAGGTGATATATAAGAAATGAGTATAGCAGAAGAAATAGATTATATATTTAGTAAAATAGCATATGATGAGTTGGATGATATTATACTATCATCAGATTCAAGGTTAGGTAGTTATAAAATGTTAAAGGAAGATATTCCGCTTTGTAATAATTTAGCTTCAGAAAATATTGAAATGAATCTCAAAATTTTTTTTGATTGTTGGTCTGATAGTGAAATAAGAAAAGAAATTACTATAAAACAAATCATTGATAAATGTGAGAATCAAAAAACATTTGTACTAACAAATGTAATTAAAGATGAAGAACTTACAATGAAAAAATTTGCAACTTTTAAGACTGATAATTATATGTGGTATAGTGTCTTGATTATTGAAGAAGCATGGGGATATTCATATTTTGAAATAATATATTGTTAGTTAAAATATAAGCTGGTATTATAATTCAATGGTGTTAACATGAATAGATGTTGATGCTATTTTTTTATAGAAAATACAATAAATGATTATACAGAACAGATAACTATAATTAAAGAGTTTTTAGATAAGTATAAATAGAAAATTAACAGTACTGGCACTGTGTAAAATATTTAAGATATTGGAGGAGTAAAAATGAATACAATTTTAATAGTAGAAGATGATATGGATATACATAATTTAGAGAAAGAAATCTTAGGGGCAGCAGGATATAAGGTTCTGTCAGCTTATTCTGGAACAGAGGCAGTTATGATGGTTAAGTATGAAAAGTGCAGTTTAGTGTTACTTGACCTTATGTTACCTGCTATGTCTGGTAATGAGGTAATTAAAAAGATTAAAGAAATTAATGATATACCAGTTATTGCTGTAACTAGTAAGGATGATAAAGAGAGCAAAGTAGATTTGTTTAGGTCTGGTGCTGATGATTATATTACTAAGCCTTTTGATATTGATGTTTTTCTTTTAAGGATAGAGGCAGTACTTAGAAGATATAATATTTTATCTGATATTAGTGAGGATGAGAAGAGAAGAAACTTATTAGAGTATAAGGATGTAACTTTAAATTTAGATACATATGAAGTAATAGTTTTAGGGAATAGGATAAATCTAACAAGGTTAGAATTTGAAATTTTAAAATTACTTATGAGTAGACCTACTAATGTTTTCACAAAAAATCAAATATATGAGTCTGTATGGAATGATGAGTGCGGGATAGAAGATAATTCGGTTAGTGTACATATAAGCAATATAAGGGCTAAACTTACAAAGATAAGCAAGGAAGAATCTTATATAGAAACTGTATGGGGTATAGGATTTAAGCTTAACTAAACTTTCTTTAAGTAATTTAATAAAAATCTTTAAGAAATCTTTAAACTTTCTAAAGAGTTTTCATAAACTTAGTTTTTATAATAGAAGTATAGGTAGCTAAACTTTTAGAAGTAGTTTAACTAGCTAAATAAATATTAAAAGATAAGAGTATGAAAATAGAGGAGGAGATAGGTATGAAGTATGCTTTACAGACAGATGGAATAAGCAAATATTATGGAAGAAAAAAAGTTTTAGATAATATATCTATAACAGTGAAGAGAGGAAGTATATATGGAATCATAGGAATGAATGGTTCTGGGAAAACAACATTTATGAGAATACTAACAGGACTTACAAGTGCAACTTCAGGAAGTTATAGATTATTTGGGTCAAATGATTTAAAAGAAGGACATAAAAGAATTGGCTCTTTAATTGAGAATCCAGGAATATATAAGTACTTAACAGCAAGAGAAAACTTAGAGTTTTTTAGAAAATTATATGGAATAGCTGAAAAAGAAATAGTTGATGAGTTACTAGTTAAAGTAAATATAGTAGAAGCAGCAGATAAGAAGGTAAATAAATTTTCGCTTGGAATGAAACAAAGACTGAGTATAGCTATAGCGTTACTTGGAAATCCAGATATGTTAATACTAGATGAGCCTATAAATGGACTTGATCCAAAAGGTGTGTTAGAAGTAAGACAATTGCTATTAGAGTTAAATGACCAGTATGGAATAACAATTTTAATATCAAGTCATATTATTAGTGAGTTATATAAACTTTCTACAGATTATTTGATAATTAGCAAAGGCAAATTTGTAGAACAGTTAACTAAGGAAGAATTAGAAGATAAGGTTAATAAATGCATTAAGGTAGGGATTGCTAAAGATGACGTAAAAAGGGCTACAAGAATTTTAGAAATTAATTTAGGTATAAAAGAGTATGATGTTTTAGATGGAAATATCATAAGGATATTTGAGTATAGTGATATTTCAAAAGTAAATATAGCTCTTGCAAAAGAAGAAGTTGCAGTTAAATCTCTTATGTATAGTGGTGAAAATATTGAAGAATATTTCATAAATAGAGTAAGGGAGGATGCATAATATGATTAATGTAATTAGAAGTAATTTTTATAAGTTTTCTAAAAGTAAATTTGGATATTTTTATTTAGGTCTTGTCTTATTAAATGTAATAGTTTTTATTATTCTACAAGCAAAAGGTGGAAATTATTTAGTTTCTGGAGCCCAAGAACTTAGTTTATTTAGTGACCCTGTGCAGGATTATGGATTTATGATAATACTTTTTACAGCTATGATGGTGCATGTTGATTTTAGTAATGGGTCTATAAAGAACATACTTGGGAGAGGAATTCTTAGAGAAAAATATTTGATAGGAAATATAATTAGTTTTTCTATAGTAAGTATACTTATTTGGCTTTCAACTACACTGATAATTATAGTTGTTGATTCTATTATATATAAATTTGGAACTGGTATAAGAATAGACCAAATATTCTTTTCATATATTTTAGGAATTATATATATTATAGCGTATATAACAATGATAGTTAGTATAACAGCAATTACTAAAAGTGGAATAATAGGTGCTATAGTTGCAGTAGCAATTTATAATATAAACACATTTGTAGGGTTTATAGGGATATTTATGAAGAAAAATATAGATATTCATAATTTTAGTATGTCATTTTATCTTTATTCAGCTTCACAGGGAAGTGTTAGTAATGAATTTATTTTTAGAGGAATAGGTCTTGGTGTGCTTTGTATAATCATTTTTAGTATAATAGGAATAGTTATATTAAAAAGGCAGGATGTGAAGTAACATAATGATATTAATTCTGAGTTCAATTATAGTTATATTAATAATAATTCTTATAAGTAGTTTTTATCTTCAAAAAGCAAAGATTAGGGAGCTTAGAAAAAATCTTGATTTTATAGTTAGTAGTGATACTAATAAAGAGATAACTACATCAACTTTTGATAAGGAACTTATAGCAATAGCTAAAGATATAAATCAAATTCTTAGAAAGAATAAGGAAAATGATATAAAGCTTAGAAAAATGCAGAAAGCTCTTAAAACAACAATAGTTAGCATAGCACATGACCTTAGAACACCATTAACTTCTATAAGTGGATATCTTCAATTAATTGAAAAAGGTAATATATCAGAAGAAAAAAAGACCGAATATGTAAAAGTTATTAATGGTAGGATTTCTATAGTTCAAAAAATGTTAGATTTACTTTTTGAGTTTATAAGATTAGAGAACGATGATATAAATTTAGAAGTTGAAAAAGTAAATGTTGATGATATTCTACGGGATACTCTAGCAGTTTATTATTGCGATTTTATTAAAAAGATGGGAAATAAAGAGCCAAAGATAATAATTCCAGAAAAGAAAATAGTTTTGTATGGTGATAAGAGTGCATTAACTAGAGTATTTAATAATATAATTTATAACTCACTTATTCATGGAGAAAATTATTATAGAATAGAACTTGAAGAAACTGATAAAGAAATTATTATTAGTTTTGCTAATGAAACTTCATCTATAGAAGTTGAGGATGTAGAGTTTATTTTTGATAGATTTTTTACAGCAGATAAGTCTAAATTAAGAAAAACAACAGGACTTGGACTTTCAATATCTAAACTTTTGGTGGAAAAAATGAATGGAAACATAAGTGCAAATATTAACAATAGAATATTTGAAATTAAAATTAAATTGAGAAAAAACAATATAGATAATAAAAAAGAACTTATAAATAGAAGATTATAAAAATCTTTTATTTATAAGTTCTTTTTTTATGTTTTATGGAAGATTTAATATTAATTTTGAAAGTGTGTAGAAAACTTTAAAATATAGTATAATTTAAATTGATAGTTTACAAATGAATAGAGTTGGGAGAGTAACAGATGAAAAAACATATTGGAATAGTAATTTTACTTGTGTTATTAACAGGTGCTTTAAGAATCTTTGGGGCTGATTTTACAGAGATTTTTTGTATGGGCTTTGTTATTATGATTTATGGAGTATTTATTGCGAGAATGATTTCAAAAAATACTGAAAGTAAATTTATAAAAATCTTATCAGGTTTGTATAGATTTGCAGTCGCTATTTTTGTTATTAGTTTTATTATTATTGAAGGAATTATTTGGTATGATATTATTGATAGTGATTTATCAAAAAATGTACCAAATAGCGATTATATTATAGTCTTAGGTGCAGGGCTTGAGGGTTCTAAACCAGGGAATGTTTTAATTGAAAGGTTAAATGTTGCACTTGATTATTTAAATACTCATAAAGATACAAAAGTGATTTGTTCAGGTGGACAAGGTGTATCAGAGGATGTACCAGAGTCAGTTGCAATGAGTAATTATTTTATTAATCATGGAATAAATAAAAGCAGGATTCTTCAAGATAATAAATCAATGTCTACAATACAAAATTTAGAGTTTAGTAAAAATATATTATATGGTAGAGGGGATGCTAAAGATAAAGTATCCGTTGTTACAAGTAGTTTTAATATATTAAGAGCTAGAATTATTTCAGATCAAATAGGGATTAATGCAGATTATATAGGTTCAGATAGTAATTTTAGATTTAATATAAATTATTCTATAAGAGAATTTGGAGCTATAATTGATAACTATGCAAAACTTAAAATAGAAGAATATATTTAGTAGGAAGAGTTAAAGTCAATAGATGGCTTTAGCTCTTTTTTTGTTTACAAATAATTGCACAAAACTAAAGATGAACTTATTATGTAGGATTAGATAGGTTATAGAAAATAACACACAAAGATTAAATGATAAAAAAATTTTAATAACTATGAAAAACTAAGGATGGAATATCAATAAAGTGGCTATTTTAAAATACACTAGTAAAAATTATTGACACACAATACAAAAAACACTTATTTTACAAAGGTTAAAGAGGCAATTCTA
Source organism: uncultured Clostridium sp. (assembly GCF_947039605.1). GTDB lineage: Bacteria > Bacillota > Clostridia > Clostridiales > Clostridiaceae > Sarcina. The sequence continues at coordinate 18,435 of NZ_CAMQZG010000026.1, forward strand.
ATGTAGCGAAAAATTTCTATTATATATAAGGAAGGAACTCAAATTACAATAGTAATATTAAATATTATCAAGATAGTAAATACTACTAAAATTTCTACAAAAGTGGTTAAAAGGAAAAACAACACACTAGAAAGCTCTTTATAGCTGAATTTAAGGCGTGAAAACTAGTTATTTAGAGAATTTTTCATATAAAATTACTAGAAAAATGGACAAACTTTAGATTTATTGAACTTTTTCTAAAATGTATAAATATTTATATAACTCATATTGACATAAAAACATTTTATTGGTAATTTTGTAATTGTATTTAACGATAAATTGTTTTGAAGGGCAAATTAGAAAATTTACAGTTATTTTTGAGTTTGGTGTAAAGGATTTAATAGCACCATAAATAGTAGTTAATATTAAAATTTAATAAAGAGGGAGAGAAGTTATATGGAAACATTAGTTAATCGATTTGCTGGAGTCTTAGAAAAATATTTAATGCCTCTAGCAGCATTTACAGCTGGTCAAAGACATCTTTGTGCATTGCGTGATGGGTTTATTGCGACAGTTCCAATTAGTATGGTTGGATCAATCGTAATCATGTTAAAAGAAGTTTTATTTTTAGAATGGTCAATTATTGGTGAAAAACTTAATAAAATTCCATTTTATCATGAGAGCATTCAACCTATGCTTGATAAAACAGTTATTTCTGTTTTAAATCAAATTTGGTGGGGTACATTAGCACTTGGTATTATATTTTCAGTATTTAGTATTTCGTATTGTCTTGCAAAAATCAATAAAGTTGATAAAGTTTCAGCAGGACTTATTTCAACAGTTGCTTATCTTATTTTAACACCGCAATCATATGGTGATGGTGGATTTGGTAGTATGTCTTGGACATATTTTAACTCAGAAGCTTTATTTACAGGGATGATTGTAGCATTTACCGCTACCGAATTGTATACATTTGCAGTAAGAAAAGGTTGGACTATAAAAATGCCAAAGCAGGTTCCACCAGCAGTTTCAAAAGCATTTTCAGCTATTATTCCAGCAGCACTTGTATTTACAGTGTTTGGAATAGTATCAACAATTTTCTTAGTTGGATTAGATTCAAGTGTTAAAGATTTTATAAATATGATGCTTCAAAAGCCTTTAACTAATCTTGGACAATCAGTATTTACATTAATATTCTTAGTATTTATTCATCAAGTATTATGGTTCTTTGGACTGCATGGTACATTAATAGTTGGACCAGCTTATGATATGGTTTGGGGTGCTGCACTTAAAAGCAACTCAGAGGCCATATTAATACATGGTACAGAGCCAACTCATGCAATCACAAGAAATATGATTGACGTATATGCTATGCATGGTGGATCAGGAGCGACACTTGGACTTGTTATTGCAATATTTATATTCTCAAAAAGAGAAGAACATAGAGAATTTGCAAAACTTACAGTTATGCCAAGTACATTCCAAATTAATGAACCAGTTATATATGGTTTGCCAATAGTATTAAATCCTATTATGTGTCTGCCATTTATCTTTGTACCAGTTATTCTGGTATTTATAGGTTGGTTCTTTACCGCAGTAATACCATTTGCGGGACATATATATATAGCACCACCTTGGGTAATGCCACCAGTTATATCAGCTTTCTTAGCAACAGGGGGAGATATGGGAGCTACAATACTTGCAGCATGTACATTTGTATTATCAATTGTTATGTATGCACCTTTTGTAATTTTAGCAAACAAGGATATTCAAAAATAAAAATATTTAAAGAGTTAGATTTTATCATAGGATAAAATCTAATTTCTTTGATTTATTGGATTAAGAGGAGAGTTTTATGAGAAATATTTTAGCTATAGATATTGGGGGAACTAATATCAAATATGGAGTTATAAGCTTAGATGGACAGATTTTGTTTAAAGGTAGTGTAGAAACTATCCGAAAAGGAACTGAAATTTTAGAAACAATAGTAAAATTATTTTTAGATAATAAAGAAACTTATAATCTTGAGGGTGTGGGAATAAGTAGCCCTGGGATAATAAATTCTGATACAGGAGCTATGAAAGTTCAAGGAGCACTTGAAGATTTTAATGATTTTAATTTAAGAGATATTCTAAGAGATAGACTAAAAACTAATGTTGAAATTGAAAATGATGCTAAGTGTGTTGTTCTTGCAGAAAAATGGTTAGGTAATGGAAAAGAGTGCGAAACATTTTTAGTTATGACAATAGGAACAGGTGTTGGTGGTGGAGCTTTTATAAATAATAAACTTCACAAAGGTGCAGATTTTATGGCTGGTGAAATTGGATTTATGATTACATCTGGTATAAATAATAATACACCGTCTAATTCAACTATAAGCAATACATGCAGTACATATATGCTAAGAAGGTTATATGCACAAAGAACTAATAAAAAAATAGAAGATGTTAGTGGTGAGTATGTTTTCGAGCAAGCAGAAAAGGGAGATATACATGCACAAGACCAAATAGTTAAATTCTATGAAAGTCTTTCAATAGCACTTCATAACCTTTACTTTATACTTAACCCAGATAAAATTTTAATTGGTGGGGGAATTAGCGTTAGAGAAGATATTATTTATGAACTTAAAAGAAGAGTTGATTCATATTCTAGCTTTGGTAAAGACTTTGTTTTAGAAAGATGTGAGTTTTCAAATGATTCAGGTATTATAGGTGCAGTTAAAAATTATATGGATAGAGTAAATTAATTATATATTTAATTTAAAAGATAAAGGAGAATGAACTATATGGATAAAAAATTAGTATTTCCAAAAGATTTTTGGTGGGGAAGTGCCACTTCAGGACCACAGTCAGAGGGTGATTTTAATAAACCTCATAAAAGTGTTTTTGATAAATGGTTTGAGGTTGAACCTGAACTTTTCTTTAATGGTGTAGGGCCAAAGGTAACATCAAATTTTTATAATACGTATAAAGAAGATATTGCTATGCTTAAAGAAATAGGGCTTAATTCATTTAGAACATCAATCCAATGGACAAGACTTATAAAAGATTTGGAAACAGGAGAGCCAGATGAGGATGGTGTAAGATTTTATAATGATGTAATAGATGAATGTATCAAAAATGATATTATTCCAGTTATGAATTTACATCACTTTGATTTACCAGTTGAACTTTATGAAAAATATAAAGGTTGGGAATCATCTCATGTTACAGATTTATTTGCAAAGTTTGCAGCAACTGCTTTTGAGTTATTTGGTGATAGAGTAAAAACTTGGATAACTTTTAATGAGCCTATAGTTGTTATAGAAGGACAATATTTATATCAATTCCATTATCCAAAGGTTATTGATGGTAAAAAATTCATACAGGCTATGTTTAATATAAATCTTGCATCAGCAAAGGCAATTAAAAAATATAAAGAGCAAGGTCAAGATGGGGCTATTGGTATAGTTTTAAATCTTGCACCACCATACCCAAAAGATTCTAATGATGAAGAAGATTTAAAAGCAGCAGAAATAACAGATGTAATGTTTAATAGATGTTTCCTTGATCCTGCGGCTAAAGGAGAATTTCCAAAACTTCTAACAGATATTTTAGAAAAAGATGGTGTTATGTGGGTAGAAGAAGAAAATGACATGGAGATTATCAGAAAAAATACTGTTGATTTTCTTGGGATAAATTATTATCAACCACTTAGAGTGAAAAAGAGAGAAACGGAGTTTAAAGGTTCTACATGGATGCCTAATATATACTTTGAAGGTTATCAAATGCCAGGCAGAAGAATGAATCCTCATAGAGGATGGGAGATATATCCTAAAGGTATGTATGATATAGCGATAAATATTAAAGATAACTATGATAATATACCTTGGTTCATTTCAGAAAATGGAATGGGAGTTGAAGGCGAAGAAAAGTTTATGAATGCAGATGGAATTATTGAAGACGATTATAGAATAGAATTCTTTGAGGAACATCTTACATTTTTACATCAGGCAATAGAAGAAGGTGCAAATTGTTTTGGTTTCCATTCATGGACACCTATAGATTGCTGGTCATGGTGTAATGCTTATAAAAATAGATATGGATATATAGCTTTAGATTTAGAAACTGGAAAGAAAAAAATTAAGAAATCAGGCAGATGGATTAAAGAAGTTGCTAAGAATAATGGGTTTTAAAAATCTATAAAAGATGGGTTAATGTCTAATAAAACAGATATTAGCTCATTTTTTTTAAAAAATTATTTTTGTAAAATGGCTTAAAAACTAGGGTTAGTAATAATCATTATTAAAAAATTAAAGTTTTTTTCAATTTGCTATTTATTAATTCCGAGAAAAATAGTAGAATATAAATAACGTACTAAATAAGTACAAATTTGAAATGTTAATTAATACATACAGAAATAATTAAATTGAAGAATATAAATAAAAGTTTTTTGTTCTAGAAATACGTTTTTAAATCAGAGTAAAACGCTAAGAATTTCTAGGTTATCGTAGGAGGATAAGTTAAAATGAATAGATTATTAGAAGTTAAAGGTCTTAAATCAAAGGCTGATGATAAAGAAATATTAAAAGGTTTAGATTTAGTAGTAAACAAGGGAGAAGTTCACGTTATAATGGGACCTAATGGTGCTGGTAAGTCAACACTTGCTAACACACTTATGAGCCACCCAAGATATAAGCAAACTGCTGGAGAGATAATTTTTGGTGGAGAAGATATTTCAAAACTTAAAACAGATGAGAGAGCTAAAAAAGGTTTATTCTTATCATTCCAAACACCAGAGGAAATTCCAGGAATCACAGTTGAGAATTTCTTAAAAACAGCTAGAACTTCTATTACAGGAGAGCCTGTTAAATATTTAAAATTTAGTAGTGAGCTTAAAAAAATAAGTGATAGTCTAAAAATTGAAAAAGGATATTTAAGAAGATATTTAAATGTTGGTTTCTCAGGTGGAGAAAAGAAAAAGAATGAAGTATTACAATTACTAGCTTTAAATCCAAAGCTTGCTATACTAGATGAAACAGATTCAGGTCTTGATGTAGATGCTGTAAGAATAGTATCAGAAGGAATCAAGATGTTTGCGAATGAAGAAAATGCAGTTTTAATTATAACTCATAATAGTAAAATATTAGATAGTTTAAAAGTTGACTATGTTCATATTTTAGTAGATGGAAAGATTGTTAAAACAGGAGATGCATCTCTTGCAAATGAAATCCAAGAAAAAGGATTCGAAGAATATAAAAATAACTAATAAGTGAGGTGGATTAATAATGGAAGATAAAAGAAAAAAATCTGAAATTTCTGACATGGACAGAGGAATTTACGATGTTAAAAATAAAGATGAATTTGAATATAAAACAGATAAAGGTCTTACAAAAGAAGTTGTAGACACTATATCAGAAGAAAAAAATGAACCACAGTGGATGAGAGATTTTAGATTAAAAGCTCTTGAAACTTATCATGAAATAGATTTACCAACTTGGGGACCAGATCTTAGTGAATTAAATATGGATGATATTGTTGCTTATGTTAAACCAAAAGGTAAGCTTGCAGAAAATTGGGATGAAGTACCAGAAGATATTAGAAAAACTTTTGACCTTTTAGGTATTCCAGAAGCTGAGAAAGAATCTCTTGCAGGAGTTGGAGCACAGTATGATTCAGAGGTTGTTTATCATAGTATTAAAGCAGAACTTGTAGAACAAGGTGTTATATATACAGATATGGAAACTGCTTTAAATGAGTATGAAGATTTAGTTAAAGAGTACTTTATGAAATGTGTACCAGTTAATGACCATAAATTTGCTGCATTACATGGAGCTGTTTGGTCAGGTGGGTCATTTGTTTATGTACCTGAAAATGTGCATGTAGATATTCCACTTCAGTCATATTTTAGATTAAACTCACCAGGAGCTGGTCAATTTGAACATACTCTTATAATTGTAGAAAAAGGAGCTAGTCTTCATTTTATCGAAGGATGTTCTGCACCTAAATACAATTTAACTAATCTCCATGCAGGATGTGTTGAGTTATTTGTTAAAGAGGATGCAACTCTTAGATATTCAACAATAGAGAACTGGTCAAAAAATATGATGAACCTTAATACAAAGAGAGCTGTAGTAGATAAAAATGGAAAAATTGAATGGGTTTCAGGATCATTTGGTTCAAGAGTTTCAATGCTATACCCAACAAGTGTACTTAGAGGGGAAAATGCTAAAGCTGAGTTTACAGGAGTTTCATTTGCAGGGGCAGGACAAGATTTAGACACAGGTGCTAAGATTATCCATGCTGCTAAAAATACATCTTCAACAATAAATTCAAAATCAATTTCTAAAGATGGTGGGACTGCAACATATAGAGGGCTTGTACAAGTCAATGCTAATGCTACAGGTTCAAAATCTACAGTTTCATGTGAATCATTAATGCTTGATGAAATATCAAAATCAGATACAATACCAACTATTGATATTGCAACTGATGATGTAGAAATGAGTCACGAAGCTAAAATAGGTAAAATAAGTGATGATGCTATCTTCTATCTTATGAGTAGAGGAATTAGTGAGGAAGAAGCGAAAGCTATGATAGTTAGAGGGTTTGTTGAACCTATATCAAAAGAGTTACCACTTGAGTATGCAGTTGAGATGAATAATTTAATTACTCTTGAGCTTGAAGGGAGTATAGGATAATGAAATTTAATGAATTAAATAAAATACCTGTAAGAACAGGTAAAAAACAAAAAGTTAATGATATTACAATTGAGATGAATGATGTTCAAATTGAAAAATTTGAAACTTTAAATATAAAATCAAATGAAGTTAAAGGTCTTGAAATCAAGGCTTTAGATAAATCAGATGCAAAACTGTCTGTAGCACTGAGATATGGTGTTGGGGAACAGCTTATGAAAGAAGCTAATGAGAACTTCACAAATGGAGTTTTAGTTACACTTGCAGATAATACAGTTGTTGAAGAAAATATTATTTTAGAATTCAAAATGGATGAAAATAATAAAACACTTGTAGATAATATAGTTGTTGTTGCAGGAAAAAACTCAAAAGCAAATATAATTGTTAAGTATATCTCAGTGGATAGCCTTGAGGGATACCACAATGGAATTTGTAGAATATTTGCAGAGGAAAATGCAAATATTAGAGTTACAAAGGTGAATTTACTTGGTAAAAATGTTAGAACTTTTGATTCAAATATGTCAGAAGTTAAAGATAATGCTAAGGTAGATTTTATCGCTATCGAACTTGGTGGAAAAAGTGCAATATCAAACTATGAAGGAATACTTCTTGGTGAAAAATCTAAGGGTGATTTATTATCAGTTTATATAGGAACTGATGATGAGAAAATAGACCTTAACTATGTTATGACTATTAAAGGTAAAAAGTCAGATTGTAACATGGATATTAAAGGTGCACTAAGAGATAAAGCAGTTAAAAACTTTAAAGGAACTCTTGATTTTAAAAGAGGTGCTAAAGGAAGTAAAGGTGCAGAAGAAGAATTCTGTATGCTTTTATCTGATAAAGCTAGATCAAGGTCTGTACCACTTCTTCTTTGTGATGAAGATGATGTTTCAGGAGAGCACGCAGCGGCATCAGGAAGCATAGATGAAAATAAATTATTCTACCTTATGAGTAGAGGTATTTCTTATGATGATGCTAGACTTCTTATAATAAATGCAGCCTTTAACCCAATTGTAGATGAGATTAAAGATGAAGAAATTCAAAATGAAATTTTAGGATATATAAAGGAGCGTATAAATAGTTAGCAAATTTATAGATAAATAGGTGCAAAAGTATCTAAATATACTTTCAAATCAAGAAAGTGTGTAACAGAACTAGCCAAAAGAATAAAAAAATAAAGAAAGGGGTAAGCTACTTAAGTACCGATGGCTAGTCGGGATCTAAAGACTGTGGAGTTCTATATCAAATTGGAGTAGTGTATGCGAAACAAGGGACTAAGAAGCAGTAAAATTCTTGATATAGACACTTTTGTCTATATTTTAAGTAGCAGAGACTTGCATAAATGAAAAATAGAGAATTTTATAAAGATTTCCCTACTTTAGCAGAGAAAGATGGCAAAAGAGTAATATATTTAGACAGCGGAGCTACAACTCAAAAACCTTTATCAGTTATAGAGGCTATAGAAAAATATTATAAAGAAGAAAATGCTAACCCACATAGAGGAGCATATGCACTAAGTGTAATTGCCACTAATGTTTATGAGGGTGCTAGAGAAAAGGTTAGAGCCTTTATTGGAGCTGAAAAAGTAGAGGAAATAATCTTTACAAAAAACTCTACTGAAGCATTTAACCTTTTAGCTATGAGTTATGGAATGAACTTCATTAACGAAGGTGATGAGATTGTTATTTCAATAGCAGAACATCATTCAAACCTTATACCATGGCAAAATGTAGCAAGAGCTAAAAAAGCTATTTTAAAATACTTATATGTAGATGAAAATGGTGAACTTACAGATGAGGAAATTAATTCAAAGATTACAGATAAAACTAAACTTGTAAGTGTTACAGGAGTTTCAAATGTATTAGGAATTAAAAATCCTATTGAAAAGATAATAAAGATTGCTCATGAAAAAGGAGCAAAAGTTATAATAGATGGAGCACAAATGGTTCCACATAGAAAAGTAGATGTACAAAAACTTGATGCAGATTTCTTAGTCTTCTCAGGACATAAAATGCTAGGACCTATGGGAATTGGTGTTTTATATGGTAAGAAAGAACTTCTTGATGCTATGCCTCCATATATGTTTGGTGGAGATATGGTTGAGTATGTTTATGAAGATAGTGCAACATTTGCACAGCTTCCTTATAAGTTTGAAGGTGGGACACAAAATGTTGGTGCAGCAGCAGGTCTTGGAGCTGCAATAGACTACCTTGAAGAGATAGGAATGGAGAATGTTGAAGCTATGGAAAAAGAGCTTACAGCATACGCACTTGAAAGATTTAAGGATTTACCTTATATTAAGATATATGGAACAGCTGATGCAGACAAGAAAGAAGGCGTAATTTCATTTGAAATGGAAGGGGTTCACCCACATGATGTATCAAGCATTCTTGATAGTCATGGAGTAGCAGTCAGAGCAGGAAATCACTGTGCACAACCTCTTATGAGATTCTATGATGTTAATTCAACAACAAGAGCTAGTTTATACTTCTACAATAGAAAAGAGGATATAGATAAGCTTATAGAAGGATTAGAGAAAATATATAATATGTTTAAAAGGTGGATGTAATAAAGATGAGTATGGATTTAAGTGAAGTTTACACAGAAATTATCATGGAACACAACATGTCAAAAAGAAACAGACGAGAAATACTAGGATGTGATGCTTGCGAGAGAGGTCATAATCCAAGTTGCGGGGATGAAATAGAAATCCAAGTTAAATATGACGGAGATAAAATTTCAGATTTAGCTTTCAAAGGACATGGATGTGCTATATCACAGGCATCTACTTCAATGATGATTGATCTTGTAAAAGGAAAATCAAAAGAAGAAGCAAAAGAGCTTATAAATAAGTTTATTGGAATGATTAAAAGAGAAGTTAAAGATGAAGATGAACTAGAAGAACTTGAGGATGCTATGGTACTTCAGAATATTTCAAATATGCCAGCTAGAGTTAAATGTGCAGTACTTGCATGGCACACACTAGATGAGATAATGAAAAAATAATCTGTATAACTAAGATAAAGCAATCATACAAAATACAATAATAATTAATATGGTAAAAGATTATAATAAGACCCTTACAAATGTAGATGAATTTGTAAGGGTCTTTTTTGTTTTAAATTTCAATAAATTACCTTATAAAAGAGGGATTAGAGAAATTTATAGCTGTGGAGGAGATTGATACTAGTACGCTTTTAAATGTAGAAAGAAAAGTTTTTGAAGCATTTAAAAATCCAAGATATATGAGTAAAGTTAATATTGATACTGAAATTAATGAGAAAGATTTAAGATATTATTATGATAGGGTAAATGATGATTTAGTATTTAGAGGATTTATTATAGATAAAGATAAGATAAAAGAAAGACGAGTGGCATATAAGGCAACATTAGAAAAAATTCTAATTGGAGCAATTATCGGAATTATATTCATAGTACCAGGTGGATCATTTCTAAGCATGATAGCACTAATGATTTTATCTCCAGTTTCATTAGGATTTATATTAAAAGATTCAATAACAGGAAATAGTAGACTTACTAAAAAGGGGAAAGCTTGTCTTGATGCATATATAAATAATTTTAAATCAGGATGCTACACATAGGTTACTTATGATAGAGGAAGCTATGAATTTATTATGGCCAACTTTTTGGTGAAAAAGAGTGGAGTAGTAGAAAGTATGTCAGAAAAGAACACAATTTATAGTGTAGGAAATTATGATTCGAGTTATATAGGAAATGGTTTTAACACATCTTTTGATGATGAGTGTGATTCTGATTTTGGTGGAGATTGTGAGTGTGGAGGATCAAATTGTGATGGAGGGGGAGATTAAAAATAAAAGCAAACAAATGCTAAAATAGAAGTATGCATAGTGCTTTTTTTTATAGAAAAATTATTTAGAGATACATCATTAGAAGAACTTAATTTAAATAGAGATATTAGAATAAATTTATTCTAATATCTCTTATTTTTCTTTAAAAATATACGTATTGAATTAAATATTAAAAATAATATTAGAAGTAAACTTAACCCACTAGTTAGAATTAAAATAGGTAAAAGAGTAAATTTATTAACTCCTATTGCTATAATTGCCCACAGAGTAACTAAAATAACCCCTAAATCATTTTTAATAATACTAAATATCATAACGGTAATGGAAAGTAATAATAATATTCCGATTACAATATTTATTTCTTGAGATTCTGTAAAATTAAATTTATTAAATATTTTTAAAACTAATTGTATATCAAGAATTGTAGCAACTAAAAGCCAAGTCATTAAAAAGGAAAAGGGTAATCTGAAAATTTTAGAAACATTACTTTTATCTATAGTTAAATAACATAAGTAAGAGTTTATAAGTGCTATGATTATAAATAGTGGTGATACTTTTATTGGAACAAGAATAGTAAGCCCAGTAAAAATCATGCAAGGAATAAAAAATTTCAATATTTTTTTATACATAGTACATTCATCATTTTTACAAAGAAAACCTTTTAAAACAAAGATTCCAATTAATATATAAATAATCCCCCAGATACTAAATGCATAATTTGCTGGACTAAAAATAACATTTATATCATTAGGATTAAATGTATTAGTATTGAATAAGAATGATGATATTAAAAGAAAAATAAAGCCTAATAGACTTGCAATTGGTATTAAATATTTTCTCATATAAATCCTCCCTTTTTATTAGTATATGAATTTTACAAGTTTTAAATTACAAAAATTAATTATGCTAAATATATTTTGGATTTACATACTTGAAATTACTATGCATAATTTTCTCTTTTAATCACAATACTAATTAAAGAAACAATATGAAATGGAGGTGAGTGATTTGAATATTTTTTTTTAGAAGATATAGAATCTGTTGAGTTGATAGCAAAATCTCATTGTGATAAACATGTTGTTAAAATGATTTTAGAAACAGCACAGATATTATCAACAGTAAGTCGAGTTTATGGAATTGAGCAAGGGTATAAATTAACACATAAAAATCATCCAATTGTAAAGTGGGTAGCTGAAAGTCTTGAAAATTGGATATGGGTAAAAAAGCTAGGAATTGCACTTTGTAATGAATATACTTATAGATATGAAAAAACACATAAGACACAGGCAGTTTTAAATAGTTTAGAAAATCCACCTATGCCAAATTTGGGGTTTACAAATCCTCCGCAATGTATGCCAGATAAATATTTACGTGAAAAGAATGAGTTTATTGAGGCATATAGAAATTATTATATTTTTGAAAAAGGAAATATTGCAAAATGGAAAAAAAGAGAAGCACCTAGCTGGTTTATAGATATTAATAGTTGAGGTTATAATAATAAATAATATGGTGGTGATTTAAATGCGTAAAATTTGGGCAAAGCCTAAATTATTAGTTAGTAGCTGTTTAAATAATGAAAAATGCCGATATAATGGACAAGACTCACCTTGTAAATTATTAAAAGACTTAACTCCTTATATTGATATCATATCAATATGCCCAGAAGTTGGGATTGGTCTTCAAACACCTAGAGAAAGCATAAGAGTGGTCGGAGATTCTTATAGCTCTTCGCTTATAAATCCAAAAACTAAGGAAGATCTTACTCAAAAGATGGAAAACTTTATAGAGTCAAAGATAAATAAACTTATTCAAGAAAATATTAATGGAGTATTGTTAAAGTCTAAATCTCCTTCTTGTGGTTTATATGATGTGAAGATTTATTCAAGTGAAGAAAAGGGATGTAATAGTATAAAAGGAAAGGGGTTATTTGCAAAAGCAATTTGTGAAAAATTTCCTTGTGCAGTTATAGAAGATGATGGAAGATTACTAAATTTTGATCTTCGAGATAATTTTTTAAATAAGATATTTATATTAGCAGATTTTGATCTTGTTAAAACCTCTGGTGAAATTGTAGAATTATTAAAATTTCATACTAAAAATAAATTATTGTTTAAGACATATTCTCAAGATATAACTTTAAAACTTGGTACTTTAATTGCTAAACAAGATTCATATACTTTTGAAGATTTACTAGATAAATATAATGAGTTATTAAATCTTATGTTAAAGAAAAATCAAAAATTCAAAAGATGTATCTATATATTTGAAAAAGCTTATGGATATCTTTCAAAAAATTTAAATGAAAATGAAAAAATATTTTTTAAAGAGACTCTTGATGAGTATAAAGATGGAAAACAAGCAAAAAAGACTTTAGTAATACTTTTGAAAAGTTATGCAATAAGATTTAATGATGAATATTTATTAAACCAAACGTTACTTGAACCTTACCCTGAAGCATTATTAAATCTTGATGATTCTGGGAAAGGAATTGTGCGCTAAAAGCATTTATGGTAGTTGATAGTAATTATATACCACTTGATGAACGTGAAGAAGTAGAGAGTGAATATATAAAATAGTTCATTTGGTAGGTTAAAATTTAATAAAAAGAGTAATGCTTCTAGATAAATAATTTATTTAGAAGCATTTTTTTCAGTAGATTATAAAATAATAAGAGTTATTAGGAAGAGAATTACAAGAGTGCGTTTAAGTAAAGTTATAAAATGTTATAATATATATAATAAAACATTTTAGGTTTTCAAGCAGAGGTCTGTGGTTAAAATACTTCAAAATAAGTAGTGCAGAAGTTACTGGACTAATACAGGGACTATGGATGAAGAATTTTAAAATAGATATAAGTTGAAAAGATACAAAAGATATAATGTAGAAAACTAAGGAGGAAGTTTAAACGTGTTAAAGAGATTAAAAGAATCATCAATACTAATAATTTCGGTAGTCTGTGTTTTAGCAGTGCTTTTTGTAACTATATACCCCGTTAGTCAGTTCACTAGAGGATTAGTTATAGGGAGCACAGCGTCTTTAGAAGGAATTATGATAGCTTTAACTGTAACAGATTATTTGAAAAATAAGATTATAACAAAGGATAGTTTAAAGAAAAGCACAGAGGATAAGGAAGAAAGTAATCTTACAAAAGAAGAGCTTATAGCAGAGAATACTAGGTTAAAGAGAGCGATAACAATTTTGATGGAAAAATAAAAAAATGATATTAAAAAATAGTTAAGAAAAGTCTTATAGAGAAGATGATATTTATAAGAGTAGCACTATGGAAAATTTAGAAATAGACTTAAGTAAAGTTTTTAAGAATTTAGAGTTATAAATAAATTAAGTTTTAATAAAAAAATATACTTCAAAGCACTGAAGTTATTGTCATGTTAGAAAGAATCTAACATGACTTTTTTATAGATTTTTAAGTTTTTTATCTAGTAAATTATAAAAATCTTCATTACCTTTTAGGAAGGCTAATTGACCAGTTTCATCATCTTTTAAATTTCGTATAATTACAGCAATTAAATTTTTATCAAACATTTCTTCATTATCTTTTTTCTTTATATGTTTATATAATCTTGATTCAGATAACTTCCACTTTTTGCTCATAGAATCAATCATTTTATCTAAAGTTTTTAGAGTGTTTTTAACATCTTTTTTAGTAGAATAAATTTGGAATGAAGCTAGATGGGAGTTATATTCCCATAAATCATATAGCTTAGTATGTTCTTCTAGAATTTTAGCAAAATACTCTAAATCATCATCAAGTTTTTCTTTTATTGCAATTTCCATCATAAATAATAGTATTGAGTTTAACTCAGTTGTTGCTGCGAGTAATTTATGTTCAAAAACTTCAGATGCTTTATTAAATTCACCTGATTGAAGATAAAGAGAGCCTTGTAGTTTTTTCTTATCACAAGTAACATCTTCTAAACTATCTATATACTCTTGAGCCTTTTCAAATTCTTTTCTTTCTAAAAATTTAGTAACAAGCATAGATATAGCAGAATTTTTAATACTTAAATTTTCAGAATTAGTTATTCTTATATATAACTTTTCTATTTCATCTTTATAATATTTTTTGTTATTTGATCCATACATAGATAACCCGCCATCAAGCATTATAGCAGTTGTTAAAATTAGTTTATCACAAGTGGGATATTCATATATTTTATCAAGACCTAATTTGAATGCTATATCGAAAGATTTAGTAGTCATTATATTTGCTAATTCATTTGAAAAATGTCCTATTTCTTGGTCAGATAAATTATCATTAAATGAAAGTAGTGTATTTAAATCAACTTTTAAAAGTCTTGCAAGTGCTGGAAGAATAGTAATATCAGGATATGAAACTCCCTTTTCCCATTTGTTAACTGCTGGTGTTGAAACACCAAGATAAGTAGCAATTTCTTCTTGAGTAAGTCCTTTAGCAGTTCTTTTTTCTTTAATAATTTCATTAATTTTCATTTTTAGTCCCCTTATTTAATTAATAATAAAAATTTTTGATATTTATAGTTTACCAAGTAATGTAAAAAGTAACAATTGATATGTAGTTAAGTTATAATTAAAAAAAATAACTATTGGTTAACATTTATATTAAATTCTACAGTTTTTGAATCAGATGTTCAGGTATCTTTTAGTGGAGGAATTAAGCTATGGAAAGATACTACTTTAAGTGAGGTTATAAATCAAGCTGATAAAATCCTTTATAGGGCTAAAAGAGAAGGGCGAAATAAAATATTAAAATAAAAGACTAATGTATAGAGCTATAAAGAGAATCTTATATACCATAAATTTCAAAAATAGACAAAATATTAATCATAAGTTTACAGATTATGAAAGGGAAAATATGTTATTATTAAAGTAACTTAATAACTGCAAAATTAGAGAAATCTAAAGACGCAAAGCTAAAGGGACTAAGGGATAAAACCTATGTTAGCCAGTTGCTAAAATCTTTTGAGAAGATTTTATAATACATAATAAAAGCAGGAAGTGTTATTTAGTTACCTTTAAAATAAAGGTAACTTTTTTTGATAGTTGTAGGATTATATGGTGTAAGGGGACAGGAAATGGTCAATTTAAGGGATAAGAAAAAAATAATAATAGCACTAGGATTAATTATATTATCTATTAGTATGGTAGTAGTACCTATTTTTTTTAGAAAAAATTTAGACATAGAAATGCTTGAAAAAAATTTAGAACTCATAAACAAAGAGTGTAATTCTGTATATAAAGATATGGATAACAATGAAAAAAAATATAAAACATTATTAGAAAATGAAAAAGATTCTTTTAAAAGAGGTCTTTATGCAAGTGCATTAATCCAATTTTATGCGATAAAAGGTGAACCCGAGAATATAGTTAAATATATTAAAGTTGCAGAAGAAAACTATAAGATAGTTGATGGTGGAGAATATTATATTATAGCAGATAAAAAATACATAGCTTGGGTAATGCTAAGATCGGGAAACTATCCTGAAAGTTTTAGAGTGGCAAGTGAGCTACTAGAGTTAGTTAATACAAGCGAGGAAGAGTTATTAACACAGGAACAAGTTCTAGATACAGAAGCACTTATATATTCTATTTTCTTGTATATATATTCACATTTTGAAATCTTAGATAAAGCCCAAATATATTATGAAAAATTAAATAATATAGAGATGACACAAGAGTTAGAACTTGCAAAAGGTGATAGAATAGCCTCAAGTAAAATGATGTATGCAGAGAAAAAAGAAGATTTTGATTTAGTTAAAAAGTATGCACAAGAGTGTTACGATATAATTTTAAAGAAAGATAAAATAAATGGTACAGATACAGCCGCTTCTGTACTAAGTAATATAGCATATGCAAATATAAAACTTGGTGAATTTGATGAGGGATTAAAACAACTTGAAAAATCAGAAGAATACCATAAAAAAATACAGGATAATTATGGTCTTGTTGTAACTTATGAAAATTATGCTTCTTATTATGAAGAAATAGGAAATGCTAAGCTTGCTATAGACTATTATAAAAAAACTTTGAAATTACATAGTGAGGCAGAGAATTATTATGGGCTAGAGGATACACTTAATGCATTAATAAAATGTGTAGAAGAGAATGGACTTAACAATGAGGGGATGCATTTATATTATGAAGCGTTTTATGAATTAACAAAAAAAATTGATGAAGAATCACCGGTTAATGATTTCCTATCACAGGTTATTAGTATTAATGATGAACTTAATGAAAGTTCTATATTACTTTTAGAGGCAAAATCTAAACAAACTAAGCGTGGTGCAATGATTGCTATAATAGTAATTATTATACTTGGTACATTGATTACAAGAATGGATAAGCTTATAAAGATAAAAAGAGAAAGCGAAAAGAAATTAGAAGCAATAGCAAATACAGATTATTTAACAGGTTTAAATACTAGATCTTATGGAGAAAAGTTAATAGTGCATGAGATGAAAAAAGGTACTAAACTTTCTATTGCAGTTATTGATATAGATCATTTTAAAAATATAAATGATACGTATGGTCATATATTTGGAGATTTTATTTTAAAGGAAGTAGCTAAATATATCAAGGATAGCCTTGGTGAGAATGCTATAATTACTAGATTCGGTGGTGAAGAGTTTACAATAGCTTTTGTAGATAAGGGAAGAGAAGAAGCTAGAGTTATGCTTGATCAGATTAGAGAGGATATTAGTGGTATGGTTTTTGATAATAATGCGAGTGTATCATTTAGTGCAGGAATTGCAGAATGGGATAAAATTAGAGGTAAAACTAGTATTGAATTTATGATAAAAGAGGCTGATATATTATTATATAAAGCTAAAAGAGAAGGTCGAAATAAAGTTTTGGTTTAGATATAGATTAAGTGAAAACTTAAAATAAATATATGCAGTAAAAGGATAAGAGTTTTGAACTTTTATCCTTTTATCTTTATAAAAATCAATAAAAAAAATCAATATAAAATTAATGCAACAATTAACCCTTTTGATTTGTATTAATAGTGAAGGGAGGGGGACAATGCTAAATGTTAAAGAAAAAACTATACAGGTAGATGAGATTTTAGATGAGTTTTCTAATATGGTTTATAGGCTTGCATTTTCAAGGACTAAAAATTTGCATGATGCACAGGATATAACCCAGGATGTTTTTATAAAACTCATGAGTTATAAGAAAAATTTTGAGAGTGATGAGCATTTAAAATCTTGGCTTATAAGAGTTACTATAAATTCAAGCAAAAATCTTTTAACATCTGCATGGTTTAGGAAAACAGCTCCACTAGAGGACAATTTAGTTACGCACATTAAAGAAGATAGTGAAGTCTATAAGTATGTTTTAGACCTTCCGAGAAAATATAGAACAGTTATCCATCTTTTTTATTATGAGGGGTTTAAAACTCAGGAGATAGCAGATATTCTAGAGGTAAAAGAGGGGACGATAAGGTCACAGCTTAATAGGGCTAGAAATATTTTAAGAGATAATATAAAAGAGGAGGATTTTGATGTTTTCTGATAAGTATAAAAAAGATAATGAAAAAATAAATCTAGATGATTCTTTTAAAGAAGAATTAGCTAAGAATATGAAAAAGGGTGATTTTAAGGTGAAAAGAAATAATAAGAATTTTAAGGCTATTATAGGAGTTGCAGCAGCTATGGCAATAGTTGTAGGGGGATATTTTATATCTCAAGATACATCAAAGGGTAAAATAGGTGGAGATATAGCAAGTAGTAATGAGGAAATAAAAGAGGAGAAGGCACCAATGGGTGGAGATATGAGTGGGGGGAATACAGGTGAAACTAGTATGATGAGTTACCTTAGATATGATGGTAAAGATTATAGATATGTATTTCATAATATAAATGCTAAAAATATTGATAGTATCAAAGGTGAAAAACTTGGGACAACAATTTTAGGGAAAATGGATGAAGAGTTTTCAAGTCATGCAAAGGATGTTGAAATATATACAGTGAAAGGTTATGAGGATAAATCAGTACTTCTTGGAGTTTTAAAAACTGAGACAGATACTATAATAGATATTTATAGTTATTATGATGATAATGCAATAAAAACAGGAAATGATTTAGTTTCAAAAATGAAAATAGAAGGAAATATAAAAGCGGTTAAAACTAGCGAAAATAATGGTA
This sequence comes from uncultured Clostridium sp., assembly GCF_947039605.1. GTDB lineage: Bacteria > Bacillota > Clostridia > Clostridiales > Clostridiaceae > Sarcina. The sequence goes on from NZ_CAMQZG010000026.1 coordinate 37,067, forward strand.
TGGGTGAGTATATAGAAAAAGATATTGCAAATGAAATTAACAGTCTTATAAGTGAACTTAAAATAGCAAAAAACATGTTAGATGATAAAGAATTTATGGATTCACTTTATGGGGAAAATGCAAGTGAGTTTAAGGCAATAGAAATTGAATTAAATGATGGAATAATTAGAGCATTTGATTTTTATAAATCAGGGTATTTATTTATAGATGGTTATGTATTTGACCTTGAAAATAAAGAAAAAGTTTTAGAAATTTATAATGCAATATAAATGAAAATTAAAAATAAAATAGTTTGAAATAAGAGTCTGTACTTAGGTAGAATAATAAAAATTCTAAGTATGGACTTTTATTATTATATAAGGAACATTTAGGCTATGATATAATAAATATATTAAAATATAGAATATAAAAGAAAAGGATGATAAGAGTGGATTTTTTAGAACTTGGCATAAATGAAAGACTAACAAAAAGATTATTAAAGAGTGGAATTAAAGTTCCTACTAAAATACAAGAAGATAGCATACCACATATTTTAAATGGAGCAGATTTAATTGGTGAGGCAAAAACAGGAACAGGAAAAAGTTTAGCTTTTCTTCTGCCTACAGTACAAAAGATAGATTTAGATAATGACGATATACAGGTACTTATCCTTGCACCAACTAGAGAACTTGCTATTCAGATAGCTGATGAGGCAAAAAATCTAACTAAAACTACTTATAAAAGAGTTATTGCAGTTTATGGTGGAAATACAGTTTCTGCTCAAATCACAAAGATAAAAAGACATCCAACTCATATGATAGTTGCAACTCCAGGTAGACTTTTAGACCTTCTAGAGAGGAAAAGCATAGATTTAAGTAAGGTTAAGACAGTTATAATGGATGAAGCAGATCAAATGCTTCTTATGGGCTTTAGAGATGAAATGATTGAGATTATGAAGGAAGTTCCAAGAATGGCACAGACTTTATGTTTTTCTGCAACTATGGATTCAGCAGTTAAAAAACTTGCTTATAGATATATGAAAGACCCTATTTCAGTAAAAGTAGAAGAAGAAACTCTAGTAGTTGATAAGATTAAACAAGAAGTTGTACAAACTGAAGATAGATTAAAGCAGGATGCACTTTGCAAAGTTTTAGAGGAAGATAATCCATTTATGGCTATAATATTCTGTAGAACTAAAAGAAGAGTAGATGAGCTTACAACAGGTTTTTCTAAGAGGAAAATACCTTGTAAAAAATTACATAGTGGAGTATCACAAGAAAATAGAGAAAAGATTATGAAGCAATTTAAAAGGTGTAATATTCAGTATCTTATTGCAACAGATATTGCATCAAGAGGAATTGATGTTACAGGTGTTGGGCATATATATAATTATGATATTCCAGAAACTGTTGAGAGTTATGTTCATAGAATTGGTAGAACAGGTAGAGCTGGTGATGAAGGGTATACATGTATGTTTACAGACCCTAAAGATTTGCAAATGTTAAAGCAAATTGAAGATGAATTAGAGATTAAAATAGATAGAAGAAAAGTGAATTTAAAGAATAAATAGAGTTTAAAGGATAAGCATCATAAATTTAATGCTTATCCTTTTTTGAAAGTTTATTTATTTTATAGTGACATAGACAACATAAAAGTGGGAAAATTGATGCTAATAATATACCAAATCTAAGTGATAACTCTTCTGTAGCAATAATATTTCCAAAACTTACAATCTCTAATAAATTATAATCAATAACAATTCCAGTAAGAAAAGGACCAGTAGCAGCACCAATGTCACCAGCAACTGCTAGCATTGCAAATATCCAAGCACCGGCTTTGGGAAAGCTTTCTGAGGCAATAATAAGAGTTCCTGGCCAAAGTAAACTAACAAAAAATCCGGTTATAATACAAGCAACTAAATTTATTATATTAGTACTACTTAAAGCGACTATAAGATAACTTATAAATGCAAAGAAAGAACCTTTTATAAGTAAAGTTTTTATATTAAATTTCTCACCTAAGGCGCCATGTAAAAGCCTTCCTATACCAAGCATAATAGCAAATCCACACATTCCTATAAGGTCACCAGAAACTTTAGGTATATTTAAAGATTTTTCAAGAAAGGTAGAAGTCCATTGATTCATTATAACCTCAGATGCACCACCAAATAAAATAGCTAAAAGACAAAGAATAAATAGTTTATTTTCAAATAATAGTTTATTTGTTGAGTGGTTATCTTCTCCAGATGTATCAGGAAAAGGTGCATTTTTAAACATAAAGAAATTTATTATAGGAACTATACTCCAAAATAAAATAATGTATTGCCAGTTATCATATCCAAAAATAAATAAAAATAGTGTTGTAATAATAATTGTTACAACTTGTCCCCATGCATAAAAAGAATGCATAAGAGTCATAGCAGTATTACCAACAGAATTTTCTTTTGAAATTGAATCAACAATTGGGCTAAGTAAAATTTCTAAAAGTCCAGCAGCACTAGAAAATATAATTGTAGAGATTATTAAACCTATAAAAATATTTTCTTTAAAAAGTATAGGTGTTGCTGCAAATAGCAAAAGCCCTGCAAAAGATATAAGTGTTGCGGGTATAACAAGTTTTTTATAACCAAGTTTATCAATTTTTTTACCAAATATAATATCTGATAAAATTTGAGAGGAAAAATTTATAGCTACAAGAATTCCAAGATGCTTGTATGAGAGGTTATATAAACTCATTAAAGGAATAAATAGAATAGCTGTTATATTTGCAATTATAGCTTGTACAAAAATTCCGACAAAGCATGAATAAGTGGTAAGTGTATAAGAGTTTTTTGTTTTTGACAAATTCAATTTTAGATACCTCCATAGTATATTATTGTATCTCTAGGATAAAAAATATTTTCAAATAGAATATAACATAAATAAAAACAAAGAAATTAATATTTATTTAGTAAACATTAATTTTTACAGTGAATCAATAATTTGTACCTTTTATATATATTTAAAATAGTAAATAAAAGAATAAAGTCTAAAAATAAATATAATCAAAAATTACAAATCCCATAAAATTATGTTTATTTAAAGAATAATATGGTAAAATATGGTAAAATTAGTTATGAAAATTTGTTTATTCATAGGGGGAAATATGAAAAAAAAACTTATAGGATTAATATGTGTTTTAGCAATTACATCATCATTTATAGCTTGTGGTGGGGATAAAAAGGATGATATATCATCAAAAGCTGAGGCTTCTGATAATATAGAGGTTGAAGAATCAGAAAAAGATGATGCTAAGAAAAAAGGTGAGAAAGAAACAGAGAAAGAAATAGCGAAAGAAACAGCGAAAAATAAGTTGGAGGAAGAAGAAGAGAAAGCAAGTAGTGATAAAAAACATTTAGAAGAATTTGGGCTTGATATAGAAATTCCATCAAAGTGGGAATTATTATCAGATGATATGATTGAGGCCATGGGTGGAAATGCTACAAGGGCAAATTTAATTGGTTTATGGATTGTGGATGAATTAACTGGAGCTAATTTTGCAATAGCTACAGATAATACAGCCCCAGATGCTTCGCTTGCAGATTATAGAGTAGGAGTAGAACTTATTTTAGGTTCCCAAGAAGGAATAGAACCAATAATTAATGAAAAAAAATATGGAGATGTTGAAGCTTTAGAAGTTCGGTATAAAAATATAGGTGTAAATATAACACAAATTGTAATAAAATCAGAAAAAGATTTTGTACTAATAATGTACACAGAGCCAGCAGACAAGGAAAGTAATTTCAAAGAATTTGAGAAAGTTATTGAAAGTTTAAAAGAAATATAGGGGATAAGATATATGGTGAAAAAGTTTATAATATTTGGTGGGGTTTTTAGTTTAATAATAGGAGTTTTAGTAAGTTCAAATTTGAGGTTTGAGGGGCTAACTGTTAAAGCAGAGGAGTTTGCTAGTAAGTATCATGAAGAAGAAGTCAAAGATTATAGTGAGAGTCCACTATATTATCATGACTATAATATAGAAGCAAAAGAGGAATGGACACAGATGTCTAGAGAATCTATAAAAGTAATAACTGGTGAGGATATAGGAAGTAGACTTATAGCTATGTGGCAACTTGATAAAGAAAATGAAACTAATATAAGTATTGTTGCAGAAAATCCACCAGTTATAACTTTAGAGTCATATCAAAAATTAGTTGAAGGTGTAGTTCATAAAAGGTATGGAAATAATATAGAATTTTTAAAGCAAAGCATAAATGGAATAGAAAGTTTTGCCACTAATTATGAAATTACAGACATCTATGATAAAGAATTGATATTTGAAGTTCATCAAGTTTGTTTTAAAGCAAAAGGTAATTTTATAACTATAACATTTACTGAAAAAGCTAATATTGAAGATAGTAAATTAAATGAATTTAAAGACTTTCTAAATACAGTAGAAAAAATTTAAATAGCAAAAGACGATACCAAAGTTTAAAGGTATCGTCTTTTTGTATATAATTATTTAAGATATTCCATATGGAAATCAAAATGTTCTTCTAGGAAAGTAGATATAAAGAAGTAGCTATGGTCATAACCTTCAACTTTTTTATAATTTACTACTTTATTATTTTGCGTAGCATTATCTAAGAAGATATTTTCATTTAGATGTTCATCATAGAAATTATCGTTAGTACCTTGATTTATTAGGATAGGTGGAATGTTTGTTTCTTTAATAAGTTCTGAGGCATCCCATTCTTTCCAAGTATTTTTATCTTCACCTAAGTAAGTTTTAAAAGCTTTTATTCCCCAAGGAACATTGCTAGGACTTAAAATAGGTGCAAAAGCAGAAATAGCTTTAAATCTTTCACTATTTTTCATACCAATAACTAAAGCACCATGACCACCCATTGAGTGGCCCATTATACTCTCATTACCAGAAAAATTAGGAACTAAAGTTTTTGCAATCTCTGTTAATTCTTCTGTGATATAAGTATACATCTTATAATTATTTGCCCAAGGTTCTTGTGTTGCGTTTAGATAAAAACCAGCACCTTGACCAAGGTCCCAAGCAGCATCATTTGCAACAGACTCACCACGAGGTGAAGTATCTGGCATAATTACTGCTACTTGATTTTTTTGTGCAAGTCTTTGGAATCCACTTTTTTGAACAAAAACATCATCTGTACAAGTTAATCCAGATAACCACCAAATAAGTGGTATCTCATTATTTTCTGTATTAGATGGTAGATAAATACTAAATGTCATATCACATTTTAAAACTTCTGAGTAATGACTATATTTATATTGAGTACCACTAAAAGAGCGGTGTTGTTCAAGTATTTTAAGCTTCATCATTTGAATCACCAAATGTTAAGATTGTACGTATTGACTCACCTTTGTGAAGTAAATCAAATGCTTCGTTTATATCTGTGAAGTTTAAGTGGTGTGTGATGAATGAATCTAAATCAATTTTTCCATTCATAAAATCAAGAACCATTTCTGGTAATTCTGTTCTTCCTTTAACTCCACCAAAAGCAGAACCTCTCCAAACTCTACCTGTTACAAGTTGGAATGGTCTTGTGTGGATTTCTTTTCCAGCACCAGCAACACCTATGATGATACTTTCTCCCCAACCTTTATGACAACACTCAAGAGCTGATTTCATAACTTCAACGTTTCCGATACATTCAAAGCTATAATCTACTCCACCATCAGTTAATTCAACAATAACTTCTTGGATTGGCTTATCAAATTTAGATGGATTTATAAAATCTGTTGCTCCCATTTTTTTTGCAAGCTCAAATTTATCTTCATTTAAATCTATTGCTATTATTCTACTAGCATTTGCTTTTTTAAGTCCTTGAATTGCTGCAAGTCCTATAGCTCCAAGACCAAATACTGCTGCTGTAGCACCTTCTTCAACTTTAGCTGTGTTTTTAACAGCTCCAAGACCTGTAGTAACTCCACATCCTAAAAGACAAACTTTATCAAGAGGAGCATCAGGTTGTATCTTAGCAAGTGAAACCTCAGCTACTACTGTATATTCACTAAAAGTACTTGTTCCCATATAGTGATATAATGGCTCTCCATTATAAGAGAATCTAGTTGTTCCATCAGGCATTAAACCTTTTCCTTGAGTTTCTCTAACAGAACTACATAAGTTTGTTTTTCCTGATAAACAGAATTTACATTTTCCACATTCAGCTGTGTATAATGGAATAACATGGTCTCCAGGTTTAACTGAAGTAACTCCCTCACCAATTGAAACTACAACTCCAGCACCTTCATGGCCTAAAACTGATGGGAATATTCCCTCAGGGTCTTGACCTGATAATGTGAATGCATCTGTGTGACAAACTGAAGTATAAAGAATTTTAACTAATACCTCATTTGCTTTTGGATCTTGGACATCTATTTCTACGATTTTAAGTGGTTCTCCTGCTTTAAAAGCTACCGCTGCTCTGCTTTTCAAATTAATCCCTTCTTTCATATAATTTATAGTATATAATTTTACTGACTAAATCAGCCTTATATACTATTTAGTATCTCTAATTTAAATGTATTAATACAATGTTAATACATTGTGTATATTATTATAATAATATAGTATAATGTTTTATACAATACTGACCTTTTTGTCACTATGTATAAAATACTAATATGAAAGAGAGAAGCTATGACAATTTATTATAAAGAAAGATCTTATTACAATGGTAAAGACTTAGCTTTATCAGTTATAGGAGGAAGATGGAAGATAGCTATTATATGGTGTCTACTTCATGAATCTCCATTAAGGCTTAGTCAGATGCAAAGAAGACTTCCAGATGCTAATCAGCGTATGTTAATTAGACAGCTTAGAGAACTTGAAGAAGATAGCGTAATTACTAGAGAGGTATATTCTGTTGTACCACCTAAGGTTGAATATCAATTAAGTGAAATTGGTAAATTACTAGAGCCAGTTGTAAATTCTATTTGTGAATGGGGAGATACTTTTCACGAGTTTATAGAAGATGAAAATAGTAAGACAAGCAGTGAGACACATTAAGATAAAATAAAAGCCATTTGTTAAAAATTCATTTAACAAGTGGCTTTATTAATTTTATTAAAGATTTTCACCGTTACTGTCTATAACTTTTTTGTACCAATCAAAGCTATCTTTTTTATATCTTTTTAGACTACTATTATCATCTATATCTCTATCTACATAGATAAAACCGTATCTTTTTTGGTAACCATTAAGCCAGCTAAGTAAATCTGTGAATGACCATGTGCAGTAGCCAAGAAGATTTACACCATCAGTAACAGCCTCTTTACAGGCAAGAATATGGCTTTTTAAAAATGCGATTCTATATTCATCATGAACTTCTTCATTTTCTAGGGTATCAAATGCACCAAGTCCATTTTCTGTTATTAAAATAGGAATGTTATCATATCTACTAGTAATTTTTCTAAGTGCAAGTCTAAGTCCTTGTGGGTCAATTTCCCAATCCCAATCAGTTGTTTCTAAGTGTTCATTCTTAGTAGTTTTATATGCACCAGGGATTCCTTGAGATTTTGAAGTTCCTTTTTTACCACTTTGATTCATTTCTCCTGTTCTTGTAACTCCACCCAGAGGATTACTTTCTACTGTATCTGTTTTATAATAGTTAACTCCTATAAAGTCAGGTTTACCTTCTTTTAAAAGTTCTAAATCACCAGCCTCAATAGTTGGTTCTAGTCCCATTTTTTCCATAAATCTAAAAGCTAAAGTTGGGTAGCTACCTTTAAGATATACATCAAGCCACCAATAAGAATTAATTTCACTAGCATTCTCCATAGCTAAAACATCTTCAGGTTTACAAGTGCTAGCATATGATGGTGTATAAGCAAAGCTTGGACCTATCATACCTTGTGGTACAAGTTCCTTAAAAGATTTTATAGCCTTTGCATTTGCAAGATTTGCAATATGGTTAGCTTCAAGCATTCTTTTTGTATCTTTTACAGCAGGTGGATGAATTCCAAGTTCATAGCCAAGTCCTATAAAGATATTTTGTTCATTTAAAGTAACCCAGTACTTAACTCTATCACCAAAGCTTGTATATAAAGTTCTGCAATAATTATCAAAGTCATTTATGATTTCTCTAGACTCCCAACCACCATATAAATCTTGTAGTGATTGTGGAAGGTCCCAGTGATAAATAGTTAGAACAGGCTCTATATCATTTTGAACTAACTCATCAATTAAGTTATTATAAAATTCTAAACCTTTTTGATTAATTTCACCTTTTCCATTTGGGAAAATTCTTGCCCATGAAACAGAGAATCTATAAGCTTTAAGTCCCATTTCTTTCATAAGTGCTACATCTTCTTTAAATCTGTTATAGTGATCTACAGCAACTTTTCCAGTAGTATTCTTATAAGTTGTATTAGGTATTTTTACATATTCATCCCAAATAGATAAGCCCTTGCCATCTAAATCACTTGCACCCTCAATTTGATAGGCAGCAGAAGCACTACCCCAAAGAAAGTTCTCATTAAATTTATCTAGTTCTTTATATATCATAGTAATTTCCCCCTCAAAGTTATTCATTAACTACATAGTAGCATCTTAGGAGAGGCAGAAGAAGAGAGTAGTGAACTAAAATAAATCGTTTTATAAGAAAAAAAATGTACCAAGTAAAAAACAAGATGTTTTACTTGGTACATTTTAATTTAACTGAGTATTATAGATAATTCACTAGCTATTTTTTCTATAATATAAATGACTGGAACTTGAGTTGTAAGCTGATGATGACCATTCTTTTTAGATGGTGCATAGTAGCTTATATTTTTATCAGATAGTTTTGCAAGAGTGCAATTTTTACTATTTGTAATAGAAACAACTATGCCACCATTTCTTTTAGCTCTACTTGCACATTCAATAATTTGTGGACTCTCTCCTTCAACAGATAAAATAAGGGCAATGCTATCATCACCAAGTATTTTTTCTGTAGGATAAAAAGAATCAGAGATTGCAAGTGCAAACTTACCCATATTACCAAGATACCTTGCAGCATAAGTAGCAAGAGAACCGGAATTTCCAAAGCCAATCCAAAAAATATTTCTATTTTCATTAATTAAAGTAGCGATTTCTTTTATATCCTCGGTAAATTCATTAGAAGTAGTTCTTTCAAAAAATTCTAATAAAGCACTTTTATCATCTTTTAAAATAATCTCTTTATTATCAGAGAGCATCATTTTAAGTTTGATTTTAAATTCTGAAAATCCATTACACTCAAACTTTTTGCAAAAGCGAAGTATAGTAGTTGTAGAAACATGAGACTCATTTGCAAGGTCCCTTATTCTCATATAGATAACACTATTTTTATTCTCTACAACATATTTATATACATTTAACTCAAGTTCATTTAATTTTGATATTTTGTCAGCTGAAAACATTCTAATTTCCCCCATTAGTTTTAGGTGATTTCTTCTTTTTAGTAAGTGGTTTCTTAAATTCATTTATTTCTTCAACAAGTGAAGTTTTATTGTAAGTTGGTAATATATAAGTTTGAAGTTTGAAAGAATCATCCTCTTCTATTCTAGCTATATGCTTATAATCACTAACTATTAGAGCTTCTTTCATATCAAATCTTTGAGCATATTTTGACCTAAGAGCATTACTTAAAAATCTACTTTTCATTACAAGAATTCTATAAACTATAAGAATTTCTGTGTAAGACATTTTAGTTTGAACTTTCTTACCATTTTGCATTTCATTGAATAATTCTTCTAGTGATTGTTCACGTACATTTTTTAGAATTTCCTCATTAAGTTTTACATATGATTTATAAATATTTCTTACTTGCTCCTTTACTTTTATAGGATAAACATACTTAGTTACTATATAACTAAGTAGACCACCAATTAGTATAAAGACTAATTTATCTACTATAAGTGTACCAGTATGACCCTTAATGAAAAGAGAATCTGATGCAACAACACAAAAAGTTACAAATATAGCTTGGTTACTATAAGAAGTTAAATAGATTGCAAGATATCCACTTGCAAGAATAAGTCCTAATAATATAAGCTTAGAATCTACAAATACTAGAACTAAGTTTAAAAGGATAAAGCCTAAAACTGTACCTAGAATTTTAGCTCTAATTTTTTTCATACCTGTACCTGTAAAAGGAATGTATGTTGCAATTATAGTATATAAAATCCATCTACCATTTGAAATATTAAAATAATAAACTACAAAAGTTGCAATTGTTATAAGAAGGGTACCTTTTATAGCAATATTAAATCTAAGAGAAGCCATATCTACTTTAAAGTCTAATCCAAGATTAAATATTGAGTTATATTTTTTTAAAACCTTTTTAACATAACGTTTTGAATGTTTTTCATTAGCTGTTAAAACTTCATTTTGATAAAGCTCTAAAAATGCTGATATATGCTTTTGTACTAACTCATTTTCATATCCTGAAGATAAATATATATGTGTAGATAAACTTTTCTTAAACTCAGTTATATCAATTTTCTCTTGATAAAGTTTTATAATCCAATTAAGAAGTCTTGAAATATCTCTTAAAAGATTTGGGTCTTCTGTTTTATTTATAATACTTCCAAGAGACTTCATAAGGTCAAGTGTTAGCTCTTTTTTTATAAGCGCATCTGTATTTTTAGGCATACTATAAATTTTTCTAACTAGAATATTATCAACAGAAATACTTTGTGATAAAGCATTTAAAAGATAAGTAGAGTAGTTATCACCCTGTATTTTTAAAAGTATAGCTCTACTAAGATTATCATAAGCAGTTTCAACAGTAGAGTCAGTAAGTTTTAAAAAATCAATTTTACTTAGTATATAGTATAAAAGAATTACTATAATCCCACCATAAATACAAGCAGAGAATCTAAGGATTATTTCATGTTTATCAATAGGAATAGATAAAATTAATATATAATAAAGCATGTAATAAGTAGCCCTCGACTTTTTATTATCATATGTATAGAAATAGTAAATAACAAAAGCTACTACAAATGTTACAAGAACTCCTACATATAAATTTAGCCCTATAATTGAAGCTAATAATGATAAAATTAGAAATGTAGCAAATAGTTTTGATATATTTTTAATTTTATCAGACTGATAATCCTCACAGGCAAGAGTTGGGATTAAAAGTAGCGAGGCTATTGGGATTATTATATTAGCCTTTCCAAATGGAATAAAGGTAGCAATAATTAGAAGTGCTACTACATATATTTTTAAAATCGTAAGTTTCTTCATTATAAACTCCTTGTCTTTTGTTTAACTTGTATTAAGTTATATACCTATCATTGTAAACTATCTTTGCAAAATGTAGAATAGATTTTTTATTTTATAATAGTTTTGTCTTTAGAATGATAGATTCAAGATAGGGAATGAGAAATAGTTATGTAATTTTTTATTGAATATTAAATTATGGCTCCTTAGGTTTTAAACTTAGGGGGCTATATATTTGAAAATATAGAAATATGATATAATAAAAAGATATAAACTTCCTAAATGGAAGGAGCAATATTGGAGTTGATAGTATGAAAAAATTTAATACAACAGGATTATGTGTACCTAAAAAACATTATATGGTAGATATATCTAACAAACTCGACAATATAGAAAAACTTATAGAAGAGGAATCTTATTTTGTTATAAATAGACCAAGACAATTTGGAAAAACAACAACTTTAAATGAATTATATAAAAGACTTAAAAGTAATTATACAATCATTAAATTAGATTTTGAAAGAATGAGTGAAGATTTTATATCAAGTAAAGTTTTTTGTAATTCATTCGTTGAGAGTTTATCAAGAGTTTTAGGTGAAGAACTTAAAAATGTTGATACTTTAAATAATTTAGCATATTTAATATCTGATATAACAAAGGATAGAGAAATTGTTTTAATGATAGATGAAGTTGATAGAATATCTAATAATCAGCTTTTTGTGAATTTTTTAGGTATTCTAAGGTCATTATATCTTGATAGAGAAGCAGAGCTTTGTACAACATTTAAATCTGTAATACTTGCAGGTGTGTATGATATTAAGAATTTAAAACTTAAATTTAATGATAATACAGATACAAGGTATAATTCACCATGGAATATTGCTGTTGATTTCGATTTAAATATGAGTTTTGATTCAAATGAAATACAGACAATGTTAGATGAGTATAATAAAGATAATAATTTGCTAATAGATACTGAAAAAATTAGCAAAGAGATATATAAATTTACAAGTGGGTATCCTTTCTTAGTAAGTAGAGTATGTCAAATAATAGATGAAAAAATATTATTAGGACAAAAAAGAGAGTGGAGAGTAAATGATATTCATAAAGCAATTAAAATGCTTTTAACTGAACATAATACATTATTTGATGACCTTATAAAAAATTTAGAAAATAATAAAGCATTGTATAATCTTATAGAAAAAATTTTAACTTAATTTGAGAGAATTCTCCCACTTCAAGCTTTAGCTAAGTGGTG
>NZ_CAMQZG010000027.1 GCF_947039605.1 uncultured Clostridium sp.
TCTGCACCTTTTAATAATTTCTTATTATCATCTGCATCTACTTTTGTTATTTCTAAGTATCCATTGATTGGTGTTGGTGGAACTTCACTTTTTTTATTAGTGATAGTTGCATCTACTGTTTTTGATAACCATAAGAATCCATTTCTTTCTACTGTGATTGGATACTCTGTAGAATCTAAAATATAACCTTCAGGTGCTTCTGTTTCTTGATAAACATATTCTCCAAAAGGAATTTCTTCAAATCTTACTATTCCATTGGCATCAGTTATCCCTACTGCTACTAATCTATCTTGCTCTCCTATATTTTCATTTTTTGGAATTTTGATAGCAAACTTAGCTCCACTTAAAGGATCTTTAGAATTTTTATCAATTTTCTTTAATTCAATATTTCCAAGTCCACTGACAATTTTTTTATTATAAACTATTTTAGTATAAACTTTTCCATCAGCAGTTATTTCAAATTCAAATTCATTGCTTCCAATCGTTTCATATCCTTCTGGTGTTTTTGTTTCAATTGCTTTATATTTTCCATGAGGTAAGTTTGAAATTCTAACCATACCTTCATTATTACTTATACCTTTTCCTACTTCCTTATTTTCTTCATTAAGCACTGTAAATTCAGCACCTACTAAAACCACTCCATTATCTGCATCTAACTTTTTAATTTCTAAATATCCATTGATTGGTGTTGGTGGAACTGGTTTTTCTTCTTTTTTATTGATAACTTCTCTCACAATTACTTGAGTTCCATTTGAAGTTTCTCTTATTGCAAATTTGAAAATTGTTTTATCAAGTTCATACCCTTCTGGTGCTACTACTTCTTCAAATGTATATTCACCCGGTATAAGCGCTGTAATATTTGCTTGCCCTTTATCATCTGTAATATCTTCAGCTACAATTTTCCCTGTTGAATCTTTAACTATAAATTTTGCTCCTGCAAGAAGTTTTCCATCATCACCTTTTTTAGTAATTTTCAACTCTCCAGTTACTTCAGGCTTTGGTCCTTCTATCTTTATATTAATAACTTTAACAAGTACAACTTCTCCACTTTCCTTTACTTTAAATGAGCCTGTACTATTATCACTAAATTCATAACCTTCTGGCGCTTGTACTTCTTCATAAGTATAAGTTCCAACTGGAAGACTTCCTACGATTAAAATACCATCTTTATCTGTAGACCCTTCACCAACTTTTTTTCCACTTGCATCTTTAATTATAAATTTAGCATTACTTAGTGGTTCATTTGTTTCAGCATCTATTTTTACTATTTTAACTTCGCTTAATTTTATATTTTCCGCTGTAATTTCTACTATTTCACCATCTTCTTTTATTTCAAACTTATATTCATTATCATCTAATATGTGCCCCTCTGGTGCTTTAACTTCTTGATAATAATAAACTCCATATTTTAAATCTGTAACATCAATTATTCCATCTTTATTTGTTATGAGACCCTTTTTTACAATATTTTTATCAGCATCCTTTATAACAAATTCTGCCCCTTGTAAAAATATTTGTTTTCCATCTTCATCTAATTCTGATGATGCTTTTTTCAGTTTTAAATTTCCTTTAATTTCTTTATTAATTACTTCTTCTTGAACAACTTCTCCATTAACTATTGTAAATGAATGTTTTTTTGTATCTCTTACATATCCTTCTGGTGCTGCTACTTCCTCGTAAGTATAGTTTCCCTCTGGAAGCTTAGCAAAAGTAACTTTTCCATTTGTATCTGTTTTACCTTTTCTTACTTCTTCACCTTTTTCATTTCTTATTATAAATTCAACATTCTCTAAAGGTTCTCTACCTTCATTTAATTTAGTTAATGTAATATCTCCTGATTTCTCTTTTAAATCATCAAAAATATCCCAGTCAAATACAAAATTATGAACTTCAGCTCCAAATCCACCATTTTTTCCTGGAATTTGATTTAAATTATTAGCAAACACTTGTCCATTTATTGAACCACCATGTATATCAATATCTGCATTTGGTGCTATTACACTTCCTGGAATATCTTTTTGTGTAGATATAACTTTTTCTGCATTTGGGAATACCCATAATATTTTTGGTGCTAATTCTGTTACTAATGCTTTTTCTGTTGTAGTTGAAAGTAATTTACCATTATAGTATATTTGATCATTAAAGTTTATATTTTTAGCATCTGAATATACTATAAGTTTTTCTTTTTCTTCTAATATAGGTAAATTAAAACTTCCATCTTTCCCTTTTATCTCAAACAATTCACTAGTTCCCTTTTCAGTATTTGTAAGGATTTTTGTATTTGTAGTACTCACTATCCCCAAATGTCCATTTGCTACACTATCTGGTGCGATTTCTAATCTTTTTGCTATATCAATTTTTTCATCTATTTCTTTTTTAATTTCATCAAAAACTTGATTAACCTCAGTATTCTCCACTAAGAAATCACCTTTATAATACCAACCATCTTTTATTAATTTTACTTTAGTAGCTTCTGTAACCTTTTCTGTAAGGGCTATCGCTCCTGATGATACCCTTACAATTCTTTGTTTATTCTGCTCTCCATAAAAAGTATCTTCTACGATTCCATTATCTATAATATTGCCACCTAATAATAAAACTGGTACTGAATAATCTATTATTGGAGATCCTATTGCTACAGTATTCTCTTTATATGCTGCTCCTATATCAAAAGCCTTTCTTACTGTTGGTGCACTTAAATTTCCTTTTACAGCAAGTCTTCCTTCTACGTCTGCTTGTGACGCTGTATGTTCTCCCCACACAACTGCATTATAAGTTTTATAATCCCCTAAACTAGTTATTTCTGCTGGCCAATTTGGATTTCTCTTTTCCACTGGCTCAGCTATTGCTATATTTGACCATATCATATTTGTACATAAAACTCCTGTCAGTAACATTGCTAGCTTTCTTTTTAAATTTTCTACTCTCATAATCTCTCTCCTCACTTAAAAATTTCCCAACCAAAGTAGCTGCTTTTTATTATGTATATGGTTAATTTTAAATTTTATTTAATTTCCACAAGATATTTTTTCTTTTCCAAAACAAAAATTCTTGTTATCTATAGTTAAATTCTACCATTTAAGAATGCTATTTTCCTATTTATTTCCCTCTGAAAACCAACATCATTTTTAAACTTTCTGTTAACATAAAATTATTTTTAACATAACCTAACTAAATATTATTTTTTCTATACAAATTAGTATATATCTAACATTTTTTAGTTTAATCTTCTTTTTAATTTTGCTTAACTAATCTTTGAAAACCCCCTATTTTCAGATATTTTTGTTATTTCTTCAACTCTTTTATAGACTTTAACTCAAATAAAAAAAAGACTATTTCAAATAGTCTTTTCATCTTATTATTTTACTCATATTTTATTTATTAACTTTTAATTCATATTAGTACCTAAATAATTTTTGCATCATTCGACCTTTATTTTATTTTATATAATTATCTAAGTTTCTTTATATATACAATATAATGTTTTACTATATTTTATACTTAACTTTTATTTTGTATAGTACAATTTCTTGATAAGACACTATTCTTTACATCAATTAAAGTTCCTCTACTAAGCGGAACTTTATAATGATTTAAAATAGATACTATTGCCATATTTATTTCTTCTTTTATTTCTTGATACCTATAAAAGCTAACCATATCAGTATAAAAATATACTAGTATTGCATAACCATTTACCGTTATCTCTGTAAAGCTTACTATTATCAGTTCCTTTTGCACTTCATCTTTTGATTCTATTATTATTTTCATTCCATCAACTATTTTTTCAATTTCTTCTGCTGTTGCTGATAAATCAATTATTAGTTTAAAAGTTATTTGCCACTTATTTCTTTTAGAATAATTAATTATATTATTATTAGTTAATTTAGAATTTGGTACCGTTACAAGTGACTTACAAAATGTTCTTATTCTTGTACTTCTAAAAGTTATCTCTTCAACTATCCCCTCAACTTCTTGTGTTTGAACCCAATCACCTAATGCAAAGGGTTTATCTAAAACTATCATCATGCCCCCAAAAAGATTAGAACATGTATCTTGAGCCGCAAAAGCTACAACTATACCACTTATTCCAAGTCCAGTTAAAAAACCTGTTAATCCAAATTCATGCGCTATTGTTATCACAGCTATAATTATAATTATTACTCTCATTACTATTGCCACAAAAGGAAATACTACTTTATTATCACTATTATTTTCTGATGAACTATGATGAAGAATAGAATTTTCTAAAGTTAAATTATATAAAAACATGCAAATAGTTATAACTATCAAAATCTTTAGATACTTATAACTTGATAGCATATCACTTGGCATAAGATCAATATTTATACTTCTTAGAGAAAAATATATGCCAATTCCAACTACAAAAAACTTTAAAGGTCTACTTATAGATTTAATTATATTATCATCTAATCTTGTATTAGTTTTTTTAACAAATTTACTTGCAAGTTTAATTAATCTATCAATTAATAATTTATTAATTAAAATAAATACAAGCAATATTAAACTAGCTATTAACATTTGCTTAAATGATAACTTAACTAAATTATTAAAGAATACCTCTATATGATTCAAATTAATCTCTCCCTACTTAACATTTTAAATTTAATTTATTTTTTGATAGTAAATCAATTATTATACTCTTTTACTTCATTAATTCTTAAAATTGGTTATTATAAGAATTTTATATAAATATATATTTATATAAATAATCTTTTGGGAGGTTTCATATGACTACATTTTTACTCATCTTATGTATAGCTCTTGTTTGTTTTTGTGGCTTAGAATTTTTCTACTTTGATACAAAACTTAGAGAGCTTAGACGTCAGTATAGACTTTTAAATCAACAATTTACTGCCGTTAAAGGGAAATTATCGCCTAGTGGTGCTACTCTTAAAAATCTTAAAATAAAATATGTTCCACAGTCTTTCTCTTCTGGAATTACTAAAGAAAATATTTTTGTATATTTTACTCCAATAGACAAAACAAAATCAGTTTGCAAACTTGTAGAAGCATCTGATGTTCCAATTCTTCAGGAATGTGTAATCGCTAATGAAATTTGGCTTTATGTAGAACTTGATTCAATAAATAACGTAAACTCTAGAGGTTGGATTCTTAAGAAAGATTTTTCTTTTTTAAAGGATAAAATTCAAATTATCTAAATTTCAAAGTTACATAAGACATAGCCATAAAAAAAAGACTTTCTATAAAATCAAAATTTTATAGAAAGTCTTTTAATTTTTTCTCCTAGCTTTACTAAAAATAATCCCAATTAACATTAGTCCTGTATATCCAGCAAAAAAACCTAAATAATTTGAAATCGCTTTATTTAAGTTATCACTTACTAAATACATAAGTACCCCATATATCAATGGAACTATAAGAATTCTCATTCTATAATTATTTAACCTAATAAACACATCTTTTATATATACAGTCACAAACTTTTCCTCCTAAGGTAATTTTTATTAAATTATATAAGCCAATTTAATAAAAGTCTATTTTACTTTATTAATAAAACTATATTTTATCATTTTTAAATTTATTAGTTTCTTACTTGAATTCCTTTATTACTTTACTTTTCATATATTACTCCTTTATAAGTTAAAAAAGTAGCAAATTGCTTTGCTACTCTTCAAACTAATTATTATTTTTCAAAAGGAATTCTTTCATCATCAAAAATATAAGATCTCATTGCTTTTCCAGCCTTTTCGATATCATACTCTAGATAATAAACTCCATTTATCATTTTATTTTGACCTTCTCCATCTCTTGGGAATCTTATTTGATCAAGACCAGAACTCATTATAGCTGCATATTCTGTCCCTATCCCAATCATCTCTGTCCCACCCATATTACTTGTTACATATGGTAGAAATGAACTTATAAGTCCTGGATATTCTGTAAGCTCAGTATATCTAAAACTCTCATATATTCCTTGCATAATATTTCTTTGTCTTTGTGTTCTCTGGTAATCTCCACCAGAGGCATACCTTATTCTTGAATAAGCAAGCGCCTGTGCCCCTGTTAAATTATGAACTCCTGTGGCTGATATCCCTGGAATATGAGTTACTTCCTCTTCCGTAATTTTAATTGAAACTCCACCTAATTCGTCAATTATTGCTCCAAGTGAATCAAAATTAACTGATATAAAATCTTTTATATTTAAACCAAAATTCTCATTTATAGTTTTAATTGCAAGTTCTGGTCCACCATAGGCATATGCATGATTTATCTTATCTTTTTGTCCTTTTATATCTACATATGAATCTCTCATTATTGATGTAAGTTTAACTTTATTATGCTTTTCATCAAGCGTAAGTATCATTATAGCATCTGAACGACCCTTGTCCCCTGTTGAATCAATTCCAAATAAAGCTATATTTCTAATATTTTTTTGTTCCTCAGTTAAATCTTTACTCACACCTAGATTTTCTTCATTTATCTCAACCTTTTCCATACTATTTAAAAGATTTACAACATAAGCTCCTCCTGCTACAAATATCCCTATAATAGTTAAAAATATACTTATTATTATTATTTTCTTTTTACTTTTTTTCGGATTATTTCTTTCCTGTCTATTACCGCTAATTTTAATCTCCCCCTATTAACCTTTACTCTATAGTCTATTTTTCATTTTAACAAAAAATTCTATTAAAATGCTAAAGTTAACGCCTTCTTAATAAAAAACTAATATATTTCATCAATAAAAAAAAGAGATATGTTTGCACATATCTCTAAACTCTTAAACTCCAAATTTACTTATTGTTTCTTTCATTGCCTCACTCCAATGTCTTGCTAAGTTTTTTTGTATCTTATCTATAATTGCAAAATTATAACTTTTTTTAAGTTTATCAGGAAGATATAGCTGTGAATTTATATTTATATCCTCACAAAACTCTAAAACATCCTCAGTATACATAAAGTTATATTTTCTATATATACTTTTTAATATACTTGAAAGTTCATCATTTAATGCATCTTCTGTCTCTTTTAAATATAGGTTAAAATCTTTTACAAGTTCATCTTCAGTTCTCTTTTCATGCTTTCTTACAAATAAACTTTTATTATTTTTAAGTTCGCTTTTACATCTTAAATTCCACATAGGAACTCGTCTTTCTATAACTATAGTAAATTCATCAATAACACTTTTTGATATATGTTCTCTCAATTTTATTTTTATACTTTCAAATAATTCTGTTTTCCCATATCTATTACCTGTATTTCCTGATAAGTATTCTTTTTCCTCAGAACTTACTTTTACAAAATCAGCTTCTTTAAAACCTAAATCTTTTATTTTTCCTAATAATTCCTTATTTTCACCTTTTATAATATCATCACCTGTAACCACAAATATTATATTTTTATTTTGTTTTCTTATCTCAACAATTTTTTCAATTTCTTTTGCTTCAATACTAGTTTGGAATGCTGACATACAATATAATATCAAATCAAAATCTGCTCTTTTCCTATCAGTTGCAAAAGTAGATAATATACTAGTTTCAATACTTTCTTCTAAATTAATTGCTTTTGTATCATAAATTGCTACTTTTGCACCACTATGAATATAATCAAATCTTTTTAAAACTTCCTGTGTTACCTCACTACCAGCACCAACCTTAGTTAAGTTAGCATCTGCAATATAATTTACAAGTGCACTCTTTCCAGAACCTGTCTTACCTATAACTAAAAGATTTAATGGTATTGCCATATATTATCACCTCTCTTCCTCTAACTTAAATGCTTCTTTTACCTCTATTTTTTTTAAATCATCAATAATATTAAAATCTCTGCTCTCATCATCCTTCTCAATAAGAAAATTCGATTTTATTACTTCTGAAATTTTGCTACCTAATTCTTTAGTCATACTTATAGCAATATCTTTTTCGATACCAATATTCTCCAAATCTCTATTTGACATAATAAACCTCCTTTAAAGTATTAAATTATGCTATTATCTTTCAACTTCTCTTTTATCTCATTTCTAACCTGTTCAATTAAATCTTCCATTCTTATCGCAATTGCTTCATAGATTATTCCATCAATTCTTGCCTCTATTTCATTAACGGCATGTTTTGGTTCTATTCCATCAGAATCATCCACAGTAAAACTTGCCTCAATTATCATATCCTCTATAGTTGAATCTACATCTTCGATTGCATTCTTTCTAAGACTTTTATTTAATTTTTTAATTTTTTCATTTATTATCTTTCTTTCTTCTTCAAGTTTTCTAAGTTCAATTAAATCAATTCTCTGTTGATTTAGTTTTTCTTCTTTAATTTTTAAATCTTCTTCAGCTTTTTTTCTCTTTGCCTCAGCTTCAATTCTTTTTCTTTTCTCTTCTTCAACTTGAAGTCTTGCTTTTTCCTTTGCTTCTATACGCTCTTTTTTAATTCTTATTTTTTCTGCTTCTTCCGCAGCTCTTTTTTCTTCTTCTAATTTTATTTTTTTCTCAGTCTCTTCTTTAATTCTTTTTTCCTCTGCAATTCTTTCTTCTTCTTCAACTCTAAGTCTTTCTTCCTCTGCAATTCTTGCATCTTCCTGTGCTTTAAGTCTTGCTTTTTCTTCTACTTTAACTCTTTCTTCCTCTATAATTCTTGCTTCCTCTTCAAGTCTAAGTCTTTCTTCTTCCGCAATTCTTGCATCTTCCTGTGCTTTAAGTTTTGCTTCTTCCTCTATCTTAACTCTATCTTCCTCTGCAACTCTTGCCTCTTCTTCTAATCTAAGTTTTTCTTCTTCTGCAAGCCTTGCCTCTTCTTCAACTTTTAGTCTTTCATCTTCTTCAGCCTTTAATCTTAATCTTTCTTCTTCTTCTACCTTTAAAATAACTTCTATTTTTTCTCTTTTAATAGCAACTAACTTTGAAATATTACCTTCTACTAAATCTATAACAACTTGTCTAACTTCATCTCCATGTGGGTACAAGCCTAATATTTCACTAACCATATATGTTTGTATATAAACAAGGTCCGCTTCACTAAGTGTTTCCACCTCAAGTTCATTAAATAACTCAATATAAAATCTTACTGTTTCATCACACATATTATCTTTAAATGAATTATCAATAATTTGAGATTTCATAAAACTTACTTTACTATTGCTATCTAAATTATTTTTAATAGATTCTACTAAATCTCCCCACTGATTATATTTAGAAGATATATCTAAATCCATAACACTTATGATTTCAATTTCATTATTTATTTCTCTAGCTATAATTTCTTTCATTTCTTCAAATTCTCTCAGGTCTAAAAATTCTACATCTGTTAATGCTATAATAACATTACCATTACTCGTAATAATATTATTAATTAATTTTAAGCTTTGGATATTTACTCTTTTTTTCAAAAGAGAAATCCCACAAATAATATAATCAAAACTGCTAAAATCTAAAAGTCCATTTTTCACTTCAAATTTACTAGAAAAAGTAACACTTGTTTCTTTTCCAATATTCAAATTTTTAACTGCTAAATCTCCACTTTTTAAATCGTCTTCATTAAAATTCTTATTAAATAAATTTCTTATAATATTGCTCCCTGAAGATTCTTTTCCCACTATAAGAAACTTAGATTTCTCCAAATTTTCCCTCGATTCTATTAAAGATTTGATTTTATCTCTCTCAACCCCACTCATTTAACCCTCTCCTCAAAACTCTTATAAGTAAATTATACCAATTTTATTTATTTTTACCATTATTTTGCACAATCTTTTTAACGTAAATTTGTTTTTTTATATTTATATGTAAATATAACTTAGATTAATAACAAGAAATTTTTTTTAAAATAAATTATAATACTAATATGTATTGAATTTAAACTTAAGATAAAAACTGGAGGGATAATATGTCGCATTTTTTACCATTTATAATCATTCTTCTTATATTGATAAAAAATATAAAAAGATATTCTAGCGGAACACAAAAAAGAGTTAAGGCAAGGTCATTTATTTTATTACCTGTCCTTATTCTAATATACTTATATGGAATCTTTCACACATCAACACATCTACCACTCTACTATTACTTTGTATTTATTATAGCTGCACTGCTTGGTGGACTTATTGGCTATTCAAGATCAAAATCATATTCTTTCGCAATCAATGCCGATGGAGATGTTTTTTATAAAAAAGAAATATGGGATTCTATAATATTAATAATTTTACTATCCCTAGAAGGTTTAATAAGATATGTATTTAAAATATATGACTCTAGTCTTTTTGTACTTATAAATACAGCTCTTATAATTTTAGCAACTTCATCAATTGCAATAAGAAGAGTTGCCATGTTTTTAAAGTATCGAGAAATAAAAAAAAGACTTTAATACATATAAAATCCTCTTTTTCTAAAACTATTATTAGCTTTAAGAAAAGAGGATTTAAAATTTATGACTTTTCTTATTACTTTAGTAACATTACATAACATCTTATATATTTTATAATTAGAATATAGCTTAACAAAACAAATGATAAATTTTTGGAGGCAAATATTAAATGAATATAATAGTAATGATTTTAATCGTTTTTTTAATAATAAAAAATAGTCTTAAAGGAAAGGAAAGAAAAATAAAACCAATATCAATAATAATAATCCCATTACTTTTACTTAGTGCGGTTTACCAATCTGTTTCAAAAATTACTAATATGCCAACTTACTACTATGGAATATTTATAGTCGCTGGAATAATTGGTATATTCTTTGGACTATTTCGTTCAAAATTTTACTCTTACTCAAAAAATGAAGAAGGTCATGTAGTCTATAAAAGAGGTTTAACTGATGTTATAATACTTATTGCTTATATAATAATTGAATCACTTTTAAGATTTGTATTTAAATCTTATGAAGCAAACTTATTTACACTTATAAATTCTTCTTTATTAATTTTAGCAACTGCTTCTGTAAGCGCTAGACGAGTAATTATGTTTATAAACTACTCAAAACATCAAGACAATAAGGATATTATATAATTATGAAAACACTTAAATATAACACTGAATCTAAACTTCCCATTTTTAAATATATACTTTTAGCTCTAATACTTTGGAATCTTGTTTCTAAATCTGATTCCCCTATTAGGG
The DNA here is from genome assembly GCF_947039605.1 of uncultured Clostridium sp. Lineage (GTDB taxonomy): Bacteria > Bacillota > Clostridia > Clostridiales > Clostridiaceae > Sarcina. The sequence continues at coordinate 11,095 of NZ_CAMQZG010000027.1, forward strand.
CTATTCTTATTTTATTAATGTCTATATCACTAATTTTAGAAATTCTTTCTACCTATAAAATTAATGCTAGGCTTTATACTATTTTCAAATACATTATACCTATCCCTATTTTTATAACAATGTATTTTGACCATAGTTCTTCTTTAATTTATGTATATATATATGTCTTAACATATTTATCTATATATGCTAAACATACAAAAGAAACTTTTATTTACCTTAGTCTTTTAATGCTAAGTTTCTTACTTGTTATTACTCTAAAAGGGCTTCCTTTTAGTTCTCTACAAAATTACCTACATCATATCTATGCCTATTTCCTACCGTACCTTTTGACTATTGGATTTAGTCTTTTAGGATATAACAGAAGAACTTCTAGATTAGAAATTTCTACACTTAATACCGAGCTAACTATTCAAAATAAAAAACTTCAAGAATATGCATCTCAAATTGAAGAGTTAACTTTATCTGATGAGCGAAATAGAGTTGCACAGGAATTACATGATTCACTTGGTCATTATCTTATGGCAATATCTATGCATCTTGATATTCTAAAAAAATTAAAAGACTCTCCTCAAAAGTCAGAACAAGTATTAGATAAAACAAAACTTATAGTTAAAGATAGTATTGCAGAACTTCGTAATACAGTTTTCGAACTTAAAGAGATGAAAAACTCAACAATTTTATCAGAATCTATAAATGATCTTCTTCAAACTACATCTCCATTATCAGAAATTAAATTTAGTGTAGATATAGATAGTGCAATTGAAAACTTCTCCCCATTTATAAAAACTATAATTTATAAAACAGTACAAGAGTCTTTAACTAATGGAATCAAGCATGGAAAATCCACTGAATTTGAAATTAAAGTTAAAGTTAATGAAAGTATTAATATATCTATACGAAATTATGGTATCCCTCCAAGTGATATAATTAAATCAAATGGACTAAAAGGAATCAATGAGAGAATATCACTCACTAGAGGAACTTGTGATTTTAAAATTTTAAATGATGGTTTCTTAGTCCTAGCCATAATCCCCATACGAAAGGAAGATAAAATTGATTAATTTACTAATTATAGATGACCAAAAGATAATAAGGGAAGGACTTAAAATGATTCTTTCTCTTGATGATGAACTAAATATATTAGATGAAGGTGAAAATGGTGTTGTGGCTATTTCTCTTTGCAAAAAATATACTCCTGATGTTCTTTTAATGGATATTAGAATGCCACTTAAAAATGGTGTTGAGGCAACACTTGAAATCAAAAATGAATTTCCTAATATAAAAATTTTGATACTTACAACATTTAATGATAATGATTATATCTTTGATTCACTTAAAAATGGTGCCTCTGGTTATCTTTTAAAAGATGCAGACCCAGATGATATTATTTCAGCAATAAAAAGTGTTCATAAAGGGAATATTCTTATTCACCCTGCAATAGCACTAAAACTTAGTGCTGTATTAAATTCAAAATCAGAAGTGCCGATTCAAAAAGATATTTTTGATCTTTCACAGCTAACTGATAGAGAAAAAGAAGTTGCAATACTTGTAGCACAAGGTCTTGCAAATAAAGAAATATCTTCAAAATTATTTCTTTCAGAAGGCACAGTTAAAAATTACGTTAGTAAAGTTTTAGATAAACTTAACCTTGAAAATAGGACAGAACTCGCCATTTTACTTTCTTAACATAATATTTTGTAAATTTGTATACTTTATTTTTTTGAATTTCTTAAATTAATCCAAAAAAAATATAATACTTTATGAATTTTGAAAGTATATTTTTAATTTTAATTAAATACTTTCAAAATTTTTACTTTTTTATCCATATAACGTTTACATGATTGCTTAATTGGTATATAATTATTTTGAAAACAGAATTAATTATTAGTGTAAAGGTTTTAATAAAGAAGGAGGATTTTTGTTTGGCAACATTATTTAAGGATTTAATCAAACCAATGTATAGCATAGGTAAGGAAACATTCACAATAAAATTTGATAAAGAAACTTCAATTAAACGAAATAATTTCAAGGAAACTGTTGTTACTTACCTAAATAGCATTGGTATGACTTGTAATGACAATGGCGAAACATATGGGGCATTCCCACTTATTTACCTTGATGGAAAATTATATTTGCTTGAAAAAAGATATATAACAACAGATAGCAATTACTTATCAGAAGTTGCAATACTTATAGAAAAATAATATTTTATAAATTGAATTTTGATAATTAAATATAAATTAATAAAGAGTCGTAATTAAAAAAATTACGACTCTTTATTATTTATGCAAAAAATAATCTTCTGATTTTTCTTGGGAAGATAGCTAAATCCTCACTATTCATTCCTTTTATCTTAATCATTACTTGAAGATATACAATTCCACCTATATAACCTGTAATTCCAAGTGATATCGCATTAGAAATATAACCTGCAAAGTTTGCATTTGTTGGCGCTCCTAAAACAAATCCAATTATTGCCCCAACTGCAAGATATACAAAGTACATTACTACTCCCATTATTGCTGCTGCAATAGCTGGTTTAATTATATTTCTTAAATAAGATTCTTTTGTCTTTGTATGTTTTTCTACTATTCTCATATTTAATAACATTCCTATATAATTTGAAAGAAGTAATCCTATTACTGCTCCATAAATATTTATAAATGCAATTCTCACAAAAATTATGTCTACAATAAGTCTTATTGCTACTGATACAAGAGCTGTTGCAGTACCAGATTTCACTTTACCAAGACTGTTTATCATAGTAACTGTAAGTTGATATATTGATGAGAATATAAAGACATATCCACCAAATCTCATAAGGATAGACCCACTAGTATTAGACATTTTAAAGAATATAAAGTGATATATTGGTGCACTTAATACTGAAAGTCCTATCGCGGCTGGTAGTGATATCATAAATCCAAGTTTAAATAATTTATCAATTCCTTCTCTAAGTTTAGTTTTATCCTCTGATGCATTCTCTCTTGCAATAATAGGGAATACTGATAAAGCTATTGAACTTATAAGAATCATTGGAAGATTTATAAGTGATAAATATTGGTTGAAATAAGCAAACAGTGTACTTGCATCTGTCTGAGTATACCCTAGCCATTCTAAACTTCTATTAATAATTATTTGGTCAAATACATTGTTACCTGCATAAAGAATTAAAGCTGAAACTATAAGTGGCCATGAATATTTAAAGATATATCTTACAATATGCTGGTTACTATGTTTTCTAGGCTCAGATTTAACTCTTCCTCTTACTTTTAAATCTTTATCATATTTGATTTTTAGATAAATTACAGATGCTAAAGCTCCAACTGCTGTCCCAATAGCCCCCCCTGCAACTCCCCATGGAAGGCTAATTTTCATAAGAGCAAACGAACATATTAAACTTAATACTACATTTAAAGCCTGTTCTATAAATTGTGATATTCCAAGTGGTACAAGATTGTTTCTACCTTGGAAATATCCTCTATAAGCACTACTTACAGCTGTTATAAGTATAGCTGGTGCAAGTGCATATATAGCTATTTTACTATTATCAAATCCTGTCATTTTAACAAAAACATTAGTAAATAATAATAAAAGTATTGTCATAAGAACTCCCATTCCTATAAGAAATGTTCTTCCAAGTTTAAAACTTGCCATAGCATCTCTCTCATGACCTGTTGCACTATATTCTGATATTAATTTAGGTATCGCACTAGATGACCCTGCAATTGTAACCATATACACAAAAGTATATATTAAATAAGCTGAACCATAGTTACCATAACCAGCCTCACCTATGTTTATTATAAGAAGTGGTATATATACTAACGAAAGTATTTTAGACAATACATTTGTAAGTGTTAGTATAAGCACCCCTCTTGATGCATTCCTCGTAGTAATTTTAATTACCTCCTTTAGGTAAATCTTTTCTTTTGTTATATTTTTTACTTTATACATTAAAAAGATATCTATTTCTCTTCAAAATTTTATATTAAATAATTTTGTTTAAATTGTCAATTTTAGTTTTACCTATAAAATCTCATTATACTATTATTTCTCCATTTATATAAAAATATTCTTAAATAAATAGGCTCTTTTTTTGCAATTTCTCCAATCAAAAGCATTTCATTATTAATATTTAATATTTGGGAAATATTGAGCAAAATAGATAATTTTCTTGATTTATTATTCATATTACTAAAACTTCACTCCTATTTCCCTTAAATATATTATAAATAGATATAAAAATAAGGAATTTAATACTTTTATTTAATTTATTTAAAGTTTATTTTGTGGTAATCTTATATCATAAATAGTTTACTTGATATAACTCATTCTTACCCACAAGAATGAAAATATTTACGTCTAAAGAGCTGTATTATCCTTTTGATAATACAGCTCTTTTTTATTTCAATATTAAAATTTCTTTACTACTTTTATTTAAAGGAACTCCCTTTCCATCAATTATAGCAACATCATCTTCAATTCTTATACCACCAAATCCTGATATATATATTCCAGGTTCAACAGACATAACCATACCCTCTTCTAAAATATCTTCTGACTTTTTATTTAATATAGGAATATCCCCTCCCATACCAATTCCATGTCCAAGTCCATGTCCAAAATATTCACCATACCCAGTTTGCTCTATATAGTCTCTTGCAATAGAATCTATATCTTTCCCAACCTTTCCATCAGCTATTGCTTTTATCCCTCTTAGATGTGCCTCTAAAACAATATTATAGATACTCCTCATCTTATCACTAATCTCTTCCACAAAAACTGTTCTAGTCATATCTGATTGATACCCATCTAGTAGTACACCAAAATCTAAAACTACAGCATCACCTTTTTCTAATCTTTTCATAGTTGGTCTACCATGAGGCATTGCACTTCTATATCCTGAAGCTACTATTGTATCAAAGCTCATTCCACTAGCGCCTTTAGTCATAGCTAGGTAATTTATCTTTGCAGCTATATCTAGCTCTGTAACTCCAACCTTGATTTCTTTTATCACTTCACTAAATATAAAATCTGTAAGCTCACAAGCTTTTCTTATTTTGTCTATTTCAGTTAAGTCTTTAATACCTCTAATTTTTTCTATCTCATCATTTAATAATACCAACTCACTTGTTATATCTTGATAACTTATATACTCTTTAGCAAGAGTATGACTTCCTTCTAACCCTAAAAAGAATAATCTATCTTTACTAAAAATTTCTTTTACCCTTTTAACAAAACTATCCTTATAATCTATATTTATAAATTCCTTTGAATTCTTATTTGCTTCATTTATATATCTTGAATCCATAATTTGATATTGACTCTTTTTAGTGATTAAAAGTTTAACACCACTACCACCTAATCCACCAAAATATATCTTATTTGCCTTTCCGTTAATAATAACTGCATCTAATCCTAAAGAAAGCATAGCTTCTCTCAGTTTACTAATTCTCATAAATTAATCCCCCTTTACTGAATTAACCTAATTATAACTAGACTTATAAAGATATTGCTATGCTTTCACTTAAAGTTTATATTTAATTTTCAATTAGTACTATTATTTCATCTATTATATATTTTCACTTCATTGGAAATACTTATTATATTAGTTATAACCTTTTGGGTTATTGCTTTGCCAATTCCATGAATCGCTACACATATCATCAACATTTTTAGTAGCAAACCATCCAAGTTCTTCATTAGCTTTTTTAGGATCTGCATAACATACTGCTACATCACCCGCTCTTCTTTCTACTAACTTATATGGAAGTGGTTTTCCACTAGCTTTTGCAAAAGCTTCTACAAGTTCTAAAACTGAATATCCATTTCCTGTTCCAAGATTATAAGTTACAAGCCCTGAATTCCCATTTAGCTTACTTAATGCTTTAATATGACCTATAGCTAAATCTACTACGTGAATATAATCTCTTACACCTGTACCATCTTTAGTGTCATAATCACTGCCAAAAACGCTTAACTCTTTAAGTTCTCCAATAGCTACTTTTGTTATATAAGGCATTAAATTATTTGGAATTCCTGATGGATCCTCACCAATTAAACCACTCTCATGTGCTCCAACTGGATTGAAATATCTAAGTAATGCAATATTCCATGAATCATCTGATTTATATAAATCTCTTAAGATATCTTCTATCATAAGTTTTGTAGCACCATAAGGGTTTGTAGCTGATAAATCACACCCTTCATGTATTGGAATTACTTTACTATCTCCATAAACTGTAGCTGATGAACTAAATACAAAGTTCTTAACTCCAAACTTTCTCATTATTTGAAGTAACACTAAAGTACTTGTTATATTATTATGATAATACTCTAATGGTTTTTGTGTTGACTCTCCAACTGCTTTAAATGCCGCAAAATGTATTACTGAATCAATTTTATTCTCTTCAAATACCTTTTCAACATTACCTGCATCAAGTAAATTATACTCATAAAATTTTATATTTTTACCTGTTATAGTCTTTATTCTATCTTTAACAAGCTCTTTACTATTACTTAAATCATCTATAACTATTACGTTATGTCCTTCTTTTAACAATTCTACACAAGTATGACTTCCTATATAACCCATACCACCTGTTACTAAAACATTCATCTTAAAACTTCCTTTCCCATAAATATATTTAAAAAGCACATAGATAGCACCTTGCTATCTACATACTTATTATAACTTAATTATTTAACTACTGTTTTTAAATATTCGTTAAATTCTTCTTTAAGTTCCGGTCTTCTTAATGCATATTCTACTGTTGCTTTTAAGAAACCTAGCTTATCTCCAACATCATATCTTACACCCTCAAAGTTAAAAGCATACATAGCTTCTTGATTTATTAAAGTTAAAAGCGCGTCTGTTAATTGGATTTCTCCACCCTTACCAGGCTTTGTATTCTCTAATATTTCAAAAATTTTAGGTGTAATTATATATCTACCTAATATAGCAACATCTGTTGGTGCTTCATCTACTGGTGGCTTTTCTATAAGATTTCTAACCTTATAAACTCCATTTTCAACATGAACTCCATCAACTATTCCATATTTGTTTACATCTTCATGCGCAACTTGTTGAACTCCAAGTATACTTGTATTATATTCATTGAAACATTCAATTAGTTGTCCAAGACAAGGTTTTTCATCATTATAAACAATATCATCTCCAAGAAGAACTGCAAACGGCTCATTTCCAACAAATGTTTTTGCACATCCGATAGCATGACCAAGACCTTTTGGCTCTTTTTGTCTGATAAAATGAATATCAACCATATCTGAAATTTCTCTAACCATTTTTAAAAGCTCATCTTTTCCTGACTTCTCAAGTTGCATTTCAAGCTCTAATGATTTATCAAAGTGATCTTCGATACATTTCTTTCCTTTACCTGTGATTATAAGTATTTCTTCTATTCCTGAAGCTATAGCTTCTTCAATAATATACTGTATAGTTGGTTTATCAACTATTGGAAGCATTTCCTTTGGTTGTGCCTTTGTAGCTGGTAAAAATCTTGTTCCAAGACCTGCTGCTGGAATAATAGCTTTTCTTATTTTTTTATTCATTATAATAAACTCCTTATTTACGTCCTAATACTATTTTTAATATTTCTATTATAATTAAGTATCTAGGTCCTCATTTGGTAATGCTTTATTTTCAAATATAAAGTCATGCAATTGTTGATTTGTTTTTGCTTGATTAAATACAAGATACCATTGTCCACTAATCATTGACCCATGACTATCCTGATTTAATGGAAGTCTTGCTTGATTAATTGTTGCTGTTCCCATCTTTAATATCTTGGCTCCCATACTCATTATTTGTGAGTTGCTTAGATTTGTTTGAACTGTTGGCAATAATTGATCAACAAGTTCTGGCATTTCAGTCACATGCATTGCTTTAATCTTTGTGAATATTTGCTGCATCACAGCTCTTTGTCTATATGTTCTAGCATAATCTCCACCTGTACCATGTCTTATTCTAGTATATGACATAGCTTGTATTCCATTAAGCGTATGCTCTCCTGGAGTTACAATATACGGAACATTCTCATGGAACATTTGATTTAACTGCCCTTGTGGCGCCTTCATTGCATGAACTTCTGCTTGTGAAAGGTTTACAGTAATACCACCTAACATATTAACAAGTTTAGGTAAAGTTGTAAAGTTTTGTGTTACATAGTATTTTAAATTCATACCATAATTTTCATTTATTGTTTTAAGTGCAAGTTGTGGACCACCAAATGCATATGCTGCATTGATTTTATTCATTCCATAACCTGGTATATTTACATATGAGTCTCTCATTATTGATGTAAGTTTAAGTGTGTCATTATTAGAATCTATTGTCGCTATCATTATAGTATCTGATCTACCTGGTGTCCCCGTCGGTTCATCAACTCCAAAAATAACTACATTTGTAATTCCTGTAAACTTATCTAATTCAGCTTCAACTTGACTATTGATTCCTAAATCTTTAGGATTAAGTTCCACTCTATTTAAGTTATTAAGTGAATGTGTTACATATAAATATCCGCCACCTATAGAACCTATAAATAAAATCGCTATTATTGCTATAATAATCCCAGCAACTTTTCCTTTAGAGCTTTTCTTTTTGCGTCTTCTGTCATTTCTGTCATTTCTGTTGTCTCCACCATTATTATCTTCTGGTATCAGCCCATCAGGGAATGACTGCGTGTTATCTATATCGCTCATTTGACTTACTCTCCTTTTGTTTTTTGTTTGCCTACCACCCACCCTAAAACTCGAAATACCCCTACTTGCTATAATATCAAGCTTCAAATCAATCTAAATTACAAAAACAATAAAAAAACATTTCAAAATGATATATACTTTTACTTACTATCTTTTAATTCCCTCTTTTTAAAATTCTAAAAGCTAAATTTTTGAAAAATTGAAACTCTTCTGTTCTCCAAAATACTATTAAATAAAATATATTTATAACTAAAATATTGATAAAACAATTTATTATAAAGCTAAGGAAAGTAACATCTGCTTTTAAATAATAAGTTAAAGCCATTGTTAAAATTAATGGTATAATCCCTACTAAAATATATTTAAAGTACCGTGCAAAGTATTCATGTAAAGGTTTCTTGAAAACATATTTATAGACCACATATGGTTGTGTCCAAAATATGACTGTAAAATTACTTACTACAGTTCCAATTAAAACTCCTGCTAGCCCTATATAGCGTACTAAGATAAGAGAAATAACTAAATTTATCGCGCCCTCAAATAAAGGTGCAAATCTATCTCTATAAAACTCTCCACTTGCATTTTTAAATTGTTCTACCTGACCCCGAATCATTTGGAAATATAGATTTATAACTAATAATGCCACAATCTCCCAACTTAATGCAAATTGTTTCCCAAGCCATAGCTCAACAAATGATGTGAGTGTATTTACTAGAGTGATTGAAATAAATGAAGCAATCCAAAAATTAGCTAAAAATAACCGTTTATGTGTTTTATACGTATGTTCTTTATCATCATCTAATAATAAATTCCCAATACTAGCAGTTACTCCTACTACAGCTTGATTTACAATTCCTCCAAATGCATTAATAACAATTATATAGTTATTATATAATGTTACAGAGTTCAAACCTATAAATGCTGAAATTACTATATTATCAGTCCCAAATACTAAAACTGCACCTATTTTGTGAAGTGATATTCCTTTTATAGTTTTTACTAACTCTTTTTTCTCTTCACTATTGATTTTTCCTTTAGTTTTTCTTAACCAAGGATAGCTCCTATCAGTATAATAATTTATAAGTGCATAAAATATTATATTAATTATTATTTGTGCTATTAAGTAACCATAAAAACTTTTATATTTTTCCACTATAAATATTTGAGCAATGGCTATTAGAACTTTTGCACTTGTTAATGCTATTGAAATCTTATAACCCTCTTGTGCAACGTTTAGTATGCACTGCTTATATCCAAATAAATATATAATGACTGTATTAATTAAAAATAATATAAACCCAATTTTAATATATCCTGTATTTATACTGCCTTTAATAAACACATGTAAAAATGGAACTAAAATTATCCCAGCTACAAATATAAATAAAGCTGCTAATCTATAAAATTTTCTATAGTATTTTAAATATCCTACAACTTTCTCTTGATTATTCTCATCAAAAGGCTTATATAAAGAACAAATTATAGCTGTTCCAACTCCCATTTCAATAATTGTTAAATATCCTATTATATTGGTATATAAAGATGTTAATCCTGCTAAATCACTACCTAATACATCAATAAATACTTTCCTAACAATAAAGATAGGCAAAAAAGAAATAATAAATGTTACCATTCCTATTACTGAATTCATTAATGATTTTTTAAATCTCAAACCTACTACCTACTTTCGCCCCATTTTTTAGAGTAATATTTAATAACTAAAAAATAAAGTTTATATTTTAGACTAAGAACAACTAATTTATTAAGGCCATAATACTCATTAGAATTTAACTTTTTAATATATAAATCAAACTCTCTTCTTTTAAGCATTCTTCTTAATTCCTTGACCTTTTCACTAAAAGTCTTATCATTTTGAATCGCTATATTAACAGATATTGTGTACATATTAGTTATTTCTCTTAAAGCCCATGATTTTTTAGATTTTAAATTTGGTGTATCTAAAATTTCTAAAAACTTTTTATGCACTTTATCGATGTTATCCTCAAGACCTATTATATGTTTTTGAGTTGTAGATAAATCTGCTGTTTTTCTATTGTAAAAATAATAAATATCATTTGTTAAATAAACTGATTTACAAGCATCTAAATATTCTAGCACAAATACTAAATCCTCTGAATATTTCAGTTCTTTATCAAACTTTATATAATTGCTTTCTATAATTTCTTTTTTATATAGACATCTACAAACACTCCCCATGATAACTTCATTATAGCTACCATTTTCATTTATAGAAGATACCATTTTAATCATAATTTCATTTTTTATCGACTTATCTTCAAGCTTAATATTCGCAATATCAAATAACTTTTCTTCATTATGATCATCAAACTCACTAACATAAGAACACATAACCATATCTACAGATTCTTTCTCTAAAATCCCAATCATGCTACTATACATTTTATTATCAATTCTATCATCACAATCAAGAAAACCAATATACTTTCCTCTCGCTGCTTCAACTCCTATATTTCTTGCAGTACTAACTCCACTATTTTCTATATGTATAAATCTCACTCTTTTATCACTAATATCATAACCATCACATATAGCTTTTGTATCATCAGTTGACCCATCATTTACAATAATTACTTCAAGGTCTTTATCTGTTTGTTCTAAAATATTTTCAATGCATTTTTTTAAAAATTTCCCACCATTATAAACTGGAACTATAATTGACAGATTCATACTATCACCTCTTATTTGAATTTCCCCTAATATTATCCTCTTAACACCTTAAGATAAATAATTTCTCTTAAACTATTAGGAATTAATCTTATAACTGATCTTGCTATAATATTTTTGCAAAACTCAAAATTACTAATAAATTTAAGCTCTTTCATATTTTTTTGCATTTTATATTCTCTTTTAATATACTCTAATCCACCTCTTCTCCCAAACATACTTTTTCCAGTTCTAGCATATACTAAATCTTCTTGTATATTATACATTTTAGCTCCATTTAAAATCATTCTTACCCACAAATTATAATCTTCAAACCATAAGAAATCTTTATAATTTCCAGCTTTTAATACAGCTGACTTTTTGTACATAACAGTCATATGATTAAAAGGATTTCTTTTTTTAGCATAAGCTTTTATCATTTCATATGTAGATGGTACCTTTCTTTCTGATAATATATTATCTACACTTCCATCAAACTCTAAAATATTACTTCCTACTATATCTAAATCATTCTCTTTCATTCTAGTAAATTGCTTTTCAAACCTTGTTGGTAATGCAATATCATCAGTATCCATTCTTGCTATTATTTCATTTGAACATGCTTCTACACCATTTCTTAGAGCATTTCCAAGTCCTTTATTTTCTTCAAATACAATAAATTTAAAAAGCCCTGGATTTTCTTCATCATATTTATCTAATAAAGAATCAAGTTCCTTTGTTAATTTACCATCTTTTATACATACTATCTCATCAGCTTTTACAGTTTGCTGTAATATACTATCAATTGCTTCTTTTAAAAATACAGGTGATTCTTTAAAATACACCGACATTAAAACTGATATATTCATTTTTACCATTTCCTTCATCTTTAGATTTTTTGCTTTTAAGCTCTTTTAAATGATTTTTTTCCTAAATATCCTATTGCTATTAGTCCTCTATATACCAAATAATATATAGCTGAAACAATATATACTAATGAAATTCCTATTGTGAAATTTTGTATAAGAATAACTGCTAAAAGTATTATATAGTAAATTGCACGTAAAATATTTAAATTACTATTTCTTATAAAACTCAAATTTTTTATATTAAACTTTTTCTCTGCCGCTTTTTCTAATGTTCTTGGAATTGATATAATTAAAATAAACACTATGATTGTAGATACTACATTTGTATGTAAAACCATAAGTGGTGTTATATATCTTAGTGTACTTAAAACAAAAAAGCTACCTATTGATAATTTTCCTCTTACACTATTATGTATAAAATAAAAAACTTCTATAAGAATTAGGCCAATTATGTAATTGATAAAGTTCATTCCTAATACAAATGTTAATACTATACTTAAAATTGCTATTCCATATTTTATTATAAGAATTGGAATAATCTTCTTTTCTACATACTCTAGTTCCTCCCTTCTTAACCTTAATGTTGGATTTTTTTCTTTTTTAATTGTAAAAACATCATTTCTTATATATCCGATTTCATATATCGACATTGTACCTATTAAAGATATAATTATTGTTACTATAGTTAATAAAAAATTTGATTTATTATTATACGCAACAGTTACTGCATATAATAATACTGGAAATATAAATGTAAATAAATAAGCTACTTTTTTCCCCATTCCTTTTGTTCTTGTATAAAGAGTATAAAAGAATGGAATAATATATTTCGTCATTGGTTACTCCTCCACAAATATAAATTTTTCTTCTTTTTTACCGCTCCAAAAAGCTTTATTTTCTTTATTAATAACAATATAAGAGTTTTTTGTCTTTTTAACAAACTCATAATCTGTTATATTATCAGTGATCATAACTAAATCTTCGTAAGTTGCATATAAACTGCTGAACTCATTAAATTTTGTATATAAAATATCCTTGCTAACTCTACCTGTATATATTCCATCTAAAACTTCAGCTTCAGATGAGATATATGCATTTATTCCAAGTCTTTCTACTATTCTTTTAGCTATAAAACCATAAGAAGCTGAAATTATAACTACCTTGTAACTATTCTCTTTATATTCAGTTATAATCTTATGAACCTCTGATATTTTTCTTTCCTCTAAAAAATCATCAATAAACCCATCAACCAAATTGTCAATTTCTTTTGATGATTTACCCTTTAAAATTTTAGTTATTAACGCTCTACTCATATCATATTTAAAAATTTTATTACTTAGTTTATTAACTACTTTAAAACCAAAGTTCGAATTTTTTCTTTTCAACTTTTTATAGACATCATCTTTTGCAAATACATAACTAAAAAAATCTTGTGTAGTATTTGATTTATATAACGTATTGCAAAGGTCTACTGCTAAAATTTTATCCATTATTTTCTCCTAATAAATTATCTAATTCTTTCTTCCATATTTTTTTTATATTTTTATAATCAAAGTCTTTGCTTCTCTCTTTGACCTTTAGAGATAACTCATTGTATATCTCTTTATTATCTAGTAAATATTCAATCTTTTTAGCTAAAGCTTTTTCACTATCACTTACTTTTAAGTTATCAAGTAAATCAAAGTCACCAAAATTTTCAACTAATATTCCATATGTTTGAACATTATCATAATTGATTTCTTTTCCAAATAATTCAGGTGCAATTATCTCTCTTGGCCCCGAAATACAATCCGTTGAAATTACAGGAACTCCAAATGTCATCGCCTCAACTAAAGTCATCCCAAACCCCTCATATAATGATGTTCCTACATAAAGATTTGATTGCTTGATAAATTTATATGGATTTTTATTAAATCCAAGGAAAAGAACATTTTCAGCTATATTTAAATTTTTCACTAAATTCTTTAAATTCACCTCTAAAATGCCTTGCCCTATTAATAAGAGTTTTGCATTAGGTTTATTTTTAACCAATTCACTAAAAGCTCTTATCAAATGCCACTGTCCTTTTTGAATATTTACCCTTCCAATATTAACGATTATTTCACCATTTAAAATTTCTTCTGAAATCTCATCTATTTTCTCATTTCCCCTATCAATTATATTATCTAAAAGTTGAGGATTATAAATTGTTCTAACATTTTTCGCACCATATCTATCTACTAAACATTTTTCTCCAACTTTTGATACAGAAGCTATTAAATCAGCTTTTTTTATAATATACGGAAATAACTTTTGCATATAATTGGGGTAATCAATATCAATATTATTATGAATAGTTGTAATAATTTTTTCATTTTTTTTTGTTAAACAGTTTAATAAATCTGTCTTTGGTAAATGACTAATAACAACATCAAAATCATATTCCTTTTTCACTTTTTTTAATTTTGAATAAATCTCATAATCTTTAAATATCTTTCCAACTCCAGTACGTTGTTTTATATTTAAATCTATAATTGTACCTTCATGTTCAAAACTAACTCTATTTTCATATAATATTATGTAAACTTCATATCCAAGCTCCTTGTATATGATTGATAAATTAGCTGCAACCTTTTCTGCCCCACCATCCGATAATGATGGTATAATTATACCTATTTTTTTCATTTGTATCCGTCCTCCTACTTTATATAAAAATACTGCTACTAATATAACTTCATAGTAGTTTACCCACTAATTGCATAGTTTCTAAATCTAAAATGAAAAATTGCCAGAAAGATAAATAATTTATTTTATATACTTTTCTAACATATCTAATTTTTAATTTTTAACTTTGCATCATTTATATAAGTAAAAATATCCCGAACTAAAGTTATCCTTAACATTTCAAGTTATACGACACAGCATATACTATCTTGCACCACTTCCAGTTACTACTATACAAGCTGTCTGTAATATTATCTTAATATCTAAACCTAAATTAACATTTTCAATATAATATATATCCAAATCTAACTTTTCTTTAGGCATAACATCGTATCCCCCATGAACTTGAGCATATCCTGTTAGACCTGGCTTAATTAGCAATCTATCTCTAAAATTAGGAATATCCTTTTCAAATTCCTTATAAAAAATTTCTCGCTCTGGTCTTGGACCAATTATAGTCATATCACCCTTTAATATATTAAAAAATTGTGGAAGTTCATCTATTCTAGTTTTTCTTATAAATTTACCAACACTAGTAACCCTCGCATCATTTTTAGTTGCCCACTGTGCACCTTTTGATTCTGCATTAGAAACCATCGATCTAATCTTATAAATATTAAATTCCTTATTATTAAGGCCTACTCTTTTTTGCTTGTAAATAGGATTTCCTTTACTTTCTAACCTTACAATTGCACAAGTAATTGCTATTATAGGCAAAGTTATTACTAATCCAGCTATAGCTATTATTAAATCAACTACTCTTTTAAATAATAAATATCCACCTGAAACTTCTGCATTTAATGACCCATCTATGCCTTTTATCTTATGTTTCATATATTCCTCCAAATTTATCTCAATACTTTTCATATATATTATATTCAAGAGTATCTTAACCTTTAATTTCAATAAGTATAAAAAAACATTTATTTAAATTAAAAGTTACGAGTCTGCTCTTTAAACTGACTCTAAACCTTATTTACACCATCCTCCCATCCATATTTCAAGTATAAACATTTTCCTATATATTCAAACTAAAAGAGAACTATGTATAATAATCAACTTTCATCATTAACATATCTCTATCTTTATATAATATTCTGAAAAGCCTTCTAAAATATAGTCTCGTGATCTTTAAATTTAAACTATATTTTTATTAATATTTTGTTAATTAACTAAAATTTATTATAACATCTTTTTAATTCTAAAAAAAGAAAAAACATATTTTTGGAAGTTTTTGAAGTTATTTGTCAAATTTCTTCTGATTATCATCTTCAATTTTATAATATCTAATAAATCCCAAGTATAGATTATAATACTTTTTACTTCAATAATCTTTTAGAATGAAAGTATTTATGTTAATAGCATTCTAAAATATTTATTACATTCTATATTAAATGTCATTAATTTTATAAAAACCTTTAAATAATTAGATGAAATATTAATAATTCCTATTTTTTCTATTATTTTTATTTAAATTTTAATCAAATAATTTTAATCACTTGCTCTATAATTCAAACAATATTAAATTTCACATTATATTATAAGAAATAACTATTCCAAAGTAATTTAAAATAAAATACTATTTTTTGGTGACTAAAAATATAATATTCAAGTAAAATATGTTTAAAATTTAGAAATAAAACAAATTTTCAATTTCTTTTTGAATTTCTTTTTTTATTATGAATTTTATAAATTTTGAACTAAAAGATAATTAAATTTGTTTTTTTAATTGTATAAGTTTAAAAATTTTATTAATCTACGAAAAAAATAAAGAAATAAAAAAATAATATAAATATATGATATACTTTATTTTGAATAAAATTGATTAATGGAGGAAAGAACATATGATAAAGAAGTATATTTCTATATTAGCTATATTTTTTATGACTTTTAGTGTATACAATCCCATGATATTCCATATAGATGCTAAAATATTTTTAGGCATTAATGTAATATTGGGATTAGCATCTATTTATGCTGCTAGAAAAGATAATACATGGCTACTAAGAGTTATTTCAATAGGCATCGCAGGTATTCTATTCATAGTAACTAAGAATGGAATGTTCTTATATGGTGTTTTAGGAGTTTGTGCCGTATGTACAGATAGTGAAACAAGTTTTACAACAATAGCAAAAAGAATATTAACAATTGAGATTTTTTTCTTTGTGTTAATTCTAATATTAGATTTAATAGGAATGATTCATAGTAGGATTTACTACACATCAGGCAGAAGTCCTAGATATGACTTAGGATTTGGAAATCCTAATATAACAGCAATGAGAATGTTTGTCATTGCTATATGTGCTATGTATATTTATAAAAAAGAAAAATATAATAAATTTTTATTTATATTAGCAACAGTAGTATTTCCAGTAGTTATTTTATACATAACTTTTACAAGAACAGCTATTCTAACATATGGTATAACATATATAGCATTTTCTATTTATGATAAGAAATTTATGAGACCCTTAGGAAAGTTCAAGCAGTTAATACTTTTACTACCTGCATTTCTTTTAGGACTATCCACTATACTAGCAGTGTATTTTGGACATAATGCTTTTTTAAATAAGGTCCTTTCAAGAAGACCATCAATTTGGCACGATTTCTTTTATAAATTCCATTGTACACCAACATTCTTTGGAAGAAATAATCATATTGTAGCCATAATGCATCAAAATAACTACCCTCTAGACACTAGTTATATTTCATTACTAGCTATAGATGGAATACTAGTAACAATAATAGTCTTAGGTGGAATTACTCTATGTATGCATCTTATGTTGAAAAAGAAATTACTAGTTGATGTAATTTTCATTGCTGCATTCTTAATCTATGGATTTACAGAAACTATAATGACAAATCCTAGAAGAAATATAGCTCTTTACCTAGTATTTGGATATTTACTTTTCTACTATAGTAAAAAATTCAGGATCACTAAAAATTTCCGATTTGAAAGAGTACGAGATTAGTTAGACTATCTAATTAAATATTTTAAAAACAAAAAAAATATTGTAGCTACAACTAAAATTGTATCTACAATATTTTTTTATTGAATGATTTTTGCCTTTACAATAATTCTTTCTGTCGCACCTGGTGTACAAGTCACTAAAGTCATTGTAGCATCTTTTGTCTTTTCTAAAACAGATACATTATCTGGTTTAACTATAGTCTGTGAAGTTATTTCATACATATATTTTTCACCATTATAATCAACTATAATTTTTTCTCCATTTTTAACCTTACTTAAATCACTAAAAATATCTCCATAAATATTATCATGAGCTGCAAAGCATGTATTTCCTTTTTCACCCGGTTCTGCTGTATTATCAAAATGCCCTACCGCATACTTCATATCATCCCATGTAGTTCCTTCTACAATAGGTGCTTTAACCCCTATAGATGGAATTTCTATTATTCCAATGACATCTTTAGTTGTTGAATTACTCTCTAAATTATTTTGAGTATTTTTAATTTCTTTCTTTGATGTATCACTTACTATATTAGTTTTATTATTTTCTGAGTTAATATATTGTTGAATCATATCATTTTCTTGAACTTTAGTTTCATACTTAACATAAATACTTGTCCCTATTAATCCTCCCCCTATAAGCAATAATAATATAAGTACAGTATAAATTATTTTTCTTTTCATCAATCTTTCTATTACTCAAAATATGGACAAATATACCCATATCGATATTTTACTGTTTCCTAGCATCTTGCTTTACCAAAATTTGATATAATGCTCAACAGTCATAAATCCCCGTCTAGCCAACGGTACATATATAAATATCTATTTTACGTTATTATACCTTTGCTATTTGTTTTTGGATATTTTGTCTAGTAGCTTCTCCTTTTTCTTTATTTTTTCTAAATTTTAAACTTTCATATTTTCTTGAAAGAGTTCTTTGTTCTTTTTTTAGTTTTCTTTCTAATCTTTTTTATTAATCTTTTCTTCTTTAAACTCGTTATAGAATTCAATTTTATATTTTAAAAATAACAAAAAAGATAAAAGTATTTTAAAATACTCTTATCTTTTTCATCTATTATGCGTTGTTTGCTACTATTCTCACTACACTATTAATTTGCTTGAAATTCATTGTTATTGTTTCTGGTTTTCCATTAGCAGTTGCTGAAAATGTTACTGTTAGAACATCTCCATTTGTTTGTCTACCTAAAACACTTTCAAAATTATATGAATTATTATTTTGCATAAACTGGGCATAGTTCTCATTAGCTACATTTATAAGTTCACCATCAGAGTATGATGTTGTCCCTGCCACTTGTGTACCTTGTTGTTCTGCTTTCTGCTTCTCATATGCTAACTTTTGTGCTTCTTGTTCTTGTGCTTTTTGTTCTTTTACTGCTTGTGCTTTTTGTTCTTGAATTACCATAGCCTTATCTTTTGCTTCATGTGTTTTTTCAGTTTTGTATATCCCTACTGCTCCTACGACTATTAATAAACCCACTAATAATATTGTTTTTATTTTTCCATTCATAAAAAAACCTCCTAAATTTGAAACTTTAGTTTATTTTTGATAAAGGGCCATCACCTGACTCCGTGTTATACATTTCACCATTTGGTAAAACTAAAATCCAAGCTATATTGTTAGAATGACTATTCATGTAATTATATAATCTTACTAAATAACCCTTTTTCCCATCAATAGTTTGATTTTCAGTCACATCTGTTGACCAATTTTTTTGATTCATTCCTACATATTTATCTGTATAATATTTTTTAACTAAACTACTAGCCTCAGCTTTATTACTAATAATATCTTTACTTACATTTTTATTATCATTTACTGAATTTTCAGTAACACTTTTTTTAACCTCGGGCTTAACTCTTTCTTTAGAAGTTGCATCAATATCTTTTTTAATACTTACTACTTCTGGCATAACTTTTATCTTATTATCAATCGTGCTACTATGTGAAGCTATTTTATTATTACTAACTATATTACCACTTTGACTGTTATTATCAATTTTATTACTATTTTGATTGTTATCTACAACTTTATTACTATTTTGATTGTTATCTACAACTTTATTACTATTTTGATTATTATCTACAACTTTATTACTATTTTGATTGTTATCTACAACTTTATTACTACTTTCTTTATTATCTACAATTTTATTACTGTTTTTATTATCAGATTCACTCTCTGTATTGCTATTTTTTACACTTGTAGTATCAATCTTATTTGAACTATTTTCATTTTGATTTATAGTCTCATTTTTAGCATTAACTATTTTTGAATTATTATCAATTTTATTAATTGAAGCATTTGCACTATCTACCTCTTTATTTCCTACTATATCAATATCACTCTTTTTTGCACTCTTTACAGGAACTGTACTAACTATTTTAGTAGGAGTAGTATCTTTTACCGGTGTAGCTTTATGATTTGAATTGATCATATACCCTGCAAAGATACCACCTCCGACAAGTACAATTACAACTATAGCTATTTTTTTCATTTCTCCCTCTTCTTTCTTATATCTACTTTTATGTAGATTAAATGTCTAATCTTAACTGTCTATTTCATAGTTTAAAATCTAAAATATTATTCTAATTATATAAATATAATATAGAATTTATAGTTTTTAGAAAAGTCTTTTTAGTTAAATTTCAGATACGTATTTTTATCATTCTACAATTAAATACGTCTAAAATTTTTTAAATCCTCAAAAAATAGAAAGTAGTTTGAATATTTTCAAACTACTTTCCTCTAAAATATTTATTTTTAATATTTCTCAAAAAAAATAAAGTCTAACACACTACCATTAGACTTTAAAACTATCACACACATTTATTCTTTTTTCATTTCCGTTCTATTTATAGCTAATATATAAAATATTAATCCCCTACAGCTAATATTTTATGTACACGTAATTTTACATATTTAATTTTTGAAGTTCACTAAACACTTACTAACGTAACAAAACACTTTTTTGTACAATATGTATTATAAACAATATTTATTAACATTTAATTGTGAACATTTAAACATTTTGTGAACTTTTTCTATTTTTTCTCATTTTTTTTGACATTTTACATTCAAATTCACTCAAAAATTCTAAACCTCAATAACACAGAGATTTTTTCAACTTAAAACTTTAAATTTTAAGTTTTCCCTTAACTTTGAAATTCAATTCAAATATTTTGTCATTAATAGCTAAAACTAATTCGTTAATTTCCTGTCCCCCAACACTCCATTAACTATTTTTGTACCCCTAATTGTCTTTCACCAAGAAGACCTAGTCAGAATTTCGAATATCATTAGAATTTTCATCTCCCTCTGACACTTATAATTATATTGTATAAATTTTAATAAAGCATGTTCTAGACTTGAATAAATTATTAAATTTTCTGTTTTTTTGGATATTTTTATATTTTTCAACATTTTTTCTGCTAATTAAAGTAAACTTCTTCAAAAAAGTTGTTCACCTCATAAATGTTTCTCTATTTTTATCCCCCTATCTTCCAATATGTAATATTTTGTTATTTATGGTATTATATATTTATAAACAAGGGGGTGTTTACTATTTTTCAAAATGTTAAAAATTTTTTGAAAAGAGATTTTTCAAATTCTGAAATTATAAATTTTATTCTTTATTCAATGATTATGTTTATGCCTTTTATAGTAGTCAAAAGTATGAAACCTAATTATCTAATGGGCAAAGTTGTTTTTACTTATGTAATGGGTGTTCTACTTCTATTTCTACTAATAAAAGATAATATTAATTATTTAAAATCACTTTTTAAATTTAAAACTTCTTTCAAATCAATATCTTTTACTAAAGATAAGGTTAAAAATTTCTTCAAAAATAACTTAGAAGAAAAAGGTATTCTATTAATATTTATCTCTTATGCTATATTTTCACTAATTGGACCAGCTATTATGGTTTCTTTACTTGGAAATAAAAATAGATATGAAGGGCTTCTTATTTACGGAGTATATTTTATGTTATTTATAGCAGCAAAAAAATATATGAAAGTTAATAAAAAACTTATTGAAGTATCTTGTATACTTGCAACTTTGATGGCTATATTAACTATTTTTCAACTTCATGGAATTGACCCTATATATTCTTATCTAAGAAATGTAGATAAAGCTCATTCTGAATTTGGAACAATAGGTAATAGAAACTTCTTATCAACATATCTTTTATTATTCGAAGCTATAACTATGGGTGCTTTTATGTTTTTCAAAAATAAACGTTACCTTATATATAGCATAATAATATTTGGTGGTATTTTAAGTGGACAAACTAGAGGTGTTTGGATTGCTTTTATAGTAATGTCCTTTACCGGTTTACTATTCATAATCAAATCAAAACAACATTTAATAAGAATGTTTATAATTTTAATTTGCTTTACAGGAACTTTATTTGGTCTAAACTTTACAAGTAGTGGAGAAATTCTTGGTAGAATGAAAACTCTAACAACAGATATAGGAACAGTTGGTAGTGCTTTAGAAGATGCTACTACAAGCTCTGCATTAGATTCTATTGGTTCTGGTAGAGGTAAGATTTGGAGTATGACATTTAGATCTATAATGCAAAATCCTATTATAGGTACTGGTCCTGATACACTTCACCATAGACTTATGAGAGATTTAGAAGATGAAGTGTTATATATGATGATTACATCTAGTCAATATCCTGATAAAGCTCATAATGAGTACTTAGAATATACTGCTACTGGTGGTATATCAACACTTATAGGATACTTAGCCATTGTAATATCATTATTAGTTCACCTTATAAAGAAAAGAAAGAATGATATATCAAAAATATTTATATTAATTATAGTTGGATATTTAGCACAAGCCTTCTTTAATATAAGTGTAATTCAAGTAGCACCAATATATTGGATACTTCTTGGTCTTGCAACACAGCATTATAGAAGTGATTCTGGGATATTAAATGAAACTTCTACAGAAGAATTACTATTAAAATAATACACATAAAAGGCTGATATAAAAGATTTTAAATCTTTTATATCAGCCTTTAAATTTTATTTAGCTAAACATTCTTCCATATAGTCCATGTTTGCTTCCATTTCATATGCAAGTTTCAACTGATTTTTTGTTCTTTCAAGGTTATGTGTATCACTATTAACCTTAAAATAAGTATCTCCATTTAAATAATCAGTTAAAAATCTCATAGCAAGTTCCATTGTTATAAGTTTTGCTGAGAAAGGTATGTTCTCTACTTCATATGAGTTTAATGTATCCTCACACTCTTCCATTACACCCTCAACAAACTTTTTATATAAATTTAAATCTATTGTAACATCAGCAAGATTCGTTTCATCCTCAGTTGCTGTACTACAACCTGATCTTATAGCATCACCAAAATCATATAATGATAACCCTGACATAACAGTATCTAAGTCTATAACACAAATAGCCTTTCCTGTTTCATCATCTATCATAATATTGTTAAACTTAGTGTCATTATGAGTAACTCTAAGAGGTAATTTCCCTTCTTCTAATAACTCTGTAAGTTTACTTAAATCTTTTCTTCTATCCATAATAAACTTAATTTCATTCATAGCAAGTTTAACTCTATCTGCTACATCTTCTTCAATAGCTTTTTCAAAAGCTAAATATCTTACAGGTGTATTATGAAAATCTTTTATAACTTCAAATAATTCTGAAGGTTCAAAATCTGATAATTGTTTTTGGAACTTTCCAAGTGCTTTTCCAGCCTCATATATATGCACATCACTCTCTACTTTCATATATGTCTGAGCTTTTGATATAAATGGAAATGCTCTATAATAATTTCCTGACTCTGTTTCATAAAAAGCTTTTCCATCATTAGTCATGATTAAATTTAAAGTTTCCCTTGAAACATCTCCACCAACTTCTTTTATCTTACTTGCAATATGCTGTGTTACTTTAACCATATTATCCATAAGTCTTTTTGGCTCTGTAAAAACATGATGATTAATTCTTTGTACAATATACTTATTCTTTTTATCCCCATCCATAAAAGTAAGTATAAATGTATCATTAATATTTCCAACATGATGTTGCTTTTGTTTATGTAGTTTTCCCTCAAACTTAAAATTGCTCAAAATCTCTTCTAATAATGCATTACTTTCCATACAAATTCTCTCCTCTAAAATTAATTTATAATCATTTTATGAAAAATTTATAAAAGCCCCTAAAATTTATAGAGGCTTTTATTTTTTTCATCTTATATATATTCATTCCAAAATTAGATTCATAAACTATATCTATGATTCTAAATTATTTTATATTCTAAAACTATTTAACTATCCCTTTTAAATATTTCATAAAATCATCTTTAAGCTCATCTCTTCTTAGTGCATACTCAACTGTTGCCTCTAAGAAACCTTGCTTTGACCCAACATCATATCTTCTACCCTTAAAGTCAAAAGCATACATAGCCTCTTCTTCAACAAGTCGTAATAATGCATCCGTAAGCTGAATCTCTCCACCCTTACCTGCTGGAGTTTTTTCTAATAAATCAAATATTCTAGGAGTTATTATATATCTTCCAAGAATAGCAACATTACTAGGTGCTACTTCTTTATCTGGCTTTTCAACAAGTCCCTTAACTTTATATACATTGTCTTCAATGTGTATGCAATCAACTATTCCATATTTATCAACATCATCCTGTTCTACTGTTTGTACCCCAAGTACTGATGTCTTATACTCATTAAAACATTTTATTAATTGACCAAGACAAGGCTCTTCATCATTATAAACTATATCATCCCCAAGAAGAACTGCAAATGGCTCATTTCCTACAAATGTTCTAGCACATCCTATAGCATGGCCAAGTCCTCTTGGTTCTTTTTGTCTTATAAAATGAATATCAACCATATCTGATATTTCTCTAACCATTTTAAGCATTTCTACCTTACCTGACTTTTCAAGTTCAAGTTCAAGTTCTACTGATTTATCAAAGTGATCTTCTATACACTTTTTACTTCTTCCTGTAATTATTAATATTTCTTCTATCCCTGAAGCTATTGCCTCTTCTATTATATATTGAATAGTTGGTTTATCAACTATTGGTAACATTTCTTTTGGTTGTGACTTTGTAGCAGGTAAAAATCTTGTCCCAAGACCTGCTGCTGGTATAATTGCTTTTCTTATTTTGCTCATAATAATCCCCTTATCCCTCTTCTATTAACCCTATACTTTATATATTAACTAAAATTATACTATTATATGAGAACTTGTAGTTAACAATCTTTTACATATTTTTTAATTTATATGATTAAATATTTTAAATAATGTAAAAAGAGCTATAAATTTAATTATAACTCTCCTTTTTATTAATCTACTCTCATAACTTTTATCGTTAATATACTATCCCTATAACTTATCTGAGCCTCATCAATCATCATACCAACAAGCGTAAGTTCACAATCAAAACTTATTTCTCCACCAAGTTGCCAATAATATTCTTCAATCTCACGTTGCCTTGGTGTGCTTAAAAGAACCTTTAAATTTAAAAGCTCATCCTCTGACATATTCTCAACTACTCCAGATATAAAAAAATGATGCTTATTATCTTCCTCGCTCATATCAATATGCACATTAGTATTTCCAAGCTTATTATAATAAGTCACAAGCTCATCTAGTATTCTTATATTTTTCTCAATTGTAAATTTCATCCCCTACTACTCCTTCTTAAAAGTTGTTATAAGTGGCATTAAAATCATAGCTACAAAACCACCTGCAAGTCCATTGTTATAAAGATTTAAGCCCCCATGCATATAGCCTATATTAGAAACTATATTCACATGAATTATTCCAGCTATTATCCCTACTATCCATCCAAACTTTCCTGCAATAGGTGCAAGACATGTAGAAAATAGTATAGCAAGCATACTATGCGGAGAATTTACTGGTCCTTCAATAAAAATAGCTGCAATTATTGCACCAATCATTACTGGTGTAATATTTTTTATATTTTTACCAAAGGCTCCAAATCCAACAATTGTAAAAATAGCACAAATGGTAGCCCCATTTAAATCCCCATCTAAAATTAAAACTACAAATGTACTAAATACCCCTAAAACTCCCATGTTTATATAAGCTGTAGGTCCAAATAAAATATAAAAGTCACTTATAAGTCTTCCACTTTGATTTGTTAAAACCTTAAACTTCTCCTTATCATTCCCACCCTTAATAACTCCTATCAAAATAAGATAACTAGATACTATAAGTAAAAATATAAGTAACGTAACATTATCCCCTGTATGCCACATTAATCTTTCATCAAAATCTATTCCTAAACCTCTTAGAAAAGACATTAACAACGTTGCTACTAGCCCACTAGCAAACCCTATATTATATAAATTATAACCATTATGTACTTTGATCGAGTAAGATGCTATTGGTGGTAGAATAAACCCTAAAAGTATTCCAAGTATTATCCCCACAATAATAGAAATTTCCAGTGGCATTCCTGACCCAAAACTAAGTTGACTTACAACTGGTGCAAGTGATGTACCAAGCAATGCTACAAGTATATAATTTAAAAATGGCTCTTTTTGATACCTTGAAAATAAATAAACTCCTAATATAACAGGTATTATATTGAAAATATTTTTTCCAAGAAAAGAAAACCCTGTAACAAGCCACATAGCCATAATAGTAGACCCATTTGGCTTTACTTTATTCTTTATAAGTATTCCAAGACAAAAACTCCCTGTAATTGCTGCATTAACAAGTGTTGCACCAATCCCCCCAATTGCCATGTAATCACTAATTAAAATATCTGGAGATTTAAGTATTTTTCTAAACCCCACGAAAATTTCGCTTGGTGTATCAATAATAAATGCAAACACTATAAAAAATGTATATAAAATAACTAAAACAATATAAGGTGGATAAAAGTTTTTCTTACTATCCAATAAATCACCTCTTCTGTATTTTCGACCCAAGAAAATATCTAAATCAATTCTAGTACATAATGGTAATTTATTCAATTATTATAATATTTTGGTTGTATTTGATTTAAAATTACTATTCTAGACTTTTTGCAGTAAACTTCCAATTTATTTTAAGCATATTTTGAACCCTAAATACAACTTCTTCTATTGTCGCTAAAAGTCTTGTAAAATCTGTTGGTGTTATATCAATGTCATTATCACACTCCTCCTCATTCATCTGAGCTTTTTGTATTTCTATTAATTTATTATTTATATCATTTAACTTTTTAGTATAAGTTTGATTTATCTCAACAGAAAAAGCATTACTAGAGTAAGTTTAAAATATGTTTAGTTCTATGAATTCTTCCTTCACATAAAAATAAAACGCTAAGTAGCAAATCACATAATTGCTACTTAGCGTTTTAAAGTTTTCCTTAAATTATTGGTGAAATTTTTATCTTTAGTTCTAAATAAAGGTTTTCAATCCTATTTAGTTTTTTCTTCAAATAAATTATACCATTCGATACACTTCACTTTAAAATAGTTTTTTCCCCCTTTTTACTACATTTTTTTTATTAAAAGTTTATATTAGATTAAACTCTCTTTTTAATTGGTATGCTTTATGTATACCAATTAAAATTTGTCTAATTTCTATCTCTTTTTAAAGTAATATAATAAAAACTTAAACTTTATTTTGTATTACTTTAAAAAAAAGCCTATAAAAAAACTTTTTAAAAAAACTTTTTTATTTTTACTTTTATTAATAAAATTTTTTTTTACCAACTTAAATCTCTATCTTCTTGCATTATATCCATATCCTCTTCTAATTCTTGCTCTGCTTCCAAATCATAAAGATTATTTGCTTCTAATATCCCCTCTCTTGCAAGGCCTCTATCTATCATATTTTCATTATTTATAGAATTAAATCCTTCTATTTCTACAATCCCTTCATTTCTTAATTCAATATTTTCTTCTTCTTCAAAAATCCTATCTTCTACAGCTCTTCTGTGAATACTTTCAATTTGACCTTCCTCAGTAATTCTTTCTACATACTCTCTATACATAGGATCATTTAAATCATCTTTTCCATAACTCATATTCTTTTCCACCTTTCATTTATATCAACTTATCTATTTTCCTTTATACTTTATTATTCCAAATTACCTTTGAAATTATTTTGAAATTTCAAATCAAAAAACCACAGAATAAAATTACTTTATCACTGTGGTTTTCTATACTATTTTTTATTTTTATTTTTTCTCTCTTTTGAATGCTTCTCTAGCCTCATCACCCATTTCTTTCATACCTGCAATATCAGGAGTTACATTTCTATAATCATCTGTCACAACAAACCAAAAGCCTTGATTTATATGATAAAGCTCTTTTGATTTATAATCATAATAAAATTCTGAGGGACTATCCTGCCCCACCTCTGTTATATGACATAAATCTTTATTCTGAAGTTCTTTAATATAATCCTCATTAGTAGTTATAAACTCCGCTACCGCAATTTTCTTATAACTATAAGAATCTAAAATAACTTGTGCCTCTGCTACTATTTTATCTTGTGCTTCCTTACTAAACTCTCCTGCAGGATTTTCACCTTTTTTAGCTTTAGCATCGCCTTCTTTTTTATCTGCTTCCTGTAAAGTCTCTTTTCCTACCTCTTTTTTCACCTCTTCTTCTCCGCCACATCCCATTAACCCCGTCATACCTACCACTGCAACTAACATACATCCTAAAACAAACTTCTTTTTCATAAAATCCACCCTAAACTTTATTTTATTTTTATAAACTCTCATTACTCACTCTATAAGTAAGTTCTATATTCTTTTCTAAATTCCTTTTAAAAAATTTTTTTTTTTACTTATCTATATAATTTCTTGCTTTCTCTTTATATAAACTTCATACCTTTCAAGCAAATAATCAAATAGTTTATATAGCCCAAATCCTATTACACCACCAAGTGTATTACATATAATATCATTTATTTCAAAATACCTTTGCACACTTGGAATTAATACTGACAATAAAACCTGTGAAGTTTCTATACAAATAGTAACTTTTAAACAAAGTGCAAGTACACTTTTCAACCTTTTAAATTTTTTTGTTTTAAAATACATCATATAAAATGCTAACGGTGCTAATAATATTAGATTTCCACCTATTTGATATATGAAACCATATATTCCACCACCTTCATATACCTCTCTTAAACTCCATAATGGTCTAAGCCATATATTGGGCATTCTATGAATAACTTCCTCACCTATAGAAAAACTTATAGGAAAATATATTTTTGAAATCAAAAATATAAGATAAATTATAAAAGATGTAAATATTATTTCATTAAATAAATAATTATGTTTTAAAGCTTTAGTACCCTCTCTACTATACAAATCATTATTTTGCTTTTTATTAAAATAATTGTACTCCCCTGACTTCACATCAAATTTTGCACTCTCACCAAGTATTAATCCTTTAAATGATTTTCTAACCTTATTTATTACTCTAAATTCCAGAAAATTAGCTAACCTTAAAACTTTTAATATTAAATATACCCCAACAATTGTTAGTGCAAATCCATTTTGACTTATCATTATCACTCGACAGTTCCCCCTCACTCTAAATCTATGAACTCTCTCCTGATTATGTCCCAAAACTTTCCAAACTAAACATTTATAGAAAAAGCTTTTGACCTTAGCATATATATGCTAAGGTCAAAGGCTTCTAAAATATTTAATTCTCTATTTATTTTAAAGTGAAACTTCCTTTTTCCGTAATCTCTGAATTTGTATTAGTTGTTTCATATGTTTGACTCTTTAAATATAGTATTATTGTTCTTACATTTTGATCACTAGATTGAATGATTTTAATAGCATTCTCAGTTGTCACAACATCATAAAATGCATCCATACCAAATGCTGAATCATATAAAGAACCGGTCCATGATGTATCGGCTATTTTTCTTAAAGTTCCACTAGGACATGCTTTTTCACTTCCTACTGATACTTCTAATTCTCCTGTTTCTAATTTTCTAAACATAAAACTTTCAAAACTATCAATTGATGCTGAATCTTCATAATCTATATAAATTTTACTCGTTCCATTAAATAACTTATCTCTATTTTCTTTTTTTTCATCTTCAACTTTTTCTTTATCAGCCTCTGCTTTTTTAGTAGCCTCGACTTTTTCTTCTAATGCCTTAATCTCTAAACTCATATCTGCATACTTTTTATTAGCTTCATCTGATAAACCCTCTAAATTAATTTCAGCAAATGTCTTTTTAGCTTCCTCTAATTTTTTTTCTTCTAAAAAATTACTTACTATCTGTAACTTTTCTTCTATCTTAGAATCTAAACTTTCTCTTTCTTCTATTTGAACTTTCAATGCCTTTATATCTTCAACTAAATTCTCATATGTAGTATTACTCTCTATTTTTTTAAGCTGTAGCTTTGCTTCCTCAAGATCTCCATCTTCAACTGCTTTTTCTGCAAAAATAAAACTTTCTAAAAGCTTATAACTTGAAGTAGCTAAATTTTTTTCCTCTCCACTTACCTCATCACTAGCTAATTTAAATAAATTTCTAGCCTTTTCATACTCTTCTGAGGCCACTGCTATCTTTGCCTCTTCCATTACCTTTGATACTTCTTTAACTTCTTCTACTGCCTTGCTTCCACATGCAACTGTTGTAAACATAGTAGCTAAAACTAGCCCTACTATTAAATATTTTTTCATATTATCCCCCTTGATGTCTTAAACTAATTAATATAATTAATTTATGCCTTAAAATAGTTATATTAATTTATTGTCGGTTTTTCTTCAAAAAACTTTAGTATTTTCAAGACTTTTTTGTAACTTTTAAAATTTCCCCTTAGAGTAAAATTAGACTGAATTAAAACTTATACTACACAACAGGAGAATACTAATGAAAAGAACTGGAATCGTCGGAATATCAGTCATTGCTACAATACTAATTAGTGGCATATCTTACTATGCTATAAACTATAGATATATATCACATACAACCTTAGCTAATAACCAAATTATCACCCCAGTAAATAAAAGCAATAATACTAATTCTTTAATTAAAACTATCCCAACCACTACTACTAGCTCTAAAATAAATACAACCACTACCCAAACTTCTAATACTACAAAAAATCCAATAAATCCAATCATAGCATCCCAAAATATAAATATTGCCAAAACAGCTAACCTAAAACCTTCAAGTAATATCTACATATTAGAATTTAAAAACATAGAAAATAGAATAACTCAAATACTTAAAACGTCAGTAAATGATAAAGGTAACATAAATTCTATGGTTGATGGTAATATAACCTCTGCTAACCTCTGGAATGCACAGATAGATAAAATACTTTTAAATATTCAAAATAACCTTGGTGAAAAGCAACTTAAAATCTTTAATGAACAAATTAAAATTAGCAAAGAATTTATAAAGAACGAAGTTAAAGAAACTCAAAATGCACATAGTGGTGGTAGTATGCAATACCTTGAATCTGCAACTCAGAGACTTTATATGTCTGGTAGAGCTGCAAATTTCTTGCTCTATAACTATATAATCGATAATGGAGAAAATCCACAATTCACTGATGAATATGCCTCATCTAATTCAAATATATTCTTAGCTGATAATGGACATATACCTGACTACACTCCACAACAATTAGACCTTATTAATCAATATAAAAATGAATTTTTAGAAACAACTCAAATTTCTAATAATTATATAAATGCAGCTAAACAAAGTAAAATATCTATGACAACCGCATATAATAATGTTTTAGGTGCTTGGAATGATACATTAAATGATGTTTATCAAGAACTAAGTAATGTAAGTAAACAATCTGAAACACCTTATGAGTATGATAAAATATGGCTTAACTATAAAAAACAAATGGTTAATCTAGAAGGACAAATGTACTCAAACCCACTTGAAAATGAGCTTGCTAAAAAGCGAATGTCAATTAGACTTACTCAAATGGAATCTTATAATTTACTAAATCAGTTTGCATCCTCTGCATTTTTACATCATTAAATTTAAAGACAAGCTCTCAGCAAGCTTGTCCTTTATTATGTATACACTAAATTCTATATTATCCCTCTTGATTTTCTATAGAATTTTCATCTTTTTCCTTAGCTTGTACAATTATATCTGCTTCTAGCTTAGTTTTTTCATCAATAACTTTACTTAGTTCTTCCTCTAAAATCCTATTAGTTTCCTTTAAAGAATTATTAGTTTCCACTAATTCCTGTCTTTCATTTACACCACTATTTTTTAGTTCACCAACTTTACCTCTAGCTAATACTAAATTATCACTATTATAAAAAGTTGATATTCCATTTAAATCTTTTTCAATTTCTGTAAAATTTAAACTATTTAAGTATCCACTCTTACCATTTATATCATTTTCTATAAATGTATTTGCAAACTTCTTAAAATTAGAATCTTTTATATTCTCCTTATATACCTTACTTGCAAGATAATAATTTTCACTAGTAAACTTATCCTTAAAATCTTCTATCGAAGTATTTTCACCACCTGCACACCCTGAAAACAAAACCGCACCCATAATAACCATTAAAACTTTAATCTTCATAACTATTTCCTTTATACCCTTCATTAATATATAAAATCTAGCCCCAATTTTAAAGTACTATCCTTATAACTTATATAGAATCATAATCCCCAACTAAAATAATTTCTTCGTTATATTCCTTACAAATATCTTCAAACTCTGATATGCTATTTTCCAACTCATCTAAACTCGAATTTTCTATCCCCTTAGCTAACTTATAACTAATAGCTATAAGTGCACTAACCTCATTATTAAATTCACCACTAAGATTTCTATCTATCGCTAAAGAAAACTCTTCACTAATTTTAAGTCCTACAAACATTTCGCTATACAATTCTATTTTTTCAATTAAACTTTCATTTAATTCTTTGCTCACTGTCACTATACTTGGAAACTCACAAGTTATTTCACCTATAATTTCACTATTGAATTCAAAAATCAAACCTAATAACTTACCTAGCTTCTTATCTAAGATATTTGCAAGTTCTAAGCTTATGTCCCCCTCGATATACCTCATATACAATTACTCCTTATTGCTAAAATATTTTTTCTGAACTAAAACACTATATATCTATTAAACCATATAAAAATAAAAGGTAATTTGATTTTTTGTGACTAGAACTTTAAATTTACTTTAGCAATATAAGAACAATTATTAAGAATACGTAAAGTGTTTTTTATAGAATACTATCAAAGGCATAAATATTTCTAACTAAAAAGACACCCTCACAAACTTGAAGATGCCTTTTATATCTATTTAATTACTATGCTCTTTCAATTGATGTAGCATGTACATTTTCTTGTTCTTTTTGTTTTTTGTACATTTTTATCCAAGAATATAATCCATAAAGAGAAATTACTCCATACTGACCTAGAACTATTGCACCAGATAAATCTGACATAGAGAATACTCCACTCTCAATAATACTTTTTATAAATATTATAATTCCTGCATTTGCAACAAGCCAAAAATACCATTGCTCAATAAATCTTTTAGATGTTATATAAACTGCAAATATAGTCATAACTGATGTTAATGCATCAAGTTTAAATTGTGGATCTGCTGCTATTTGCATGCCAAATAATGAACTAAATATATTAGGTAAATACTTAAGGAAAACTGCATATACTCCCCAAGCTATAATAGCAAGTATAATTGATACAACCCAATTCATCTTTGTAAATCTTCTAACTATAAGCTTCTTTTCCTTAGAATTTTCAATATGCTTTTTCCAAGCTATAAAACCTGCTACCTCTAAAGGAAGTAAAATAATAAAGTTTTGTATGAACTGTCCATATAAATTTTCATGTAGACAAATAATTGCATATGTTACTGTATTTAATAAGAACCATAAATAATATGCAGCTTTTGCTCTAACTTGGAAGATAGATGCTAGTACCCCTGAAATAGCTGATATAAGTCCTATTATACTAAAGAAACCGAACAATCCTATAAATGACTCTTGTCCCATTATTAATGGAATAAAGAATGATACAAATGAGGCTACTATGAAAAATACTAAAAATCCTTTTTGAAAAGGTGATAATTGCTTAAAAAATTGCATTAAAAAAATCCCTCCATATTATATTAAATTAATATAAAATTTATCTTATGTGTTAATATCTAACGAATATTACTTTTAAATCTTAATACATTTTTCGCAAAATTTCAATACTTTTCACAAAATTAATCGTTTTTTATTTAATTTTATTATAATTTCATTCGTCTTTTTTTATTTAAACTTTTCTATTCTCAAATTTTTATACTATTGTCAGTATTAATATTTTTATATTTCCGAATATTTAATTATAAATAAAAAAATAGCCATACCAACCCCTTGGCATGACTACTACTTATTTATCTCTCTCAAATTATCCCACTACTCATTACCTTAGCTGAAAACTACCCCTGTCTTAACTAAAATACTTTAACAATTATTACAATTTATATTCTATCACCTTAAAAGTTATTTATATACAAAAACTAATTGATATTTTTCGACATTTTTTTGTTTTATGAATTTTAATAAATTTTTATATAAATCTACTTATTCTAAAATTTCTAAGGTAATCTCATTTCACAAGTTTTTTTGTAATTTTAAGGGAATAATTCTTATTTTTTACTATTTCCTTCTAATCCTTCATCATTTTTCAAATAATTTTATTACATATATTGTATCTTTAAATTTTTATAAACTCCTATTTAAAAAAATAATTTAAATATAATATAATTTCTTGTAATTTCTTATTCTCAGCTTCCATAAGCTTTATAGCATAATTATTTATAATAACACCTTTATTTTCTACATACTGCTATTCTTCATCTGCTAATTCTAATCCTCTTAGCTTTATAAAAAAACTTCCCTAGAATTTTATAATTCCACGGAAGTTTTCTTTTTCAAGATTTTTAATATCATACGAACACTTACAATTCAATACTAATTTATTGTTATAAATTTTTCTTTATCTATATCTTAATTTACCCTTTCAGCAACAACTAAAAAATGTTTTCCTGATCCATTTGATAAACAAGTATTAAGTATCATTAAATTATTTCCGCTATACTCTTGTTTACCATATATTGAATCTTTCATAAGTGAATCAACCTCCTTAATTTTTTCTTCCTTACTTAAATTTCCTAATGTCATAGCTACCGTCGGTACAGAATACATAGCAATTATAGCTTTAAATTTTTCTAATTGCTTAGTTTGGCCATTATAAACATAAATAACTTGATTTTCAAAAGCATTTTTATTAGCAAAAGTTTGTAACTGTGAAAACATAATTCCATTTAACATATTATGTCCATTAATTAAAGAGACAGCTCCAAAACCACCTTTATTATGTTCTGATAAAAATACTGAACCATTCCAGTAAGAGTCACCTTTCCAATTATGATCTAAATAATAGTTATCACCCTTACCAAAATTAACAGGATAATTTATATTAGTCCCTGGAATTGCAATCCATCCAATTACACCATTATTTATATTATGAGCTTTATCATAATAAGTCTTTAAGTCTCCAACCTTCTCAATCGGAGCTATAAAGCTATCTGTTGTAGCTATACTTCCTTGCGGAGTTGCAAAACTTAAATCCATATTCATATATGTACTATATGTCCATTTTACATAACCGTAAATACTTCCTAATATAATAATAACTAAAGCTATTAAAACAATAGCTAATTTTTTTCTTTTTTTTCTTTTTTTCAAAAAACTCTACTCCTTTACTTATAAAAATAAAAAAGATATCAATGCAATTAATAATGCACCAATCACAAAATATGTAATTGGACTAATAAATATTTGCATAAATACCGACACACTATAGTCAGTATTCTCACCCTTCTTTTGTACAGAATTTTCTTTTTTAGGATTATTTTTTTTAATGCTAGATACCTGATTAATATTATTCTTTTCACCAAATATTATAGGTATTTCTTTTCTTATAGATGCTACACCTCTGCTCACACCAACAATTATCTTATTAGAATTTTTATCGTAGTGAGCGATATATGCCCTTAAGTTACCTTCACCACCACTTAAGATATCTTTAACAGATAAATCTTGCACATTAAAATCCCTTGAAACATTTATAGTTGCCTTAAATCTCACTACATTATAAATAAATGGTGCAATTGTAATGTTTCCAGCTCCATCACTTGCCTTAATATATGTTTCATTATAAGATTCCTTAGATGTATCCACATTCGGAAATATTATATCCCCCTTTATCTTTTCTCCACTGCTATTATATAAAACCGGTGCCACCAAAGCTTTTAAATCAACTTGATTACCAACTTCATAAATATTATTTACAATCCCAACTTTTAAAATAGGAGCTTTAGGATTACTGATATTTATTACCTTGTAACCATTATTCTCCCCTTCATTTACTATCTTCATTTTACCATATTGAGTTTGAATTATAGTATTATCCATTTTTAATAATATCCCTCTATCAGTAGCCTTAGGTTTATCAAATATTATTCCTTTTTCACTGCTTATCTCCGAAAGATTATTTGTACCTGTAGTATATGTAATTAAATTATTTACTTTTGATTGTTCGCCGACAGAAACAATATTATCCTTCACTTGTTCATTGCTATCTGCTAAGACTTGCGTAGAAGCTATTGTTGTAATACTCCCCACCAACAGTAAAGTCAATATTTTTTTTTTCATTTGTACTCTCCTAACCTCTATATTTAACTTTTTTTAAAAAAATGTAAGATATGAATACTTCATACCTTACATTTAAAATTAATCTCATATTACTTAAATCATTTTTCTACTTATTTCAAAATATTATCTTTTTTTTCTTAATAATAAGCCTAAACCTAATCCAAGCAAGCTTATAAGACCTAATACTTTACCAGTATCTTCAACTGCTCCGATATAATTAATTCCCGTATCAGGAAGTTTAGTTATTACTGGTGTTACTGGTGTCACTGGTGTCACTGGTGTTACTGGTATTACTGGTGTCACTGGTGTCACTGGTGTCACTGGTGTCACTGGTGTCACTGGTGTCACTGGTGTCA
>NZ_CAMQZG010000028.1 GCF_947039605.1 uncultured Clostridium sp.
GATTCATCTCACCACCTGTAGAGATGGGAGAATTCTCTCAAATTTTAGTTAAATTCATATTTTTCAAAATCAAAACTTCCTTCTTTAAATAATAATTCTTCCTCTATTTCTAAATCACACTTAATTTCTATATTAATTATTAAAAGAATAGTGTACATAAATGTCATTATATAAACTAAAGCATCTCCTTTTACAATTTTCATAAAAGTCGATATTACTAAAATTACAAATATAAAAAATGATATTATAACTAGCAATTTATGCTTTAAAGTTTTCCATTCTACTATTTTCTTATAATTGTTTTCCTCAAGCATTCTTATATAATATCTCTTCATATATATTCGAGCTACTTTATATATTGCAAAAGCAATCCCATAAATAATTGCCATAATACCAATATAGCTAAAAATTGTTATGTTAAAACTTAGAAAGTGCCTAACTATTGATTCAACTAAAAAAATCCCACTATACATATAAATTCTATTTAAAAATTTAAGTTGGTATTCTAATGCTAGATGTTCTCTATTTTTATTTCTTTTAAGCTCATATAAACTTCTTGATATTTTATAGATAAGAACTACATCTATTATTATAAAAATCCCTCTTGATACCCTTGTAGATATATATAAAGCAAATGCTCCTATTATAAATACGCTTAAAAACCAAAATGAATAATAATATTCTTCAAATGATTTTTTCGCACTATTCTTTACTTCAATATATAATGAATTTTCTTCTAACTTATAATTTTTCTCATGCAAATTAAATCGCCCCCTAACTCTTAGAATATTCTATCATTAAATACTATATAAATTCTAACAAGTATATTATAATTTTCAAATTTTTTTCTATAATTATCGATTATTAAAAGCTTCTTCTTCATATGGTATAATATAGTAAAATTTAAATGTTATATATTAAGGGGATAATTTGATGTTTACTAATCATTTACCTAAAATAGGTGCACGAAACTTTAAAACTGCATTATCAATATTTCTATGTATAATTATTCTTAATCTACTTGGATTTGACTCTCCATTTTATGCTTGTATTGCCTCTGTAATATGTCTTACAGATTCTTGTGATACCTCAATAAAAATGGGGATTAATAGAATGATTGGAACTGTTATTGGTGGAACTTTTGGTATGATTGCAACTATAATTCTTTCAAAATATGATACAACGCTACTTAGGACAATTCTAATTTGTTTATTTACAGTGTTTGTTATTTATGTTTGTACTATTTTAAAAAAACCTGGCTCTGTTTCAATAGCTTGTATTGTATTGCTTGCTAATTTACTTTTAAATAGAGATTATTCAAATTATATTTATACATTTAGCAGAATTATTGAAACATTCATTGGAATAATAATAGCCGTAGGGGTAAATGTCTATATTATGCCACCTAAAAAGAAAAATGCTTAAATTATACAAAAGTGCTGATTTTATTTTGAATTAGTACTTTTATTTTTCAAAATTCAGCCGAGAATTTTTTTGATTACATATATATAATAAAAATTAAAAATTAAATTACTAAAGACTACAATAATATATTATATCTCTATAACCCAAAAGCACTCACTAAAAGTTGAGTGCTTTGTACCTTGCTCATTCAGTTGCTTTGAGTTACTAATTAACCCGATGAAGACTTATATTTACAGGGCTTCCACCACTAGTACAAGTTGTTATAGAACTTCCTATAATACACTGACTCTCATTTACTAAATTCAAACATGAATTTGCTGGTATAAAAACTAATGCATCCCCATTTATTGGCATACAGCTTGTTATATCAGGTGTTTGAATTGAAAATCCAGCTTGTCCATTGGGTTGTTGCATACAATTTATATATAAGCTAACTCTATTTCTAATAAGCTCTGTAGAATTAGGTACTCCCTGAAGGCTTACATTTACCCTATAAGTTATATGATAAACACCAGCTCTACAAACTCTAATAGTTCCCTGACTAATTAATGTTACATCTGATGTTCCAACACCAGCTTGATTAAATTCAAAATCATCACCAACATCCACTGTGGTTGGACAAGTATTCCAAAATGTAGCATAACTTGTTGGATCTGTACCACCCGACATAGGAGTGAATGGTGTAAATAAATTTGTAGGTGCCCCTGCTGGAGTAGGCATCATAATATTTTGATTTTGATTTTCACAACAATCAGGTTGATAACACTTTGGTTCACAACATCTTGAGCAAGTTCTTCTTCTATTGCGCATTATAAAATCACCACCTATACTACATAATATTTATCAAAATCTAATAGTGTTACTAAATATTTTAAAATACTGAAAATATCCTTTTTTTATCGTATTTTAATAATTTATTCAATTAAATTATTAAAATATTAAAAGCTTTTTCTTTTAACAACTTAAAAACTCCTTTTTATAACACTTATAGCAATTTCAATACTTTTTTATTATTATTTTAATATTTTGTATGAGTTTTTATATAAAACATAATATTTTTTTCTATTTGTTACTAATACTTAAATTTTGTAAAATTAGTAAAGCAGTTACCTATGTAACAATAATTCTGCAATTAGGTAACTTAAATTAGGAGGATATTTACACATGATAAAAACAAAATTAATAAGTTTAATATTAGCCGGAACTGTTACTGGTGGTGGAATTATAGCAGGAGTTGTATCTCAAATAAATTCAAATACACAAAAAGCAACTACACAAATAACTCAATCAACTAGTGATTTAAGACTTGCTTCTGGAGCAATGGATACAGCACAAAAAACTATCGTTAATCAAAATGATAAAATAAGTACTATATCTAAGCAACAACAAGAAACTAGTGTTAATCTTTCAGCAGTTAAAAAAAATGTTTCTACACAACAAATAACAATAGCTAAATTAGAAAAAGAATTAGCTGCTAAAAATGTTAATATAGTTGATTTACAAAAGAAATTAAAATTCTCAGAAGCAACTACTCAGGTTTATATTGATGAAGTTGCCGTAGTTAAACATCAACTTTGGGTTGCTAACACAGCTGTTGGTCAACTACAAAATGACTTAATGGAAGCTGGTAATAATACTGCTACATTAAAGAAAGAATTAGCTGCAGAGCAAGCTAAAGTAACAGATTTACAAAAGAAATTAAAATTCTCAGAGGCAACTACTCAGGTTTATATTGATGAAGTTGCCGTAGTTAAACATCAACTTTTGGTTGCTAACACATCTGTTGGTATGTTACAAAATGATTTAGCAACTGCTAACGCTTCATTAGCTACTGCTAATAAAAAAGTTGCTACTTTAGAAGGACAAGTTACTTCACTTAAAGCACAATTAGCTACAGAAAAAACTAAGAATGCATCTCAAGCGTCAGATATAAATAAATTAAAAGATGCTGTTAATAGTCAGACTAAGTCTATAGACTCAGCTGCTAAAACTAACAATGAAGCTCAAGCTGGTTTCCAAAAATCATTAGCTTCATTTAATACAACAGTTCAAAAATAATTAAAATTTATGGCCAAGCCATATTATATAGAAAAGCGTTGAATCAGAATTGATTCAACGCTTTTTATATTACCAATAAAACTTCTTTTTCATAAAATTAAATATTACTTCCATGACTACTATTAATCCAATAAATAGCCCTAAAAAAACATAACTATTAAGATTAAAATAAACATAATTTAATATAACAAAAAGAGCAAGTATAAAGCCTTTTCCCATATTAATTGTCATTTTAATTTTCGGATCTAAATCATCCTTACTAATATCAATCACTCCCTATAAATACAGATATTGATATTATACTATTTATTAAAATCTCTTTCCATCTTATAAAGTTCCATAAACTTATCAGTTACTTCTTTCATATCAATATTATACTTTGCCTCTAACTCATCAAGCACATCTATAACCTCTGCAATAACTCTTTGAATTTCTGACTTTGAAAAATCACCTCTACCTAGTTTGTCTGCAAAAAATAATAAAGCCATATCATGCATATCAACGTCTAAAATCATTTGCTCAGAATTTGCGAAAAGTAATTTTCTACTAATATATAGACTATGCATATGATACTTAACTAAATTTTCAACTTCTTCTTTAAATTCATTTCCTAGGAAATCATAATTATTTAAAAGTCCACTCACTTCTTTTGAACCAATCGTATCATGGTCATAAGCTGTAATTTTTCCTCTTCTCACTTTAGTAGCTTTTAATTTTCCAAAATCATGAAACATAGCTGACCACATTAAATTTCTTTTATCATGTGCATATACTCTGACAATCGCCGCTGCATCAATAACTAATAACGTGTGATTTAAAACGTTTCCCTCTGGATGATAAGTTATATTTTGCTCTATTTTTTCAAGAGCTGTAATAACTTTAAGATTACTATTTTTAAGTTTATGAAGATTACTTCTCAAATATTTTGATGGTTTATCATCCTCTAAAAGATGTCTTTCTACTTCTTTAAATAACTGTTCTTCATTCATATTATCACGCTCCTATCTATACTAAGTATACAATTCTATTTTTCTCTAAATTACATATAATATAACACCACTAAACATAAGATGTTTTATGGAACTTTAAAAAGAGAGTAGCTAAAAAACTATAGCTACCCTCCTTATATATATTAAACTAAACTGTTTCCTCTATTACTGTATTTTCTAATTCAGATGCATCTGGTACCTTCTTACCAAAGATCATAAGCACTACAAATATTGCAACTACTCCAAGTCCAAGACATACCCAAACATTCAATCCAAGCCCTGCTGGAAGGTATCCAAACACTACTGTAACCCCAGCTACAAATAATGCATACCAAAGTTGTGTTCTTACATGTTCTATATGATCACAACTTGCTCCTGTTGAAGATAGAATTGTTGTATCTGAAATTGGAGAACAATGATCTCCAAATATTGCTCCTGTTAAAACTGCTGAAGTTGAAACTATTATAAGATTCATATCTCCACCTGAAATTGTATTAGCAAGTGGAATTGCAAGTGGCATTAATATTCCCATTGTCCCATAAGCTGTCCCTGTAGAGAAAGCTATTATAGAGCCAAGTATAAATATAAGTGATGGTAATAAAAATGCTGGAACTGAACCTGATAAAAGTTCTACTAAATATGATGCTGTTCCAAGTTCTTTTAGAACTGAACTTAAACTCCATGCAAGAAGTAATATAACACCAGTAATTAAAAGACTTTTACATCCTTCTACCCAAGTATCAATAGCCTCTGAAACTGTAAATATCTTTCTACCAACTGCAAGTGCAATAGTAATTACTGAAGATATTAAAGCTGATTGGAATAATGCTATTGAAGCATCTGAAGCTGAAAATGCTTCTTGTATAGCCTCAAAACTAAATGGTGATGATTGAAGAATCCCTATAAGTGCTGTATCTTCTCCACCCATTATTGAAGAATATCCACTATAATAAAATGCTACAAGTGAAAATACTATAAGTGATCCTATTGGAATTAATGCATTCCATATACAAAGTTTAACACCTTTTTTGGGTTCTAAATCTTGCATAACCTCATCAATCTCTTCATTAGATAACTTGCTAGTCTTAGGCTTAACAACTTGTCCTTTTCTCGCTCTTACTTCAGCCTTATACATAGGTCCAAACTCTCTTAAAGTAAAAGCTGAAATAATAACAAACACTAAAATTAAAATATTATAAAATCTAAATGGTATAGTTTGAAGGAAAATTCCAAAAGCATCAACCTCTTGCCCAATACTAGTAAAAGCATCTCCTATTAAACCAACCTCAAGTCCTATCCATGTTGAGATAATAGCAAGTCCGGCTATTGGAGCTGCTGTAGCATCTATAATAAATGCTAACTTCTCTCTTGAAATTTTCATCTTATCTGCAACTGGTCTCATAATTGGTCCTACTATTAATGAATTTGCATAATCATCAAAGAATACTGCAAGTCCAAGTAAAAATGTAGTTATTTGAACACTTCTAACTGTCTTCGCCCTTTTAGCAAGTGCCTGTGCAATAGCTCTAGCTCCACCCATCTTTGCAACAAGATGAATGATTCCTCCAATTACTAAAACCTGTAACACGATTCCTGCATTCCACTTATCAGCAAGTGAAGCAAGTAATCTTTCAACTAAATCCATAAATCCAAAAATTAAAGCTAAGAATATATTATGGTCAGTAATAAACAACATTAAACACCCTATAAACGCCCCAGTAAATAGTGATATAACAATATTCTTAGTAAGAAATGCTAAGATTATTGATACAAGTGGTGGTATGATTGTCCAAAAACCAAACTTTTCTGCATTAACTGCTGCAACATCCCCTTGTGCAAAAGCCAAAGTAGAAACTAAACATAAACTAAACACTAATGTCATTGAAAAAATTCCTAATCTTTTTC
This sequence comes from uncultured Clostridium sp., assembly GCF_947039605.1. Taxonomy (GTDB): domain Bacteria; phylum Bacillota; class Clostridia; order Clostridiales; family Clostridiaceae; genus Sarcina. The sequence continues at coordinate 6,378 of NZ_CAMQZG010000028.1, forward strand.
TCATATAAAAAGCCCCCTTAATATTTTTGAAAATAATTAAAGAGGCTTGCTTACAAAATAAAAAAATCCTAGGCTTAACACCTAGGATAACAAATACAATGTAATCAAAATTCTATCGTATGAAAATCCTTGATGTAGCACTCCACAAAAACTTGTGACAGTCTTGTATATATTATATACAAACCCAGAAATATAAATCTTTAAGTATATTTATAAATCTTCGGCGATTACTCCTTTTACTAAACTTCATCACACTTCTGCTCCATTTAGCTACTCTTAGTACTCGCACCTCTACCTCTTAATCATATTCACTTTTCTTATAATTATATTTATACATTAATTCTCAATTTTTTACAATAGATCTTTTGATTAATTTTTTATTTATTAACACTTTTAATATTTTATCTATTTTTAAAAATAAAAACCTAGCACTAAAATGCTAGGTTTAAAATTTTTATTTAGCCATAAATTTTTCTATATCCTCAATTGATTTTATAATTCCTTTTGTAAGAACTTCATGACCAGTAGCAGTTATAAGAACATCATCTTCAATTCTAATTCCTACATTTTCTTCTGGAATATAAAGACCTGGTTCAATAGTCCAAACCATACCTTCCTCTAAAACTCCAAGTCTTTTCCCAACATCATGTGTATCAAGACCAAGACTATGTCCTATAGAATGGAAATAGTATTTTCTAAAATCTTCTTTTTTCTCTGTAAGACCAAGTTCTAAGCATTTTTGTGCAAGCATATCATTTGCTGCCTCATTAACTGCCTTCATTGTAACACCTGGCTTCATCATATCTATCATAGCTATATTAACATCAAGAACAGCCTGATATAAATCTCTTTGTCTATCACTAAACTTACCATTTACAGGGAAAGTTCTAGAAACATCTGAATTATAATAATTAAGCTGTGCACCTAAATCAAAAAGAATTAAATCTCCATCTTTCATCTCACTACTATTTTCATGATAATGAAGAGTTGCAGCATTCTTTCCTGATGCAGCTATTGTTTTAAAGGCAAAATCCTTAACTCCATGTTGTTTTAAATAAAAATCAAAATAAGCCTCAAGTTCATACTCCATCATTCCAGCTTTTGAACTTTTCATAAGAAGCTCTACTCCACCTTTTGTAATAGCAACAGCATTTCTCATCTCTGTAAGTTCTGCTTCATTTTTTCTAAGTCTTAATTCTGAAATTATATTAAAAGCATTTTTAACATTTGCCTGTGGATATCTTTTTACTATATTATCTGCAAAAATTCCTGACTCTCTTTGTGCCTCATCAAAATCTCGTCTCTCTAAATCAAGATAGATATTTTCAATTTCATCTGATCCAAGCATTGTATTTACTGAACTAAGGAATGAACCAAGATATGCAATATTTTCAACTCCTGATTTTTCTTTTGCTTCCTCTTTTGTAAAAGTAGCACCTACCCATTTAGCCATAACTTCATCTGGCTCACTTATAAATAAAGTCTGTGAGACCTCACCATTTTCTTTCTTAATAAGTAAAATATCTTTTTCCTCATCTACCCCTGTTAAGTAATAGAAGTTTCTATTAGGTGTAAAATTATATCTCTCATCTGCTGACTTATATTTAGCCTCACTAGCAAACATAACTAAAATAGAATTGTCTTCTAATATCTTCGCTAAATTCTCTCTATTATTTTTAAAAATTGTATTTATCATCTTATATTTCCCCTCTCTAAATTTCCGATATAGTATATAAAAATTATATCATATTCTACTCTAATATATTTTACATACAATAGTCAGATTCGCTAGTAAAAATAACTTTCTATATATTTTCAAAAAAAATTTCTTCTTAAATTTAAAAACTTAACTATTTTTGCATATATAATTATTGAAAATAAAAAAACTGTGCAAAAGAGATTACTCTTCTACACAGTCTATATAAAAACTTATTATACGTTTTTAACTTTGCCTTCAAATGTATTAATATACATTTCTTTAATCTCACTGATTAATGGGTATCTTGGGTTAGCTCCTGTACATTGGTCATCAAAAGCTTCTTCACTCATTTTATCAAGTGATGCATAGAATGCTTCTTTTGAAATTCCACATGCAGCTATGCTTGTTGGAATACCAACCTTAGCTTTTAACTCGTCGATAGCTTTCATTAAATTAGCGATTTTTTCATCCTCAGTTTTTCCACCAAGCTCTAAATAATCAGCTACTTTAGCATATCTCCACTTAGCATTTGGATATTTATATTGAGGGAAAGCCGCTTGCTTTCTTGGGTTATCAACAGCATTAAATTTAATAACTTGGTTAATTAATATTGCGTTAGCAACTCCATGAGCTACATGGTGCTCTGCTCCAAGTTTATGAGCCATTGAATGACAAACTCCAAGGAATGCATTTGCAAATGCCATACCAGCTATTGTTGAAGCATGAGCCATTTTTTCTCTAGCTTTAACATCTGTTGTTCCGTTATTATAAGCATCTGGTAAGTATTTGAAGATTAATCTCATAGCTTCTAATGCTTGACAGTTAGTAAAATCTGAAGCAAGTACTGAAACATAAGCTTCTAAAGCATGTGTTAAAGCATCAATTCCTGAAGCTGCTGTTAAACCTTTTGGCATATTCATCATTAATTCTGCATCAACGATAGCCATATTTGGTGTTAACTCATAATCAGCTAATGGATATTTCTTACCTGAAACTTCATCTGTGATAACAGCAAATGGTGTTACCTCTGAACCTGTACCAGCTGATGTTGGAACTGATATCATCATAGCTTTTTTACCCATTTTAGGGAACTTATAAACTCTTTTTCTGATATCCATGAATCTCATTGCTAAATCTTCAAAATTAACTTCTGGGTGCTCATATAATACCCACATAATCTTAGCAGCATCCATTGGTGAACCTCCACCAAGTGCAATAATTACATCTGGTTGGTAACTCTTCATTGCTTCTGCACCTTTTTTAGCACATGCAAGTGTTGGATCTGGTGTAACATCACTAAATACTCTGAAATCTATATTCATTTCTTCTAATACTTTAGTAACTTTATCTACGTATCCTAAATCTGAAAGAACTCTATCTGTTACGATAAATACTTTTTTCTTTTCAAGTTCTTGAAGATCACCTAACGCAACTCCTAGTGAACCTGATTTAAAGTAAACTTTTTCTGGAACTCTATACCAAAGCATATTTTCTCTCCTCTCCGCCACACTCTTAATGTTAATAAGGTGTTTTGGACCAACGTTTTCTGAAACTGAGTTTCCACCCCATGAACCACAACCAAGTGTTAATGATGGAGCTAACTTAAAGTTATATAAATCTCCTATAGCACCTTGAGTTGCAGGCATATTAACGATTATTCTACCAGTTTTCATTAACGCACCAAATTTTTCAATTCTATCTTGTGATATTTTTGCATCTGTATATAATACTGAAGTATGACCAAATCCACCAAGCTCAACTAATCTCTCAGCTTTAACTAGACCCTCATTGAAATCTTTAATTCTGTACATTCCAAGAACTGGTGATAATTTTTCGTGTGAGAATTCTTCTTCTAATTCAACTGATTCAACCTCGCCTATTAATACTTTAGCATCTACAGGCACTTTAACTCCTGCAAGTTTAGCTATATTATAAGCTGATTGACCAACTATTTTAGCATTTAAATTTCCGTTTACTAAGATAACTTTTCTTACCTTATCAACTTCTGTTCCTTTTAAGAAATACGCACCTCTATCTGCAAATTCTTTTCTAACTTCATCATAAACTGAGTCTACAACTAAAACTGTTTGCTCTGAAGCACAGATAACACCGTTATCAAAAGTTTTAGATAATAAAATTGAACTTACTGCCATTTTTAAGTGAGCTGTTTCATCAATGATAGCTGGTGTATTACCTGCTCCAACTCCAATAGCTGGTTTACCTGATGAATAAGCTGCCTTAACCATTCCAGGTCCTCCTGTAGCAAGTGTTATATCAGCTTCTGCCATTAATATTTGTGATAATTCTACTGATGGTTCATCTATCCATCCAATAATCCCCTCTGGAGCTCCAGCTTTAACAGCTGCTTCTAAAACTATTCTAGCTGCTGCTATTGTAGAATTTTTAGCTCTTGGGTGTGGTGAAAATACTACTGCATTTCTTGTCTTTAAAGAAATTAACGCTTTAAAGATTGCTGTAGAAGTTGGATTAGTAGTAGGAACTACTGCTGCAACTACACCAATCGGCTCAGCAATTTTTGTTATTCCAAATGATTCATCCTTCTCGATTACTCCACAAGTTTTATCATCTTTATATTTGTTATATATATATTCTGAAGCGAAGTGGTTTTTAACAACCTTATCTTCAACTATTCCCATTCCTGATTCTGCAACTGCCATTTTAGCAAGCTCTATTCTAGCATTGTTTGCTGCCATTGCTGCTGCTCTAAAAATATCATTTACTTTTTCTTGGCTAAATGTAGCATACTCTTTTTGCGCTGCCCTAATTTGCTCAAGTCTTAGTCTTAATTCATCAACGTTTGTTACCTTCATTAATGCCACCCTCTTAAATCACAACTTAAAAGTTAAATTATGATTCCCTTTCATCATTTTGCCTTTGTTCTGTTTTTACTTACCTTTGATTTTCAATATTATTCAATGATATGTATTTTTCGCCTTAGCGTTTGATAATATTTTAACATAATTACGAATTTTTATGCAATACTTTTTTGTCGATTTATTGTGTTTTTTATATTATTTCGTATTATTTTTGGTTTATTCATATTTAAAAAGCATAAAATTATTAATTTATCATTAAGTAAACCTTTTCTATTATTTATTATTTACTTTCTATCAATTTTATGATGAATAAATTTTTAACAAATTCACTTCTAGTTAAACACTTCACATCTAAAAATTGTTTTTAGCTATTTTTTAAGTAAAATATTCTAAGATCTATCTGTTTTTCACTCCAAATAAACCTTAAATTATTACTTTTTAGCAAATTTTAATCTTTCAATTGCTCTATTTAAAGATAGCTTCATTAACATTTCATCAACCTTACTTATCTCTTTTTCTTTTAATTGTTCCTCTTTATTTGATTTAGCTCTTTCAGCTCTTTGAATATCAATATCTTCCTTTGTCTCTAAAGTATCAACACAAAGACTAACTTCACCTTCTCTAACCTCTATAATTCCACCTGCTACAAAAATATCAATTTCTTTTGAGTTTTCATCCTCTATACTAACTACACATGGCAAGGTAGCTGTTATAAAGTTCTGGTGGTTTGCAAATATTGAAAACTCTCCATTTAAATCTGTGCATACTATTTTTTTTACATTACCATCAAAAAAATTTCTATGGGGAGTTAAAACTGATAATTTAAAAGTATTCATCTTATATCACTCCTACTCCATTTCTTCTAGTTTTTTAGCTTTCTCAATAACCTCTTCTATTGTTCCTACTAATAAGAATGCTGACTCTGGTAAACTATCATGCTTACCTTCAAGTATTTCACTAAACCCTCTTACAGTTTCTTTTACAGGAACATATCTACCTGGAAGCCCACTAAATTGCTCTGCAACTGTAAATGGTTGTGATAAAAACTTTTCAATTTTTCTCGCTCTTGATACTACAAGCTTATCCTCATCAGATAACTCATCAATACCAAGTATCGCAATGATATCTTGAAGTTCTGTATATCTTTCTAATATATTTTTAACCTTTGTTGCAACTTGATAATGCTCTTCTCCAACAATTCTTGGATCAAGAATTCTTGATGATGAATCAAGTGGGTCTACAGCTGGGTAAATACCTTTCTCAACAATCGCTCTTGATAAAACTGTTTTAGCATCAAGGTGTGAGAATGTTGTAGCTGGAGCTGGGTCAGTTAAATCATCTGCTGGAACATAAACTGCTTGTACAGAAGTTATAGAACCACTTTTAGTTGATGTAATTCTTTCTTGAAGTGAACCCATTTCTGTAGCTAGAGTTGGTTGATATCCAACAGCAGATGGAATTCTTCCAAGTAAAGCTGAAACTTCTGAACCTGCTTGTGAGAATCTAAATATATTATCTATAAATAATAATACATCCTGTCCTTTATCTCTAAAACTTTCAGCTATTGTAAGCCCTGTAAGTGCAACTCTCATTCTAGCACCAGGTGGTTCATTCATTTGTCCAAATACCAGAGCTGTTTTATTTATAACTCCTGAATCTGACATCTCACCAAGTAAATCATTTCCTTCTCTTGACCTTTCTCCAACCCCTGTGAATACTGAAAGTCCACCATGTTGTTTTGCTATATTATTAATAAGTTCTTGTATTAATACTGTTTTTCCAACCCCTGCACCACCAAACAATCCAATTTTTCCACCTCTTTGGTAGGGTGCTATAAGGTCTATAACTTTTATACCAGTCTCAAACATTTCAGGAACAACTGATTGTTCTTCAAATGTTGGGGCATTTCTGTGTATTGGATAATACTTTTCTGCATTAACTGGCCCTTTATTATCAACAGCTTTTCCAAGAACATTAAATAATCTGCCTAAAACCTCTTCACCTACTGGAACCGAAATAGCAGCCCCTGTATCTAAAGCTTCAACACCTCTTGCAAGCCCCTCTGTAGATTCCATTGCAATAGTTCTAACTATATCATCACCTACATGTTGCTCTACCTCACAAACTATTTCTTTTCCATCTTTTTTTATTATTATTGCATTATACATATCTGGTAAATGTCCTGATTCAAATTTTATATCAACTACTGGACCTATAACTTGAACAACTTTTCCTATATTATCAGCCATGATATTCCCCTCCTCAACTATTTTTGTGATTCTGCCCCACCTACTATTTCAGAAATTTCCTGAGTAATAGCAGCTTGTCTAATTCTATTATATTTTGTATTTAGATTATCTATAATATCTCCTGCATTTCTAGTAGCTCCGTCCATAGCTTGCATTCTTGCATTTTCTTCACTAGCCATTCCACTATAAGTTGCATTTATTAATAACCCTTCTATATATCTATATATAAAACTTTCAATAAGCTCATCTGAATGTATCTCTCTATTAAATATATTTATCTTATTATCTTCCTCAGTTTTATCTATTCTAAATGGTAAAACCGGTACCTCTACAAGCTCTTGTTCAAGTGGTGATTTAAACCTTGTATAAAGGAAAGAAATCTCTCCATATTCCTTATTTACATACATATTCATAAGTTTACCCACGATTCTTCTTGCAGTTTTGATATCTATATCACCCTTTATTGAAGTATCTTTATGACTAACTTTAATTCCATACTTACCTAAATAAGAAATACCTTTAGCGCCTAATACATAAGTATCAATCTTCGCTTTTTCCTCTTTACTAACAAATTTTTCATTTAAATAAATTGCTCCACTTCCATTAAATCCTCCACAAAAACCAGAGTTTGAAGTAAACACAACATAAAGCTTTTTATCTGAACCATTTGGTTGTATAAATGTATTATCTTTAAAATCCTCTTCAAACATAAATACATCTTTTTTCATCATCTCAAGTTTTCTAAAATAAATATTATTACTAGAAAGTTTATCTCTAGCTTTTTTAACCTTAGCTGTTGAAACTAACGCCATTGCTTTTGTTATTTTTTGAGTGTTTTTAATACTATTCATTCTTCTTTTAATAACTAACAATCCTGCTGCTGGCATACTATCACCTCCTAGCTACTTATAGAATTATTTTTTTATAAACACTTTTTTAAATTCATTAATTGCTTCTTCTATACTAACTTTAACCTCATCAGTAATTTTCTTATATTCTTTTATTAAAGAAATTACCGCATAATCTTTCTCATCAATATATTCTATAAGCTCTTTTTCAAATCTACTAATATCTGTAATATCAATATCAGTTAAGAAATTATTTATTGCTGCATAGAAAATAATAACTTGATGTTCAACTGCCATTGGATTATATTGATTTTGTTTTAATATCTCAATAAGTCTTTTACCTTTTTCAAGCCTTCTTCTTGTATCCTTATCTAAATCCGAACCAAATTGTGAGAATGCTGCAAGTTCTCTAAACTGTGCAAGTTCAAGTCTAAGTGTACCTGTAACTTGTTTCATAGCCTTAATCTGTGCATTTCCACCAACTCTTGAAACTGAAATACCTGCATTAACAGCTGGTCGTTGTCCTGAGTTGAACAATCCTGTTTCAAGGAATATTTGCCCATCAGTAATTGATATAACATTTGTTGGTATATATGCTGATACATCTCCTGCAAGTGTTTCAATAATAGGCAATGCTGTTATTGAACCTTTTCCAAACTCTTCTGAAAGTTTTGCTGCTCTCTCTAAAAGTCTTGAGTGAATATAAAATACATCTCCTGGGTAAGCCTCTCTACCTGGTGATCTTCTTAAAAGCAATGCCATTGTTCTATAAGCAACTGCATGCTTTGATAAATCATCATATATAACAAGAACATCCTTACCTTTGTACATATAATACTCAGCCATTGAACATGCTGAATATGGTGAAATATATTGAAGTGGAGCTGTTTCTGCAGCTGTTGCTGCCATAACTATACTATAATCCATTGCTCCTGCACTCTCTAAAGTATTAACTATATTTGCAACTGTTGATTGTTTTTGCCCAATCGCAACATATATACAAATAACATCTTTTCCTTTTTGATTTAAAATTGTATCTAAAGCTATAGCTGTTTTACCAGTCTGTCTATCTCCAATAATAAGCTCTCTTTGCCCTTTTCCTATTGGAATCATTGAATCAATAGCTTTAATTCCAGTTTGTAATGGTTCATTAACTGAACTTCTATCTATAATAGATGGTGCTTCCATTTCAATTGGTCTAAATCCATCATTCTTAATAGGTCCTTTCCCATCAATCGGTATTCCTAAAGCATTTACAACTCGTCCTATAAGAGCATCTCCCACTGGGACTTCAACAACCTTACCTGTTCTTTCAACTGTATCGCCCTCTTTGATTCCTTTCTCAGAACCAAGTAAAACACAACCAACACTATCAAGCTCCAAATTTAAAGCCATCCCATAAATATCATTCGGGAATTTTAAAAGTTCTCCCTCAACACATTTATCTAAACCATAAACAGTAGCAACACCATCTCCAATTTGAATAATTGTCCCAGAGTCAACTGTTTCTAATGTTTTCTTGTATCTTTCAACTTCTCTTTTAATGATTGAAGTAATTTCTTCTGGTTTGATATGCATATGATCACCACCCCTATATTTTTTATTTGCTATTAAACATACTTGCTTTAATTTCTTTATACTTTCCAGCTATAGTACCATCTATAACCTCATTACCCACTTTTACAAAAAGCCCACCAATAATACTCTGATCAATCTCTCTTGTAAGTATTACTTTTTTTCCATATTTACTTTCTAACTTATCATGTAACTTAGAAAACTCCTGATTAGTTAAAGGAATTACACTCTTAACTGTAGCTTCTAATATATTATGTCTTTCTAAATATATTACTTCCATCTGTCTTATCTTTTCTTCTAAATAAAGAATTCTACCTTTATCTACAAGAACACATAAGAATGAAACTACATCTTCAAAAGTTTTTCCTTTAAATATTTCAATTATCAACTCTTTTTTTCTTGGTTTCCCGATATTAGGATTCTCTAATATACTTTTGAAACCATCATTTGAATTTATAATTGTATTTACTTCTCTCAGATCATCTATAAACTCAATTACTTTTCCTTGTTCTTCAGCTATTTCATATAACGCAAGTGCATATCTTTTATCTAAAAATCCATACATACTAAACTACCTCATCAATAAAACTATCAATAAGTCTTCTATGCTCAGTTTCATTTAAAGTTTTATCCAAAGCTTTTTGTGAAACTATAAGTGCAAGTTCTATAACTTGTTCTTTAATTTCAAATCTTGCCTTATCAAGTTCTCTTTCAATATCATTTTTAGCTCTATTTCTCATTACACTTGATTCTTCTCTAGCTGACTCTAGAATTTCATCATAAATCTTATCTGCTTGATGTTTTCTAGCTTCAGTAATTTTTTTACCTTCTTCTTTAGCTCCATCTAATATTGTTTTATTAGTTGCTCTAAACTCTGTACCTTCTTTGAATTTCTCATCTGCACCGTTGAGTGTATCAACTATTGTTTTTTGTCTCTCATCAATAGCTATTTTGATTTTTTCCCAAAAGAAGTGTTTAAGTACAAAGAATAAAATAATAAAGTTTATTATAGTTGCAATAACTATACTCAATTCTATATGCATCTTAAAATCCAACCCCCTTCCAAAGGTTTATGAATCACAATTCATTTTGCTTTTCAATTTTAATAACCTTCTAATCCTATATCTTACTTAACGAATAATATGATAATTGCAACAACAAGTCCATAAATAGCTGTCGCCTCTGCAAGTCCTGCCCCAAGAATAAATGTTCCCATAATTTTACCGCTTTGTTCTGGTCTTCTTGCAATTCCTTCAACAGCACCTTTAGCTGCTATACCTATACCAATTCCAGCACCTAGTGAAGTTACGGCTGCGAATCCAGCTCCTAATATTCCAAGATCCATAATATTTTCCTCCTTTATTTTAATACCAATTTTTTTATTTTTCTTATTTAACAAAAAGTAGAATTATTGAAATTATTAATCCATAAATAGCTGTTGCCCCACAAAGACCAGCTGCCATGATGAATATAGTTTGAATCTTTCCTGATGCTTCTGGTTGTTGAACACTAGCTTTAATAGCCGCTGATGTCGCTATTCCAGTGCCAATACCTCCGCCTATTGCTCCCATAACAGCAATCCCTGCTGCAAGTATTCCGATTCCCATAACTAAATCCTCCTTAAATCAAAAATTAAATTTCTTCTGTTTCGGCCTCTAATTTAATTGTTATAATAGTAAGCATTACAAATATAACAGTTTGTATGCAACCATCAAATAAATCAAAGAATGCATGTGCAAAAATAGGCAATCCTATTTGTGGTAACATAGATAAGCCCATATCAGCAAATATTGATATATGTCCAAGTCCCATATAAATTAGACCCATAACGATAGCTGCTGCTAGCATATTACCAAATAAACGTAATGCAAGAGAAACTGGGAAAACTACTTTCTCAATTATATTAATAGGTAGCATTGGCAAATATGGTTTTGCATATCCCTTTAAATACCCACCAATATGTTTTCTCTTAATTGAATTGTAGTGAACTAATACAAATGTAATAACTGTAAAGCCTATAACCACACTTAAATTTCTTGTTGGTGGTCCAAACCCTATAAGTCCACATAAATTAAGAATTCCTAAATATATTGCTAATGTTCCAACAAAAGGAATATACCCTGAGTAACCTTTCCCCATATTACCAGCAACCATACTTTCAATACCTTCATATAATATTTCAAGAGTAGCTTGTAATCTAGTTGGAATACCCTTCTTAAGATTTCTAGCAAGAATGGAACACACTATTATTAGAAAGATCATAACTCCCCACTCAATTACAATTGCACTTCCGACCTTATAACCGAGTATGTTAATAGTAAATAACGGTGCAAATACATCCATCCTAAATACACCCCCTTTATTAATTTTTACAATTTATTTCATATAAGTAAATAAAATACATCAAATTCCGAAAAAATAAACTAAATACAATTTACTAAATTGTACATAGAAGCTGCTTTAAAATACTCATATTTATAAATTAATTAGTTTTAAAAAAGTTTCTAAACTGATTATATAACTATTAAAAAAATTCTTTAAATCTCATTTAAACCAATTTAAACCCTAAATTAACTCGTTAATGCTATTCTAAGTAAATTATCTCTTTATTTCTCTAGTTTTCTATCTTAAAATCATCTTTATTACATATTTCTTTAAATATACGTCAAAATATTATCTATAGCAGCAAATTATCAATTATTAAAATAAAGGCACTTTTTTTATCACTTTAATAAAAATTAGCTTTAATTTTTAATATTTAATATTTAAATCTAATTTATATTACAATAATATTCTCATTTTCCATTTAATAGTATGTAATCTTTTTTACCAAAAATATCTTTTTTCTGTACTACGTTTTCAACTCTAATTCAAAAATTAATTGACTAAGTAAATTAACCCAATCTTTATTAATTCAATTAAAATTTTATTTTATTTTAAACACAGCTATAAATTTCTTCTATTAAAGTTGTGAACTCTAACTTAATTAAAATTTCCATTTTTCAACTTCCATTTTTAATAACCCTTTTTTTTGTTCGTATTCTAACACTTATGTAAAAGTGTAAACATTATACCTAAGATATCATTAATTTAGATAAGCTAAAATTAGTAAAACTAATCAAAATATTATTAATATACTTAAAGTTTTATAAAAAAATTTCAAAAACCATATTTAACCTACTATTCATCATCTATTAACTCTTTATTAATATTATCCCCACAAAATAAAGCCATTTTTGTTCTTATTTGTCTTTTTTTTTGATTTTGGACTAATAAAAAGGCTATTTTTACAATCACAAAAAAATTAAAAATATAAAAATTCCTCAAATTCATTGTATTTTTATTACTACATATTAAAATCAACTCCACTAGTATCACTAATTATTGGATTATCTACTAACTTTATCAATTATTTAGCATTATTTAGTATCTTTCAGTATTGCCTAGCATTTGAAAGATTTCCTTCAAAAACCCCCATGATTTTTCTCATTTTTTAATTTTTTTTAAATTTGTTATTATTTATTAAAAAGAATAGAATTAACACATCGATTGATTTGCCTAAGTAATTAATCATTAAAACAAGTAATTTTTAGAATAATCAGTTGCATAAAAAAAATCATTTTAATCAAATTTAGAAAACAAAATAATTTATATAATTATCAGGTATTATATACAAATGATAAAATTAGGAGGCATTATTATGTTATATTCAAAAGATGACAAAAATACAAATGAAAATCCATTCACTCCAATATTCGGTAGCCGAGAGAGTGATATGCCACTTCCATCAGAAGTTATGGCTGAAGATTCAATAGATCCAAAAATAGCTTACAGATTAATCAAAGATGAATTACTTAATGAAGGTAATGCTAGATTAAACCTTGCTACATTCTGCCAAACATATATGGAAGATGAAGCAATTCAAATAATGTCAGAAACATTAGAAAAAAATGCTATAGATAAATCAGAGTATCCTCAAACAACTGAAATAGAAACTCGTTGCGTAAATATGATCTCAAACCTTTGGAATGCTTCTGCATCAGAAAAGACAATAGGTACATCAACTGTTGGTTCTTCTGAGGCATGTATGCTTGGTGGAATGGCAATGAAATTTGCTTGGAGAAATAATGCAATAAAATTAGGATTAGATATAAATGCTAAAAAACCAAATATTGTTATCTCTTCAGGATATCAAGTATGTTGGGAAAAATTCTGTGTATACTGGGATATCGAATTAAGAACAGTACCTATGGAAAAAGAAGCTATGTACCTTGATCCTAAAAAAGTATTAGATTACGTTGATGAATATACAATCGGTGTAGTAGGAATTCTTGGATTAACTTACACTGGTAAATATGATGACATCAAAGGATTAAATGATGTTATAGAAGAATATAATAAAACAACTGATTATAAAGTATATATCCACGTTGATGGAGCTTCAGGAGCTATGTTTGCACCATTCGTACAACCAGATCTTGAGTGGGACTTCAGACTTAAAAACGTTGTATCAATAAATACTTCAGGACACAAATATGGTCTTGTATACCCAGGTATCGGTTGGATAATATGGAGAGATGAGAAATTCCTTCCTAAAGAATTACAATTTGAAGTAAGTTACCTTGGTGGAAGTATGCCAACAATAGCTATCAACTTCTCACGTTCAGCAAGTCAAATTATTGGACAATATTATACATTCTTAAGATATGGATTCGATGGATTCAAAAAAATACACTTAAGAACAAGAGACGTTGCTATGTTCCTTTCAGCAGAAATCGAAAAAATGGGATTATTCGAAATTTACAATGATGGAGATAACCTTCCAATAGTTTGTTATAAACTTAAAGAAAATGCTCCTGTAAATTGGACATTATATGACTTAGAAGACAGAATCTTAATGAAAGGATGGCAAGTACCAGCTTATAAACTTCCATCTAACATGAAAGAAACTACAATTCAAAGACTTGTTATCAGAGCTGATATGGGTCAAAATATGGCTATGATGTTCATGAAAGATCTTAAACAAACAATCGAAGATTTAAATGCAATACACGCTAATAAATAATAGATAATAGATAAAAAAAGCTTGCCTCACAAAAGTGAGACAAGCTTTTTTTGTTTTTACAAATTAATTTTACGAAAAGAAAAAGACTGATACTAATGTAATTGCTAAAATTATTGAAACCATATCAGCCATAGTTGTTGCCCAAAGAGTATGTCTTGCTTTCTTTATCCCAACTGCTCCAAAATATACAGTTATAGTATAGAATACCGTTTCTGTAGTCCCCATCAAAACTGAAGCTATAAGTCCTGTTCTAGAATCTGGACCAACAGTACTTAAAATATCAGTGAAAATCCCAAGTGCCCCACTACCTGAAAGAGGCTTTACTAGTGCAAGAGGCATCACTTCATTTGGCATGCCTATTAATTGTAAAACTGGTTCTAATATCTGATTTATATAATTTATCATATTAGAATCTTTGAAAATTCTAACTGCAACAATCATTGCAAGTAATGCTGGGAATATCTTGAAACACACTTCAAGCCCTTCTTTTGCACCTTCTACAAACCACTCATAAACTTTTCTTCCCTTAAACATCCCATAAATAACTATAAGCAAAACTATTATAGGTATAAGAGCATCACTAAAACCACCCATAAATCTTCCTCCTAAAAATACTTTTGTAGTAATTTACATATTATAACCCCTGTAAACAAAGCCCCCGTAGTTGCAAGAATAGCAGGAACAAGAATACTTGCAGGGTTATTTGAACCCGCTGCTGCTCTCATTGAAATTACTGTTGATGGTAACAACTGTATACAAGCTGCATTCATAACTAAAAACAAAACCATATCATTTGTAGCCTTACCCTTTTCAGGATTAATTTTATCAAGTTCTTGCATTGCTTTAATCCCAAATGGCGTTGCTGCATTTCCAAGCCCAAACATATTTGCTGTAAGGTTCATTACTATTGCACCTAAAGCCTTATCATTTTTACCTGCATCCTTAAAAAGTAACTTTAATAATGGTTTTAATATGTTAGCTAATTTATTTGTAAGCCCACTATTTTCTGCAATCTTCATAACTCCAGACCAGAAACACATTATTCCAACCATAGAAATTATAAATTTTGTTGTACCCTCAGCAGATTCTACTATTCCATTTGAAATTTCAGCTCCCTGACCTGTTAAAAGACCAACTATTATTCCTATACCTATAATTCCAAACCATATGTAATTAATCATCCTAAATCTCCTTTACATATAATAACTTCTGTATAATATATGACTTGCACTTATAATTTAGTAGTGTTAACATAAAAATATATAATACTTTAAATTAAAATTTTATGGCACTAGCTATAATAAAGGAGATTTTTTAATATGAACGAAAATAATTTAAAATTAGCACAAGAAGATATAGATGAGGCTTTAAAAACTATTGAATCACTAGAAGAATGCATTGATAATGGTGATTTTTCAAAAGATATTTTAAAAGGTAAGTTCATCTCATTAACTGAAAAAGTTCAGAAATTAGAGGATGTTCTAAAAGAAGAAGGTATTTTATAGTTTAGTAAAATAAAAGAGGTTAGCCATTTTGGCTAACCTCTTATTTTATATTAATTATTAAATGTAACTCTACCATCTAAGTCATAGTAAGCTCCTACAACCTTAACTTGTCCAGCTTTTATTGCTTTTGCAACAACTGGATCTTTCTTAACTTCAGCTACAACATCAACTACGTTTTGTCTTATAGCTTCATCTATAGTTCCATTTTTCTTAACTGCTGGTTCTATTTCATCAACTAAATCTTCAACATGTCCATGAGCTTCTTGTCCTTTAACAACCTGATCGTAAGCTGCTGTAACAGCTCCACACTTCTCATGTCCCATAACTACTATAACTGGTGTATGTAAATGATCAACTGCATACTCAATTGAACCAAGTGCACTATCATCAACTACATTTCCGGCAAGTCTTATATCAAAAATATCTCCAAGTCCTGCATTGAATACAAGAGCTGGTGTTACTCTTGAATCTGAACATGAAATAATTGTCGCATATGGATGTTGTCCATTTTCAAGTTCTTTTCTTCTTTGAGTACTTACATTATTAACTGTTGACTTATCTTCTACAAATCTTTGATTTCCAACTTTCAATAAATTTAAAGCTTCCTCTGGTGTTTTAATAGTAGCACTAGCTGTTGACGCATGCGTATCTGGCTTTGCCTCTGTTGTATTTGTAACTACTGGCTTTGCTACTTTATCTTTAGCTGAGCTATTTGCTCCTGCATATCCTACATACCCTGCAAGACCTAATGCTGCAACTATAATTATACCTATTACTATCTTCTTCATTTGTTTTTCCCCCATATTTTCCATTTAAGGATTGTATTATATAATTTAATTATATAATCCATCTTTGTTTTTGTAAACATTCGGAAATCTTTTTGTAATTTATTGAGCTATGACATTGGTTATTTTTTCTTCTATTTTCTCTAGTTTATTAAGTATCTTAACTTCTTTATAAATAAAGAATGATGTTACAATAGCTGATGCTAAATCACTTATGGGTCCTGCAAGCCAAACTCCATTTAAACCAAAGAATTTTGGTAATATAAGCATCAATGGTATCAAGAAAAATACTTGTCTTAAAAGACTTAAAAACATAGCAATCTTTGCTTTACCCGAAGCCTGAAAATAATTAGCACAGATAATCTGAAAGCCAACTACCGGTAACATACAAAGATATATTCTAAGTCCTGTAACTGCTGGTTTTACAAGTTTAGGATCATTATTAAACATTTTAATAAAAGCTTCTGGAAATAACTGAGTTGTTAAAAATGCAATCATAACAACAATAGTTGCCCCAATTACAGGATAAAAAACTGCTTTTTTAGCTCTACCATAATTTTTAGCACCAATATTATAACCTATAATAGGCTGTGAACCTTGATTCATACCAAAAATCGGCATTAAAAATATCATTGATATAGATGAAATAATTGCCATAGCCCCGGCTGCTAAATCTCCACCATACGTAATTAATGATTTATTTGAAACTATTTGAACCATACTAGCTGCAATTTGCATAGCACAAGGTGCCATCCCTATAGCACAAATTCCTTTAACAAGTTTTGTATCTATAGCTAAATTCTCTTTTTTAAGTTTTAAACTAGACTTGCCAGTAATAAAGTATAATATAATCCAAATAGCCGATACAAATTGAGAAACTATTGTAGCAAAAGCTGCACCCTCAATTCCCCAACCAAATCCAAATATAAAAATTGGATCTAGAATTATATTTATAACTGCTCCTATAAGCATAGTAATCATAGCAATTTTAGGATTACCATCTGATCTAATACACTGATTTAAAGAAAATCCAAGCATATTAAAAATAGTACCAATAAGAATTATGTCTATAAATTGTTTTGCGTATGTAAGTGTTTCTTTGCTAGCACCAAGAATTGATAGAATATCTTCTGAAAAAAGTATTCCAAGAAAAGTTATAATTACACTCGAAATAACTGTTAAAGTAACTGCATTTCCAAGTATTTTTTCTGCCATAGCTCTTTTTTGTTGTCCAAGTTTAATAGAAATACTTGCTGCTGAACCAACACCTATTAACATCCCTATTCCCATAATGATACATATAATGGGCATTGTCATTCCAACACCACTCATTGCTATAGCTCCAACACCTGGTATTCTCCCAATAAACATTCTATCCACGACTGTGTATAAAGCATTTACCATCATTGCGATAATTGCTGGTACAGAATATTTAAATAAAAGTCTAATTATAGACTCTCTTCCTAATTCCTTATTATTATCCATAAATCCCCCTAAAAATTATTAGATATTTTAATATATTTTAAAAACTAAAACTAGTTCCTTATTAAATTAACTTTTGCATAAAAAAACTAGGTAGACAATGCTGTCTACCTAGAAGTTACCACCTAAAATCTCATTTTATTATTTTACTGTTGGTAAATTATAAAATAAAACAAGTGCTGAAATCATCTGAACTGTTGCTAAAATAGATGTTAGAATATTAACAACTAAAAGTGTTGATGGTACTGCCATATAAATAAGGTTAAGGCCAAACATTAATATTCCACTTATTGCTGATAAAAGTAAAAGTTTTGCTAAAACATCTATCATTTGTGTCTTGATAAGTTTAAAACTATCTGCTGCACTTTGAAGTATTGACTTATTTTGAAGTGCTCCCATAGGAATTGACACTGCTAGAATCACACTAATTATAATAGGAAGAAAAGGAATCCTACCTCCTACTCCAAATAATAAAGCTTGTAACAATATAGCACCTGAAGCAGCTAACCAATTTTCTTTAACTAACTTTATTGCACCTATTGCACTTATCATATTCCCCTTAGCCCTATTATCTATAAGTTTAATTATAGATATCATATATATGATTTGAACTACTACACCTATAACTTGAACTATTATAGCTGGTAAATTTAAAAAAGCTAATATCATAAGTGGTATCTGTGAAAGTATACTAATTATTGCTAAATCTTTTATGTTATCCTTAAATAGTCCAAAAACTTTTTTAAGGTAATCTACAAATCCCATCTTTCCACCGAAACATGAATTTACTATTACCGCTGTTCCATTATTCATTAATTTAACCCCCTAAAAAAATGATTTATTACCTTAATAATATCAAACAAAATAACCATATTACGGAAATATTTAATTTATTATCAATTATTTATTATTTTATTAATATTCACTAATTATTATGCAAAATAAAAAGCCCATCTTAAAAATAAGATGAACTTTTAATATTTAAATTAGTTTGATATTAGCAACTTCCACCTTCAATAAGAGTATGAGGTAATTCATAATTTGCATTATCAAGTTCCTGATTATTAAGTAACTTTATAAGCATTCTCATAGCAACTGAACCCATATCATACATAGGTTGTTCAACTGTAGTTATTGTTGGATAAAAGTTTTTAGCCATATCAATTCCATTAAACCCTGTAACTGAAACATCTGCTGGCACATTAAGATTATTTTCTCTTAATGCATTTATAGCACCAATAGCTATTTCATCTGATGCACAAACGATTCCATCAACTTTATATCCATTATCTAATATTTGTGCAACTCCATCCTTACCAGTTTTAATTTTTAAGTTTTCAAAGAAACAAAGTTCCTCTTTAACTTCTATTCCAGCTTCATTTAAAGCTTTTTCATAGCCTTCAAATCTCATTCCCCAAGCATTTTTCTCATTTTTAGAAGTTCCCATGAAAGCAATATTCTTTCTTCCTTTTTCTAAAAGATGATTAGTCGCCTCATAAGCACCTGCAATATTATCAATACTTACACTTGGAAGTCCACTCTCTTTATTACCTGTTTCTACAAGAATTATCTTTATATTTAATTCATTAATTAAATCTAAAATTTCTTCTCCTAGTGAAGAACTCATATAAAGAACTCCATCAACCATTTTTTCTTTAAGAACTCTTAAATATTCTAATTCCTTTTCTCCATCACAGTCTGAATTGCAAAGCATTACATTATATTTATATATATTTGCAACATCCTCTGCACCCCTTACTATTTCTGGATAAACCTGACTTGATATGTCTGGAACAATTATACCTATAGTTTTAGTTCTTTGAGTTTTTAAGCTCCTAGCAACTATATTAGGTCTATAACCTAACATTTTAATAGCCTCTTGAACTTTTTTCTTTGTATCTTCATTAACAACATCTATCTCATTAAGAACTCTTGATACTGTCGCTATAGAAACACCAGCTTCTCTTGCAACATCTTTGATTGAAGTAGCCATTTTATCATCTCCCACATTCTAAAATTTTTCACTTTTATCTATAAATCTCTTAACTTATCTAATTAATAACTTTACCTATTTACTATTAATTATATTGAAAATACATACTTTTTTCAATATAATTTCAATTTTCAATTAAATATATTAAAAAATTCACATTTTCTTTAACGATACACTAATTTTATCCTTATTTTTTCGTAATATATAAATACCTCTCTTATTTTAAAATAAGAGAGGATTTATATTTAAAAACTATTGTTTTTCAACAAACATTTTAAGCTCTTCACCATTTATTTTAACTATTTCATAAGCTATAGCTTCTTCGCCATACTTAACTTCAACAGTTAATGTTTCTTTCTTGATATTATTTTCAAATTTCTTAGCAACAGCCATTAGCATGTCGTTATCAGCAAGGTATAACTTAATTTTATCTGAAACTTCAAATCCACTTTCTTTTCTCATGTTTTGAATTTTTGATATCATCTCTCTTACATGACCTTCTTCTCTAAGTTCATCTGTAATAGTAGTATCAAGAACAACTCCAACAGCACCATCACCTGCGAATCCAAATCCTTCAAGTCCACTCATAGTAACAAGTAATTTTTCAGAATCTAATTCGATTTCTGTTCCATTAACATTTATTACTTCAGTTTCTCCATTTTTGATTTTTTGTGCAAGTTCCATTTGATTTCTAGCAGCTATTTCTTTTTTGATTCCAGGAATCATCTTACCAAACGCTCTTCCTAAAACAGGTAGGTTAGGTTTGATTTCAAAATTAACATACTTAGAAACATCAGATCCGAATTCAACATTTTTAATGTTTAACTCTTCTTTAATTATTTCACCATAGTACTCTGGAAGAGCATTTGTTGAAATTAACATCTCTGAAAGTGGCTGTCTATTTTTTCTATTTGCAGTATTTCTAGCACTTCTTCCAAGTTTAACAATTTTTGCAGCAAGGTCCATCTCAGCCTCTAGTGCTGGATTTATAGCAGCCTCATCAACTACTGGCCACATTGTTAAGTGTAAGCTTTCTTCTGCATTTTTATCTAAACCAACAACTAAGTTTTGGTATATTTCTTCAGTTACAAATGGTATAAATGGAGCAGCAACTTTACAAAGAGTAGTTAATACTCTATATAATGTCATATAAGCACCAATCTTATCATCTGTTAAATCTTCTGACCAGAATCTTGATCTATTTCTTCTTACATACCAGTTTGATAATTCATCAACAAACTCTTCAATTTCAAGAGCTGAATTTGTTATATCATATGCATCAAGTCCAGTTTCAACATCTTTAACTAATGTATTAAGCTTAGACATAACCCATTTATCCATAACATTCTCTGACACAAAATCTTTGTGCTCTGTTGGGTTAAATGAATCAATATTAGCATACATTACGTAGAATGAATAAACATTCCAAAGTGTTCCTATAAACTTTCTTTGAGCTTCTGCTACATCATCAACGGAGAATCTTGTTGGAAGCCATGGAGCACTAGCTGTGTAGAAGTGCCATCTTGTAGCATCTGCACCTTGTGCATCTAATACTTCGAATGGGTCAACAACATTTCCTTTTGATTTTGACATTTTAAGACCTTTCTTATCAAGAACGTGTCCAAGTACTATACAGTTTTCAAATGGATTTCTATCAAATAAAGCAGTTGAAATTGCAAGTAATGTATAGAACCATCCTCTTGTTTGGTCAACAGCCTCTGAGATAAACTGAGCTGGGTAGTTTTGCTCAAATAACTCTTTATTTTCAAATGGGTAGTGAAGCTGTGCAAATGGCATTGATCCTGAATCAAACCAACAGTCAATAACTTCTTTAACTCTTGTCATTTCTTTTCCGCATTCACTACAATTTAAATGTACATTATCAATATATGGTTTGTGTAGTTCAATATCTTCTGGGCAGTTTTGAGCCTTAGTTTTAAGCTCCTCTATACTACCAATACATTCTTTATGACCACATTCACATTCCCAAATAGGAAGTGGTGTTCCCCAGTATCTGTCTCTTGAAATTCCCCAGTCAATAACATTTTCAAGGAAATTACCGAATCTTCCTGTTCTAATATTATCAGGATACCAGTTTATTTTATCATTATTAACTAAAAGCTTATCTCTTAAAGTACTCATAGCAACAAACCAGCTTTCTCTTGGGTAATAAAGAAGTGGTGTATCACATCTCCAGCAGTGTGGATATGAGTGAGTATGCTTTTCTTTTTTGAATAATTTATTATCTTCTTCTAAGTAAGCGCAGATTTTATCATCACATTTTTTAACATTCATTCCAGCCCAAGGTGTTACTTCTTCAGTAAACTCCCCTTTAACATCAACAAGGTTAATAAATGCTAATCCATTTTTCTTACCAATTAAACTATCATCTTCACCATAAGCTGGTGCTATATGAACAACTCCTGTACCATCTGTTAATCTTACATAATCTCCATGAACTACTACAAAAGCTTTTCCTTCTGTTGGTGTATGGAATGGTAATAATTGCTCATATTCTGTTCCTATTAAATCTGCTCCTGAGAATTCTCTGATTATTTCATAGTTTTCTCCAAGCATTTTAGGCGCTAAATCTTTAGCAAGAACTAATATTTCATCACTATCTTCAAGTTTAGCTTCAATATATGTATAAGCTTTGTTAATACATAAAGCTACATTTGAAGGTAATGTCCATGGTGTTGTTGTCCAAGCTAAGATATACTTATTCTCTTCACCTTTAACTTTGAACTTAGCAACTGCTGTAAGGTCTTTAACATCTTTGTATCCTTGTGAAACTTCGTGTGATGAAAGTCCTGTTCCACATCTTGGGCAGTAAGGCATAACCTTATGACCTTTATATAGTAAATCTTTCTCCCACATTGTTTTTAAAGCCCACCAAACTGACTCTATATAAGTATTCTGATAAGTAACATATGGCTCATCCATATCTACCCAATATCCTATTTGCTCAGTCATCTTTTCCCATAAACTAACGTATGTGAAAACACTTTCCTTACAATCAGTAACAAAGTTTTCGACTCCATACTCTTCTATCTTCTCTTTTCCTGAAATTCCAAGTTTCTTTTCAATCTCAAGTTCAACAGGAAGTCCATGAGTATCCCACCCAGCTTTTCTGATTACTTTGTAACCTTTCATAACTTTATATCTTGGGATTATATCTTTCATAACTCTTGTTAAGATATGACCTACGTGTGGTCTTCCATTAGCTGTTGGAGGTCCATCATAAAATGTGAAATACTCTCCATCCTGATTTAAGTCAAAGTTTTTCTTGATTACATTTCTGCTTTTCCAAAGTTCAGAAACGCCTTTTTCCATTGCTACAAAATCATTAGCAGCTGAAACTTTTTTATACATAAAACTCGCTCCTCTCAATTTTCCAAATAAATAATTGTTTATATAAATAAAAAACCCCATCCAAAAGGACGAAGCTCGCATCGTTATACCACCTAAGGCAAAATTATTATTAACTATAATAATAATTTATATTTCAAGTACTTTCATACTCTATCCTTTAACGCAGGCTAACGAGATAGCTTACTAAAAAATTTGTTCAGCTTCTAACTCATAGGTGATTTTCTTTAAAAATCTTTGCAATTTTACAGCAACCAATTGCTCTCTATAAAAGATTATTTTAAATACTCTTCCTATTCTTCGTTTTTAATTTATTTAAATCTTATTATATTTTATAACAACAAATTTAAATTATCAACATTATCAGAACAATATTTTTTAATTTGCTAAATTTATTTTCCTAATAATATAAAAATCTATATAACTAATTAGTTATTATAGATACTATTGTAAAAATAAGATTTTAAAATACTAATGAATAGATAATATTTATTAGTATTTGTTATTATTTTAATGTTGACTTTTCCTATCGGGTATACTATAATTAGCACATAACAAATTAATTCCATTTCCCTTTATTAAAACGCTTTAAACTTTTAAAATTCAGAGAAAACACTTATACTAAGTGTATTCACAAATTAATATTTATAAACAATTCAAGTGAGTTTTAGGAGAATAAAAGTATGAATGATAATAACAATGAAGAGTTACGTCAAGCGGTGCTTGATAAACTTACAAAAGTTTGCTTATGCAGAGCAATTTCAAGAAAGACAATTAAAGATGCTATTGCAAATGGTGCAGATACTTACGAAAAGGTACAAAAAGTTACTGGCGCAGGTATTGGATCATGCAAAGGCACAAGATGTAAAGATAAAATAGAAGAATTAATCTTAGATTATTCTAATAAAAATCTTTAATATATTACAAAATTGATTCCTTTAAATTAATTTTGTATCTCCCTATTAGTAGAAAAACATGAGTTTGTGCAACTCATGTTTTTTTCGTTTATATTTAAACATCAAATCTAAATACTCCATCACACCTTCTCCACATCATGCAGTGCTTTGGAATATTATTTCTATTTGAACCAATTCTATAAGTTTCTTTTATATCAAGGCAATTATTTTTTATCATTTTATAACCTTTTAAAATATATCTAACCCTCTCATTTCCAACTTCTATAATACTTTTTGGAATATCTCCCCATGCAAATACAATATAACTTGCTTCCATCATTGAGTAAAATATAAGCTCATCATTTTTTATTCGATTACCCATATTATCATAAAACCCATCATCACCAAATAAAAATTTCTCACCCCTTTCCTCTAGTTTTTCAGCTAAATAATATTCGTCATATTCAATAACTGGAAATATAAATACTATATCAACTCTATTTACCCCTATAAATTCCTCATGTCTCTTTAACTCTACATACTTCAATATTTTATATGCTATATCTATACTTGGCGCTCTTGTAACAACTAAAACTGACTTATCACCCTCAAAACTTAGAGGTATCGACATTTTGAAAATTCTTTCACTTCTTTCTTCTTGAATCATCTCTATATTTTTTTTATCTACAAATCTAGGATACTTATAACTTTGCAAAATTTTTTCCCTCTTTTTTTCATACTTTATTAAAATACATATTTATTAAAATATAAATGTATTCTTGTTTTCACTATATTCTATATGTTATAAATAATATTTTTGTGTCCCCTTTAAGTAGTTAACTATATAAATTTATGGTAAAAAAATAAAACCACTCCTTACGAAGTGGCTTTATATCTATATTTATTAATTTTTTTTATTTTTATCTATCTTAGCTGCAAGGTCATTTAAATATTCCCATCTTTCATACTTAACTTCTAATTGTTTTTCTGCCTCTGATTTTAATTTCATCATATCTTGAAGCTTTGAATACTCACTAACTGATGTTGCCATTTGATTATCTAAAGATTCTATCTTTTCCTCAATTTTTGCAATATCTGCTTCGATTTCATCATACTCTTTTTGTTCTTTGTATGAAAACTTAGTTTTTTTACTATCTTTCTTACTATCTTTTTTCTCTTTTAAAATTATTTCTTCTTTTTTATTTAAATCTTCAATTTCTTTGCAAATTAAATAATCGCTATAATTCCCTGTATACTCTCTAATTACAGCATTTCCTTCATAAGCAAATACTTTTCTACAAACTCTATCAAGGAAATATCTATCGTGAGATACAACCATAACAACTCCACCAAATCCATCAAGATAATCTTCTAATATTTGAAGAGTTTCGATATCAAGGTCATTAGTTGGCTCATCAAATAGAAGCACATTAGGTCCACCCATAAGAACTCTTAAAAGCTGAAGTCTTCTTCTTTCTCCACCTGATAATTTTTCTATAAGTGTATACTGCATTGTTCCATCAAATAAGAATCTCTCACACATTTCACCAGCTGAAATTTTAGTTCCATCTTCTGTTGAAATAAATTCTGCAACTTCTCTAATATAATCTATAGCTCTCATATTTGGATTCATTTCATCACTATCTTGTGAGAAGTATCCAATATTAACAGTTTCACCCTTTATGATTTCACCTGTATCTGGAAGCATCTCTTCATTAATCATTTTGATTAATGTTGATTTTCCCATTCCATTCTCTCCAACAATACCAATTCTATCTTGCTTAACAGCTATATAGTTAAAATCTTTGATAAGTTCTCTATCATCAAATGACTTTGAAATTCCATGGAATTCTAGAATTTTTTTACCAAGTCTTGTTCCCATTACTGAAATTTCAACATTTTCATATTCTTTGAAATTCTCCTGACTTGCAAGATCATCATATCTTTGAATTCTAGCTTTTTGTTTTGTAGTTCTAGCTTTCGCACCTTTTCTAACCCAAGCAAGTTCTTTTTTTAGAAGACTTTGTCTTTTGCTCTCAACAGTTCTTTCTCTATCTACTCTTTCCATTTTTTTCTCTAGGAAAATTGAGTAGTTACCATCATAACTGAATACTCTACCTCTATCAACTTCAAGAATTCTATTAGTAACTCTATCAAGGAAATATCTATCGTGAGTAATCATTAAAAGAGCACCTTTTCTAGCATTAAGATATTCCTCAAGCCATGAAATTGTAGCATTATCAAGATGGTTAGTAGGCTCGTCTAAGATTAATAACTCACAAGGAGTTATAAGTGCTGAAGAAAGTGCTATTCTCTTTCTTTGCCCTCCTGAAAGTGTTGAAACCTTAGCTGAGAAATCATTAACTCCAAGCTTTGTTAAAACCATTTTAGCCTCTGCTTCAATTCCCCAAAGATTTAAAGCATCAACCTTAACTTGGATATCTATAAGTTTTGTATGTACCTTTTCATCATCATAATTTTTCTCAAGCTCATCTAAAACGCTTTGATACTCTCTTAAAACTTTCATTTCAGGTGAGTTACCTTTAAAAACTTGTTCTATAACAGTAGCATTTTCATCGTAATCTGGATTCTGTGAAAGATACTCTATTCTAACTCTATTTCCCTTTACAACAGTTCCCGCGTCTACTTCTTCTACGCCTGCAACTATCTTTAAGAATGTAGACTTTCCAGCTCCATTCACTCCGATAATTCCAATTTTATCAGTATCATTGATACCAATTGATATTTTATCTAGTAAAATTCTCTCAGAGAAACTTTTACTTATATTTTCAAGTGTAATTAAATTCATTTTCATCATCCTTTTCTAACAATAATTCTATCTTCAATAATAACATATATATGTGTGTTTCTATATATTTCTACTAGCAAAATTATGTACAAGCTAGTTTAAAAGGAGTATAGTAGAGAATGTTTTTAATACGGAGGTAATATTTATGACATGGTTAATTTACGCATTACTTGCAGCATTGACAGCAAGTTTCGCAACTATATTTACAAAACTTGGGGTTCATAACCTTAGTCCCTCACTAGCTGGGACAATCAAAGCAATTATAATGGCAATATTTTTTATAGCCGTTTCAAGTTTTAAAGGTGATTTTTCTAGTATGGGTGACCTTTTAACTCATAAAAAAGATTTAATATATTTAGTTTTAACAGGTATTTGTGGGGCACTATCATGGTGGTTTATGAATATAGCTTTAAAGCATGGAAAGGTAACTCAGGTTGCACCAATAGATAAGTTATCAGTTGTTTTAACTGTAGTTATAGCATTTTTATTCTTTAAGGAAACTTTATCAATAAAAGCTATGCTTGGAGTTATAATGATTGGAGTAGGTTCTATCTTAGTCGCTTTATTTTAATCTTAAAAGGCAACCATTACGGCTGCCTTTTTTTAGTTATTCAGATATTTTTCAAAAATATCTGAATAATCTTTCTTTGTAAATGCATCTCTATTAGCATTCATCCAACTAAAAGCATATTCATTTATATTCTTAAAATCCACACCCATATTTTGAGTATTATTTCTAGCATTTGCTAAAGATTTAACTGCAATATCTAAACTTTTATGACTTTCTTCTAAATAAATTCTATTACTTCTTTGAGTCATTGATATTGCAAAAAGAGCTTTATATAAATCTTTTAACTGTTCTAGTTGCTTTTTATCAACATCAATTGAAAGATATTTTTCTCCAACACTAAACTTAATTTCAACATCTAAATCAATAGTTCCTGCTGTTTCAAGTGTAACCTCTGATATTGCATGTAAAAAGTACTCATATCTATAAAGATTTTTCTTTTTACTAATTGCACTAGCACCATCAACATGAATTAGTGCTCTATCTGTAAAACAATATTCATCTGACTTTGATTTTATAAGAAAGAATATCTTCTCTCCATCTTCACTAAAAATATAATCATCCGACTCTACTTTATCAAAATCTTTTGAATCTATAATCTTCCCTATATCTGATAAACCAAGTGCATCTGCTGCAAATTTATTAAACATCTTAAAATCCTCCAATTTAATTTACTTTATACTCTTATTCTACCCTCAATTGGTTTTTTCTACCATCAATTAATGTTATTTATTATAAATTACACTTGTATTTATCACAGCTTCACCATCTGAAATATTTTTATACTCATGATTTTTATCAGCATTAAACTTTAAAGAATCAAATTCATTTAAAATAAATTCTTCATCCTCAACTTTAATTAATACCTTTCCCCTCATAACAGTAGCTACCTCAACACACCCTTTATTATGTTTCTCTGTTAAAATTGATTTGCTTTTAGATAGATATATTCTAAAAAACTCCGTAGGACTTTTACTTTCTTCTCTAAACATAAACTCTATTCTAAATGACTTATCATCAGCTTCTATCCCTTGACTTTCTGATGCTTTAGACATAACTATCTCTTCATTCACATCAAATAAATCAGTAAATTGGATAGATAACGTATTGCATATTTTCCACATAATATTTATAGATGGATTAGCATCACCATGTTCTATTTTTGCGAGTGTAAGTCTACTTACTCCTGTTCTTTTAGCAAGTTCTTCTAAACTCAGATTTTGCTCTAATCTAACTGTCTTTACGACTTTTCCCATACTTGATATAAAATTTTGAGATGACAATTCTTCTAATATCATTTAATTTCTCCTTATTTTTAAACTTCAAACTCTTCTTATATCTATAATATATCTTTTCAACCTAAAACTCAATTTAAATGTAAATTATAATATACATTAAGTATTATTTTGTATATTATACTTTACAAGTATTAATCAAAGGTATATTATTATATACATTAAGAAAAATAAATTATTGGGGGTTATTTTATGGTCGCTATATTAATTGGGTTAATTTCATCTATATTCTTCTCTGCAACTTTTGTTGTAACTAAAATAATGGGAGTTGGTGGTGCTAACTGGGCATGGACATCATCATTAAGATTTGTTTTCGCAATTCCATTTTTATTTCTAATTGTATTTTTCAGAAAAGAACTTAAAGGTATACTTTCATCTATTAAAAATAATTTTTGGACTTGGATGCTTTGGGGAAACCTTGCTGGAATAGGTTTTTACTCACTACTAAGTTTTGCTACTGAATTTTCTCCTGCTTGGCTTGTTTCAGGGACTTGGCAAACAACTATAATTGCAGGACTACTTTTATCACCACTATTTTTCACTATTGTAAAAACTTCTGATGGTGAAAAAGAAATAAGAGGTAAAATTCCACTTAAAAGATTATTTGTTTCTGGAATAGTTTTAGTTGGAGTTTTACTAATGCAATACTCAGAATCTCAGTCAATCACATTAATAGAAATGCTAAAAGGATTTGTACCAGTTATAATTGCTGCTTTTCTTTATCCTCTTGGAAATAGAAAACTTATGGCTACCTTTGGAAAAGATATAAATAGTTTTCAACGTTCTTTTGGAGTTGCACTTGTAAGTATGCCACTTGCAATAATCTTTGCATTCGTAGGCTACAATAATTCTGGTGCTTTATCTAAAGAAAGCATTGTACAAGCCCTTATACTTGCAATATTCTCTGGTGTTATAGCTACTGTTTTATTCTTCTTTGCAACAGATAAAGCAAAACATAACCTGTCATTACTTGCAGGAGTTGAAGCTACTCAGGCGGGAACTGTTATTTTCACTATAATAGGTTCTATGCTTTTCATTGGATCAAGTCTTCCAACTGGACTAGCCTTAGTTGGAGTCATCATTGTAATTATTGGAATGATTATAAATTCATTCACTAAATAGAATAAAGCAAAGAACTACCTTACTCTAAAGGTGCTTCTTTGCTTTATTTTTATCTATAATCCAAGTAAAATCTTGTTTATCTCCTCACTAACTCTCATTCTTTCTGATACCACCCAATCCATATCAATCTTTAAATTAAAGTTTTTAGAGAATGAATAATACATATTAACCTTTTGATAGTAAAACTCTAATTCTGTAAGGTTCTCACTTAAACATTGAGGTTTTAAAAGTGCATCATATTTTAAAATAAATACTTCATCAATAAAATTTAAAAATGTATTTACTAAATCATCCTGTGAAACATCAAAAGCTACCTTTAAAAGTTTCCACTCAATTTTATCTGTAAGTTTATACTTTTTAACCTTATCAAGCACCAATAGATACTCTGTAATATCCATCTTTCTATAATAATCTTGTTTTGTATCTTTCTCTTTCCAAAGTGCAAGTTTCTCACGAAGTCTAAGCCCCTCAACAGTTAAAATAGCCTCTGATGGTCCAAGAACTGCTGATTTTATAACATCATCAACTTCCTCTATTCTCTCTCTCACAAAGTTACTCCAACCCTGAATAGTTGCTATATAGCCAGTTTCATAAATTCCTTTTCTACCAGCCCTACCACCAATTTGCTTAACTTCTTGTGATTTAAGTTCTCTAAACTCCTCACCATCAAACTTTTTAGTATTTAAAAATACAACTCTTCTAATAGGCAGATTTACTCCCATTCCAATAGCATCTGTTGTAATAATAATCTTAGTTTCTTTATTTATAAACTGTTCGTACTGTTTTTTTCTAACCTCTGGTGGTAAATCACCATAAATTATACTTGCCTTAATTCCCATCTTTGAATAAGTCTGTGCAGTTTCAAGCACCTTTTTCTTAGAAAAAAGAACTATAGCATCACCCTCTAGGGCATCATTTATACTAAAAGGTTTTGTCTCAATTTCAAGAGGTACACGTCTAACATACTCTTTAATTTCATACTCCTCACCACAAGCATCAAGAATTTTAGTAAGCAGTTTTTTACTGTTTAAAGCACCACAAATATGAATCTCACTTGCTGGAAGTCCAAGAACTGCCCTAGTCCAAGCATCTCCCCTTTGCATATCATCAATCATCTGAATCTCATCAATAACTGCAATATCATACTGCTTTTTAATATTAGCCTTCTCAATAGTACAACTCACATGCGTCGCATTATCCTTTAAATATTCTTCCTCACCAGTTGAAAGATTACAAACAACATTCTCTTTATTTAGTCTTTCATAGATTTCTAAAGCAAGAATCCTAAGTGGAGATAAGTATATCCCTTTTTTAGCTTCTTTTAGCCTTTGCATAGCATTATAAGTTTTGCCTGTATTTGTATCACCTAAATGGATAAAGAACTTTCTTGGCATTCTTCTAGCTAAATGATATTCATCCTTTGGATTATCAGGAAAAGCATCATCAAATTCCTCTGCTATAACTTTTGGAATATACTCCTTAGTTAAAACTGTTCTAATCCCTGAATTTATAAGATTTTTATAATTTTCTCTAACTACGTCCTTAAACTTAAAATGACTATCATTTTTCTTATTAAAATCATCTAAAATTCTATTAGAAATATGAGTTAAAAGCCCTAAATACCCCTCATATAAATCTTCATACCCTTTAAGATTAAATTCCTCTATCTCTAAAATAACTTGAAGTTTTTTTCTCACAGAAATATCCTGTTCAATCAATGCTTTTATCCCAGAATTATAAGCTATTTCTTCTATCTTTTTGAACTGACCTTGAAGCTTTTTAAACTCTCTTTGTGCTGCATTTCTTTTCATAAAATTCACCTCTTCCCTAAATATATCTCTCTTTAAGTTTATCTTATCACTTTTAGAATTATTAATACAAAAAAGTCCTAGTTATTTTTTATAACTAAGACTTTATACTCATATCTTATTTTAACCTATCTCTTTACTAATCTTATTCATTTCAATACCTACTGTTACAAGAAACATAAATATATATGGTATTAAAAAATACATATTCACATTTATAAGCAAAATATTTATTACCACCAAACCACCTGCTATTACAACAGTTCTTATTACTAAATATTTTTGTTTTGAAAACTTAGATTTTTTTATTTTTGCTAAAACACTCTCCGTATAAATTAACTTCTGAGTTGCAAAAAATATTATCATAGCAATTGCAATATCAAGTAAAAACACTACTATCACCCCCTTAACTTTAATTAATTTATGGCCAATACTTATTAATAACTTTATTAGCTACTACATAAAAAGCAAATAATAAAACAAATCCTAACAGTGGAATATCTGCTATAAAAGTCTCCTTAAAAAAGACCTGAACAATAAAATTCCCTAGCATATATAACCCAAATAAAGTTAACCAAGACCTATTGCTTACCTTTTTAAACTCCATATTTATCACTCCTCAAACCTTATGATTCCATTATATACCATTTTTTTAAAATTCAATATAAAAAAAAGAAGCTAAACAATTAAGTCTATCTTCTCTAGTAAAAATTATCTTCTATGATCTATAATTGCAGCGGCATCTGATCTTGCCTCATCTGAATTTAATCTGTCTGTATCTGTATATTTAAAGAAATATCCTGCAAATGCAAATCTATCTGCTCTTGCTATATTTAACTCTTCTGAAATATTATTTAAAAACTCAACTTCTGTCATATCATAACTCTCATCAACAAGACCACATCTTGTTAACTCAAAATAAATTATTCTTTTAACTCTCTCTGAACTATCTTTAAAGGCTTTTATAGCCTCTTCAAGTTCCATTGACTCTAAACCATCATCAGCAAGTCCCATTTCTTCACAAGCTTCTTCTATTAGAGCTTTCTCTTCTAAGTTTAACTTATGGTCTGCTATTGCAAACTCTGATATTAAATTTACAAAAGCTACTGATTCTTTCTTGTTTAACGCATTTAAAAACATTAAATACCCTCCTAAAATTTCATCTTATTTTATATAAATTCATTATAACCTAAATTTCTTTTATCTTAATTAAATATTTATTTCAATTTTCCGTCAATAAATTCAGGTACAATATCAAATATATCTTTTTTACAACAAAAATCTATATCAGCCTCAAGTTCTAATGACTTAAGGACTTCATAATGAGTAGCCTTTTTTACATACTCTCTGATATTAGAATTATTTTCGTATATTTCTTTTGATATTTTAGCTATATCTGTTAAGTCACAGCTTATCTCTTTACACAATTCAGAAACAACATATCCTCCACAGATAAAATCATCTGTTGAAAAGTTTCCATTAGTTCCTGCATTAATAAATACTATATCTTTACCAACTTCTAAAAGTTTTTTAGCAACCATCTTAGCATTTAAAACACTAGCAACAAATACTCTATCACCTTTACTTGAAAGAGTTAAAGCTCTTGTCCCATTAGTTGTGCTTAAAACAACAATTTTATCTTTTACAATTTCAGACTTAAACTCAAGTGGTGAATTTGATAAATCAAATCCTTCAACTTTTTTAGCTTGTCTTTCCCCAGCTAAAATAACATTACTACCAATATTATTTTTAATTTCAAAAGCTTCCTCAACAGTTAAAGTTGGAATAACTTCTTTTGCCCCATTTGCAAGTGCTGTTGTAATTACAGAAGTTGCTCTTAGCATATCTATAACTACTACTGACTTACCTTTTAGCAAATCCTGATTAATATAATCAGCTGATATAACTACATCTATTTTCATTTTAACGCCCCCATTTATCTTTTGATTATCTATAAAATAATTTTAACATACAATTAAGTTAAATGAAAAAAGAGATATGCAAATCACTTCGCATACCTCCCTTTAAATTCTATTTATTAGGATTATAAGTTTTACCTTGATAAATCCCTCTATCTTCTAATGTCTTATCAATATCATTTAGAACTTCCCATTTCTTTAAACTCCACATTGGCCCTATAAGTAAATCTCTTGGGGCATCTCCTGTAAGTCTATGAACTACTAAATCTTCAGGTATTCTTGAAATACCCTCACAAATTAAATCTATATACTCTTCTTGTGTTAAGAATTTAAGTCTTCCCTCTTCATAATCCTTAACCATAACTGTATTCTCCATAAGGTGAAGAAGGTGGAACTTAATTCCCCTAACATCTTTCTTAACTATATAGTCAACAGTTTCCATCATCATCTCTTTAGTTTCTCCTGGAAGTCCAAAGATTGAGTGAACAACAACGTCTATACCTCTACTTTTTAACCCTTCAACAGCCTTATCAAAAACTTCAAGCTCATACCCTCTATTAAAAGCATTCGCTGTTTCTTGGTGTATTGTCTGAAGTCCAATTTCAAGCCATACATAAACTTTCTTATTTATCTCTTCAAGTAAATCAAGAACCTCTTCACTTATACAATCAGGTCTAGTCCCTATAGCAAGTGCAACAACACCCTCTTTTGAAATAGCTTCCTCATATTTTTGTCTAAGCTCATCAATTGGTGCATATGTATTTGTGTAAGCTTGGAAGTAAGCAATATACTTATCTGCTGATTTCCACTTTTTCTTCATCATGATTTTAACATCTTCAAACTGCTCATTTATTGGTGCAATTCTCTCACCTGCAAAATCTCCTGACCCTCTAGCACTACAAAAAGTACAACCACCTCTAGCAACTTTACCATCTCTATTCGGGCAAGTAAAACCACCATCTAAACTAATCTTAAAAACTTTTGAACCAAATTTATCTCTTAGGAAATAGTTAAAGCTATTATACCTTTTATCTCCCCATTTTTTATCTTCATTCATCATATAAAAACCTTCCTTTGTGTTTATCTCTATTTTCTATTTTCTATTTACCTTTATGCAAAGATTCTAAGCAAAACTCGAATCTATTATTCTATTAAACTACTCTATTATACTACACTTTTAAGGTACATATTTTCCAAAATATAAATCAATATTAGATATACATAAAATTTTTCTTCCTAAAATTTAAACTATTTACAAAAAATAAGAATAAAGATAATTATGTAATTGTATATTTAGAGTAGTAATACTTTATCAAGGGGGAATTAAATTGAAAGATGCAAAACAAGTCTTTCAAATAGCTACGATTTTTATAGGTACAATAGTTGGGGCAGGACTTGCTTCAGGTAAGGAAATAACAGAGTTCTTTACAACTTATGGTGTTAGAAGTGTATTTGGAATTATATTTACAGGATTATTTTATATGCTACTTTGCTCTATAATTTCAAAAATTAGTATAGAAAACAAACTAGAATCTTATAGTGATGTTATGAACCTTGTAAGCCCTAATATATTTGGAAAACTCACAGGAATTGTAACTACAATCTACTTAATGTGTAGTGCATCAATAATACTTGCCGGAAGTGGGGCAATTATAAATCAGTTCTTTGGGATACCAAAAATAATAGGAACACTTATAATGGCAACTATAGCAATTTTAATATTACTAAGAGGAACAAATGGCCTTGTAGAGATAAATGGAATTATAGTTCCTGCACTTATATTTGTAATCTCAACACTTACAATACTTTATGTATTTTTCTCTGGTCAAAGTTTAAATCCATTAGAAATTCTTAGAACAGAATCTAATACTTCAAGTGGCTGGGTAGTTTCTACAATTCTTTATGCTGGCTATAATGTTTTGTGTTGCACAGGAGTGATTGTCCCAATAAGTACAAAATACGGTAATAGAAAAACCATGCTTAAAGGTATTTGTCTTGGTGCTGGAATTTTAACATTCCTATGTATAGCCATAAACCTTATACTTTTAGTCAATCAACCATATATTTATGAGTATGAAATTCCACTTTTATATGTAGCTGATAGATTTGGTAAGCCTATTCAAATAATGCTTCTTGGAATAATTCTTGCAGAAATGTTTTCTACAGAAGTTTCAGATGTTTATTCAATAGGACAAACTCTAAAACAAACATTTAACATAGATTTTAAAAAAGCTGTTGTAGGAATAGTTCTACTTGCAATTCCTATATCACAATTTGGTTTTTCTAACCTTATAGAAACTATCTATCCTATCTTTGGATGTCTAAGTTTGGTATTTATATTCCAATGCTTTAGATTCTTCCTAAAGAAAGGACACTAATTTATAATTCACTTTTAATTTATATAAAGGGATGTGCTAGTCAAAGCACATCCCTTATTTTTTAATATTCTATTCTTGGTACATTCTCTGCAAAATCAGTCATTATAGGTGGAATAAAGATTCCATGTTCATCTAAATCATCACTGCCTCTAAGTTCTGCAATTTTAGTAACTCCAACATAGCTATTAGAAATTGAATACCATGTCCCATAATTAACTATACCAGTCACAGGAAGGTTAAATGTTTGTTGATATCTCTTAACTGCCTCTAGAGTACCCTGTCCATAAATACCATCAATTGCTACCTTACCTATGTAAGGAAAATTCTGTGAAATTGCATTTAATTGTGTTTGTATAGTCCTAACAGGTTCACCTGTATAATGAAGTTTTAATGCATATCCTGGAAAAGATTTTGGAATCCCTTTAACTTTTTTAGCTGTTATGAGGTCTAAATCATACCCATAATAATGAGTTAAAATTTCATAAGGTGTTTTTCCTTGATCTCCAAGATATTTGCTTCCCCACTGAGTAAGCCACCCTGGACATTTTGAAGTTGTTCCATTACAGTACTGAGTTAGTAATGGTTGCTTTTGACTATATCTTTTTGCAAAAGTAGCAAAAAGCTGATCTACAACATCACTAATATTGTCATAAATAGTTCTTCCATAAACAAAAGCTTGGTCATAAGCAGTTACATTTGTAATATCAAAGTTTTTGCCCTTACCTCTATACCATTCTGTATAAATTCTATTCAAAGTAAAAGAAACTATGCAATATACATTAGCTCTAATTGTAGCTGCTGGCCAAGTAGCAAAAATTTCACTTGAAGCGACATTTTTAATATAATCTTTATAAGCCACAGTATAGTTTGGTGCTCCTGTATCATTGGGAGTCCCTGTGTGAACCACAATATACTGTGGTATTACTGGCTCTGGCAAAACAACCGTATCAGAAGGTTTTGGAAGAGGTTTAACTTCATCTTCTGGAATTTTTTTTGGAAAATCCCCCCCCACAAGTCTGTTAGGTTTTATATTTATAACATCTGCTCTATCACATCTTTGATCTGTTTGTGTCATATTACAAGTTTGAATACCTATTCTATTTGGATAGATTTGTACTCCATTTACCTGAAGCGGTGCAAAACCATCTCTCTCCACTAAAATATTATATAAGCTATAAGGTGTTGAGCCTGGTTTTTGAGAAGCTAAAATATCTGGTGTATCAAGAATTATAGGCTCTGTCCCTCCTGAACTATTAGTATAAATAACCTTATTTATAGATTTATTATCATCACTTAAAGTTATTTTTGCATTAATAAGTGGCTCTATAGAATTGCCATTATAACACTCACATTTAAGTCTACCTTTTTTACTCAAATTTCTATCCCCTAAAAATTTTTATCTATTTATCTTATGCACTTTAATTTTAAGAGTGATTAATCTTCTGAGTTTCTAATAAATAACTTTCCATAGTTAAATTCCTTTTCAGACAACTCCTTATTTTTCATATTTTCACTCCTAGTAAGATGTTTAATTCCAAATTCAGCATCTGAAAAATCTTTAGGACTTCCAAGTGCAGACCCACTCATATTATTAAACAGCTCTTTCATATCTATGGTTCCATACCCAACTTGATTATTAGGATACTTATCACCACTTCTTTGATTAGTCCCCCTCATCAAATAACTTTGAACTTTTGTAGCATACATACTTCTATCATTTCCATCAACTATCCCCCACTGCAAAAGTTGAAGACAACACCCTGCAACTACAGCTCCAGCAACACTTCCACCTGACATCATTTTTTTAGAATTTCCTGGTGCTCCAAGAATTGCTTGAACTCCCCCTGCTGCAATAAGTGGGCATTGCCTTCCATCTCTTGTCTGTCCTCTCCCAGAACTTGAAACTAAAGCATTATTATTTTGATTGTAGCTAGAAACTTTTATAATATTATAAGCTGTTGATGGAATTGTCATTGTAGTATTTGGTGTTGGAGTTAAAAACTTAGTATTTGTATCTAAAAGCTCTCTTTGCAAAAGCCATGAATCATAATTTCCATGAACAATATACTCACCTATAAGTTCAAAACTCCAAATTCCCGGTCTCAAATTTTCAGCCGTAATAACTATAACTTGATCTCCTGTAAGTTCTGATGGTTCAATAAATAAAATAGTCATGCTAGTACCTTCATAAATAAAATTAAGATTAACTCCATTTTTCTGCTTAGGATTTATATTTTCAAATAAATCTCCTGAGGGTGAAGTAACCGAAATTCCAAGCTTATCTGGAGCACTCGCATATATCGTCATAAAAATAGAATCTTGATTCTCTCCAACCTCTAATTCTATATTCTTTTTATCACCAACTTTTTCAATCTTTCCTGATGTATGATTTTCTCCAATCCCTTCATTTCCAGTAGATGTCACAAATAATATCCCACTAGAATCAGATAAATCATCAATATACCTTTCTATTACAGAACTTCCATCATGCCCCCCAACAGTTGTCCCTAAAGGTATATAAATTACCATAGGCCTATCTAATTCTTTTGCAACTCCAAATAAATATCTAATTCCTAGAAGAATATCAGTATTCCTATATTGATACTCCGTATATTTATTACTAGCATAAAACTTTTTGAAGCCCTCATCTGCCGGCTTTAACTTAACCATTGCAATACTCGCATCCATAGCAATCCCTTTAGTAGCACTCTCATTTCCTCTACCTGCAATTAAACCTGCAATAGATGTTCCATGTCCATTTCTATCAATTACACTAACTAAAGAATGAGGGTCTTTACCTTGTGCTTTAAGTTGTAATGCTTTATCAATATCTTCTTTTTTATATTCCACACCAAAAACAACTTCATCACTCGTATTAATCTCCTCTTGGCTTTGGTCCCAAATCCTAACTATATTGCTTGTACCATCTTCTTTTATAAATTCATTATTAAGATAATCTATCCCTGTATCTATAATTCCAATTAAAGTCCCTTGACCAGTTAAATTCAAATAAGGATTATACTGAAAACTCATAGCCTTTGATGCTTCTGTAGGGGTAATCTTCTCAATAGTATATACTCCACCACTATCTACATAAATAATTTCAGGTAGATTAGTTATAAACCCAACTCTACTTTGAACTGCAGAAACTATTGCATAACTTTCATCTATTGTAAATGCAGATGCAAAATCATTATATTTTTCAATCCTCCCAACAATATCACCCTCATACTGAACTAAAAAATCAATATATCCTTTATCTAAATAATATTGTTTAGTTGTACTTTGAACAGGCTTACAATTTTTATATCCCTTTATAGGTTTTTCATAAAAAGTTTCCCCTGCGAGTTCTGCTTTAGTTTTTTCTTTTTTCTCTCCTGAACTTTTGTGCTCTATTTTTTCAGATTTTTTTTCATTCTTATCTTTATTAGCATCCTTATTTTCTAAGTCATTATGCTTGTTTTTATGCTT